>JAGRGB010000160.1 GCA_020445745.1 Rhodocyclaceae bacterium | reverse complement strand
CCCGGCGGAATGCGAAGGAGCCCACCCCGAGCTACGCGGATGCCCCTGCCGGTGGACAGATCAACCACCGTCGAGCCGCCCCAGCGGATCGCCCAGGTCATCTTGTCGACCTCCTCGGCGATCGAGGAGCCCAGCGCCGAGTTGCCGATGTTGGCGTTGATCTTCACCAGGAAGTTGCGGCCGATCACCATCGGCTCGGACTCCGGGTGGTTGATGTTCGACGGGATGATGGCGCGGCCGCGGGCGACCTCGTCGCGCACGAACTCGGGCGTGATCTCGGCCGGGATCGACGCGCCGAAGTGCTGGCCGGGATGCTGGCGGCCGATCAGCCGCGCCATCTTCTCGCCGGTCGGCCCGGCGGCGGCGAGGCTCTCCAGGTAGGCCGCGCGGTTGAGGTTCTCGCGGATCGCGATGAACTCCATCTCCGGGGTGACGATGCCACGCCGGGCGTAGTGCATCTGGGTGACGTTGGCGCCGGGCCGGGCGCGCCGGGGCTTGCGATGCAGGCCCGGGAAGCGCAGCTCGTCGAGGCGCGGGTCGGCGGCGCGTGCACGGCCGTACTCGGAGGTGAGCTCCGGCAGCACCTCGGAGTCGGCGCGCTCGTCGATCCAGCCGGCGCGCAGCGCCGGCAGGCCGGAGCGGATGTCGATCGCGGCGGCCGGGTCGGAGTAGGGGCCGGAGCAGTCGTAGACGAAGATCGGCGGATTGGCCTCGCCACCGAAGGCGGTGGGCGTGTCGGCCTGGGAGATCTCGCGCATCGGCACGCGGATGTCGGGGCGCGAGCCCGCGATGAAGACCTTGCGCGAGTTCGGCAGCGGGCTGATCGCGGCCTCGTCCACGTGGGCCGTGGCGGCGACGAATTTGTCGGTGGCGTTCATGGCTTCTCCTCCTGCCAAGGCTGGTGTTTCGAATGGTGAACCGCTGCGCAACGTAATCGCAAGTTGCAGGCCACTGTCGGTGGCCCGCCGCCGGCGCGATCGTCGGGAGCGCCAGCGCCTTGCCGGATTTCCCATTGCCGGTCGGGCTCTTCGGCGCGCGGGCGGCGGCGCGAATCACTGAGACGGCGACACATCTGTCGCGGTCACGGCTGTCTCAACTAGACATCTGTCGCAGCGAAGTTCGTCGAACCTGCGCCAAAAAACGGCCAAAAATGGGGCTATTCCCGGAATTCTCCGACTGGCACGGCTGCTGCCTGATGCCTTCCGGACCGCTGCGCCCGCGACGCCCAGCGGCTCCGACCCAATACCAGTCACCAAGAGGCAAGGGAGGCATGATCATGACTGCAACACATTACCGCAGGAGCCGCGGCTCCGTTCACAAGTCGCTGGCCGGGCTGGCGATCGCCGCAACCGGGCTGGCCGCGCTGCCGGGCAGCGCGCTCGCCGACGCGACCATCGCCGACGTCGGCGGCACCAAGATCTCGATCTTCGGCATCATCGACGCCGGCTTTCTCTACCAGAGCAAGACCGACCCGGACGGTGACTCGAAGACTTCGATGGAGACCAGCGGCCTGCGGCAGAGCGTGCTCGGCTTCAAGGGCAACCGCGACCTGGGCAACGACCTGAATGCCTTCTTCAACCTCGAGATGCACTTCGACACCGACAACGGCGAGTTCCACGGCACTGGCGATGCTTCGGGTTCCGGTCGCATCCTGTGGCGCCGGCAGGCCAACGTGGGCCTGTCAGGCGACTGGGGCAGCGTGACGATAGGCCGCCAGTACGGGCCCGCGCTGCTGGCCCACATCGGCACCGAGCCAAGGGCATTCAAGGAGCAGTTCTCGAATCTCTATGCCTGGGCCTACAACCAGCTTGCCGCCACCTTCGGCCCGGTCGGCACCGAGCGCAACACCAACAACGACGTCGGCATCTTCTTCAGCAATTCCGTCCAGTATCGCAACACGCTCGGCCCGGTCAGCTTCGGCGTGTTGTGGGCGCTCGGCGAGCAGCCCGACACAAACACCGACAACAGCGTCTGGGCTGTCGGTGCGGCCTACCAGGGCCCGGTCACGTTGTCGGCGTCGTACCAGGTCATGAAGGACCAGGGCACCGGCAACAACAACGTCAAGCACGCCGGCCTGGGCGTCGCGGTGCCGTTCGGCGACTTCACTGTCAAGGCCAACTACCTGAATGCCAAGAACGAGACCCGTGATGGCGGCGAAGTGTCGAACGTGGATGCCGTCGGCGTCGGCGTCGACTATCGCTGGAACGAACGCAACACCGCCACGGTCGCGTTCTACCGCAACCAGGACGACGAGAACGACGACGACGAGACCAGCAACCTGGTCGTCAGCAACGACTACGCGGTGCGACCCGACACCACCATCTACACCCAGATGGCCTACGTGGATGCGGGCGATGCGGCGACGATCAAGACCAGCATTGTCGCGGCCGGCGTGCCCGCGGTGGGCGAGAAGACCCTGCTGCTCAACGTGGGCATCAACTTCGCGTTCTGACGCGCAAGGGGCGGGCCACGCGCTGCGGGCCCACCCACGGCCATCCATCCCGCTCCGGTCGCCCTGGCGTCCTTAAGTCCGACGGCGGCCGGACAAGCAGCCGAACAATCGAGGAACAGAACCATGAAAGCAAGGAACCATGCCGGGCTCCGTCGTCGCGCGGGAACATGCCTGCTCACTCTGGCGGTCGCCTGGGGAGGGGGCGCCACGGTCGGCGCCGAAGAGCCGCCGCTGGGCGTCAATGTGCTCGAACCCGGCTTCCAGTGGCGGCCGAACTACGTCTCCGAAGACATGCTGATCCACGCCGACAAGGACGCCAACAACTGGCTGCACTACGGCAAGGATTATCAGGGCACGCGCTTCAGCCAACTTCGCCAGATCACCCAGGACAACGTCCGTCGCCTGGTGCCGAAGTGGAACATGGCGTTCGGCGTCACCGACGCCCAGGACAGCCAGACCACCGTCGTCAATGGCCGCATCTACGTTACTGCGAGCCAGAACAAGGTGTTTTCGGTGGACGGCGAGAGCGGTCGCATCATCTGGAAGTACGAGCGTTCGCTGCCCGGCGATCTCGGACCGCGGCTGTGCTGCGAGGCGGTCAACCGTGGCGTCGCGGTATTCCGCGACATGGTGTACATGGCGACCCTGGATACCCATCTGGTGGCGCTCAACAACACTACCGGCCGCGTCGTCTGGGAGGTCAAGCTGGGCGACTACAGGACCGGCGAGATCTACACGTCGATGCCGCTGGTGGCCAACGGGCTGATCGTGGTCGGCAACTCCGGCGGTGACGTCGGTGCCAACGCGGGCAAGATCACCGCGCTCGACCCCGCCACCGGCAAGATCGTCTGGCAGACCCTGACCCGGCCGGTCAGCGCCGACGATCCGGTGGCCAACACCTGGGCCGACGATTCCTGGAAGACCGGCGGGGCCTCGGCGTGGCTGACCGGCACCTATGATCCGGGTACCCACACGATCTTCTGGGGCGTCGGCAATCCCACGCCGGACTTCGATGCCCGTGTGCGCAAGGGCGACAACCTCTACAGCAACTCGACGCTGGCGCTCGATGCCGACACCGGCAAGATCAAGCGCCACTTCCAGTACACCCCGAACGGTGCCTGGGACTATGACGGCAACAACGAGGCGATCCTGGTCGACGACCAGCAGGGCCGCAAGGTCTGGCTGCATGCCGACCGCAACGGCCACGCCTATTCGATCGACCGCGAGACCGCCAAGTGCAACTGGGTGGTGCCGATCGCCCGAGTCAATTGGGTCACCGGCTTCAAGGACAACTGCCGGCCGGTGATCAACCCCGACAAGGTGCCGGGTTACGACAAGGTGGTGACAGACATCGCGCCGATCCTTGACGGCGGCAAGGAGTGGCACCCGGCCGCCTACAGCCCGCAGACCAAGTTGTTCTACGTCCCGTTCATCGATTCGTCGATGGACATCCAGTCGAAGCAGATGGAATGGAAGGCGGGCGAGTGGTTTCTGTCGTCGCGGGTGCTGAAGGCCAATCCCTATACCGGCGGCGTCAAGGCCTTCGACGCTACCACCGGCGAACTGGTGTGGACGCGACCGCAGAGCACGCCGGCCACCAGCGGCCTGATCGCGACCGCCGGAGGACTGGTGTTCTCGGGCGATGCCGAGGGCTGGTTCTCGGCGATGCGCGACGACACCGGCGAGACCCTGTGGCGTCACAACGTCGGCACCGGCATCCACGGCAATCCGACCACCTACACGGTCGGCGGCAAGCAGTACGTGGCGATCGTCTATGGGCCGGGCGGCGGCAGTCTGTGGCCGCTGGTGTACGGCGAGTTGTTCAAGCACCAGAACCGCGGCGGCGGCATGATGGTGTTCGCATTGCCGGACTGAGCCTCTATGTAACCCGGCGGTGGCCCGGCCGGGCCACCGCCCCTTCGGAGTTCAGGCCATGTGGAACGAAGTGAACGCGGTCGCGCTGGCCGTCGCGCTGGTGACGGCAGCGCTGCCGGCAAGCGGCGCGGACGTCCTGCGCGTCTGCCTGGCGGCAGACGATCCGCCGTTTTCGACGATGGCGGGCGATCGCCACGGTATTGACCATGACGTGATGGCCGAACTGGCGGCGCGGATGGGTCGAACGATGGAGGCCCACTGGGTCACGATCCCGAACCGCGGCGGGCTCGGCAAGGCCTTGCGGCGGGCATTCGCGTCCGGTGAATGCGAGATCTTCGCCGGCGTGCCGCTGGCGGAAGGTCGCAACGACGATCTGCAGGAGCAGGGGTTGGCCGCCTCGCAACCTTACCTCAGCACCGGCTATGCGCTGGTCGTGGCCCGCGGCAGCGAAGTCCGCACGCTGGCCGATGCGCGCGCGGCGGACCGGATCGGCGCGGTCAGCGCGACGCCGGCCGATCTCTACCTGTTCGAGCAGCAGATGAATCGGCGGCCCTACGGCAGCAACGAAGCGCTGCTGTCAGCCCTGGCGTCCGACGAAATCGACGCGGCGCTGTTCTGGCTGCCGGCCCTGGCGCGGGTCAGCGATGGCGGGCGGGCGCTTTGGCCGGGTGCGCTGCGGGCCGGAGAAGTGCGGGACGCCCGTCTTCGTGCCGGCTTCGTGGCGGCGCTCAGCCCGGCATCGACGCTGACCAGCGCGACGCTGGACCGGACCCTGGAAAAGATGGGCCGGGACGGGGCTATCGAGGCAATCGCCGCGCGGTACGGCCTGGCGACACAATGAAACGCGGTGCGGCAGATCCGCACCGAACTCGAGACAGGGAGTTGGAATGTTCAAAGAGATACCGACGTGGCGGCTTGCTTTCGCGGGTGCCGCCACCCCGGCGGGGATTCTTCTGGCGCTGATGGTGGCGCTGCCGACTGGCGCGCTTGCCTTCGGTCCGGGTGACGGCGGAGTTGGCGGCGACGCCTACGTGGGCCATCCGGAGGGCGAGCGAGCAGGCGAGGAATTGTTCGGCCGCAATTGCCAGCAATGTCACAACACGCGGGGCCACGGTGGCAAGTGCCCGCAACTGGTGCGTGGAGCGTGGGGGCCGGGCGGCGCAAATTCGGATCGGTTCATGTTCGAGACCATTTCGAACGGGCGTCCCAATACCCAGATGGGGGCCTTCGGCAAGGCCATGAGTGCGCCGGAGATCTGGCAGATCGTCGCGTATCTGCGCGCAGAAGCGAAGCGCGTGGCGGCTGCCGAGGGCGCACGCAAGAACGATCCGGAGGGAGATCTGTGGTACTGATAGGACGCCGGCATCTCGATTCGGGCCCGGCCATAACCGAGGAGTTCCGATGAAGCGAACATTCGTTGCGGCCATGCTGGCATGGTCGATCACGCTGCCGGCCTTTGCCGACGATGCCGCAACACCATTGTGGGAGACCGAATCCGCCTTCCGCCAGCCGGAGTCGGTGCTGCTCGATGCCCGACGGCAGCGGCTCTACGTCTCGAACATCGATGGTGGCCCGCTCGACAAGGACGGCCGGGGCTTCGTTTCGACGCTGGGCACCGATGGCAAGCTGCAGCAACTGGAATGGGTCGGTGGCCTGAATGCGCCGAAGGGGATGGCCCTGGTCGGTGACCGGCTGTTCGTCTCCGATGTGGACGTGCTGGTCGAGATCGACGTCGACAAGGGCACCATCTTGAAGCGCTATGCCGCCGCTGATGCGCGCTTCCTGAACGACGTGGCGGCCGATGCCGACGGTCGCATTTACGTCAGCGACATGATCACGAATCGCATCTACCGGCTCGCCGAAGGGCGGCTCGAGAGCTGGCTCGAGAGTCCGCAGTTGGCCAATCCGAACGGCCTCGCCGTGGTCGGCGAGCGGCTGTTCGTCGCTACCTGGGGCGTCATGGAGGCCGATTTCAGCACAAAGGTGCCCGGCCACGTGCTGACGGTGTCGCTCGGCAGCAGGAGCATCGCCGACTTCGGTGGCACGGGCCCGGTCGGCAACCTGGACGGCATCGAAGCGCTCGCGGACGGCAGCGTGCTGGTCAGCGACTGGATGGCCGGAGGCCTGATGCGGGTCTCGAGCGATGGCGGCGTCGCCAGGCTCGCCGCACTCGCGCCGGGATCTGCCGACATCGGGATCGACGCAGCGGGTGGACTGGTGTGGGTGCCGATGATGAAGGAGGGGACCGTCAGGGCATTGCGCCTGGGGCGCTGACCAGGTCGCCGTCCGGACTGCCGGGCCGGCCTGCGCGGTTCGCGCAATAGCGCCCCGGCGGTACCCCCATGTTGTGGCGGAACATGTAGGTGAAGCCGCTGGCGCTGGCATAGCCGAGGTCGAGCGCCACCCGAGTCACCGCTTCCCCCCGCGCCAGGCGCCCGATCGACTCGACCAGGCAGACGCGGGTCTTCCATTGCGTGAAGCTCATGCCGGTCTCGCTGCGGAACAGGCGGGCCAGGGTGCGCGGGCTGGCGCCGACGTCGCTTGCCAGGGATTCGAGCCCCGCATCGGCCGCTGGCGTGCGAACGAAGCGGGCCATCGCGCGCGCCAGGCGGGGCTCCCGCGACAGCGGTATCAGCAGCGCCGTCGGGCGCATCGCCGCCAGTTCGTCGAGGATCACCAGTGCCAGGCGCTCGGCCGGACTGCCCGTCGCGTAGTCGTTGCCGTAGGCCAGCGCGCGGGCCATCAGCGCGTCCAGCAGGGGGCTGACCTCGACGGTGCCGCAGTGGGGGTGGAGGCGGCCGGCGAGCGACTCGTCCACGAACAGCATGCGGGCGCTGACGGCTGCCCGCGAGTGGATCTCGTGGTGGATTAGGGGCGGGATCCACAGCGCCTGACCGGCCGGCACCAGCCAGGTGCCCTCGGGGGTATCCGCCCAGTAGGCGCCGTGCAGGATCTCGATGATGTGGCCGCGCGGATGACTGTGGGCGGCGGCGCGATGGGCGCCGGGGGTGCTCCAGCCGAACGACAGGATCGGCCTGCAGCGATCGCGGACGTCGCCGTAGGCGGGCGGGTCGAGCCCTGGCAGATCGTCGACAGTCATTGGCCGCTCCTGGATGGCGCCCGTCCTGTCAGTGGAGCGACCATTCTTGCACGGTGGCCCGCCCGGCTGCCAACGCAGGAGGACGATCATGAGCGAAGCCACGAATGCCGCGAGCGCACCCAGCCTGATTCACCTGGTCACGCTCGATTGCAAGGATGCCGCCCACGCCCGCCAGTGCCTCGCGGCGCTGGCCCGGTTCGGCCGACCGGACGCCGAATCCTTCGGCTGTCTGTGCTACGAGTTCGGCCTGCAAGAGGGCAGTGTAGAAACCGTGCACCTGGTGGAGCGCTGGCGGCGCTGGGAAGATCTCGATTCGCTGCTTGCCGCCAAGGTCTTGCCGGCGCTGCCGCTCTACAACGAGTTGCTGAAGCGGCCGTTCGATCCGCTGCGCGACACCTTGCGCGTGCGCCTGTCCGGCGACTGAAGCCACCTTTCCCCGCGCATACGCGCCGCCGGGCCCGAGCGGGGCCCGGGCCTGCCCGGGCCGCCTGCGAGCCCCGGTCTCCGTCTGTGTCATCGACTGCGACACGTGTCTCCCCCGTCTCAGCCCAGTTGAGACAGCTGAGTCGCCGAAGCCTCCCGTAACGACTTGTTGTTGAAGGATTCTTGTGCTGGCACGGATATCGCGCCCGGGTCCTTGCCAAGCGGCGTCATGGCTTGTCGGCGGAGGATCAGCCGCCCGGCGATCCGGCCGCCCCGTAGGCCGCGACAACAACTTTCGGAGACCCAAATGAATCGTTCGCTGCACCTGACCCTGGGCTGCATCCTCGCCGGCGCGGGCATGCTGTCACTCGCAACCGCGCAGGCCGGAGGCGGACCCGGCTACGACGACCCGGACAACTGGCCGCAGTACCACCGCAGCTTCAATGCGTGGCGCTTCAGTCCGTTGACGGACATCGACAGGTCCAATGTCGGCCGCCTCAAGGTCGCCTGGATCCATCAGCCGGGCGACATCACCCACGGCTTGCAGGCGACGCCGATCGTCATCGACGGCGTGCTCTACTACGTGTCGGCCCACAACAACGTCTGGGCGGTCGACGCCGCCACCGGCAAGACCATCTGGCATTACCAGCCGAAGCTCGACCCGATCTCGAAGAAGGTCTTCTACGCGGCTGCCAGCCGCGGCATCACCGTCGGGCGCGGCAAGGTCTTCCTCGGTACGCTGGATGGTCGCATGATCGGCATCGACCAGAAGACCGGCAAGGAGCTGTGGTCCACCCAGCTCACCGACATGGCCAACGAGTACGGTGCATTGTTCTCGGCACCGCCACAGCTCGCCGGCGACATCCTGTTCGGCGGCACCACCGGCGGCGACCAGCCGATCCGCGGCAAGATCTTCGCGGTCAAGGCCGACACCGGTGAGCGCGCTTGGACCTTCGACATTCCGCAGGACGATCCCGCGAGCTTCTCGGGCGACTCCTGGAAGATCGGCGGTGGCAGCGCCTGGATGCCCGGTACCTACGACCCGCGCACGGACACCATCTATATCGGCACCTCCAATGCGGCACCGGACTACTTCAACCGTGACCGCAAGGGCGACAACAAATGGACCGCCAGCCTGCTGGCGATCGACCCGAAGACCGGCAAGCTGAAATGGGGCCTGCAGGAGGTGCCGCACGATTCCTGGGACTACGACGCCGCCTACGAGGCGCTGATGGTCAAGAAGGACGGCAAGGAAGTGCTGGTCCATCTGAACAAGGGCGGCTTCGTCTTCGTCGCCAACAAGGACAGCGGCACGCTCGAGAACGTCTGGCAGTTCGCCGAGAACGTTAACTGGGTCAAGGGCATCGACCCGAAGAGCGGCAAGCTGATCGATCCGGTCTATCCGGAGCAGGGCAAGGTCAAGACCTTCTGTCCGAACCTGCTCGGCGCACGCAGCTGGAACCACGGTGCCTACAACCCCGATACCGGGCTGTGGTACTCGCACGCGATGGAAGTGTGCAACGAAGTCGAGGCCGGTCCGGTCGATCCCGAAAGCATGAAGGCGCTGTCGGCACTGTCGCTGGGAATCGAATCGATCAAGCTGGTTCCGCCGCCGGGGGACAAGCCCCACGGCCGACTCGACGCCCGCGACCCGATCACCGGCAAGCGCAAGTGGAGCATCCGCTACGAGTTGCCGCCGCTTTCGTCGGTGCTGACCACTGCCGGCGGACTGGTATTCACCGGTGACATGGAAGGCAACATCTACGCCTACGACGCCGACGACGGCAAGCAATTGTGGACCTTCCGGGCCGGTTCCGGCCTGCGCGGCGGCCCGGTCTCCTACCGCGCCGGCGGCAAGCAGTACATCGTGATTCCGACCGGTCTCGGCTCGCACGCGCCCGGTTTCCTGGCCGGTGCCTTTCCGCAGATCAAGGACCTGCCCGGCGGTGCTGCGCTGATCGCCTTCACGCTGCCCTGAGCGGGCGATCGGGACGGGTGGCACCACTTTGCGGGCTTTACCCGGACGACCTCCTCCGAACGGGCAACAGGCCCGTGATTGACCCCGGGCCGCGGAGCTGCGGCCCGGGGTGCGTTTTGCCGACGGCACCCCGACGCCGAGGGCCTCGAAGTTCGAGATGCCGCACACAGGAGTCCCTGACGATGATTCGATACCCCCTTGCACGATGCCATGCCTCGCCCCGCCCCGGAATGCTTCGCCGCTGGATACTGCAGCTCCTGCTGACCCTTCCGCTGGCTGCCTCCGCGGCCCTCGCGGCCGACGCCGACCTTGCCGCCGGCAAGAGCCGCTTCGAGAAGCTTTGCGTGGCCTGCCACGGCAAGGCCGGCGTCGGCCGCGAGGGCCGCGCGCCGAGACTGCAGCAGCGTCCCGATCTGGATGCCGGGTTCATTCGCCAGCGCATCGTCGAGGGCAAGCATGGCGAACACGCGATGCCTCCCTGGGGAACGGTGCTCGACGCGGCCACGGTCGATCGACTGGTCGCCTACGTGAGCTGGCTGGCAGCCCGTGATGGCGCCGCAGCGGGCGCCACGCTGACCCCCTTCAGTCTCGACGATGCCGAGCGCATCGCTGCCGGTCGCAAGCGCTTCAACAAGACCTGCGCCGGCTATTGCCATGGCCATGACGGCGTCGGCGGTCGCGCGCCGGATTTCCGCGGGCGCAGCGAACTGACGGCGCAATTCCTGTACGACACGATCTACCACGGTCGCGAAGGTGCGGACGTGATGCCGCCATGGGGCGACGCCTTGTCCGAGGAGCGGATCTGGGAACTGGTCGCCTTCCTGCGCCATCTGGGGGCCCTGCCGGCCGACTGACGGCGTCCGGGCGGATTGCGGGCGTTGCAGATCGGCGGCGCGCGACCGCTACCGGCGGGCGAAGCCGGCGCTCGGATATGCCGTCCCGGGCCGCCGCACGTCGACCCCGCGTGTCGCCGATCGCGACTTGCCGGACGGCGCGGCGCAGATCGCTTGCCCGAAGCGACCGTCGGGCTGTTATCTTGTGGCTAGAAGCGGCCCGAGGCGATGACGGGCCCCGACCCACAGGAGAGATCGAGCTTGAATGCGACACGCGCAATGCGAGCAGTCGCCGGCGGAACCTTGCTGGCGGTGCTCGCGTCCGGTGTCCTTGCCCAGGGTGCCGGAATCGTGCTGCCGGGCCAGGTCGAGCGCCAGTTCCGCATGCTGCCCCAGCCCCGCGGCGACAGCGGGGTGCCGCAGTTGCCGACCCCGCCCGAAGCAGTGCCACCGCAGGCCGGATCGCTCCGTTTCCGGGTGCAGTCGATCGTGCTCGACGGTGTGAACCGGCTCGAGGCTTCCGTCACCGATCCGCTGATCGAGCGCTATCAGGATCGGGAAGTCAGCCTCGGCGACCTGTACCAGCTGGCCGCCGAGCTATCCGCGGCTTACCGTGAGCGTGGCTACCTGCTGTCGCAGGTGATCGTACCGGCGCAGGAGGTGCGCGACGGGCAGGTCCGGCTGCAGGCCGTCGAAGGCCATGTCGACCAGGTCGTGATCGAAGGTGGCGAGGCCTCCGAGCGTGACCTGGTGCTGCGCTTCGGCATGAAGATCCGCGCCGAGAAGCCGCTGACGAATGCGGCGCTCGAGCGCTACATGCTGCTGATCAACGATCTGCCGGGCATTTACGCCTACGCGACCTTGTCGCCGTCGGCCGACCGCTTCGCCGCGGCCGATCTCCACATTCACCTGAACGAACGCCGCTTCGATGCCGGTGTCAGCGTGGACAACCGCGGTGGCCGCGTGCTCGGCAGCGAGCGCCTGATCGCCGATGTCGCGGTCGCCGACGTCTTCGGCCGGCACGACAACAGTTCGCTGAAGGGCGTCGCATCGCCGGGTGGCGAGATGACCTACCTGGCGCTGCGCCACGAGCAGCCGCTCGGCAGCGAGGGTGGCAAGCTGAGCCTCGGCTACAACGTCACGCGGGCCGAGCCGGAGGATCAGAGCTTCGTCCCGCTCGACCTCGAAACCCGCTCGCGCGGGTGGCAACTCGGCTACCTCTATCCGGTGCTGCGCAGCCGGCCCGAGAACCTCTACCTGCGTGCCAGCCTGGACGGGCACGACGGTGAGGAACGCGTGTTCGGTGTCAAGGACCGGGAAGACCACGTCCGCTCGCTGCGCGTCGGCCTGACCTGGGACCGCAAGGATCGCTTCGGCGGCACCAATATCGTCGATCTCGAAGCCAGCCACGGCCTGTCGGCGCTCGGTGCGTCGCGCAACGGCGACCCGCTGCTGACCCGCGCCGACGGGCGCGTCGATTACGGCAAGCTGACCTTCTTCGCGGCCCGCCTGCAGGACCTCTCGGCGCGCTGGAGCGCTTTGGCGGCGATGGCCGGCCAACATGCCCGTACCGCCCTGCTTTCGTCCGAGCTGTTCGCCTTCGGCGGCGAGCCCTTCGGCCGCGGCTACGACCCCTCCGAGCTGGTCGGCGACCACGGTCTGGCGGCCAAGCTCGAGTTGCGCTACGCGGCCCGGCTGCCGCTGGCCGGCGGCCTGCCGCTGCAGGGCTACGGCTTCTACGACGTCGGTCGCGTCTGGTCGCGCGCGTCCGGTGGCGAGGGCGACGCCTCGGCGGCCAGCGTGGGTGTCGGGACGCGGCTGGTGTTGGCACCGAGCGTCAATGGTTTTGTCGAACTGGCGCGACCGCTGACGAGGCGGGTCGGGGCCGAGGGTGACAAGGACGTCCGAGTCTATGCGGGCCTGTCGGCCCGCATGTGAGCGGGAGGAAGACATGCAAATGAATCGTGCCAGCATGGCAGCGGCGAGCCGGGCCGGCGGTGATCCGCGGCGGCCGAGGCCGCTGACGGCCCTGTTGGTGGCGGCCGGTCTGGTGTCACCGTTGGCCCACGCTGCGCCCGAGGGGGGCGTGGTCTCGGGCGGCCAGGCCAGCATCTCGAGATCCGGCAGCCAGACGCGGATCGAGCAGCGCAGCGAACGGGCGATCATCGACTGGCATGGCTTCGACGTCGGCGTTGCGGAGTCGGTGCAATTCCGGCAGCCGTCGGCGTCCGCGGCGACGCTGAACCGGATCGACTCGGGCCGCCCCTCGCAGATCGACGGATCGCTCACGGCCAACGGCCAGATCTTCATCGTGAACCGGGCCGGCGTGATCTTCGGCCGCGGCGCCCGCATCGACGTGGCCGGCCTGATCGCCACCACCAGCAACATCGCGCGGCAGGATTTCCTCGATGGCCGGCTGTCCTTCGCCGAGCCGGGCATGCCCGGTGCGACGGTGCGCAACGAGGGCCGCATCGCGGCTGCCGACGGCGGCTTCGTCGCCCTGGTGGCGCCCCAGGTGCGCAACGACGGCACCATCACCGCCCGCCTCGGTCGCGTCGCGCTGGCCAGCGGCGAGCGCTTCACGGTGGACCTGGCCGGCGACGAGCTGGTGCGCTTCACGCTTTCGGAGCAGGACAGCCGCACGCTGGAGCAGTACGGCCGGATCGACGCCGACGGTGGCAGCGTGATCCTGCTCAGTGCCGCGGATGCCCGCCACATCGTCGCGGGTGTGGTCAATCTCGGTGGTGTCGTGCGTGCCGACACGGTCGAGCAGCGCGACGGTCGCATCATCCTCGGCGCCTCCGGCGCCCGAGCGACGATTGCCGGACGGCTGCAAGCGCGGGGCGAAGGGGCCGGCAGCCGCGGTGGCACGATCGACCTGCGCGCGGATGCGCTCGCGCTCGGCGACGCCACGCTCGACGTCAGCGGCGAGGCCGGTGGCGGTGCGATCCGGATCGGCGGCGCCTGGCAGGGCAGCGGTGACGGCGCGCGGGCGCGGCAGGTCAGCGTCGCCCCGGGCAGCGAGCTGCGGGCCGACGCGATCGACCGTGGCGACGGCGGCGAGGTGGTGGTCTGGGCCGATGGCCAGACCGCCTTCCAGGGCCGGATCAGCGCCCGCGGCGGCAGCCGCGGCGGCGACGGTGGCCGGGTCGAAGTCTCCGGCAAGGAGGCGCTGGCGTTCGGCGGCGACGTGGATGCCGGCGCCGCTGCCGGCCGTGCCGGCATGCTGCTGCTCGATCCGCTGGATCTGGCGATCGGCGCGCGCGAGGCCGGCAACGTGAGCCGCATCCTGCGCTCGGGTACCAGCCTGCGGCTGCAGGCGGATCGGGACATTTCGGTCGATTCGGCGATCGACGGCCGGGGCGGTGTCGCCGGTGCCGGCCTGACGCTCGATGCCGGTCGCGACATCTCGATCCATGATTTCATCCTCACCAACGATGGAGCCATCGCGCTGCTGGCCCGCGGTGGCAGCATCGGCTTCGCGGCGGGCAGGGCTCTGTTCGCCGGCAGCGCGCCGATCGATCTCACCGCCGGCGGCCAACTGGCGGCCGGCGTGCTGTTGACGTCCAACAGCGTGACGCTGCGCTCGACCGGCGGCGCGGTACACCTGGACGGCGTCGTCGATCCGGCAAACGGCGAGCTGATCGTCGAGGCGGCCGGCGACGTCGAAATCAACGCGCCGGCGCTGAACCTGAATTCGGGCGCCGATGTCCGCATCGCCGCCGGTGGCAATGTGCGCATCAACGAGCAGATCAATGGTCTCGAGGCTGCCGTGCCCGGTGGCGAGGTCGAGGTCACGGCCGGCGGCGACGTGGCGGTCAACGATTTCGTCGTGACCCGCGACGGCGGCGTCGGCATCCGGGCTGGCGGCGGCGTCGCGTTCGGCGAGGGCGCTGCGGTGTTCGCCGGCGACGCGCCGATCGACATCGAGTCGGTGGCGACCCTGGCGGCCGGAGCCACCATCACCCGGGGTGCCGTGTCGCTGCGCTCGACTGCGGCCGACGTCCGCATCACTGCGCCCGTCGAACCGGACAATGGCGACCTGACGGTCGTCGCTGCGACCGACATCTCGGTCGAGGCGCCGGTCGTCAATCTGCTCGCCGGCAGCGACGTCAGCATGCAGGCCGGCCGCGACATCGCGGTCCTGGCCGAGATCAACGGTACCGGGGCGGCGGTCGCGGGCGGGCGCGTGTCACTGGAGGCGGGGGGCGCGCTGCGCATCGAGGACCACGTCGCGACCGCGTCCGGTGCGATCGACCTGCGCGCCGGCGGTGCGGTCGAGCAGGCTCCCGATGCGATCGTCAGCGCCGGCGCCGCGCCGCTGACGATGACCAGCGGCAGCCGGCTGGTCACCGGCATCCTGCTCGGCAGCGACCGCCTGACACTGAACGGCGCAGGGGGCGTCGATATCGCGGGCGTGGTGCCCGACGACGCCGGCGACCTGATCGTGACGTCCGCCGGTGACGTGCATTTCCTGGCGCCGATCAGCAATCTGCGCGCCGGCAGCGAGCTGCGCGTCGACGCCGGCGGCGACATCGTCGTCTCGGCCCAGATCGACGGCCTCGGCGCGACCCGTGCCGGCAGCGTGTCGCTGGTGGCCGACGGCAACATCCTGCTGGAACGCTTCATCGCCACCTCGTCGGCGCCGGTGGCGCTCGATGCCGGCGGCGGGCTGACGATCGACGCCGGCGGTGGCGTGTATTCGGAAACCGCGCCGATCGCGCTGCTGGCTGCCGGTGCGATCGTGCAGAACGGCGTCGTGCAGTCGCCGGCGCCGATCTCGATCGTCTCGTCGGCGGGTGACGTCTCGCTGCGCGCGGGGCTGGCGCCGGGCGGTGCCGTCACCGTGGATGCCGCGGGTACGCTGCGCATCGAAGCACCGCTGACCAGCCTCGCCGGCGGCAGCACGCTGACCCTGCTGGCCGGCGGCGACATCCTCGTCGATGCCCAGGTCGATGGCCGCGGTGGCGTGGCCGGTGGCGGTCTGGTGATCGACGCCGGCGGCGACCTGATCGCCAGCCGGCCGATCGTCACCAATGGCGGGGTGATCACGATCGATGCCGAGGGCCAGGCGAGCTTCGCGTCCGCCGCCGCGCTGCTGTCCGGCGGCGCGCCGATCACGGTCAGTGCCGGGGAGCGCCTTACCAGCGGGCCGGTCTCGACCTCGGGCAGGATATCGCTGGTCTCGCGCGGCAGCACGCTGGCCGTGTCGGGGGCGGTCGCGGGTGGCGATGTCGTCCTGCAGGCCCCCGCCGGCCTGTCGATCCTGCGGCCGGTGGTCGCAAGTGCTTCGCTGACGGCCACGACCTCCGGCCGGCTGGGCGTTGCGGCGCCGATCCAGGGTGGCAGCGTGGCGCTCGACGGCGGATCGGTGGTGATCGGCGATCGTGTGCTGGCCGGCAGCCGCCTGTCCGTTTCGGGCAGCAGCGTCAGCTTCTCCGGCGGAGGCCTGTTTTCGAACGGCAGCCTGTCGGTGTCGTCGTCCGGCAGTCTGACCACCGGCCCGATGTCGGTTCGCACCGCGCTTACCCTGGCGAGCGGCGGCAATCTGTCGGTGACCCAGGGCGTCGGCGGCCTGAGCGGCAGTGTCAGCTACCGCGCCGGCGGCAATCTGACGCTCGATGCGCCGATCGCCGGCCTGGGCGGCGGCGCGCGCCTGTCGGCCGGCGGCGACGTTACCGTCAACGCCCGCATCGACGGTGTCGGCGGAGCCGTAAACGTCGCCTCGGGAGGCGATACGAGACTGAACGACCACATCGTCACCAACGATGCGTCGATCACGATTGACGCCGGTGGCACGATTCAGCATGCCCCGGACGGCGTCGATGCCATCGGTGCGCCGCAGAGCGTGCAATTGCGCGCGGGCACGGCCAGCATCAGCGAGACTACCGGAGGCAGCGTCGATACCGGGTCGATGATCACCACCGGTGCAGTCAGCGTCACCTCGACCGGCGGCGACATCAACGTCGAGGTGCCGATCTACGAGACCACCGGCACGACGACGCTGACCGCCGCCGGTGACATCAACGTCAATCAGGTGATCGCCAACGCCACCAGCGGCTCCGACCTGATCATGGATGCCGGTGGCAACATCAACATCCATGCCAAGGTCGGCCCTTGGGACCGCATCGACGCCACCTACCCGGTGGCCGGACGCAATGCGCTGCCGGGTGGCAACATCACCATGACGGCGGTCGGCGACATCAACGTCGGGGCCGAGATCGCGACCTTCCGCGACACGCTCGCCGGCGACGTGGCGCGCCTGTCGCTGACCTCGACCGCCGGCTCGGTGGATTTCACCGCGCCCGACCTGCGGGTGATGTCGGATTCCGGCGCGGTGTCGATCAGCGCCTTCGACGACTTCGCCAACGGTCCGGCCCTGGCCGACGTCAATGCCACGCCGACCGCCGGCTACTACACCTCCGGACAGCTCAGCCTGGCCTCGACCGGCGGCGACGTCAGCATCGACAGCCTGATCCCGAACAGCACCGGCTCGGTGCTGATATCGGCAGCCGACCAGGTGCGGGTGAACCAGCGCATCTACACCGACAACGGCGACATCACGATCCTCGCCGGCGTCGGCGGCATCGTGCAGAACCCGACCGCCGACCCGAACCCGGATGTCTTCCTGAACACCGGCTTCATCAGCGACATCGACAGCGGTACCGGCAACCTGACACTGGAAGCGGCCGGCGACATCCTGCCGACCTACCTGCGCACGGCCGCGACACTGACGGTCAAGTCCACCGCCGGCGCGATCATCGGCGGATCGACCTGGCTCGCCCGCCACGTAGATCCGGCGACCCTGGTGCTGACCGAGCTGTCCTTTCCGAACCAGGTGAACCTCGCCGGCTTCGCTGGCATCACCGACTTCCAGGTGAATGGAGCAGCCAATCTGGCGGCGATTTCGGCCGGCAGCTCGATCACCGGCCTGGGCTACAACGAGCCGAGCACGCTGCTGCTGATCGCCGCCCAGGACATCGCCAACGTCTCGTCCGCAGTGGGTCCGAACGCACGCCTCTTCGCCGGCCGGGATATCACGACGAGCCGAGTCTACAGTCTCGGCGCGGTCGAATTGCGCGCCGGCCGGCACCTCACGCTGAGCTCCGCCGGGCTGCCGCTGCGGGCCACCAGCGCACAGCTCTCGACCGGCAGCGATCCGTTCGCCGGTCTCGGCGCGACTACCGTCGCAGGCGTCAGCGTGCCGGCCTGGGGCGGCCCGTTCGGCGTCGGCAATATCGCGATCGGCGGCGCCGGCGACCTGGTCTGGATCGCGGGCGAGGGCGGCCTGGTGGTCGACGCCACCGGCTCGATCACGCTGCCGCGGGTGCATGTCGCGTTCGGCGTGACCAGTCCGGCCGACGCGGCCGACCCGCGCCACCTGCTGCAGCCGCTGACGCTGACGGCCGGCACCGGCATCTCGGTCGAGCAGGTGGAGACCACCGGCCCGGTGAGCATGGTCACCACCACCGGCGACATCACGCTGGGCGCCACGCTCGGCGCCCACGTCACGGTCGAGGATCCGGCCATCGTGCCAGTCTGGAACCCCACCGACCGGGGCGTCGCGACCCTGGTGCTGCAAGCCGACGGCGGCAACATCAATTTGTACGAGGCGCGCGCCGAGGGCGACATCACGATCCTCGCGCCGCTTGGCCAGGTGGTATTCCTCGACCCGGGCCACACCGGCATCGAATCGGTCTCGGGCAATCGCAATGTGAGCGATTCGGACGGCGTGGCGTTCACCGACACGATCGACCCGACGCCGGTGGCGCGGCTGTCCGAGCCCGGCATCGTCTCGCCGGCGGTGGCCCCCGGGCCGACCAACGTCGGCCCCGGAGCGCCGGCGGTGCCCGGCGCGGTGCCGCCGTTCGGTCCGTCCGCGATCTCGGTGACGATGTCCGGTGCCGGCGGCGTCAGCGCCGCCGTCGCGGCGCCTGGCGCCACTTCGGTGGGCTCGGCAGCGCCGGGCGGAGTCGATGGCGGTGGTGCGTCGGCGCCGGCCGGCGGCGCGATCGATGCGACGCTCGCACCGGACGCCGGCGACGGTTTCGGTGAGATCTTCGTTGCCGAGGCCGACCAGTCTCCCGTCGAGGTGCGCGATCCGGTGCGGGTCGAAGCCCGACGCGAGAAGGAGGAAGACGAAGCGCGGCAGGATGCCGTGGCGGCCGGCGCGGTCCCGAGCGGCGACGGCGAGCAGCAGAACGCCGACGGCAGCGATGGTGACGAAGTCGGACCGGACGCCAAAGACGACGGCGGGCGTGCGGCACTGGCTGCGACCGATGGCGATGCAGCGGAGGAGGAAGAGGACGAGGCCGCAAGCAGGCCCGGCGACGAGGAGCAGTCGTCGGTGGTGGTGTTCGCCGGCGGCCGCGGCGATGCGCGCGAGCGCGATTTCGGCCGGGGGCTGCCGTTTGAAGACGGTCGCGTGCGCCCTTGAACTGATCCTGCTGGTGCTGTCGTGGTGGCCGGCGCAGGCTGCAGCCGGCGAGCCGCCGTCACTGCCGGTATTGCGTGTCGAGACCGGCGCGCACACCAGCATGATCCGCCGCATCGTCGTCGATCGCAGCCGCAACCGGGTCGTCACGGCCGGCGACGACAAGACCGTACGCATCTGGCAGATGCCGGAGCAGCGCCTGGTGCGCACGTTGCGGGTCCCGATCGACGCCGGCCACGAGGGCCAGATCTTCGCTCTTGCACTGTCTCCCGACGGTGAGCGCGTGGCGGTTGGCGGGTGGACCGGCTGGGATTGGGACCGCCACGCCTCGGTCTATCTGTTCGACGCCGCGAGCGGTGAACTGGTGCAGCGGCTGGGTGGCTTCCCGGACGCGATCCACGCGCTGGCCTGGTCGCCCGACGGCACGCTGCTCGCGGTCGGCCTGCAGGGCCGCGCCGGGCTGGCGGTGGTTCGGCTGGCGGATGGTCAGGTCGTGGCGCGCGACGCGCAGTACCGCGACAAGCTGACCGATCTCGATTTCTCCGTATCGGGCCGCCTGGTGGCGGCCGGTCTTGACGGCATGCTGCGCCTCTACAACGAGGAACTGCGGCTGATCGGTCGCCGCGTGATCCCCGCCGGCCGACAGCCGGTGGTGGTGCGCTTCGCCCCGGACGGCCGCCACATCGCGGCCGGTTTCTACGATGCCGGCCGGGTCGCCGTGGTGTCGGCAAAGGATCTGGAGCTGGTGTCGTCGATGGCGCCGCCCACCCTCGAGGGACTGCGCAAGGTGCTGGCGGTGGGATGGTCGGCCGATGGCAGGCACCTGTTCGCCGCCGGTGACGCCGGAGGCGGCGAAGACAACTGGATATACCACTGGACAGCGGCGGAGTCCGGCCATCCGCGCCGGATCCGCGCGGCACGCCGGCGCATCGTCGAGATCCAGCCGCTGGCCGACGACGGCGTGGTCTTCGCGGCCGAGGATCCGGGCTTCGGAACCGTCGCCGCCGACGGGCGGCCTGGCCCCTTCCGCGCGCCGGACATCCTCGACTTCGGCGGGCTGCACGGCGGGCTGGCGGTGTCGCGCGACGGTGCCACGGTCCGCTACCCGGCCGGTGGCGGGCGGATGGCGGTGTTCTCGGTACGCGCCGGCGCGGAACAGCAGCCGCTCGGCGCAGCCGCCGACGAGACACTGGCGGCGGCCCGGCTGCGCAGCGACGCGCTGCTGCTGGAGAACTGGCGGGGCAGCACGGCACCGGTTCTGAACGGACGGCCGCTTGCGCTGGACGACTACGAGCTGATCCACAGCTATGCGATCACCCCCGACGGCCAGCAGATCGTGCTCGGGACCGAGTGGGCGGTGCGCCTGTTCGACGCCGGCGGCCGGCAGCGCTGGTCGCTGCGTCTGGCTGCGGTGGCGCGGGCGGTGACGGTCAGTGGCGACGGGCAACTGGTGGTCGCGGCATTGTCCGACGGCACCCTGCGCTGGTACCGGGTGGATGACGGCGAGGAGATCTTCGCCTACTTTCCGCACCGCAACGGCCGCGACTGGATCGCCTGGGAGCCGCGCGGCCATTACATGTCGTCGTACTTCGGCGACAACTACGTCGGCTGGCATGCCAATCGCGGCAGGGACGCGACACCGGATTTCTTCCGCGCGGTGCAGTTCGACCGTCTTCTGTATCGACCGGATCTGGTCGTGGCGGCCTTCGAGGCCGGCCGCGAGGGTGGCACGGTTGCCGCGGTGGACGGCGGTGTGCGCCTGTTCGACATCGCACGCCTGCCCGAGATCGCGCCGGCCCGCCTGCGGGTGGTTCCCGGCGCGGTGCGGCGCGAAGGCCGTCGGGCGCTGCTCGACCTGGTACTGAAGGGCGAGATGGGCGGGGCGCGCACGCAGGACTTCTCGGTCTATGTGAATGGCATTCCGGTGACGCCGGGCAACGAGCGCGTCCTGCAGGGAGCCGACGGCGAGCGTTTCAGCCGCCGGCTCAGCGTGCCCTTGAGCGCGCGCGGCAACGCGATCCGGGTCGAGGCCTTCAACGGCCTGTCGATGGGCGTCGACGAGACCTACGTGTCGCTGCCGGACGGGCCGCCGCCGCAGCGCCCGAAGGGCGATCTCTACCTGCTGGCGATCGGTGTGAATGTCTTTCCGCGCCTGTCGCCGGAAGCACATCTGGCCTTCGCGGCGCAGGATGCGCAGGCGATCACCGCCGCATTGGTCGGCCGCGGCAAGGACGTCTATCGCCGGGTGCACGCGCGGCTGATCAACGACGACACCGCCGACAAGCCGACCCGCGAGGTGATCGAACGCAGCCTCGAATGGGTCCGGCAGGCGCGCGGCATAGACACCGTGGTGGTGTTCCTGGCCTCCCACGGCATCAGCGACCGGCAGGGCAATTACTATTTCGTGCCGCGCGATGCCGCCGGCGAGGACATCGACCGGCTGATCAGCGGCGGCAGGATCGAGAGCCTGGTGCCGTGGACCACCTTCTTCGACGGCCTGCGCATGGCGGCCGGCCGGCGGCTGCTGATCGTCGACACCTGCCAGGCGAGCGGCATCGCGGGCCGATTCGAGTCCCATTCCTTCCTGAAGCGCTCGGCCGCCTCGCTATTCTCGCTGATGCTGGCCTCCAAGGGCGGCGAATATTCCCAGGAGCACGAGGCAACCGGCCACGGCCTGTTCACCTATTCGCTGCTCGAGTCGATGGCGCCGGCCACCGATGCGGACCACGACGGGCTGCTGACCCAGGAGGAGATCTTTGCCGGGGCGGCCAAACTGGTGGACCGCAACTACGATCGCCGGGCCGGTCCCCAGACCCCGCAACTTGTGGCGCCGACGCCGCTCGGCGATACGCCGCTGGTCGGCGTGCGCCGGTCGGGCGACTGAGGCCACGGGGCGGTCCACCTGCCGATGTCGCTCGCGGCGTCCCGGGCACGGACGCCGGTCGTGATGCCGTGCTGCGCTCGGTCGCGATCCGGCCCCTGCGCCGCGCAGCCCTAATCCCGCCGGTTCGGCGGCACGATGTTGAAGCGCGACAGCTTGCGGTAGAAGGTGGCGCGCGACATGCCGAGCTCCTGCGCCGAGATCTTTACCTGCCAGTGGTTGCGGCGCAGGGTCTCGATCATCTGGGCGCGCAGCATCGCCTCGCTGCCGGTGATGTCGCGTGGCGGCGGCGGGCCGGCGGCGACCGCCCGGCCGGCGTTCGGCGTGGCAATCGCGCCTTCGCTGCCGGGGGACAACCGGGGCGGCATGAACAGGTCGGGCGGGAAGTGGTCGGCGCGGATCACGGTGTTGTCGCAGATCGCGCAGGCATAGCGCACGGCATGGCGGAGCTGGCGGATGTTGCCCGGCCAGTCGTGGTCTTCGAGCGCCTTCATGGCCTCGCTGTCGAGGGTCAGCTCGGGGCGATCCATTGCAGCCCCTTCCTCGCGCAGCACGGTCTCGATCACGTCCCGGATGTCGCTGCGCTCGCGCAGCGGCGGCAAGTGGAACACGGCGCCGTTGAGGCGATAGTACAAGTCCTCGCGGAAGCGCCCCTGGGCGACCAGATCGGGCAGGTTCTGGTGGGTCGCGCAGACGATGTTGAGCTTGACCGGAATTGGCGTCTCGGCGCCGAGGGCGAGCACCTCGCCTTCGGCCAGCACGCGCAGCAGCCGGCACTGCAATTGCAGCGGCATGTCGCCGATCTCGTCGAGGAACAGGGTGCCGCCGTCGGCCTGCAGGATCTTGCCGCGGGCGCCCTTGGCGCGAGCGCCGGTGAACGCGCCCTCGCGGTAGCCGAACAGTTCGCTCTCGATCAGGTTCTCGGGAATCGCCGCGCAGTTCAGTGCGACGAAGGGCTTGGCGCTGCGGTCGCTGTAATCGTGCAATGCGCGGGCGAAGGCCTCCTTGCCGGTGCCGGTCTCGCCCAGCAGCATCGCCGGGATGTCGCGATTGACGATCTTCAGGGCGCGCTCGACGTTGGCCTGGACGCGGCTGTCGCGCAGCGCCAGATGGCTGAAGCCGCGCAACTCGCGGCTGTCCTTTTCGACGCAGCGCTCGGGCACCGCCACCCGGCGCTGCAGCTCGGCCTGGCGGCTGCGACTGGCCGGCGAGCGCAAGGTCGCGAAGATACGCTCGCCGGACCCCTGCAGGCGCAGCGGGAAGGGCTGCCCGGGGCGCGCGTGGGCGGCGGCGAGGATGTCGTTGGCGGTGCATTCGAACAGGTCGTGCACGAACAGCGGGGCATGACCGTCGCGAGTCAGCAGCTCCAGGTTGGCGCGCCGGTTGCCGCCCACCAACTGACCCCGGTCGTCGAAGGCGACGATGTAGTCGGTCTGCACGCTGAGGTATTCGGCCAGATGGCCGCACTGCAGCACCCAGTACGGCCGCAGGCTGTAGTAGGCGAAGGCGTTCTCTATCTGCTGGGCACGCTCGATGACCATGCGGAACACCAGCAGTTGGCTGTCGCGCTGGTCCGGCGAATGCAGCGCCGAAGCGTCGAGTAGCGCGATCGGACTGCCGTCCAGACCGAAGATCGGCGCTGCGCTGCAGGTGAACTTGATGTTGTGGGTGCGGAAGTGTTCGTCGCGGTGGACCAGCGTCGGCTGGCCGTCGATCAGGCTGGTGCCGACCCCGCAGGTTCCCTCCTGCTCCTCCGACCAGCAGGTCCCGACGCGGAAGCCCTCTTCCTTGAACTCCTTGTCCTGCCCCGGCACCGTGCGGAAATCGATGGTGATCCCGGCCGCATCGGTCATCAGCACACAGTAGTTGGCGGGCAGCACCTGGGCGTAGAGCCGGTCGACACCCTCGCGGGAAATTCGCATGAAGGCGTCCAGCCGCTCGCGATGTTCGCGCAGTTCCTGGGCGGTGACGACCCGCGGCACGTTGACCTGCGCCGGATCGACCTGATGGCTGTTCAGCGAGCGCTGCCACGAACGGGCAAGCCGATTCGCGCTGCCGTCCGCGCCGAGAAGCGCGCCGCGTTCGACGACGTCGATGACGCGGCCGACATGGTGCGCGACTGCCTGGTGCGATCTCATCCTGTCTCCTCCCGGCCCGGCTCGCAACGACTGCCGGATCTCTGATCGCGGAGTATCTCCGCGTGATTGAAGGTTATTTGACGAATCGGCGGGTGGCAATCCGGACACGTGTCTCACGCGTTGCAACAGCTGTCCTGGCCGCGGCCGGCCGGTGACGCACGTGTCCTGGCGAGGGCGTGGATCCAGGGCGACCTTTCGGCGCTCGCGGCTCGTCCCTATCGAGTTCGCAAACTATTGTTATTACGTGGATGTTCCGGGCCGGCTGCGGCCCGATCGAAACCGGGCCATGCAGCTGGCACATCCCGTGCGCCAGCGAATCCATCGCAAGAGGAATCGGTGCCCGTGGGATCTGCAGCCAAATCGGAAATCGTCGTCGGCATCGTCGCCAACCCGGCATCGGGTCGCGACATCCGCCGCCTGACCGCCAAGGCCTCGGTCTTTCCGACCGCCGAGAAGGCCAACATGGTCCAGCGCCTGCTCGGCCCGCTGGGCCAGCTCGGCGTCGATCGGGCGCTGATGATGCCCGACGCCACAGGCATCAGCGCCGGCGTGATCCGGGCGGTGCGCACCCATCACGCGCAGCAGCTGCCGCCGTGGCCGCAGCTCGACTTCGTCGACATGCCTCTGGAAGGGAGCGCGGGGGACAGCGCCACGGCTGCCCGTGCGATGGCCGACGCCGGGGCGCGGCTGATCTTCGTGCTCGGAGGCGACGGTACCCACCGGGTCGTTGCCGGGGCCGTGCCCGGGATGCCGCTGGCGACCCTGTCCACCGGCACCAACAACGTCTTCCCGGATCTCCGCGAGGCCACCGTCACCGGCATCGCGGCCGCGCTGTTCGCCACCGGGCAGGTGCCCCGGGAGCGGGCGCTGAGACGCAACAAGTGCCTGCACGTGCAGGTCGGCGACCGTCGCGAACTGGCCCTGGTCGATGTCTGCGTGACGCGGATGGCGCACGTCGGCGCCCGTGCCGTGTGGTCGGGCGAGACCATCACCGAGTTGTTCGTCGCCTTCGCCGAACCCGACGCGATCGGGCTGTCGAGCATCGCGGCGATGGTCGAGCCGGTCGGGCGCGACGAGCCCGGCGGTGCCTACGTCCGTTGCGCGAGCGATGGCCGGCCGGTGTGGGCACCGATCGCGCCGGGCCTGGTGAGTTGTCTTGGCGTGGCCGAGGCCGGTCGCATGCAACCCGGCGTGGATTACCTGGTTGCGACCCGCAGGGGCAGCATCGCCCTCGACGGCGAGCGCGAGATCGAATTGCTGGACGGTGAAGGCGCCGCGGTGCGCCTCGCCCTCGATGGCCCGTGGACGCTGGATGTCGGCGCCACGTTGAGAGACGCGGTCAGGCGCGGCGCACTGGGCGGAGATGCCGTGCGCTCGCCTGACCCCTAGGGCCGGTTTCCGGCCAGCTGCAACGGGCGATGCCCGGCCACCTCGGTCGGGATCGCCGGAACCGGTCTTGACGACCACAACCAAGGAAGGAGATTGACGTGAGCGAGACGCTGAATCGCGAAAGCCTGCTCAAGGCCTACCGGACGATGCGCACGATCCGGGAGTTCGAGGAACGGGTACACAACGATTTCGCCACCGGCGAGATCCCCGGCTTTGTGCACCTCTACGCCGGCGAGGAGGCATCGGCCACCGGCGTGTGCATGCACCTGACCGGTGACGACTACATCGCCAGCACCCATCGCGGTCACGGCCACTGCATCGCCAAGGGGGTCGACCCGGTGGGCATGATGGCGGAGATCTGGGGCAAGGCCACCGGCACCTGCAAGGGCAAGGGCGGCTCGATGCACATCGCCGAT
>JAGRGB010000159.1 GCA_020445745.1 Rhodocyclaceae bacterium | reverse complement strand
TTGCCGTGGGTGACCTCGACCTTGTGCTCGATCGGCAGGCCATGGCAGTCCCAGCCGGGCACGTAGGGGGCGTCGAAACCGGCCATGGTCTTGGAGCGGACGATGATGTCCTTGAGGATCTTGTTGAGCGCGTGGCCGATGTGGATCGAGCCGTTGGCGTAGGGCGGGCCGTCGTGCAGCACGAACTTGGGGCGGCCGGCCGAGGTCTCGCGAATCCTCTGGTAGAGCTTGCGCCGTTGCCAGTCGGCGATCCAGCCCGGCTCGCGTCTGGCGAGGTCGCCGCGCATCGGGAACGGAGTGTCGGGCAGGTTCAGGGTCTTGCGGTAATCGGCCATGACGGAATTGAAAATCTGGGATATCGCGGATTCAGAGGGGATGGATGCCGAACCACTCGCGAGCGCGCTCGGCGTCGCGGGCGATCTGCGCCCTCAGCAGTTCGAGATTCGGGTACTTCTCCTCGTCGCGCTGCTTGTCGAGGAAATTTACCCGCAGGTGGGCACCATAGCAGTCCGCATCGTAATCGAAGACATGGACCTCGAGGGTGGTCCTGCCGGCGTCACTCACGGTCGGGCGGCGGCCGATGCTGGCGACACCCGGCAGTGCGCATCCGGCCAGCCCCTCGACGCTGACCGTGAAGATGCCGGCCAGGGGTACGCGCCGGTGGCGCAGCAGGACATTGGCGGTCGGGAAGCCGAGCGTGCGGCCGATGCGATCACCGCGCACGACGCGCCCGGCAATGCTGTAGGGGCGGCCGAGAAGCCGTGCGGCGTGCGTCATGTCGCCGTCGGCCAGGGCATCGCGCACGGCCGAACTCGACACCCGTTCGTCGTCGACGGTCACCGTCGGCATCGCTGCAACTCGGAAGCGATGGCTGTCGCCGGCCTCGCACAGCATCGCAAAGTCGCCCCGCCGTCCGGCACCGAAGCGGAAATCGTCGCCGATGAACAGGCGCCGGGTGGCGAGGCCGCGCACCAGCACCCGCTCTATGAAATCGCCGGCGGAAAGCGCCGCGAAGCGCGCGTCGAAGTGCACCACCACCGCGTGGTCGATGCCGGCCTCGGCCAGCCCGATCAGCTTTTCGCGCAGCGAGGCCAGCCGGGCAGGTGCGCTCGCCGGCGCGAAGAACTCGCGCGGGTGCGGTTCGAAAGTCATCACCGTGGCCGGCAGCCCGAGCGTGCGGGCCTCCTGCCGCAACAACCCGAGCAGGCGCTGGTGGCCGAGATGGAGACCGTCGAAATTCCCGATGGTGAGCACCGCCGGGTGGGCGGCGAGCGCGGGAACGCCCCGAGAAACCTGCATGAACGCCCTTGAAAAAGCGGCAATTATAGGGCAAACGCCCTGCTGTGCGAGGGCGGGAGCACGAGCTTCGATGCGCCGCGCGGCGAATCAGTCAGTCGGCGAACGCGAGCTTGGAGCGCGAGGTCAGCGGATACTGATCGAAATGGCTGCGGATGCCGCGCAGGATGGCCTCGGCCATGGTGTCCTGGTAGGCGTGGTCGTTGAGCCGGCGCTCTTCGTCCGGATTGCTGATGAAGGCGGTCTCGACCAGGATCGACGGAATGTCCGGTGCCTTCAACACGGCGAATCCGGCCTGCTCGACGCGTGCCTTGTGCAGCGCGTTGATGCCGCCGATCTCGGCCAGCACCGCGGCGCCGACCCTGATGCTGTCGTTGATCGCGGCGGTTTGCGACAGGTCGATCAGGGTGCGGGCGAGGTGACCGTCGTGATTGGCCAGGTTGACACCGCCGACCAGGTCGGCGTCGTTCTCCTTCTTCGCGAGCCAGCGCGCCGCGGCACTGCTGGCACCGCGCTCCGAGAGCACGAAAACCGAACTACCGTGAGCATCCGGACGGATGAAGGCGTCGGCGTGGATCGACACGAACAGATCGGCGCGCACGCGGCGAGCCTTGCGAACCCGCTGGTACAGCGGCACGAAGTAGTCGCCGTCGCGCGTCAGCACCGCCCGCATGCCGGGCTCCGCGTCGATCTTGGCCTTGAGGCGGCGGGCGATCGACAGCGTGACGTTCTTTTCGAAACTGCCACGACGGCCCACCGCACCGGGATCCTCGCCGCCGTGGCCGGCATCGAGCGCCACCGTGATCAGGCGGGAAACCGGCGGACGGGACGGGCGCCGCCGCGGCTCGGGCGTCACCTCGGTGCGCGTGCCGCCGCGCTGGGGCGAAGCCGCGTCGCCGGCGGCGGCCTCGGCCGGCGAACTCTTCTCGATCAGCGCCAGCAGGGGGTCGTCGGCCTCGGTCGGATAGAGGTCGAGCACCAGGCGATGGCCGTAGCCGGCGTACGGCTTCAACGTGAACACCTGAGGCGAGATCTCCTTGCGCAGTTCGACCACCATGCGCACGACGCCGGGGCGGTTGCGACCGGCGCGGATCAGCTTGATATAGGGGTCTGCCTCGCTGATCGAGTCCGGCAGGTGTTCGACGATGCTGTTGAATTCGATGCCTTCGAGGTCCACCACCAGGCGCTCGGGATTCTTGACGATGTGGTGGCTGAAGCGCAGGTCGTCGGCGCCCTCGAGGGTGATCCGGGTATAGTCCTCGGATGGCCACACGCGGATCGCGATGATCCGCGTCACCGCGGCACGCCCGACCGGGCTTACCAGCATTGCCAACGCACCGCCCGCCGTGCGCAGAAATACGCGACGGCCGGCGTGGTGCCCTACGGATTCACCATCTCCCTGATTTTTCTTAAACATTCTTGCCCCCTCGGGCTCAGGCCCCGTGCCTCGACGTGGCGGCCCGTGCCCTCGATTCGAAGCAGGATGCGGAGATCGGGGGGCGGCAAGTGGGGTGCTGCCCGCCCCGGCCATTCGACGACGCAGACGCCGTCACCGCCGAAGTATTCGTCCAGGCCTGCTTCGAGGAATTCATCAGGATCAGTGAATCGATAAAAATCAAAGTGATATAAGTTTAATCTAGAAATGGTGTAAGGTTCAATCAGCGTGTATGTGGGACTTTTCACGCTGCCCTTGAAATCGAGCGCGCGCAGCACCGCCCGCGTCAATGTCGTCTTGCCCGCACCGAGGTCGCCTTCGAGGTGGATCTTCAGGCCGGGTTCCAGAGCCCCCGCCAGCGCCGCACCGAGTGCCTCGGTATCCGCCTCGCGGGCGAGCACCAGTTCGATCCGGCACTCGTTATCATCGTCATCATGGGCGGTGACGGGCATCGACAATCCTCATCTGATAGCGGCGGACCGTTCGACGGGCTGGTCGCCGACGTCCGTCGCTGGGCGGTGGAACTGGGCTTCGCCGCGGTACGTATCGGCGAGGCCAGCCTGCCCGGGGCCGAACGCGACCTCGACGCGTGGCTGGCAGCCGGCAGTCATGGCGAGATGGATTATATGTCGCGCCACGGTGCCCTCCGCTGTCGGCCCGCGTTGCTGATGCCCGGATGCCGGAGCGTGATCTCGGCGCGAATGAACTACCTGAGCCCGGCTCGCGCCACGCAGGCGGTGCTCGCCGACCCGGCGCGGGCGTTCGTCTCGCGCTACGCGCTGGGGCGCGACTACCACAAGGTCCTGCGCCACAGACTCAAGCGACTGGCGCAGCGCATCGGCGAGGTGCACGCCCATCGGTGGCGCGTGGTGGTCGACTCCGCACCACTGATGGAAGTTGCGGTCGGCGAGCGCTCGGGACTGGGCTGGCGTGGCAAGCACACGCTGCTGCTCGATCGCGAGACGGGCTCGAATTTCTTTCTCGGCGAGATTCTCAGCGATCTGCCGCTGCCGCCGGACCCACCTGTCGGCGCCCATTGCGGCCAGTGCTCGGCGTGCATCGAGATCTGCCCGACGCAGGCGATCGTCGCTCCCTATCGGGTCGATGCGAGGCGCTGCATTTCCTACCTGACGATCGAATTGAAGGGGGCGATCCCGCTGGAACTGCGCCCGCTGCTCGGAAACCGCATCTACGGTTGCGACGATTGTCAGATGGTGTGTCCGTGGAACCGCTTCGCGAAATTGAGCGCCGAGGCGGATTTTCGCGTCCGCCATGGCCTCGACAACGCGACGCTGGTCGAGCTGTTCATGTGGAGTGCCGCAGATTTCGACGAACGGATGGCGGGCAGCGCGATATTTCGGATCGGCCATGATCGCTGGCTGAGGAACATTGCCGTGGCGCTCGGCAACGGCCCGCCCACGGCGCAGGCCGTGGCGGCCTTGCAGGCGCGCGCGCCGGTGGCTTCCGAACTGGTCAGGGAGCACATCGAGTGGGCGCTGGCCAGCCTCTCGGCGCGCGCCGACTCTGAAACAAATTCAAACGCCTTTGTCTGGAATGTGCTTGATTCGAAAGGGCCGACGCAGCATGATTGATGAATTGCGAAGCCGCCGTGTAATACTTGCGGCATACGGCAGTTGCGGGGAGGTCAATCAGAAAGATGAGCTATACGCAATCCCAGCGTAACGATTCGCCCGCGTGGCCTCAGGCACTCGCGGAAGTGACGGTGATGGACAACGGGCTGGCGCTTCAGCCAATGTGCATCGAGCATGGCGACGACGAGAGTGTCGAGGAGTTTGCCGAGCGCAAGGACAAGTTCCAGCTCAAGCTGCTGACCGGCAGCAGTCCGCAGAAGAAAGAGACCAGCCTGCTGATCGAGAAGCGGTATTCGTGGCGGGGGTACAACGGTGCGGCTACCCTGGATCAGTTGCCGAACCGGATGACGATGAATGCCGAGCTGTTCGGACGGATCTACGCGACATGCACGGTCAACGTCGATTCGCCGGCGGGCTTGTCGGTCGAGGAAACCTATCCCGACGAAGTGGCGGCGTTCCGCAGGCGCGGGGCCCGACTGTGCGAGTTTGGCAAGTTCGCGGTGGAACCGAGCGTTCGTTCCAAGCGACTGATCGGTACGCTGGTTCACCTGCTCCACATCTACGCCCACCGGGTCCAGGGCTGCACCGACATCCTGATCGAGGTGAACCCCCGCCATCGCTTCTTCTACATGCGTTATCTCGAGTTCGAACAGATTGCCGAAGAGAAGGAGTGCCCGCGGGTGGGCGCGCCGGCGCTGCTGCTTCACATCAGCACCCAGCATGTGTGTCGGCGTATTGCAGAGCTGGCCGGGAGATGGCGTGAATTGCCGGACGAGAAGTCGCTTTACAAGTACATGCTCCCCCAGCGCCAGGAAGACGAGATCGTGTTGCGCCTGATTACCGAGGGCACGGTGCCGGACGTTTCGGCGTTTGCGCAGGAGGAGCGCCTCAGCGAGTATGCGTGAGCCGGTGCCCCGGCCGCGCTCTGGCTGACGGGGCGGGGTACAATCCGTCGCCCCCATCCCGAGGCGCGACCCCATGGCAGACAATTCCGCACCGATCGGCGTCTTCGATTCAGGCGTCGGCGGTCTGACCGTCGTGCGGGCCCTGATGGAGCGCCTGCCGCACGAGAGCATCATCTACTTCGGCGATACCGCGCGCGTGCCCTACGGCATCAAGTCGGTGCCGACCATCGAGCATTTCTCCGAACAGATCATCGATTTCCTGGTCGGCGAAGGCGTCAAGTTGTTGATCGTCGCGTGCAACACGATGGCGGCAGTGGCGTCGGCGACGATCCTGCGGCGCGCAGCCGGCGTACCGGTGCTCGACGTCATCGAGGCCGGCTCCAGAGCGGCCGTGAAGATCAGCCCGAATGGTGCGATCGGCGTCATCGGCACGCCGACGACGATCAACTCGAACGCCTATGCACGGCGCATCCATGAGCTGGATTCATCGATCCGGGTGTTCTCCCAGGCCTGTCCGCTGTTCGTCCCGTTGGTCGAAGAAGGCTGGCTCGATCATCCGGTCACCCGCCTGACCGCCAACGAGTACTTGAAGCCGGTGTTGGCCGAGCAGGTGGACAGCCTGGTGCTGGGCTGCACCCATTACCCCCTGCTCAAGGCGATGCTGCGCGATGTCGCCGGCCCTCGCGTGCGGCTGGTGGACTCGGCGCTGACCACTGCCGATCTGGCAGCCGACTGCCTGCGCCAGCAGGACCTCGCCCGGCAGGCCGGGGCGGCTCCCGCCTACCGCTTCTGCGTGACCGATATTCCCCTGCGTTTCCAGACCATTGGCGAGCGATTTCTCGGTCGCAGTCTGGGCCGCATCGAAAAGGTCGACTGGTAGCGCTCAGCCGGGCTCCGAGCCGACCGCGACCGGGCGTTCGGGTGCGCTGCACCACTCGCTCCATGAGCCTGCATACAACTTCGATCCACGGATTCCGGCGACTTCCATGGCCAGCAGGTTGTGGCACGCGGTGACGCCCGAGCCGCACATATGGACCACCTGTGACGGACGCGCGCCGCCGATCACCTGGCGGAACTCGGCGGCCAGTAGCTCGGGCGATTTGAAGTGCCCGTCGCGGCCGAGATTGTCGTGGAAAAATCGGTTGCGCGCTCCCGGCACGTGGCCGGCGACGGGATCGAGCGTCTCGTTCTCGCCCCGGAAGCGATCCGGGCTTCGTGCATCGAGCAGCACGATGTCGCCGCGGGAGAGCCCGGCGACGACGTCGTCGGTCAGGACATGGCCTGCCACCGCCGCGATTTCGAAATGCGTGGCAGCCGGCGTCGGCTGACCGGTGCTGAGCTTGCCCGCGGCGCACCACGAGCGGAAGCCGCCGTCGAGAACCGCCACCCGGCGGTGGCCGAGCCAGCGCATCAACCACCACAGGCGCGCTGCGAAGATGCCGCCGCTGTCGTCGTAGGCGACCACCTGGGTCGACCGATCGATGCCGCGGGCCCCCAGCCTCAGAGCCAGCTCGGCCGGGTCGGGCAGCGGATGCCTGCCGTTGGTGCCCGACGGTTTCGCCGACAGGTCGTCGTCCAGATGCATGAAGCAGGCGCCGGGCAGGTGGCCGTCGGCAAAGGCCAGCCGCCCGTGGTCGGTGTCGACCAGGTCGTGCCGGCAGTCGATTACCCGCCAGTCCGGCCGATCGATCGCGCCGGCCAGTTCGCCCGCGCCGATCAGCGTGGTGAATTGCGCGCTCACCCGGCCGGCTCGTCGGCTCCGGCGACCCAGCCGCGCGCCTCGGCCTCGTCGTCGAACACCTGGACCTCCGCATCGACGAAAAACTGGCTCAGCCAAGCGCTCCAAGTGACCCATTGATCGTCGCTCAGGATCGCGATGCGCCTGAAATCGTGGACATGTTCGCGCGAATAGCGGATCTCCTCCCACGCGACGTCTACCGTGAAGCCGGCCATCTCGCGCAGATCCATCAGCAGGCTGACCGGACCCTCGAACCTGACCTTGTAGTTGATCAGTTCCTCGAACTCCTTGTAGTCGCTCAACGTGAACTCGTCGATCACGACGACGCTGACCAGGTTGGGCGAGTGATCGGTGGTGATCATGGTGGACTCCGCATCGGCATGGGGCTGCCGGCCACTATAGCGCTGCTGGCCCTGCGCCTTCAATCGCTGCGCGGGACGCTTCGGCGCCCGGGCGAGGAGGTGCGGCAATTGCCGGGGCCTGCCAGCTCCCCCGACACCGCGCACGAACTGCAGCACGTGGCCCCTGGCGAGGCCGTGCGACGTCTGGTTCGGACGAGTCGCCGATCGGGCGGGTGGGATGCAGAGGGAATCCTGACGGGACGATTCCGGAGCGGGTCGCGATCCCGGGTGCCGCAGGCACGACAACGACGCTCGGCCCGCCGCGGGCGTGCCCGGCGATTGGTGGCGGTTCCCGGCCACCGGCGGTACGAGGCTGTTACAGTAGGACCACGCCATAGCGGAGGAGAGCGATGCCTTGCCTGCTTGCCCTGGACCAGGGCACGACCAGTTCCCGCGCGATGGTCTTCGACGAGCAATCCCGCGTCGTGGCCACCGCCCAGAAGCCTTTCCGGCAGCATTTCCCGCGCTCCGGATGGGTCGAGCACGATGCCATGGAGATCTGGCAGAGTCAGCTCGATTGCGCCCGCGAGGCCCTCGAAAGATCCGGCAGCAGCGCCGGCGACGTCGCCGCGATCGGCATCGCCAACCAGCGCGAGACGACGATTCTGTGGGAACGCGCCAGCGGCCGGCCGGTCGGCCCCGCCATCGTCTGGCAGGATCGCCGTACCGCAGGTCTGTGCGACCGCCTGCGTGCCCAGGGCAAGGCGCCCGAGATCCGCGCGATCACCGGCCTCGAACTGGACGCCTACTTTTCCGCGACCAAGCTCGCCTGGTTGCTCGACAACACGCCTGGCGCCCGAGAGCGCGCGGCGGCGGGAGAGCTGGCGTTCGGAACCGTCGATTCATGGCTGATCTGGCAACTCACCGGCGGACGTCGCCACGTCACCGATCCCGGCAATGCCTCCCGCACGATGGTGTTCGACATCCATCGCCGGTGCTGGCACGCCGAACTGCTCGAACTGTTCGGGATACCCCCGGGCTTGATGCCGGAGGTGGTGGATTCGAGCGGCATCTGTGGCGAGACCGAACCGGCCCTGCTCGGCGCTGCGATCCCGATCGCCGGCATCGGCGGAGACCAGCAGGCTGCCACTTTCGGCCAGGCCTGTTTCGCGCCCGGCATGGCCAAGAACACTTATGGCACCGGCTGCTTCCTGGTACTCAACACCGGCTCGCCGGTCGAGTCCAGCCAGCGCCTGCTGACCACCATCGGCTGGCGGCGGCAGGGACGCACCGAATACCTCGTCGAGGGCAGCGTCTTCGTTGCCGGTGCGGTCGTGCAATGGCTGCGCGACGGTCTCGGCATCATCCGTGACTCGGCCGAGGTCGAGGCATTGGCCGCCAGCGTGCCCGACAACGGCGGCGCGGTGCTGGTGCCCGCCTTCACCGGTCTCGGCGCACCGTGGTGGGACGCCCACGCACGGGGCGCGCTGGTGGGACTCAGCCGAGGCAGCACGGCCGCCCACATCGCCCGTGCTGCCCTCGAATCGATCGCGCTGCAGACCGTCGATCTGGTGGACGCGATGAACCGCGACGCCACCGCCCCGATCTCGGAATTGCGGGTCGACGGTGGCGCGGCGCGCAACGACCTGCTGATGCAGATCCAGGCCGATCTGCTCGGCGTGCCGGTGGTGCGTCCGCGCCAGACCGAGACCACGGCCTTGGGCGCTGCCTATCTCGCGGGCCTGGCGGTCGGCTTGTGGCAGGGGGAGGACGAACTGGCCGCCCATTGGGGCGTCGAGCGTCGCTTCGAACCCCGCGCCGGAGAAGACTGGCGGCGGGGCATGGTGGCCCGCTGGCACAAGGCGGTCGAACGTGCGAGGCATTGGGAGGAGGGCTGAGCGTGACCGGCCGGGTCGAGTTGCTGGCGGCGCTGCGCAACGGCTGCAGCGCGGGACGCCCATGGGACGTGGCCGTCGTAGGCGGTGGCGCGACCGGCCTCGGGTGTGCCGTCGATGCGGCTTCCCGTGGTTACTCGACGGTGCTCGTCGAGGCCCACGACTTCGCCAAGGGCACGAGTTCGCGAGCGACGAAACTGGTGCATGGCGGCGTGCGCTATCTGGCCCAGGGCAATCTGTCGCTGGTGCGCGAGGCACTGTCCGAGCGGGCGGTGCTGCTGGCCAACGCGCCCCATCTGGTGAGACCGCTGCGCTTCGTCGTGCCGACCTACCATTGGCACCAGATTCCGATGCTGGGCGCGGGGCTCGGTTTCTATGATCTGCTGGCCGGCCGCCACAGTCTGGGACGCAGCCGCGTGCTCGGGCGCGCAGCGACCTGCGAGGCTCTGCCGGGCGTGCGCCGGGATGGGCTGCGCGGTGGCATCGCCTACTGGGATGCCCAGTTCGACGATGCCGGGCTGGCGATAGCGCTGGCACGCACCGTCGAGGATCTCGGTGCTTTGCCACTCAACTACATGGTGGTCGAGGGCCTTGCCAAATCCAGCGGACGGATCTGTGGCGTCGAGGCGAGGGACGTCGAGACCGGTGAACGGCATGCCATCCCCGCACGCTGCGTGATCAACGCGACCGGCGTGTGGGCGGACGGGCTGCGCCGGATGGATCTGCCTGGAAGCAGGGCGCTGATTCGCCCCAGTCAGGGCGTTCACCTGGTCGTCGATGCAGACTTCCTGCCCGGCTCCGATGCCTTGCTGGTGCCGGATACCGCGGATGGCCGCGTACTGTTCGTGATCCCGTGGCTAGGCAAGCTGGTGATCGGCACCACCGACACCCCGCGCGACGAACTCCCGCTCGAGCCGCGGCCGCTGCAGGCGGAGATCGATTTCATTCTCGATACTGCGGCCCGCTACCTGGCGCGGGCGCCGCGTCGCGAAGATGTGCGCAGCACCTTCGCCGGCCTGCGGCCACTGGTCGGCGGCGATGGCAGCGACACAGCCGACCTTTCCCGCGAACACCTGGTCGAAGTCTCGGAAAGCGGACTGGTGACGATAACCGGAGGCAAATGGACCACGTACCGGCGCATGGCGATCGATGCCGTGGACGCCGCGGCACGCGCCGGCAATCTGCCGATCCGCGCCTCGGCGAGCCGCCGCCAGCGTCTGCATGGTGCCGGCCGCGACGATGCGCGCAGCCGTCTCGCCCGTGCCCAGGCCGTGCCCGACGAGGCGGGCATACGGTTGGCCGTCGAGTCGGAATACGCCCGCAGTGTCGAGGACGTCCTGGCACGACGCTACCGCACGCTGTTTCTCGACGCCGCCCGGGCTTGCGCCGAAGCGCCGCGGGTGGCGCGAACCATGGCGGACGTGCTTGGCCGCGACAGCGCCTGGGTACGCGCGCAGGTGACGGAATTCGAGGCGCTGGCGGCCGGCTACCGGGTGGTTGGCGACGCCCCGGCGGGTCGGCAGGCAGCGGATCCGTAGTTGCCCGTCGCGCGGCGCAACTGTCTGGCTCGGGCCATCCCGGTCGCGTTGCGCGTGCCGGTGATGGCGGCGGCGTGGTGGCGTCCGGTCGGTGGCCGGCGCGGTCGGTCGCCGGCGCGCTGCGGCGCGGCGACGGCAGGCTGGCGGCGCGTGCTCTTACTGGCTTGACACGGTGGCGTCTTGCCGACCTGCAGTGGGTTTCGGGTCAGGGCATGGACGCCGACAGGAGGCTGGCATGTATCGACTGTACTTTGGCAACCGGAACTATTCGTCGTGGTCCTTGCGTCCATGGCTGCTGATGAAGCACTTCGCGATCGAGTTCGAGGAACGCGAGGTCGAAGTGCGCGGGCAGGGGCCGAACGAGCGACACCGCGCCTATTCGGCGAATGGCCTGGTGCCTTGCCTGCACGTGGACGGCTTCCAGGTGTGGGATACGCTGGCGATTGCCGAATTTCTCGCCGAACGCCATGCCGGCCTGTGGCCCGACGACCCGATCGCCAGGGCGCGGGCGAGGAGCATCAGCGCGGAGATGCATTCCGGTTTCTTCGCGCTGCGCGGCGCAATGCCGATGAACATCAAGTTGCGCCTGCGCGGGACGGTGCCGGATCCTGAAGTGGCTGCTGACATCGCGCGGATCGTCGACCTGTGGGCCGATGCGCAAAGCCAGTTCGGCAACGCGGCGGCGCCCTGGCTGTTCGGCAGCTTCTCGATCGCCGACGCGATGTTCGCGCCGGTGGTGTGGCGCTTCAACACCTACAACGTGGCATTGCCGGATGCCGCGCGCGCATACCGGGACGCGATGCTGGACCATCGGGCGATGCGGGAATGGGAGGCCGCGGCGCTGGCCGAACGCGCGGCGCTGCCGGCCTACGACGGGTTGGCGGACGCTTTCGGCGGGCCGCGCTGAGGAAATTGAAAGGGCCACCCGCAGGTGGCCCGTGGTGCTGCAGGCGCGCGACCGGAGGCGGCCGCGCGCGAACAGGCCCCTTAGTGGAACTGCTCTTCCTCGGTCGAGCCGGACAGCGCCTTGACGCTCGACGAACCACCCTGGATCACGGTGGTGACGTCGTCGAAATAGCCGGCGCCGACTTCCTGCTGGTGCGAGACGAAAGTGTAGCCCTGCTCGCGAGCGGTGAATTCCGGCTCCTGAACCATCTCGACATAATGCTTCATGCCCTCGCCGCCGGCGTAGGCATGGGCAAACTGGAAGGTGTTGTACCAGTTGACGTGGATGCCGGCGAGCGTGATGAACTGGTACTTGTAGCCCAGCGCCGAGAGCTCGTCCTGGAACCTGGCGATGGTGGCGTCGTCCAGGTTCTTCTTCCAGTTGAACGACGGCGAGCAGTTGTAGGCGAGCAGCTTGCCGGGGCTGGCGGCATGCACGGCCTCGGCGAACTCGCGGGCGAAGCCCAGATCCGGCGTGCCGGTCTCGCACCACACCAGGTCGGCGTAGGGCGCGTAGGCGATACCGCGGGAGATGGCCTGCTCGAGACCGTTCTTGACGCGGTAGAAGCCCTCCTGGGTGCGCTCGCCGGTCAGGAAGGGCTTGTCGTTGTCATCGTAGTCGGAGGTCAGCAGGTTCGCGGCCTCGGCGTCGGTACGGGCCAGGATCAGCGTCGACACGCCCATCACATCGGCCGCGAAGCGGGCGGCAATCAGCTTTTCGCATGCTTCGCGGGTCGGCACCAGCACCTTGCCGCCCATGTGGCCACACTTCTTCACGGCTGCCAGCTGGTCTTCGAAGTGAACGCCGGCTGCGCCGTTGGCGATCATGTTCTTCATCAGTTCGAACGCGTTCAGCACGCCCCCGAAGCCGGCCTCGGCGTCGGCCACGATCGGCAGGAAGTAGTCGACGAAGGCTTCGTCACCCGGATTGACGCCGCGCGACCACTGGATCTCGTCGGCACGCTTGAAGGTATTGTTGATGCGGCGAACCATCGTCGGGACCGAGTCGTAGGCATACAGCGACTGGTCCGGGTACATGGTCTCCGAGCTGTTGCCGTCGGCGGCGACCTGCCAGCCGGACAGATACACGGCTTCGAGGCCGGCCTTGGCCTGCTGCATCGCCTGACCGGCAGTGATCGCGCCGAAGGCATTGACGTAACCCTTCTTGGCGCTGCCGTTCACCTTTTCCCACAGCATCTCGGCGCCACGCTTGGCGAGCGTGCACTCCGGCTGCAGGCTGCCGCGCAGCCGGACGACGTCCTCGGCCTTGTAGCCGCGCTTGACGCCTTGCCAGCGGGGATTCTCGGCCCAGTCCTTCTCCAGGGCTGCGATCTGTTGTTCACGGGTCATGGACATATCGATTCCTTGTCTTGCGGGTTTCAGGGAGGGAGCGTGGCATCCGCTCGGGTCGGGTGCCTGTTATCCGTGGGTCCGGCCGACAACACCGAAGCGTGGGGAAATTATAGAGATGATCGTGCTTTGCAGCAATGTGTCTTATATAAGATATAAGAAAAAAATAACGCTGTAAAAACAATCAATTGAGAAATAAATTTTGTAATGTGGAACGAAATTGCCTGCCGTGAAATGAAAAGCCATCTCCACTGCAGCGGGCCTGCTGCATTGCATTTGAGGTGCTTGGATGTCAGCCCAGGCGCGAATCAGCGACCACGATGCCGTCGGCGTCGGCGTACAGGTACTGCCCGGGAACGAAGGTGACGCCGCCGAAGCTGACAGGGATGTCGCGCTCGCCGATGCCCCTCTTGACGCTCTTGCGGGGATGGGTTGCCAGCGCCATGACGCCGATCTCCATCGTCAGTATCGCCGCCGAGTCGCGGATGCAGCCATAGACGACAATGCCACTCCAGCCATTGGCCACGCCGAGCCGGGCGAGCTGGTCGCCGACCATGGCGCAGCGCATCGACCCGCCGCCGTCGACGACCAGCACCCGGCCCTCGCCAGGGCCCTCAAGCGCCGCGCGTACCAGCGAGTTGTCCTCGAACGCCTTGAGGGTCGTGATCGGGCCGCAGAACGCCGCCTTGCCGCCGAGGCTGCGAAACCCCATTGGCGCCACGACCCGAACGAGATTGTCGAACTCATCGCAAAGATCGGCGGTTTGAAACGTCATTGCATTTCCTCGGTTGGATGGTCGAATGCGGGGTCCGTGCCCGGCATAGAAAAGGGCGGGCGGCCTGTCGGCCGCCCGCCCATGACAGAGGCGCCACTCACACCTGGGCGGCCGGCTCTTCCTCTTCCTCGAATATCAGCTTGAGCTTGCCATCGTCGTCCACGTCGATGGTGACGTGGCCGCCATTGGCGAGTCTGCCGAACAGCAACTCGTCGGCCAGCGCCGCCCGGATCGTGTCCTGGATCAGCCGCGCCATCGGCCGTGCGCCCATCATCGGGTCGAAGCCGTGCTCGGCGAGCCAGGCCTTGAGGCCGTCGGTGAAGTTCGCGACGACCTTCTTGTCGTGCAACTGGGCCTCGAGCTGCATCAGGAACTTGTCCACTACGCGGAGAATGATGCCGTGGTCGAGCGGCGCGAACGAGATCACGCCATCGAGGCGGTTGCGAAACTCCGGCGAGAACATGCGCTTGATCTCGGACATTTCGTCGCCGGTCTCGCGCTTCGCCGAGAACCCGATCATGGGCTTTTGCATCGACTCGGCGCCCGCATTGGTGGTCATGATCACGATGACGTTGCGGAAATCGGCCTGGCGACCGTTGTTGTCGGTCAGCTTGCCATGGTCCATGACCTGCAACAGGATGTTGTAGATGTCCGGATGGGCCTTCTCGATCTCGTCGAGCAGCAGCACGCAGTGGGGCTTCTTGGTGATCGCCTCGGTAAGCAGACCGCCCTGATCGAAGCCGACGTAGCCCGGCGGCGCACCGATCAGGCGGCTGACCGCGTGGCGTTCCATGTATTCCGACATGTCGAAGCGCTCGAGCTCGATTCCCAGGGTATAGGCGAGCTGACGGGCAACCTCGGTCTTGCCGACCCCCGTCGGTCCCGAGAACAGGAAGCAGCCGATCGGCTTCTGGGGATTGCCGAGACCGGAACGCGACATCTTTATCGCCTGGGCGAGCGCGTCGATGGCGGCATCCTGGCCGAACACGACATTCTTCAGGTCGCGGTCCAGGGTCATCAACGCCGCCTTGTCGTCGGACGAGACGCTGCGTGGCGGGATGCGCGCGATCTTGGCGACGATCTCCTCGATTTCGGGCTTGCCGATCATCTTGCGCTGCTTCGATTTCGGCAGGATGCGCTGCGCGGCTCCGGCTTCGTCGATGACGTCGATCGCCTTGTCCGGCAGATGGCGATCGTTGATGTACTTGGCCGACAGCTCTGCCGCCGAACTCAGCGCGGCCTGGGAGTACTTGATGCCGTGGTGCTCCTCGAAGCGGGTCTTCAGTCCCTTCAGGATCTCGACCGTCTCGGCGATCGTCGGCTCGACCACGTCGATCTTCTGGAAACGCCTGGACAGCGCGTGATCCTTTTCGAAGATCTGCCGGAATTCGTTATAGGTGGTTGCGCCGATGCACTTCAGCTGGCCGCTGGACAGGGCCGGCTTCAGCAGGTTGGACGCGTCCAGCGTGCCGCCCGAGGCGGCGCCGGCACCGATCAGGGTGTGGATCTCGTCGATGAACAGGATCGCGTTGGCGTGATCGACCAACTGCTTCAGCACCGCCTTGAGGCGCTGCTCGAAGTCGCCGCGATACTTCGTGCCGGCCAGCAGGGCGCCCATGTCGAGGGCGAACACCTGTGCCTCGTTGAGGATCTCGGGCACCCGCCCTTCGACGATGCGACGCGCCAGCCCCTCGGCGATCGCGGTCTTGCCGACGCCGGCCTCGCCGACCAGCAGGGGATTGTTCTTGCGGCGACGGCACAGGGTCTGGATGACTCGCTCGAGTTCCTTGTCGCGGCCGATCAGTGGGTCGATCTTGCCGACCAGCGCCTGCTGGTTGAGGTTCTGGGTGTAGTTTTCGAGCGCGCCGCCGGCGGCTGGCGCCTCCTGTTCGGCCTCGGCCTGTTCCGCCGGTTCGCCGCCCTTGTTGGCGCCGGGTGCCTGGGGCGGTGCCTTGGCGACGCCATGGGAGATGAAGTTCACGACGTCGAGGCGCGAGACGTTCTGCCGCTGCAGGAAGTAGACGGCATGGGAATCCTTCTCCCCGAAGATCGCCACCAGCACGTTGGCGCCGGTCACTTCCTTCTTGCCCGAGGACTGGACGTGCAGGATCGCGCGCTGGATCACCCGCTGGAAGCCCAGCGTCGGCTGGGTGTCGATCTCTTCCTCGCCGTCGACCTTGGGTGTGTGCTCGTTGATGAAGGTGGTCAGTTCCTTGCGCAACTCGTCGATGTTGGCCGCACAGGCGCGCAACACCTCGGCGGCTGACGGGTTGTCGAGCAAGGCCAGCAGCAGGTGTTCGACCGTGATGAATTCGTGCCGCTTCTGACGCGCCTCGACGAAGGCCATGTGCAGGCTGACCTCGAGTTCCTGAGCGATCATGACTAGCTTTCCTCCATCACGCATGCAAGGGGGTGTTGGTGCTGCCTCGCATAGCTTACGACCTGTTCGACCTTGGTGGCTGCGACATCTTTGGGGAACACACCACAGATGCCCATACCCTCTCTGTGCACTTTGAGCATGATCCGGGTCGCTTGTTCGCGATCCATGCGGAAAAACTTCTGCAGCACGGTGATCACGAAGTCCATCGGCGTGTAATCGTCGTTCAACAGGATGACCTTGAACATCGGCGGCGGAGGGGCCTTGGTCCGCTCCTCCTCGAGAAGGAATTCGTCCTGTTTACGGGTCGCCATGAAAGGCATTCTAAACGCTTGCATTGAGAGTGCAACACGTGGAACGGGCCTCGAACGGCGGCTTTCCGGCAGCGCTGACCAGAGTATGTGATATTGCGCTGCGGCTTGTTGACAAGCCAATGATTTTTAGGAAATTTTGTGTCGTGATCTGGCAAGTTGCTGATATTTTGCGGAAAAATTGATGCGATGCAAAATGGTGCATCACCGCGAAAACCATTGACGACGCCTGGGCGAGACAGTAAAAGCTGAACCGTGTTTCGAGGCAGTTCGGCGCTCTGGTCCTGTCAGGCGCGCCTCCGATCGAGGTTCCGGATCGGCAGTGCTGGTTCCGCTCTACACCGAGAGACACACCCCGGCCACGGCCGGGTCGGATAAGTGTTATTTAGAAGGAAAGAGCAATATGACAACTGGCACTGTTAAGTGGTTCAACGACTCGAAGGGCTACGGCTTCATTACCCCGGACGACGGCAGCGAAGATCTCTTTGCGCATTTCTCCGCCATCAACATGAGCGGCTTCAAGTCGCTGAAGGAGGGCGAGAAGGTGTCGTTCGAAGTGACGCAGGGCCCGAAGGGTAAACAGGCCTCGAACATCCAGAGAGCTTGAGGGAGAAAAGTCGGATCC
>JAGRGB010000158.1 GCA_020445745.1 Rhodocyclaceae bacterium | reverse complement strand
TGTCCGGTTCGATGAGGGGGATGTGGAAACGGGGTTACGGCGAGGTTACTCGGGCACCGCCAGACGAAAGGGGCGGGCAACAGACAAACCGAACCTACTGCTACCGCGCCACATCTCTACTCTACCGCTCAGAGCCAGCGGAGGGTCCAAGTTCGTCGCCGTAAACCGGTCGTCCAGGACGATCCGCCGGGGGAAATCCTGGCCGGACCTCCATCGGCAGGTTGTGGCCGGGAGCGCCGGTTCACGAACGGCTGCTTCGCGGCAGCGAAGCTCAACGACACCTAGCCTGCCCGAGTGGCAGCTTCAGGGATAGCTAACGGGCAGGAACGCGTCGTCTGCTGCTCCCCGAGCCAAGCAATCCTGAGGCCGCTTTCAACTCAAGCGGCCGGCCGGATGCGACAGCGAAGTCCGAGGGGCTTTCGCTGCACGACTGCCGTCACTTGAATCGAGGTCTTGAATGGCAACCGTTCGACGGATTTTTCCGCCGCAAACACCGGCGTTCGGGCAAGCTCTTGCCAATGGGGTGGCGCAAGCCGCGACTCGGTTGCGCCGAATGCCTGCACTTGCTTCCGGTCTGGCGCGCACCCCGACGGGCGATCCCCGCTGCTTCGTGGCAACAGCGGCCCCGCCGGGGGGCCGCTGCGCCTTTCGGAGCCGCGCGAGCGCGGCCCTCGGGGGCGTTGGCGCGGACTCAATGCACCGGCAGCAGTGGGCACTGGAAGTACACCGGCGGGCCGCCCGGGAACGAACCCGGTGTGACCACCAGGTGACCGAGATCCTCATGGAACGCCAACTCGTCGGCCGAAGTCAGTACCGGCACGATGCCATGCGCCATGAACCCTTCCGCAGTCCATTCGACCGAATGGGTGAACCACCGGCCGCCGTTGTAGGACCGGTTGCCCGGCGCAGCCTCGGAGACCGGCAGCTGCCCCTCCGGGTTGTTGGAATTGGTGATCACGTAGAGCACGTCGAACGACCCCAGATTGTGGGCGTTCGGCGCGGGCAGTGTGGTGGTGCCCTTGGTGCCCCACACCTGACCGTCGCCCCATACCGACGGCATGAAGTTGGGTGCGCCGGGGTCGGCCACGGCGAGGTGGGTGGTCAGCAGCAGGCAGGTGGCGATCGTGCCGAGACTGGGTTTCATGATGATCCTCCAGCGAATGGGTGGGTGACGCCGCCGAAGACCGCTGGGCGGCCGGCGTCGGCCCGGTCAACATCCGCGATTCGCTGCCGGGGAGTCCTCACGAATCCATAACGATCGGATAACGATCCGGTCTGCGTGCGGTCAGGGCGCCACGTGCGCGGCCCGTGCCGTCAGCGTGAAGAAGTCGCCGTCCGACTGCAGCAGATGCTCGAACACCAGTTCACGGGTGAAGAAATGGAACAGCGTGCTGGGGGCGGCGTCTCCCGCGCGGTATTCGCGCAGCAGCCCGGCAGCCTTCTGGAGCAGTCGTGAGTGCTCCTTGGCGTGGGCATCCGCGCCGGCAAAATCGAGCTTGCGGAGAATGACGATCTCGTCGCGAAAGTGCTCGGCGATCAGGCGCAACAGCGCCACCACCTCGTCTTCGAAGGTGGTTTCGGATTCGGGCCCGGCCAGTGCCAGCAGAAGCCGGTCCGTCTGCCGGATGATCCGCTCGTGCTGGGCGTCGATGTGGGCATTGCCGCAGCGATACTTTGCGTCGAACTCGATGCCGGTCGGGAGGACCTCACCGGCAGTGGCCCGTCGCGAGGCTGCCTCGACCCGATTGCGTCCTTCCGATTTGGCCCGATAGAGCATCTCGTCGGCGCCGGCGACCAGCGCCATCGACGACACGCCGCGGCTGCTGGTGCCGGCCGCGACACCGACGCTGACCGTCACGTGTTCTCCGGCGCCCTCGGCACCATGGGGAATGGCCAGGGTCTCGACGCCGTGCCGGATCTCCTCGCCGATCTTGCGCGCACCGGCGAGATCGGTTTCGGGAAGCACCAGCACGAACTCCTCGCCACCGTAGCGGGCCACCAGATCGCCCGGGCGCGTCGCACAACTGGCGATGGCGCTGGCGATCTGCTGCAGGCAGTCGTCCCCGCGCAGATGGCCGTGGGCGTCGTTGAACTTCTTGAAGTGATCCACATCCACCAGGATGACCGCCAGATCGCCTCCCGAGCGCTGGTGGCGGCCGTGTTCCGTCGCCAGGAACTCGCGGAACTGCCGTCGGTTGGCGAGACCGGTGAGGTGATCGGTTCGCGCCTGGCGGGCACTTTCCTGCAAGGCGCTGTCGCGTTCGAGCACGAATGGCCGCACCACCCAGACGTAGATCCACGGCGTCGCCAGGCAGCCGAGCAGGATCGCGTCAAGCACGTTTGCCAGCGCGGCACTGCCGCCCGGCGGGAAACGCTCGAGCAGCACCATGATCACGAACTCCACCGACACCATGGCGACGAAGATCCGGAACAGCATCATTCTCTTGGAGAGAGATTTCGCGCTCTGCATTCGATGTTCCGGGTACCCGCAACCGCTACAGGTTCCCTGGCGAGTCGTTGTCGAAGCTGCCATCCGAGACATGGCAGGTGGGTTCCCGGCGAGTATCGGCGAGGCATCGTCGGTGGTCAAATGCCATGGTGCGGATCGGCGCATTGCGGCGGGCAGGCGGTCCCACCCGAACCGCGCAGCCGCACTGCGCCGGCGCTGACGCGACACCCGGGTGCCGGGCGACCGGGCGGCGACATGCCAAGACTATCCGCCTGGCATCCGGGGCTGCAGCGACGAGCGATTCGCGCTAGATTGGGTGTGTGACCGATCGGAGTGACCTCGTTGTCGAAAACACCGCGCAGCACAACGCTCGGCTGGTTGGTCGAGAGAGGCGTCCGGCCGGGTGACGATTCCCGGCTGCGTATCAGGAAGATCGCGCTGACCTTCGCTTCGCTGATCCTGATTCCGGCCGGCTGCGCCTGGGGCATCGCGTTGCTGGTGCTGGCGCGCCCGCAGGCCGGCGCGATACCGGTCGCCTTCTCGCTGGTCACCGGATTCAGCCTGTTGTGGTTCATGCACAGCGGCCGTGTGCGCAGCCACGAGATCTGCCTGCTGAGCCTGGTGCTGGTGGCGCCCTTTGCGACGATGTGGCTGCTCGGCGGATTCGTCGCCGGCAGCATGGTGATGCTGTGGGCGATCTTCGCACCGGTGCTGGCGCTGATCCTTCACGAGCGGCGGGCGGCCTGGGCATGGCTCGCCGGCTACGTCGTCCTGACCGCCCTGTCGATGGCCATCGATCCATGGCTCGTGGCAACCGTCACGCCGCTGGCGGACGGCGTGCAGCGGGGCTTCCTGATGCTCAATCTGAGCTGCGCATCGACCGGAATATTCCTGCTGGTGTCGTACATGGCCGGCGTCGAGCAGCGCGCCATCGAACGACTCCAGGGCGAGCGGGAGATGCTCGAACAGGCGCGCGATGGTCTTTCCCGCGAAAAGTCCCGGGTCGACGAACTCAACCGCATGTTGCACAGCGTGCTCGACACGATCCCGGTGCGCATCTACTGGAAGGATCGGGCATCGCGCTATCTCGGCTGCAACCAGTTGCTGGCGGACGATGCCGGCAAGGCCTCGCCTGCCGAGGTGGTCGGCTGCGGCGACGAGGACATGAGCTGGCATGCCCGTGCATCTGCGATCCGCGCCGAGGACCTGGACGTCATCGACAGCGGCGAGGCAAGACTCAAGGTCGAGGCGGCGGTAGCGCTGCCGGAAGGCGGCGAGGTCTGGTGGCGCAGCAGCAAGGTACCGCTGCGCGACGCTTGCGGCAGAATCGTCGGGCTGCTGGGCCTGTACGAGGACATCACCCACGAAAAGTCTGTCGAAAGGGCGCTTCGTGCGTCCATCGCGCTGGCCGAGCAGGCCTCGCAGGCGAAGTCGATATTTCTCGCCAACATGTCCCACGAGATCCGCACGCCGATGAATGCGATCCTCGGTTTCGCCCACCTGCTGCGCGACGAGGTCGTCGACGCCGGACAACGCGAGAGCCTGGAAGAGATCATCGGCGCCTCCAGGCTGTTGCTGCGCATCATCGACGACATTCTCGATCTGTCGAAGATCGAGGCTGGCCAGATGCAGGTCGAACGGACGCCGATGGCGATCGGCAACGTGTTCGACCACGTCCGCTCGATCTTCACCAGCCGGTTGCGGGACAAGGGCCTGGCCTATCGCGAATCGGTCGATCCCGCCCTCGAGGATCTGCCCCTGCTCGGCGACCCGTTGCGGCTCGGGCAGATCCTGACGAATTTCATCGGCAATGCAGTCAAATTCACCGAGCGTGGCCATGTTGCGCTGCGTGCCTCGCTGGTCAGTCGGAGCGCGTCACAGGTACGGTTGCGTTTCGAGGTCGAAGACACCGGGATCGGCATTGCCGAGGAACACCAGCAACGGGTGTTCGGTGCCTTCGAGCAGGCCGAGGCGTCGACCACCCGCAAGCACGGCGGCACCGGGCTCGGGCTGGCAATCTGCCGGCGGCTGGCCGGATTGATGGGCGGCGCCGTCGGCGTCACCAGCGTCGTCGGCGAAGGCAGCACCTTCTGGTTCGAGGCGGAGCTGGGCCTCGGCAAGGCAGTGGCGTCGCCGGCTGCCGAAGCCGGCGGCCGGCAACTGCGCGATGGCGGACGCGTCCTGCTGGTCGAGGACAACCGGGTGAATCAGATGATCGCCGCAAAGCACCTGCGCATCGCCGGTCTCGTCGTCGATATCGCCAATCATGGCGGCGAAGCCCTCGAGATGCTGGCCGATCGCGACTACGACGTAGTGCTGATGGATCTGCAGATGCCCGTGCTGGACGGTCTCGACACCTGCCGAGAAATGCGCCGACGGGGCATTGCCACACCGGTGTTGGCGATGTCCGCCAATGTCTTCGACGAAGACCGCAGCTCCTGCGTCGAGGCCGGCATGAACGACTTCATCGCCAAGCCGGTGGAGCCCGAGAAGCTGTTTTCGACGCTGGCCCGCTGGCTTCCGGTGTCGAGCGCCGACGCCTGACCGGCGTACCGCGCGAGCCGGATCGGTCGCCCGGCGATCTGGCCGGCCGGTCCGGGCGCGGGCTTGCGGGAGCGCTGCGCGCTTACCCGCTAGGCCAGCACCGAGACCGTCATGCCCTGCTCGATCAGGCCGTTGCCGCGCGCGATCAGGTTGTGGCCGAACAGTGGCGTGCCGTGGCCATCGTGGTGGTGGCGGATCAGCGTGCGCAGCGGCTGCTGCTGCGGATGAAACTGCTCGCTGCGGGGGGGCAGGGTGGTGAAGATGCAGCGCTCGCACGGCGAGTGCAGGTCGAACTCGATGCTGCCGATGCGGATTCGCTGCCACCCGTCTTCCGCCCAGGCATCCACCCCGGCGATCACGATGTTGGGCCGAAACTGCTCCATCACCAGCGGGCTCGGGCAGCGCTGCTGCAGCCAGGCGAGGGAGGCTTCGCTGGCCAGCAGCAACGGGTAGCCGTCGGCAAAGCCCACCTGGCGTCCCGCCACGTCCTTGATCGGGCGACGGCTGCGGGCGCCGAAATGCACCAGCCGTGCTTCGCTACCGAGATAGTCGCTGATCCACTGGTCGGCCCGTTCGCCGCAGCATTGCGCGGATACGGTCTGCCGCCACACCGTGACGTCGACGTGCTCGTCGGGGAACGCGGCGGTGGCGAGCACCAGCGCCGGCCGTCCCTCGGCGGCCAGCACCAGCCCGCCTTCGAGCGGCGTCGCCAGCAGACTGGCCAGCCGCGGATGGCGGCGTCCGGTCAGGAAGCCGCCCTGGGGGTCGGTGACCAGATAACGCCGATCGCCGGCGAGGCCGTAGTCGTCGATGTAGGCCCGCCCGACCGCGAGCGGAGCGCAGGACTTGACCGGGTACTGGAACAGCGCGGAGACGCGTGCAGCGGCAGTGTCGGCAGGCATTGCGCAATCTTCGCACGGCCGCCGCGCGGCCGCTACGCGTCCGCCCGCCAGGTGTCGGTGAAACTTACATGACGCACGATCGTTCGGCTGCAAGCACCTGAAATTCCTGCGCGGCATGCATCTTGCGCCGATGCCCGATTGTCCGTACCGGCCGGCAACGAGCCGCCCTCGGACCGTCGGTGACGTGGACGAGCGGGAGCGGCGCCGTCGACGTGCCGGAACTTGTCGCCGGCGGCTCACGATGATTCCCGCGACCAATTCCAGGAGGTGGAACCATGGGCAGGATTTCGATGGTGGCGATCATTTCGGGTGCGGCGCTGGTCGGTGCTCTCTTCTCGGCGCCGGCACTCGCCGGCGGGCGCGGCGACGCACCGCCGGTCAGCTCGATGGCGGTGGAATGCAACTGGGGCAAGCTGACGATGGAGACCATCCAGGGCGGGTTCGCACAGGGGCCGCATGCCTCGGATCCGTCCGGCGACGGTTTCGGGCCGGGCACCGCCGACGAACCGCGCGCCGGGCTGGCCAACGTCGTCGAGCGGGGCAATCTGCAACTGCTCTGCCAGCTGATCGAAGAATTGATGATGTAGGCCCGCGCGGGGCCCAGCCCCGGCCGGCTGCGATCGCGTTCGCGACGGTCGGGTCCGGCGGCGGCGAGGTCTCGCCCACACCCGGCCGGTGGTGGCATCGGGGTGTCGGCCCTTGCCCGCGCCGGGGTGAGGCCGAGCCCGTTGCCTGATGCCCGAGCGAGCGCGGCTGCTCGCGTCCGGTCGGCGCGACGGGACCGGCTCGGCGTCGCCCGATGCCGCCGCCGGCGTGGTTCCCGACCGTCGAACCGGCGGGGCAGGAGCCGGCTGGGCGGGCCCGGGAGCAGCCGCGTGCGTGGCCCGGCGTGCCGGTAGCAGCGTCGGTCTTCGACGGCTGCGAGGCGGTCCCGTATGCTTGCGGGGGAGGGCGGCGCCATCGTCTGGTGCCTGCCGGCGCGAGCCGGATCGCATTTCGGGCACTTCGGGGGTCGGCGCGGCATGTACTCGCTTCACGATTTCAGCCACGACCTGCGTGGCGACCTGTTCGGCGGCATCACCGCGGCGGTGGTCGCGCTGCCCCTGGCGCTGGCGTTCGGCATCGCGTCCGGGGCCGGACCGGTGGCGGGACTGTACGGCGCGATCATCGTGGGATTCTTCGCCGCGGTGTTCGGCGGCACGCCGTCGCAGATCTCCGGTCCGACCGGACCGATGACCGTGGTGATGACGGCGATGACCGCGAGCTACGTCGCCGAGTCTCCCGAGCAGGGCCTGGCGCTGGCGTTCACCACGGTGATGCTCGGCGGCTGCTTCCAGATCCTGTTCGGTCTCGCCCGCCTCGGCAAGTACATCATCATGGTGCCCTATCCGGTGATCTCGGGCTTCATGAGCGGCATCGGCGCGATCATCATCCTTCTGCAGTTGTCCCCCTTGCTGGGGTTCGCGGCCGGTGGCAGCGTCGTCGACGCGGTCCGCACGCTGCCTGCCCGGATCGCCGACCCCCACCTGCCGACGCTGACGATCGGCCTGCTCACGCTGGCGATCCTGATCGTCTGGCGCGGACGTCCGGCGCGGGCGATGCCATCGCCGCTGCTCGGACTGATCGTCGCGACGCTGGCAGCCCAGTTCTTCTTCGCCGCCGACGGTGTCGAACGGATCGGCGAGATCCCGACGGCCCTGCCGACGCTGCAGCCGATCACCTTCGAGGCCGGGCAGCTGCAGGATATGGTGGTCAATGCGCTGATGCTGGCCGTGCTCGGTGCAATCGATTCGCTGCTGACCTCGCTGGTGGCGGACAACGTCACCGGCACCCACCACGATTCGGACCGGGAACTGATCGGCCAGGGGATCGGCAACAGCCTGGCCGGGCTGCTGGGCGGTCTGCCGGGTGCCGGCGCGACCATGCGCACCATCGTCAACGTCCGTGCCGGCGGCAGCGGGCCGCTGTCCGGTGCGGTACATGCGCTGTTGCTGCTGGCGATCGTCACCGGCCTCGGCAGATTCTTCGAGGCGATCCCGCTGGCCGCGCTGGCCGGCATTCTCGTCAAGGTCGGCATCGACATCGTCGACTGGCCGTTCCTCAGGCGCGTGCACCGGATTCCACCGTTTCCGGTGGCGCTGATGATGCTGGTATTCGCGCTGACGGTGTTCGTCGATCTGATCACCGCGGTGTTCATCGGCGTCTTCGTCAAGAACCTCGTGACCATCGAGAAGCTCTCGCATCTGCAACTGGGCAGCGTCGTGCTCAGCGACGGCACGCGCGGTGGTGAAGCCCTGACGGAGTCGGAGCGCCGGCAACTCGTGGCCGGCGGCGGCGAAACCGTGCTGCTGCGGATCACCGGGCCGGTCAGCTATGGCGTCGGCCGCGGCCTGAAGCAGCGGGCACAGCAGTTCGGCGAAAGCCGGGTGCTGGTGGTGGACATCTCGGCGGCGACGATCATCGGCGTGTCGACGCTGATCGTGCTCGAGGAACTGGTGCGAGGCACGCTCGCGCGTGGCGCCGCGGTCAAGCTGATCGGCGCGCCTGGCAGCGCGGCGGGGGCGTTCGAGCAGGTCCGCCTGCGCGAACTGGTCGGCGACGACAACTGTGTGGGCGCCCTCGCCGACGCGTGCTAGCCACCGCCCGCACGTGTCGGCCCGCTCGACCGGGCGCTCCCCGTCGTCATGCCGCGTGGCCGTCAGTCCGGCAGCAGGCCGGCCCAGCGGGCCATGCGGGAGGCGATCTCGCCGCGCGTCGTGGCGCGGATCGTGCCTGCGCCCAGCAGGTGGATCATGGCCCGGGTGACATGGGTCTGCCAGGCTTCGCTGTTCTGCAGTGCGTCGAGCTTCGAAGGTTCGCCGCGGATCAGGAAGAAGCCGTTCAGGTCGCCACCGTGCGGGTCGAGCAGGGCGACGTCGAAAGATTCGATGGTGCCGTCCCGCTGCAGCCCTTCGAGGTAGGTGCCGAACTCGCCGAAATGTGCCTGACTCAGGCGCTCCCGTCCCGGAACCGGGCGATTCCACGCAAAGAAGATCGCGTTGTTTGCCATCTGCCGCCTCCTTGGTTGGCGCGGCTACGTCCGCCGGAAGCACGGCGCGACCGCACCCCGCAAGTCTAGTCCGGAAATCTCCCTTGGTCGCGGCCTCACCGCAGCGGGGGGCGCCGGCGTGGCGGCCGCTGCGGCGCGCACGCTCACTTGTCGAGGAAGCGACGCACCGCGTCGAGGTGCTCCGGTTCGTTGTGGCAGATGCCCTGGAAGACCGCGCAAAGGTCCAGGAAATCCTTCAGTTCCATGCGCTGGGCCATCTTCATCAGCCGCTTCGTGAGGCGCAGCGCCTTGGGGGGCTGCGCTGCGAAGCGGGTGGCGAGCTGGTGGGCGCGCGCGAGCAACTGGTCCGGCTCGACCACTTCCATCGCGATGCCGTGGCGCAGTGCCTCGCCGGCATCGATGACGCGGCCCGACAGCGTCAGCTCGAACGCGCGCTGGTAACCGATCAGGCGCTGCATCAGCCAGGCTCCGCCGTCGCCCGGGATGATGCCGAGGTTCAGGAAGGTCTCGCCGAACTTGGCCCGGGTCGAGGCGATGCGGATGTCGGCCATGTTCGCCAGGTCGAAGCCGGCGCCGATCGCCGGACCATTGACGGCAGCGATGATCGGAATCTCGACCGCCTGCAGCGCCAGCGGAATGCGCTGGATACCGCGACGGTAGCGCTGCGCGCATTCGGCGACGTCGCCGGCGAAGTCGCCGCCGCGCTCGGCCATGTCCTTGACGTTGCCGCCGGCCGAGAAGGCCGAGCCGGCGCCGGTCATGACCAGCACCGAAACCTGCTCCGAGGCGTTCAGCCAGTCGGCGACCGCGACGATGTCGTCGATCAGCCGGGTTCCGGTCAGCGCGTTGCGTACGTCGTCGCGATTCAGTGTCAGGGTGGCGATGCGGCCGTCAACGGCCAGCAGCGCGTCGGAAAGTCGGGGCGTCTCCATCAGTGGCCTCCCTTGCGTTCGGCGCCGGGCCGATCGACGATCACCCGAGCGTCAACCACCGCGTAGCCATCGTCGTAGAGAATGACAGGGTTGAGGTCGAGCTCGGCGAGCTCCGGATAGGCCTCGACGATGCTGGAGATCTTCAGCAGCAGGTCGACCAGCGCCTCCTTGTCCACCGCCGCCTCGCCGCGCACGCCCCTGAGCACCTTGTTGGCCTTGATCTGCTCGACCATCGAACGGGCGTCGTAGCGAGACAGCGGAATGGCGCGGAAGGTCACGTCCTTGAGGATCTCGACGAAGATGCCGCCGAGCCCGAACATCAGCACCGGGCCGAAGATCGGGTCGCGCATCACGCCGATGATGACCTCCAGCCCGCGACGGGCCATCGGCGTGACCAGCACGCCATTGATGTCGGCTTCCGGTGCGTAGTCGCGGCAGGACGCCATGATCCGGTCGAAGGCCTTGTGCAGCGCCTGCTCGCCGACCAGATTGAGCTTGACCCCGCCGGCATCGGACTTGTGCAGGATGTCCTTCGAGACCACCTTCATCACCAGCGGCTGGTCGCCGAAGCGCTCCGCGATGGGGTCGAGCTCGTCGGCACTGTGGGCGACCAGTTCCTCCTGGATGTCGACACCATGGGCGCGCAGCAGCGCCTTGGCCTCGTATTCGAAGAGGTCGCGCCCCTCGCTGCGGGCGGTCGCGAAGTGGGCCTGCATCTGCTGGATCGGCGTGGCCGCCGGCACGTTTCTCTTCTCGTCACTGGCGGCCAGGTAGATGCCGCGTTCGCCCAGCGCCGCGATCACCCGCACGGCGTTCTCGAGCGAGGCGTAGACCGGCAGTCCGGCCTCGTGCAGGCGCCTCAGCGCGGGCGGGCGGATGGCCTCGTAGAGGCTGTAGATCACCAACGGCTTCCGGCACTTGCGCCACAACTCGATCATCGACTCGGCGCCACGCATCTCGCCGCCCAGCAGATCCTCGGCAAAACGCAGATAGTAGCCGCCGAACATGCCGACCAGGAAGATCGTGTCCACGCCGTCGTCCTCGGCGACGATCTCCATGCACTTGGCGAGCACCGCGGGATCCGAGTCGCTGGTGCCGGCGACGTCGATCGGATTGGCCAGCGAGGCCTGGGGCACCAGAATCGCAGCCAGCCGCTGGCGCGTGGTGTCGCTCAACTGGGCGAGCTCGACGCCGGCCTCGGCGAGCCGGTCGGAGGCGATCGTCGCCTGGCCGCCGCCGTCCGACACCATCGCCACGCGCTTGCCGCGCGCCTGCTGAAGGAGCCCCAGACCCTCGGCGACCGGCAGGATCTCGTCGGAGTTCTGGACCACGTTGACGCCCACCTGACGCAGCAGGTCGACGGTCATCTCGTAGCTGCCGGCCAGCGCGCCGGTATGCGACGCCGCCGCCTTCTGACCCTGCTCGGTGGCGCCCGACTTGTACACCACCACCGGCTTGGTCTCGGTCACCTGGCGCGCCATGTTCAGGAAGCGGCGGCCATCGCGGAAGCCCTCCACGTACAGCGTCGCGACGCGGGTGCAGGGGTCCTCGCCGAGATAGCGCAGGTAGTCGTTGAAGCCGATGTCGGTCTGGTTGCCCGGGCCGGCGTAGGTCGAGAAGCCGACGTGGCCGTTGTGCTCGGCCTCCAGCACCAGCGACAGCAGCATGTTGCCGGACTGCGAGATGAAGCCGATGTCGCCCGCCTTGATGTTCGCCAGCGCCAGCAGGTTCACCTTTTTGTGCAGGTTGAACATGCCCGAGGTGTTCGGGCCGATGACGCGCACCTTGCCTTCGCGGGCCGCCTCGAGCAGATCCTTCTCGAGCTGGATGCCCTCCGGCCGGCCGGTCTCGCGGAAGCCGCTGGCGAGGATCACCGCGCCCTTGACACCTTTCCTGCCGCACTCGCGCACGAGGGCCGGCACGGTCGGCCCGGGGGTGCAGATCAGCGCCAGGTCGACGCCGTCCGGCAGCGCATCGATCGACGGCAGGGTCCTGATGCCGAGGATCATGTCGGTCTTCGGGTTGATCGGATAGATGCTGCCCCGGTAACCGTCCTTGATCAGGCCGATCATGGCCTTGTAGCCGCGCTTGGTCGGGTCGGCCGAGGCGCCGACGATGGTGATCGAGTCGGGCGACAGGAAGTCGTGCAGCGGGCTCGATTCGTTGAATCCGTTCAGCTTGGTCGGCATCTCATTCCCCCTTGAAGACCGGTGTGCGCTTCTCGGCGAACGCGTCGACGCCTTCCTGCCAGTCGCGCGTCGTGCCGACGAAGGTCATGCCCTCGAGCTCCGCCGTCAGACACGCTTCGAGCGTGCGCTCGGCTGACATGTTGAGCTGCTCCTTGGCGAGCTGCATCGAGAAGGGCGCCTTGGTGGCGACCAAGAGGGCGAACTCGCGCGCCGAGTCGAGGAAGCCGTCGGCCGGGAAAACCCGGTTGGCCAGCCCGATGCGCACCGCCTCGTCACCCCCGATGCGCTCGCCGAGGAACACCAGCTCGCGCGCCTTGGCGAGGCCGACCAGGCGCGGCAGCAACCAGGTGACGCCGCCGCCCAGGAAGTTGCCGATGCTGACCTCGGGCAGCCCGATCCGGGCCGTGTCGGCCATCAGCAGGAAGTCCGAAGCCAGCGCGATCTCGGCGCCGGCTCCGAGCGCGAAGCCATTGACCGCTGCCACCACGGGCTTCTTCAACTGCAGCAGCCGCTTGCACGCCACCTGCTCGCCATGCAGGTATTGACGCCGGTCGAAGGCCGTGCGCCCGGCCTTGTGCTCCTTCAGGTCGGCGCCGACGCAGAAGGCCCGCCCTTCACCGCTGATCATCACGACCCGTGCAGCGCGGTCCTGCTCGGCCTCGCTCAGCGCCGAGTCGAATTCGGCATAGAGCTGCGCCGTCACCGCATTGAGCCGATGAGGACGGTTGAATCGGATCTCGGCGACACCGCCGGCGACGTCGTACAGGATAGTCTCGTAAGTCATCAGGTCTCCTCTGGTCTTCCGTATCTTTTTAGGCACCATGCCACGTCGGCGCAAAGCCAAGTGGCTGGGGTCAGGTCTAGAAAGGTAGCATTCGCAAGTGGCTGCATGATCGGGGTCAGGCCTAGCAACATATCATGCGTCGCCCAGCCGGGCGCCGGCGGGCGCCCTCGCATCGAATCCGATGGCGCCCTCCGATCCACGGCTACACCGGGTAGCCGACGAGAAGCGCGCTCCGACGATCGGCATCGAAAATCGACCACGCATATGCGAAGGTGCGTGGTCGAGGACGCCAACCGGCCCTGCGGCATCCATAGCCGGATGGCTGAACAAGGTCCGCCGCCGACCGGGACGGCCGACGTCATTCTTGCTTCGTGAATCGGGAGTCGATCGGTACCTCGTCCGGCTGCAGGTTCGCGGCATCGGCGCGCCGGTCGCCGGAGCAAGGGACGTTCGATGGGTGCATCCATGAAGCGGCGTGGTCGTGCGCCGAAATCTGCGCCGCCATGCCGTTCTCGATCCGTTGCTGGCCGGGATGGCCGACCGCGGCGGCGAACTTCCCGGTGCCGTCACTGGTCGGCGCCGGGGCCGGCCCCGCGGCCGACACGGCTCGCTGTCGATCGCGTGTCGGCCCGGTTCGCCAGGCGCAGGTCGACGGCGCGTCGGCACGGCGCTGCCGATGGCGTCGCGTGCCGGGGCGACCTCCGGCGCGCCACCGTGCTCCGGCGCATCGGCCGGGCTTCGACAAGGGCATGGAAATCGCTATCGCGACGAATCTGCCAGAAACCCCGCCGTGCCGCTGGCCGTCAGATTCCGTTTTCGGTCGCCACGGCGACATCGGCAGGGTCCGGACAGTCGTGTCGGGCTGACACCGCCGATGTCGATCATTGCCGCCGTCAGCCGACGCTGCCGACCGTTTCGGGCTTGTCGAGCGGCTCCGTGGGGCGCCGGGTGGGCTTCGCGGTCAAGCGTGCGACGGGAAGCATCCAGGGTCGCCGAACAGATGCGCCCGCCCAGATGCGCCCGCCCGGATCGCTAGTCGGTATCGTCGGGCACGATGAAGCTGAAGCCCTGTGCCCGAAGCAGTTGCTGGACGAGCGGTGCCGGATCTGCCCTGCCGGTGAGGTGGAGGTAGGACTTGACCGCGAACTTGCCCGGATCGGCCGCCAGGTAGGCATCGCTGACCGCGTCACCGCTCTCCCACGGCAGCACCTTCTTGCTGCGGATCAACGCGGCCCGGGCAGCAGCCGGCATCACGGCGAGCTGTGTGGCGTGCGCCAGGTATTCCTGGGGTGGTGCGAACATGCGCTGCGCAGACCGGTTGTGATTCATCACCGCATGCGCTACTTCGTGGGCGACGACGCCAGCGTAGTGATTGCGGTCGAAGGGTTGGTCGTACATGCGGGGATCGTTGTTGCGACGAAAGATCGCGTCATATGACATCAGCTGGATGGCGTCGCTGCGGCTGTCGTAGCTCGCATAGGCGGGGTGGCCGCTGACCTCGACAATCCGATCGACCACCGTGAGGGTGATCGTCCGGCGCAGATGGAGTCCCAGTCGAGCAAGAAAATCCAGTGCCCGCCCGGCCGCGGTGCAGATCTCGCCGACGGCCGCCTCGCCGTCCACGCCGGCGACCACGACCTCAGTCGCGTTCGCGCAGGGCCGCCCCTCGGCGCCATGCGTGGCCAGGGGCAGCAACAGGCACAGCATCAGGGCGGGTCGACAGGGCATTGCCGCGCTCGTGCTCCGTACGGCTCCCATGCTACACGTAGCCCGATGTGGGCGGGGGCGTGGGCGCAGCGAATTCGGGAGTCGGCTTCGGCCGGTGTTGCGGGCAGGCATGGCCGGACGCGGCCGCGGCCGCGGCGTCGAGCATATCCGGGCCGCCGGTCCCGGCAAGCCCGGCACAGGTGGCCGTGTCCGGCGGCAGTTCCGGTGTCCGGGAGCTTGCTGTCGGTGCGGCTGCCGGAGCTGCCGACCGGCGGGGTCGTTCGGATGCAGGCCGTTCGAAGCGGTTTTCGATCGCCGGTGCGCCGGTGGCGGCCTGCCCTCGCGCGCCGAACGACCATCGAGGTGCGACGCGCGTCGCGGCCCCGGGGCGCCTGGCCCGGGTCCCTTCGATCGTCGAAGCCGCAGCGCCGGCGGGCTGTCTCGGGACCGGGCCCGAAATCGACGGGCGATCCGGCAGCTATTGCAGGGGTGCCGATCCCGGCGGCGGCGGGGGCGGTGGATAGTAGCGCTGCGAGCCGCTGCGGGGCAGACCCGTCATCGCGCCGGAAACCGGTACCCGGTGGCCGCTGGCATACATGCACTGGATGAAGGCGTTGTCGTAGCGGTTCTGGGTACCATAGCCGGAGGCGCTGCCGGTGCCGGTGCCGATCAGGCCGCCGGCAGCCAGCCCGACCCCGGCGCCGGTCGCGGCGCCGTGCCCGCCATCAGCCGCGGCGCCGACCGCCGCGCCCAGCACGGCGCCCACCGCGGCCGAGCGGATGCCGGCATCGACCGCCGCGCCATCGGGGGTCTTGCCGCCGAGCAGGTCGCTGGCATAGCGGCGGCAGAGCTGCTCGTCGCTGCGGAACTGCTGGAAGCTCTTGCCGGTGCCGGGCAGCACCAGCACGCTCGGCCCGGCCGGAATGTTGGTGCAGGCGCTCAACAGCACCGCCGCCAGCACGGCGGAAGCCGAGACGAGGCAAGGGCGCGACATCTTCATTGGGCGTCCGGCGGCTGGGGTGCGACACGCTGCCACGCCGTCGCACAGCTTTTCACGTAGGGGTAGTAGGCGCCGCTGGCGCGGCAGTAGTACCAGTAATAGTCTTGCGCCGGCGCTCCTGCGCCGTCACCGCGCTCGACGTACACCGGGGGCGTCTGCGGCACCACCACGGTTTGCGGATAGGGGCGGGCGTAGCCGGGTTCGTACCACGGCCAGAACAGCGGCAAGCCCAGACCGATGAAGAAATGGCCGCGGAAACGGCCGCCGTGGTGATCGTGGCCGTGGCCGCCATGCCCACCGCCACGCCATCGCACCTTCTCGGCGTGGGGTGCGGACCACTGCTCGCCGCGCCAACCGCGCTCTGCCTGGGCCGGAGCGGTGGCGGTCATCAGCGCCAGCGCAAGCATCATCGACCACAGCCTGGATTGCTCGATCATGGCGCCGACCTCCCGTGCAGGATATTCGTTCCACCCGTGTGATCGCCGAGCTCGGCCGGGAATTCCTGGGGGAAACATCGGGACACAACTGTAAATGCCGCCCCGCCGTGCCCGCCTCCGCGGAAGCCGGCGGCCGGCGGCCGGCCAGAGCGAGTCGTGAATCTCCGTGTCGTTCGTTGCCGCCCTCGATGCCGGGCCGCCACGGGGGTAGCCCCGGCGCGATCGCGGATCACGGCCGCAGCTTCGCAGCGGAGCGGTATCCGGGGTGGATGCCACTGCCCGCATGGCCGGCATCTCGCGCCGCCGGGCCGCGCCTGCTCACGGGATAGTGCAGCACCTCGGTCCCATTCGCCGGAACATGCGTCACCCGGTGTCACCCGCTTCAATCCGGAAACCGTAGTCGGGCGAGACCCGGCAATGGCCAAATGGATCGCCAGTCACGGCCTTGTGGGCGGCCACGAGCGGCCGACCTTGCTCTGCGGCGTGAAGATTCCCGTCCACACGGACGGTAGTCCTGCGACCTTGGTCCCGCTGGGGCGGCAGGACTGGCGGCGGGCGCGAGTCCGCTCTGATGGGCGGTGCGAATCAACCGCGCCCGAGCAGGCGATCGAACCATCCCACCTTGCTGCGCGCGGATACGACGTCGGGCGCGTTGTCGCCGTGGTGATCCCGGTACCAGTTCCCGAAGCGGAGATCGTGGGTCATGATGTGGCCGATCAGCCACTTGTTCAGGAATCTGCGGAGTGCCTGGACGCGATCGTCGTCCCAGCTGTCGCTGACGCTCAGGAAATCGGCGACGGTGGCGCTGAACTCCTCGTGCAGCTTCAGGTGATCGGCGAACGCCGGGTAGCCGCTGTCTTCCATCAATTGCTGCTCGTTGGAAAAGTGCGTGACGACGTATTCGAGCAGATCGTCGAGCGTTTCATCCACGGTCGTCACGTCGAGTTGCTTGACCAGGGCGAAGAGGTGCTTGTGCTCCCGGTCCACCTGCGTCACGTTGATCTTGAACCCGTCGCGCCATTCGACTACGTATGGCTGCTTCTTTTCGGTCACTACAGTCATTGGTCAAGCCTCCACATCGATCCATCGGGTATCGTCCCGCGCAGTTCGCTGCACCCTCGAAGCAATGTTCGGCCTGTTCCGCGTCGAACGGACAGACCGGGGTGGGCGAGCAATCCGTCCGGCCGGCGCTGCGAGCCATCCCGTTGCGCGCCGCCCGGGCTGTCGGCTGCAGGCAAACCTTGCCTGCGGGGGTGAACGTCATGCCCGCCGCGTAACTTTAGTGCTCCACCGGGGCATGCCGCTGCAATTGCCCGGCGGCGCCCTTGCCTTCTCGCCTGCGCAGGGGGAATGTGGCGGCGACGGACGGCGAGACGGTGTGGCCGCCGGCGGTCCGAGGTGGAATCTCCTGCAGCCGGGGGGCGGGGAGGAGGTGCCCCGCGGTATGGGTGGAGGCCGCTGCCGTGCACCGGAGTGCCGGGTGACATCCGCGGTGAATCGCACATGCGTCGAGGCCTGCATCCACTTCCCAGTGCCGCGGCAATCGTGGCATCGTGCGCCAAGTACGAGCGACGCTGTCGGCCGCTCTCGCTGCAGGCACTTCCAGCGCGAGCACGGAGACGCGCAACGGAAGCCGTGCTGGCCGGGACCGGCCGCAGGTTCGACCCATCCGACTGGAGATCTCGATGGTTGCACATTATCCGCGCAGGGCGAAGAAGAAGACCAACTACCGAAACATCGTCAAGCGCTACGACAAGTTCTCCTTCGTGTCGCCGGCCACCGCGTCCAAGACCAAGGTGATCACGATCAATGCGGCCAACGGGCGGGCGAAGGCGGCGCCGCCAATCGCGAACTGGCCCTTCCTGGGCGTGCATCATCAGGTCCAGTACAGCGACGACATCAAGCACGATCTGCTGTGGGGCGTTCGCAGTTCCGACGAAATATTCCTGCCCTTCGCGTGGCTGAACGTCAAGGGTCCGGCTGTGTGGCAGGGGCTCGAGCAGGATGTCGATGGCGTTTCGGGCGACGCCGAGGTGCAGGGGCATTTCGACGCCATCTCGCGGGACATGCGCAGCTTGCTGGCCGGCCACCGTATCACCGAGTGTGTCGGAGAAGCGGCGGCGGCAATCTGCGTCCTCAACGACTTCAAGGGATTCAAGATGATCTGGGGCTATCACCTGCATTCGGGCACGGGCATCGACCAGATTTGGGAGAAGGACAATGGCAACGGTACTTCCGACTTCCTGATCGTCGAGGCGAAGGGGCCCGGCGCCGGCCTGAATTTCTCGTTCTTCGTACCTCCCGGCTTCGCCCAGATGGAGGAAGGCTGGGTCGCCAATCACCTGTACAGCATGGACAGGAATTCCCACGCCGCCGGCCAGCGCATCGTCAACGCCCTCGGCCTGGCATTCGCCAACCTCCATCCGAACTACGGCGGCGCCTCGAAGAGTTATTTCGGGCTCTCGAACGGCAGCAAGCACAAGCAGGCGGCGTCGCGCGTGTTCGGCATCGTCGCGACCGCAAGCTGGTTGTCCGACGGCAGGCTCTGGTTCACGCGCAGCCAGCCCGTCCAGTACTTCACCTGAGCCCGGCCACAAGCAGTGGCGGCTGGAGTGGCACCGCCGCCCATTGTCCGCCCGCCGGGGACGAACCCTGGCGAGCCATGTCACCCTGGCCCCGGACACGGCGGTCGTGAGCCGGACCAGCCTGCGACGCTCCCGGGCCCGTGACGCGAATGCAGCGACGCGGGGCAGAGGCCGCTGGTGGTGGCGCGCAATCCCGGAACAGCAGCGGCAGGGCGACGAGATGTCGTTGCCCCGGGCAATGCCGGGCCCAGGCGACCGCCGATCTGCGCTGCGGCGTCATGTTGCGGCGCCCCGGGAGGGGGCGCCGCAACCGATGGCGCCTTTTCGGCGAGTCGCGCTGCGTAGCAGCCGGATCGCGGCGGTGCGCAGATGGCGGGCCGGTTCGATCCGGCCGATGCGTCAGCCGACTGTCAGCCGCGGCGAGTGTAAGCGCGACCCATCGATGGCGACTAATGGCTAGAAGCGAGTCGGGGCCGAAGCTGCCGCGGCGGACGCAAGACCGCCACCAGATGCTCGGCTCTTTCACTGGCCGAACAGAGGAGAACAGTCATGATCGAGAATCTGCACGCGAAGAAACCGGCAACGGCGGCGCTACTGGCGGCCTGCCTTGTTGCGATGCTCCTCGGCGGCTGCGCGAGCGCGACCGACACACGCTACGCAGGCGTCGCCACAAGAACCGCGGGAACGCGGATGGGGTTGCCTGTTCCTGCATGCGACGGCTGTGCATCCACGCGGAGCGCGCTCGTCGAACCCTGCGTCGAAGACTGCCGCGGCTTGTGCTGCAGAAAATGAACCGGTCCCGCCCCAAGGCCGCAGGCGTGCGCGATGCCCTGCAAGGTCGAGTGAGGAGCGCGGCTGCGGCCCCGTGCTGGCCGCCCAGGCCCGAATTCGGCGGGCCCTGGCGGATCTCGAAGATTCGCGGCAAGCCGGTGCGGCGACCCGCCGACCCGGGCGGCGCGCACGATCCGCCGGTGGATCGGCGGACCGGATCACGCCCGGCCGAACTTCGCGAGGTACAGCTCGGGATGTACCAGGGCGATCGGCAGGCCGTCATCCGAAGCCGTCGCGCCATCGGCGATAATGGCCGATAGGCATTCTCGTCGCACGAACATCAGGACATTCTGGCGGTACCAGAACGGAATATTCTCGTCGTTCCAGATCTTGCGTCGCAGGAAGTCCAGGGCGACGTAACCCCTTGCGGCAAACATCCTGCCCCAGTACTCCGGCCATTGTTCATTGACATGGCCGACCCCGCCCTGACAAGGGATCGCCGCGGAGAACAACACGCGATCGGAAGCGCTGACCAGGGAGCCGACGAACTTGCTGGCAGATCGTTCGGGAAGGTGCTCGGCAACCTCGAGACAGATCGCCAGGTCGTACCGCTTGTCGGCAACGATCGCCTCGTCGAAGTCCGTAGTCCGGAAATCCGCGCGCGGGATCTCGAGCAGATCCTGATCGACCCAGGGGCCATCGAGCCCGCATATCTCGGAGACCCCTTTCTCCTTGAGAACGGACAACCAGGTACCGACGCCGCAGCCAATGTCGATGGCCGACCGCAGCGGAGGCAGGACATCGAGGACGAGCGAAAGTATGGTCCTGGCCGAGTATGCGGTTCGCCGGTGGCGGTCCGCGTAGAAATCACGCGTGTAGCGACGCTCCATCGATCTCTCCCCCCATGCGCTCGACGCCAGGCCGATCCGTCCGCGCCGAGGCTACCGGCATTCGATCGAATTCGCCAGAATCGTTGCCGTTCCCCCGATTGCGGTGCGGGCGCCACGCAGGCACGCGACAGGCGACAGCAAGTACGTGCCGTTGCAGCTTGCCTGCCTCGAAGGCGAGGGCCGGCCGGCGTGACGGCAGGCGCCTCGCCCGCCGGCGACCCGGACCGTCTCGTGGCGCCGGGCTGCTACGGACGGCGACGGTGGCGTCGGTGAGCGTTCGCCGTGTCCCTGCCGCAAGGCCAAGGGGTGGCGCCGCTCATGACCCGGCAGCGCACGGTACGTGCGGCGCGTCGCAGAGCCCGTCACTGGCAAGCTAGGCCGTCCCCAATCGGGTTCGCGCCGGCACCTCGGTCGTGCCACGGCCGGCGCCGGTCCGATGGGGGCGCGGGGCCGGCACGACACTCCGGAGGTGGCGGTGCCGGCGATCCATTCACCGTGACGTCCGCGCGCGCTATCCGCGGTCGGTGCGTCGCGACTGCCGGCAGAAATGTCGAGGCGCTCTCTAAATGTTCAAGGTGCGATGTCGTTAGGAAGCCTTATCCATATTGCAAACGGATATCACCCCATGTTGAAGACCCTTTCGCATTTCCTGTTGGCTCTCCTGACCGTGCTCGCCACCGCGACGGCGTCGGCCGAGGGACCAAGCTCCGCGGAGTACGGCGTCGTCCTGAATCTCTCGGGCAAGCAGCGCATGCTCACGCAGAAGATGTCGAAGGAGATGCTGCTGGTGGCGCTGGATGTGGACAAGGCGGCCAATCTGGAGAACCTGAAATCGACCTCGGCCCTGTTCGACAAGACGCTGAAGGGCTTGCGCAACGGCAGCGAAGAATTGCGTCTGCCTCCGACCACCAGCAACCGGATCCTGCGGCAACTGGGCAAGATCGATTCGATCTGGGCCGATTTCTATCCGGTCGTGCAGCAGGTGATCGCCGCTGGCGCGGTCAGCGGTGAGCAGGTCGCCAAGGTGGCCGAGAGCAATCTGCCGCTGTTGCAGGAGATGAACAAGGCCGTCGGACTCTACGAGAACGACGCCAAGGCGGGTGGCTTGAAGGAGGACCCCGGCCTCGCCGCGACGATCAACCTGTCTGGCAAGCAACGCATGCTTACCCAGAAGATGAGCAAGGAGTTCCTGCTGATCGCCTTCGGCCATCAGGCGGACGACAACAAGCTGGCCCTGCTGGAGACCTACGGGCTGTTCGAGCGCACTCTGGCGGGCTTGCTGGACGGTGACGAAACGCTGGGCCTGCCCGGCACGAAAGCGACGGAAATTCGCGATCAACTTGGCGTCGTGCAGAAGCTGTGGGCGGAATTCAAGCCGATCGTCGCCTACGCGTCGGATCCCGGTACTAAGTCCATCCCCAAGGAAAAGATCGGGGTTCTCGCCACGGCCAACCTGCCGCTGCTGGCCGAAATGAACAAGGCCGTCGGCATGTACGAAACGGAAGCTGCCAAGTAGGCCCGGCCTGCACTGGCGTCAGCACTCGTCGAGGTGAGGATCATGTCCATCAAGCTCAGACTGCTTATTGGCGGCGCTGCCACGAGCCTGCTCATGGTGATCGTGCTGGCGCTGTCCTGGGGGTCGTTCAGCAGACTCGGCGACGGATTCGAGACCGTCGTGGCGCGTGCGGCGACCGGCGTCGACAATTCACAGGTTGCCGCCGCCAGCGTAGACAAGGCGAACGGTGGCATGGTGCGCGTCTCCGCGCAGATGAACCAACTGGTAGACCGCATCAAGCTGGCCAACCAGCATGTGCTGGTGATGCAACGCAAGCTCGCCCAGATGTCGCAGAACCTCAAGGCGCTGGTCAAGGACACGAGCATTGCCATCAACGAGCTGCCAGAGGGGGAAACCCGCTACACGCTCGAGGATGTCGCCGACGCGATCGGCAACGTCGAGGAATTGATGCGGCGCGAACTGATGATCGCCGCGACGACGACGGTCTCGGAGATGGAGTCCGTCACGAAGGAACTGCTCGCGGACAGCCAGTCGCTGACGCAATTCAGCGATGAGTTGACCCGCGTCGGCGATCTCAGCGGGGAAGTCGTCGCGGCCAACGCCGACATCCGGGAAATGGTGACGTCGTTTGCGGAGGAAATGGGCGTCTCGGCGAACGTGATCGCCGGCGTGCTGTTCGGAGCGATCGCAGTGACACTGGTGGGATCTCTGCTGATCATTCGTTCCGTGATTGGTGCGCTAGACCAGATCACCAAGGCCATGGACGACATCGCCGAAGGTGAAGGGGATCTCACCAAGCAGTTGCTGCCACCGGGCTCGGCCGAATTGAACCGGCTTGCGGACGGATTCAACCGCTTCGTCGGCAAGGTCAGGCATGCGCTCGCCGCGGTCACCGGCAACATGGACCAGTTCAACGACCTGGTTCGCAGATCCACGGAAATCGCCGACCAGGCCCGAGAGCGCGTCGCGAGGCAGCAATCGGAGACCGAGCAGGTTGCCGAGGCATTGAACCAGCTGTCGGTCACGGCGCAGAACGTCACCTCGAATGCCGAGGAGGCAGCCGGCGCGACGCAGCAGGCGGCGGAACAGGCCGCTGCAGGAAAGGTGGTCGTGGCCAGTACCCTCAATTCGTTCGAGGAACTGGCGCAGCGGGTCATTTCCACCGTCGAGCACATCCAGAAGCTCGCCGCCGACAGTCGTGAGGTCGGGCAGGTCATCGAAGTGATTCAAACCATCGCCGAGCAAACCAACCTGCTCGCGCTGAACGCGGCCATCGAGGCCGCGCGTGCGGGAGAACAGGGCCGTGGCTTCGCCGTCGTCGCCGACGAAGTCCGCACGCTAGCCACGCGTACCCGGGATTCGACCGATGAGATCAGAGGCATCATCGAACGCCTGCAGAGTGGCACCAATGCCGCCGAACAAGCCATGCTCGAAGGGCGAGACCAGGCCACTCGCAGCATCGAGCAGGCGTCCGCTGCAGCGGACGCGCTGGACCGGATCTCCCAGGTGGTTACCGAGATCAAGAATCAGACCCAGCAGATCGCTCTAGGAACCAGCGAACAGAATGCGGTGACGGTGGAAATCAACCGCAATGTGGCCACCATCAACGAGCTAGGACACCAGACCGCTGCCGGCGCCCGCGAGAGCGCCGGAGCGAATGGCGAACTGAGCGCCCTGGCCGGCAGGATCCACACGCAGCTCGGCCAGTTCCGTGTATGAGTCGGTCTCGCTCGTCAAACGACACGGGCGCGGAGTCGGCGCCTGCGCGAGCGGAATGCCGCGTCGAGGCGGCGTTCATGGCCAGGTAGTGCCCGAAAGGCAGCGGGGCGGGACCGGCGGCACCGGGATCCTATCCGCGATTCAGCCAATCCGCGCCGCCTGAACATTTCCGGCCCCGCAGCCGCTGCTGCCGACCGGACCGCTTGGTTGATCCTGATCCATCGCAGCCAATGCGCAGCGCGCGGCAGGCCGTCTTGGGGCGAGCACAACGAGAGGTGGCGTGTTTGACCCGTGCGCGGATGTCGGAAACAATCGATGCGCCATGTCGGATTACCTTGGGAAGGGAAAAAGATGACGACTCGAATCGATTGGAAGGGCGCGGCGTTTTCGCTGATGCTGCTCTTCGCGCCGGCGGCCGGCGCCGGGGACAGCGCGGCGGACATCCAGGCGAGAATCGGTGCTGGAGATCCGGTCGCGGGCAAGGACAAGTCGGCCATGTGCCAGGGCTGCCACGGCGCCGACGGCAACAGCGCGGCGCCCAGCTTCCCGAAGCTGGCGGGCCAGTATGCGGACTACATCCGCAAGCAGGTGATCGACTACCAGAAGGGCGTGCGGCAGGATCCGACGATGACCGGCATGGCCGCCGCCGTCACCAGCGAACAGGACCTGCTCGATATCGCAGCCTACTTCGCCAGCCAGAAGCAGATGAAGGGCTCCGGTGCCGGCAACGAAAAGGGGCGCGGGTTCTACGTGAATGGCGACATGTCCCGCGGCATCTACGGTTGCGTCAATTGCCACGGCGAGCGCGGCAAGGGCAAGGCGGCCGACAATCCGTTGTTCCCGCTGATCGGCGGGCAGCACAAGGATTACCTGGTCAAGCAACTCAATGACCTCAAGGGGCGTGCCCGCTCGAACGACCCCGCCGGGATGATGGCCGACATCGCGCGAAACATGACCGACGCCGAAATCGACGCCACGGCCGAATATCTGGCCGGCGAATAGCGGGCCGCGGGGCACGGGTGGCTGGCCCGTGCCCGGCAGAGACGGCATGGGGTCACTTTGAATCGATCCAGTTGGGTTGATCCATCACCGGCCCCCCGCTCGCGAATGCTCGCATCCATCTCACGACCGCGAGGCCGACGGTGGACGGATGGTGGCGGAACCGTTCGGCAATCTCATGTCGGTTGCAGCGTGGCTGGGAAAACCCGCGGTCGCAATCCCGTTGCCGACCGGCAGGGGCTTTGCGAGACATTCCGGCGAAGCCGCAAGGGCCAGGCCAGGTACTGTGTGCGCCGCATGCCGGGCATGCTGGCGCGCGTCAGGCGCTCGACGAAAGCGGTCGTGCCCAACGGCACCCGGCGCGACAGCTGCTGCCGGACTCCCACGGTGGCGACCCGCGCCGCCGCGGAGGCGACGTACGTCCGCGGCGCGCTTCCGACATGGGCGGCAAGCCTGCTCGATAGCCTGTTGCCGGCTCAGTTCATGATGTCCAGTCCTATCCGACTCGGCACGACGACGCACGCAGGTTCGGCCAGAAGCTTGTCGAGATCGATGAGCATCGCCTTGGACCGTTCCCGGAACACGCGGCCCAACACTTCGTTCCGGCGGGCGAGGAGTGGGGTATCGACGCTGTTCAGTCGCTGCTTCACACGCGACATGTTTGCGTCAGACATGTCACCAACCCCAAGGTTGTGACGGTAGCGCCGACTGAGGCAATTGCATGCACCACCGCATACCAGCAGGTAGCCAGGCCTGGCATCGTCGACACAATCATTTCCTCGCGGACAACTGCACGGGGTGATGCGGTAGAGGTCGCGTATTGGTTTGCTGCGCAGGGCGCCGCCAAGGAGTAGGGGCGATCAATGGATGCAATTATGATAGACCTGACCCCACTCGGTGACCCACTCGGTGACCCCATTCGGCGCAGCTTCAAGTTCGGGCCGTTTTCGCCGTTGATCCCAGCGATAACTCGGGCCTGGCAAGGAAATTGGAGAAGCAGATGATTCGTCGCCTGGTTGTGGTTGCGTCGCTGATTGCCACCCTGGCGATAGGCCTCGGCCTCGCCCACGCGCAACAGATGGTCACCGTCAGTACCAACAACACGCCGATCGACCGCCAGGTGCTGGAGGCGATTACGCGTGAGGCGCTGAAGCGCTTGGGGCTGGGCTTTCGGCTGATCAACCAGCCTTCCGAACGCTCGCTGCGGTCGGCAAATCTGGGTCAGGTCGATGGCGAGGGTCTGCGGGTCGAGGGCCTGGAGAGTCAATACCCGAACCTGATCCGCGTACCGGAGAAATTCGAGCGCATCGCCTTCGTCGCCTTTGCGAAGGATCCCTCGATCCGCCTCGACCAGGCTTGGAGGAGCCTGGAGGCGCATCGGGTCGGCTTCATCACCGGCTGGAAGCTCTTCGAGCAGAAGGCCTCGGGCGTGCGGACCCTGACCAAGGTCGATCGGCCGGAACAATTGTTCATGATGCTGGATGCAGACCGGATCGATCTGGCGCTGTATACCAAGGCGGACGGCGTCGCGCTGGCCCGCAGCATGAACATGCCGCAGATCGTCGCGCTCGGCCCGCCGCTCAAGGAAGTGGACATGTACCTTTATCTGAACAAGCGGCACGCGTCCCTGGTGCCGGAACTCGCTGCGAGCATTCGCGCGCTGAAGGCCGACGGCAGCTACGCCAGGATCATGTCCGAGATCACGGGTGAGTAGTGTCCCCGACCTGCCGGCTGCCCCCGGGCCCAATCCGGGCAGCGGTTTGATCGGAATTCGCAGTCGGACCACGCGCCGGCTCCTGCTGGGGCCGATGCTGCTGGGTGTGAGTATTGCGCTGTTGTGCGCGTTGTTTCTCGCGGGGACCGAGTACGACGACCTGGTGGATGGATTGTCGAGCCAACTCGACATGATCGGCCAGTCGACTGCCATCCCCCTTGCGGAGAGCGTCTGGGCCTTCGACGAGTCCCATATCAGTATCCAATTGCAGGCACTGGCCAGCCTCCGCGACGTCGATCTGGTGGTGCTGAAGAAAGCCGGCCAGCCCGATGTCAGATTGGGGCGCGGCGCGATGCCCGGCGACGGCCTCGAACGAAGCTTCCCGCTGAAGCTCACCAATGACGGCTCGCAATACGACCTCGGCGTTCTGGTGCTCGCGACGGATCTGAGCCGCTATCGCTCGCAGGTCGTCCGCCGGGCACTGTCGAGCGCTGCCATCGGCGCGCTGCTGATCCTGCTGGTGGCGTCGGCCACGGCCTTGGCCTACCACCGTGTGGTCAGGCGGCGCATGCTGCTGGTCGCCCACGAACTGCAGGAGATCGGTCCGGAAGACTTGCAGCAACTGGAGCCGGGTGCGGCGTCCGAGAAGGGCAGGAGCCCGGCAGACGAGTTCGAGCGCCTGGCAGCGGCCGTCGTCAGTCTGAAGTGCACTGCGGCAGACGCGATCCGCCAGGCCCATACCCGCCAGTCCCAACTCCAGACGCTCAGCGACACCCTCAACGAATCGCACAATTTCCTGCTGACCATCATCGATACGGCACCGGTCCGCATTTTCTGGAAAGACCGCGAACTTCGATATCTGGGGTGCAACGTGTCGTTTGCGCGCGACGCGGGCTTCGAATCACCGAAGGAACTTCTGGGAAAGTCGGATTTCGAGATGCTGTGGTCCGAAATGGCCGCGCGATACCGGGCCGATGACGCCGCCGTCATTGCCTCCGGCGTTCCGCGACTGAACTTCGAGGAGCCGTTGCCGACCGCGGGTGGAGGAACGATCTGGCTGCGCACGTCGAAGGTCCCCCTGCGCGACTGGCATGGCCAGATCGTCGGCGTGCTGGGGATCTTCGAGGACGTCACCGAGTCCAAGCGCGCCCGCGAGGAACTCCACGAATACCGTCAGAAGCTCGAGGAGCGGGTTCAGGAGCGCACCCTGGAGCTCTCGAAGGCCAAGGAATTGGCCGAGGCGGCCAATCGCGCCAAGAGCGCGTTTCTCGCCAACATGAGCCACGAAATCCGGACTCCGCTGAATGCCATGTTCGGCATGGCCCACATGCTCAAGCGGGAGGGCTTGTCCGAATCCCAGCATCGCCATCTGCAGCAACTCAAGGACGCCGGATCCCACCTGTTGAGCGTGATCAATGCGGTACTGGATCTGTCCAAGATCGAGGCCGGCAAGCTGGCACTCGAGGACGGTGAGGTCGAAGTCGGCCGGATCGTCGGCGAGGTTGCGGCATTGATCGACGACGCGGCGAGGTCGAAAGGCCTCGAGGTCCGGACTCATGTGAGCGGTGGTGCCGATCGCTTGCGCGGCGATGCAACGCGTCTGCGCCAAGCCTTGACCAACTTTGCCACCAACGCCGTCAAGTTCACCGAGCACGGGTCGATCTCGATCGGCGCCCGGCTCGAAGCTCAGCCAGCGAAGCAGGTGAAGGTCCGCTTCGAGGTGGCCGACACCGGAATCGGCATTCAGACGACCTCGGTCGAGCGCCTCTTCAATGCCTTCGAACAGGCCGACAACTCCACTACACGCCGCTACGGCGGGACCGGACTCGGGCTGGCGATTACCCGCCAGCTGGCCCAGCTGATGGGCGGCGAAGTCGGCGCCGGACCGGTTCCTGGCGGCGGCTCACGCTTCTGGTTCACTGCGCTCCTGAAGCAGATGCCGGAGGATGTTCGCCAGGCCGCCACCGATGACGAATCGAACGTGAGCTTCGAGCGGATCCAGGATGCCTGCCGCGGACTGCGCGTACTGCTGGTAGACGACGACCCGGTGAACCGGGAAGTCGGTCGATTCATTCTGGAAGACGCGCACATGGCCGTGACCGAGGCCGAGGACGGCGTCGAGGCGGTCGAGTGTTGCTCTGCCGAGACGTTCGCGCTGATCCTGATGGACATGCAGATGCCGCGCCTCGACGGACTGGATGCCACCCGCGCGATTCGCCGACTGCCCGGCTGCCGCTCGCTGCCGATCGTCGCAATGACCGCCAACGCCTTTGCCGAAGATCGCAAGCGCTGTCTCGATGTCGGCATGAACGATTTCATCGCCAAGCCTGTCGTGCCCGACGACCTGTATCGCGTCGTCAATCGATGGTTGCGCCAGAAGCGCGCCACGGTCTGACCCCGGATCCCCGCAACGTCTCCTGCGCTGTTCCCGCTCTTGCCTGGATGCTCCGCAGCGGCTCCTGCCGACGGGAACGCTGCGAGCGCGCTTGCGGAACGAGCCGGGGTACAGGAATACTTCATGTCCAGCTGCGTCAGCACGACAAGAACCGCGGCTGCTGCGGTGCAGGGGTGAGAGGGATCGCGCACGCACCACCCGGCGGGCAATGGCCAACTTTCGGTAGGGCCCCATGACCTGGACTACGTTGTATGGCATCGCTAGAGGCTTGTCGATTGCGACGCTTGCGATAGCGGTTTGCTGGGTGTTCGAACGCATGCACCCTGCCGTGAAGGACGGCGGAATCCGCGGAAGATTGCATAACCTGGGCCTGTTTGCACTGGTATCGATCGGTATGGCCATGCTGTTGCCGCTGATCGACTTGTTGGAAGCAACTCGCCCCAGGCGCCCCCTTGTCGATCTGTTGTTTCCCAACTGGCGGCGCGACGAATTTGTCGATGCGGCGACGGGCCTGCTGATTTACGCGTTCGTTTGGGATTTCTTCCAGTACTGGGCGCACCGCCTGCAGCATTCGGTTCCTGTGTTGTGGCTGTTTCACCGAGTTCATCACAGCGATGACTGCATGAATGGATCCACGGCAATCCGCAAGAGTCTGGGCAGCCGGCTGATCGTCTTCTTTCTTGCGCATGTGCCCACCTATTGGGTTTGCGGTGGGGGGCTGCTGACGGCGATGGGGTCCATCATCCTGTTCAGCGGATGGGGGTACTACAATCACGCGAACGTGAGACTGAATCTTGGATTATTCACAGGAATAGTCAGCGGTCCGCAATGGCATCGCCTCCATCACGGAATTTCACCGGCGTACCATGACTGCAACTTCGCGGCCTTCTTCCCGGTCATCGATCTGATGTTCGGAACATTTCGCAAGCCTCGCCGCAACGAGTGGCCGGCAACGGGCGTGGCAGGGGTCGCCTCCATCGGAAACAGCGTCGTCCAGGCGTATGCGCCGTTCCTGGCGCCGCGCCGCTCGCGACGAAGCGGGAAGGAGATACGAAGCTGGCAGACCTGGGAATGAGCAGAGATCCCGGGAGATTGGGCAACATCCTTGCTTCAGCCATTCTGGATCGTGTCGCTGCGGTGCGCCAACCGGGGTCGGCGTTTGCCGCTCGTCGGATCCCTGTGCATCTCATGAACCGGAGTCGGGCCGCCCGGCGACCCACCGACGGGAGCGGCCTGCCGGGCGTCGACGCCCGGCAGG
>JAGRGB010000157.1 GCA_020445745.1 Rhodocyclaceae bacterium | reverse complement strand
CGATCGCGATGTTCATCGCCTTCGTGATCTTCACGATGGGCATCACCAAGTGGGCCGCCAAGAAGACCACCTCGGCGTCCGACTTCTACACCGCCGGCGGCGGCATCACCGGCTTCCAGAACGGCCTCGCGATCGCCGGCGACTACATGTCCGCCGCATCCTTCCTCGGCATCTCCGCCGCGGTGTTCCTGAACGGCTACGACGGCCTGATCTATTCGATCGGCTTCCTGGTCGGCTGGCCGGTGATCATGTTCCTGATGGCCGAGCGGCTGCGCAACCTCGGCAAGTTCACGTTCGCCGACGTCGCCTCCTACCGCCTCGGGCAGACGCCGATCCGGACCCTCGCCGCTTGCGGCACGCTGGTCGTGGTCGCCTTCTACCTGATCGCCCAGATGGTCGGTGCGGGCCAGCTGATCAAGCTGCTGTTCGGCCTCGACTACTGGATCGCGGTGGTGCTGGTCGGTGGCCTGATGATGATGTACGTGCTGTTCGGCGGCATGCTGGCCACCACCTGGGTGCAGATCATCAAGGCGGTGCTGCTGCTCTGCGGCGCCACGTTCATGTCGCTGATGGTGCTGTGGGCCTTCGACTTCAGCCCCGAGGCGCTGTTCGCCAAGGCGACCGAGGTGCACACCAAGGGCGAGGCGATCTTGTCGCCGGGCAACTTCATCGCCGTTCCGATCTCGGCGCTCTCGTCCGGCATGGCGCTGATGTTCGGGACCGCCGGCCTGCCCCACGTGCTGATGCGCTTCTTCACCGTGCCGAACGCCAAGGAAGCCCGCAAGTCGGTGTTCTGGGCCACCACCTGGATCGGCTACTTCTACGTGCTGACCTTCATCATCGGCTTCGGCGCGATCGTGCTGGTCGGCACCAACGCGGCCTTCACCGAGGGCGGCAAGCTGGTCAGCGAGGGCGGCAAGCTGATCGGCGGCAACAACATGGCGGCCATCCACCTCGCCAGCGCGGTCGGCGGCAACGTCTTCCTCGGCTTCATCTCGGCGGTCGCCTTCGCGACGATTCTCGCCGTGGTCGCCGGCCTGACCCTGTCCGGCGCCTCCGCGGTCGCTCACGACCTCTACGCGTCGGTGATCTGCAAGGGCAGCCCGCCGGCCGGCGCCGAGCTTCGCGTGTCGCGCGTGACCACGGTGGTGCTGGGCATCGTCGCGGTGATTCTCGGCATCGCGTTCGAGAAGCAGAACATCGCCTTCATGGTGTCGCTGGCCTTCGCGATCGCGGCCTCGGCCAACTTCCCGGTGCTGTTCATGTCGGTGCTGTGGAAGGGCACGACCACCCGGGGCGCCTTCATCGGCGGCTTCATCGGCCTGAGCGTCGCCGTGGTGCTGACGATCCTGTCGAAGTCGATCTGGGTGGACATCTTCCACAACCCGGCTGCGCTGTTCCCGTACAAGTCGCCGGCCCTGTTCTCGGTGACCGCCGGTTTCGTCGGCATCTGGCTGTTCTCGATCCTCGACGGCAGCGCCCAGGCTGCACGGGAGAAGAAGGCCTACGACGCGCAGGAGGTGCGCTCGGAGACCGGTATCGGCGCCGCCGCAGCGTCGGAGCACTGATCCGGAACGATCGATCGACCACATCCGAGGCCGGCGGCGATGCTCGCCGGCGACAGGGGAAGGCCCGCGGGCCTTCCCCTTTTTCTTGGCCGGCAGTGCCGCGCGAGCGCGCATCGGGCGTGGCCGGCGCACCACGATCGGGCGATGTACCACGAATCGCACCATATCGAGGCTGACGGCCACGCGAAACCGCACGGAACCGCCTCCGGATCGACGGCCCGGGGTCACCTTCGGGCTGGCCCGATGCTTGCGCGCGGACATCCCCATCGCCGACGGCAACGACGCCGCGGGCGGACGGCGACGACCGAACGGCGCCACGATTCGCTCACTCAATTCGGAGAACAGTCATGACTCGCGATCAAGTCACCCAACTCATCCTCGACGCGAAGCGCCGCAACGGGCTGTCGTGGAGCAGCCTCGCCGGCGAGCTCGGCCTCAGCAAGGAATGGACGACCGCGGCCCTGCTCGGCCAGATGAGCCTCAGCGAGGCCCAGGCCACGACGATCGGCAAGCTGCTGCAACTGCCGGAAGAGGCCGTCGCGGTGCTGAGGGAAGTCCCCTACAAGGGCTCGCTGCCGACCGCGGTTCCGACCGACCCGCTGATCTACCGCTTCTACGAATTGATCAATGTCTATGGCACGACGATCAAGGAGCTGATCCACGAGGAGTTCGGCGACGGCATCATGAGTGCGATCGACTTCTCGATGGACATCGCTCGCGAGCCCGACCCCAAGGGCGATCGGGTGAAGATCGTCATGAGCGGAAAGTTCCTCCCCTACAAGACCTACTGAGCACGGTCGGAGTCGCGCCGCTGTCGCGCCCGGTTCGCGACCCGTCGGGATCCGCGGCGGCGAATCGCCCGGGCTAGTGATCGACGTCCTTCGGGTAGGCGGTCTGGAAATGCAATGGCGCCCAGGAAGCCGCCGGCGCCAGCTTGTCGATGATCAAAACCACCGAATTGACCGGCACGTTGCGAAAATATTGGGCCGGACCCTGGGCAGGGACCTGCTTCTTGCCGATCTTGGCCATCGGGTTGAGCACGACGTCGGCACGGATGCGGCCCTGACTGACGCTCACCTGGAACGCGATCTTGCAGCTGTCGACGCCGTGGCCATTGAGCTTGGCCAGTTCCGCCTGTCCGGCATCCGAATGCACGGCTTCGTCGACCGCCAGCACCAGGTCCTTGCGGCTGGAGAAGGTGGAATCCTGGCGGATGTGGCGGCGGTCGAAAGGGTCGTCGCGCTGTTCCGTGTGCTGACTGATGGCATGGCCGGGATGGGCCTTGGCGGCCGGCGCGGTGGGACGCAAGCGCCGTTCGCTGCGGGTCAGCATCTGGTGGATCTCCTCACGGGAGTATCGACGATCGTAGCCCATGGCTGACCCCGGCTGTTGGCGACGGAATCCGGGAATTCACCGCGGCGGTGCCGGCCCGGGGCCGTTCGCGAAGTCTAGCCGCGCGGTCCGCACCCGCCACGGCACCCCGACCTGCGCAGCGCCGGCGGCGACGACCGGCCCGGCCACGGCCGGTGGACATCGCTGCCGCCCGACGGCGACGGCAGCCGTTCATTGCAATTTCCGGGACAGTCTTTGGCGCCAACGCCTGTTTGTCGCCGAGGACTTCTACAATACCCTGTCCTCGAGCCCAACATCGGACCGAACCGGAACAGGAGACCACCGTGCTCGTCAATGGACGCTGGACACAAGACTGGCAACCCGTGCAGGAAAGCGATGGCGACGGTCGCTTCATCCGACAGCGTTCGAGCTTCCGCGACCGCGTCGGTCCCGCTTCCGAAGGTCGCTTCGAGGCCGCCGCCGGCCGCTACCTGCTCTACGTCGCCTACATCTGCCCGTGGGCCAGCCGCACCCTGGTGGCGCGGCGGCTGAAGGGTCTGGAATCGGTGATCGACGTGTGCGTGGTGGATCCCCGCCTGTCCGACCAGGGGTGGACGTTCAGCGGTGACTTCGGCAGCGACATCGACCACGAGAACGGTGCCCGCTACCTGCACCAGGTCTACACGTCGGCCGACCCGACCTATACCGGCCGTGCCACCGTGCCGGTGCTGTGGGACAGGTTCGAGGGCACCATCGTCAACAACGAGTCTGCGGACATCCTGCGCATCCTCGACCGGGATTTCGGCGACCTGGCCCGCCACGACGTGGTGTTGCGGCCGGACGGGCTGGACACCGAGATCGATGCCTGCAACGCCCGCCTCTACGACGACTTCAACAACGGCGTCTATCAGGCCGGCTTTGCGACCAGCCAGCGCGCCTACGAGGAAGCGGTCCACAAGGTGTTCGCGACCCTGGACTGGCTCGAGCAGCGGCTCGCCCACGGCCCGTGGCTGGTCGGCGACCGCCTCACCGAGAGCGACATCCGGGCCTTCGTCACGCTGATCCGCTTCGAGCTGGCCTATTGCGGCCTGTTCAAGTGCAACCTGCGGCCCCTGTCCGACTACCCGGCGGTGCTGGCCTATGTCGGCCGCCTGATGGCGATACCGGCCTTCGCCGCCAGTGTGCGGCCCGATCACATCAAGGCCGGCTACTACTCGATCAAGGCACTCAATCCGAGCGGCATCGTACCCGTCGGCCCGACGCCGGACTACCTCGCCGCCGCCGCTGCCTGAGCGGGCCGGCGTGCGACCGTCGCGACCTCACGGGCGGTGGCGCTCCGGCTCTAGATTGCGGACGTGGACGTAGCCGAAGGCGCCGATCGATACCACTTCGTCATTGACCGTGGTGTAGGACGCGACGGCCAGCGAGTGATACTCGGAAAAGAATGCGGTGATCCGCCCGAGGCGGAGCAGCGAGGCGATCTCGCTGCGCGCGGAGAGCGCCTCGCTGATCGTCGCGCGATGCTTCTCGGGCGAAGGATTGAGGGCGAGCGCCGCGACGATGACGAGCGCGGCGGCCACCGTGAGCTTCATGAACTGGCGGGTCATGGCGGTTCCGGTACCGGCTGCCCGACTCTCGGACAAACCGGGCCGATTCTCTCACAGTGGCCGTCACGCGGCATCCTGGCGCCAATGGACCTTGCCAGCGGACATCACCGGATGGGCGGACCTCGTGGTCCACCTCACGACCCGCCACCTTGCCGCGATCCGACGGCCGGTCGGGGCCGACGCTGCATCACGACTTCCAGGTAGTCGGAGGCCACCACCATGCTGCCGTCCGTGGCCCGGTTGAAGCGGTCGATCAGGCGCAGGATGTCGTCGCACAGCGACTGCCGGAGTGCCGGCTCCAGGCTGGCGAGCGTCTTCCGGGTGATGCCGCAGCAACGGCTGAACACCGCCAGCCAGTGCCCGGGCGAACGATAGCGGAAGACGTAATCACGGCGCTCGATGCGCAGCGCCGCACAATGCCCGGCGAAATGTTCCTGCACGAAGGTGTCGGTGCCCCAGCGGGTCGGCATCGCGAGCCCCGCTGGCGGCGGACTGTAGCGGGCCAGCAACGCGAAGAAGCGGCCGACGAAGCCGTCCGGCGTCCAGTTGGCGAGACCGACACGTCCGCCGGGCCGGGTGACGCGGATCAACTCGGCAGCCGCCAGCGGCTGCAGCGGCGCGAACATCGCACCGAAGGTCGACATCGTCGCGTCGATCGAGCCGTCGGCGAAGGGCAGATGGTCGGCATCGGCCTCACGGCACGCGATGTCGAGGCCTTCGGCCGCGGCGCGGGCCGACAGCTGGTCGAGCAGTGCCGGCACGATGTCGATCGCGGTGACCTCGCACCAGCGGCGGGCGGCCGCCAGCGATGCGTTGCCGTTGCCGGCCGCGACATCCACCACCCGCATGCCGGCGCTCAGGTCCATCGCTTCGGCCAGGCGCTCGCCGACGATCTGCAGCGTCGTGCCGATCCGCGAGTAGTCGCCGGCGGCCCAGGTCTTCTGCAGCCGCGACTTGAGCACCTGCAAGTGCCCGGGCAGGCGCCCATCATTTGTCTGCGTCATGGTCGTTCTCCTCGTTTCGGGGGTTGTCTGTGCGCCCCGCCGTCGCGGGGCGGGGGGTCAGCGGTCGATCACGACCTCGAGGTATTCGGACGGCACTTTCATCGTGCCGTCGTCGGCAATGTCGTGCTCGGCGATCAGTTGCAGGATGTCGTCTCGCAGCGCGGCGGCGCGCGATTCGTCGAGCGCCTGGAAGGCCTTCAGCATCGGACCGTACCAGGTGGCGAACACGTCGAGGAAATGCCGGGGCGACTGGTAGCGGAAGACGAACTGCCGGCTGCACGCCTCGATGCGGCGCGAGCCTGCGCCGAAATGGCGCTGCAGGAAGTCGCGGGTGCCCCAGGCCGCCGGCGGGTTCAGCCCCGGCGGTGGTGCCACGTAGCGGCCGATGACCCTGAACAGGCGGCCAATGAAGCCGTCGGGCGTCCACATCGCGAGGCCGATGCGGCCACCGGCCCGACAGACCCGCTGCAGTTCGTCCGCTGCGCGGCGCTGGTCCGGGGTGAACATCACGCCGAAGGTGGACAGCACGGCGTCGAAGCTGCCGTCGGCGAACGGCAGGGCCTCGGCGTCGGCCTCGCGGAAATCGACCGGCAGGCCCTCGGCCCGGGCGCGCCGCCGGGACTGTTCCAGCAGGGTCGGAACATAGTCGGTGGACACCACGTTGCAGAAGCGCCGCGCGGCCGCCAGGGTCGCGTTGCCATTGCCGGCGGCCACGTCGAGGACGCGCTGGCCGGCGCGCAAGTCGAGGGCTTCGCACAGGCTCTCGCCGGTGATCTGCAGGGTGACGCCGATGCGGCCGTAGTCGCCTGCCTGCCAGGTGGCCCTCTGGCGCTGCTTGATGGCGGCGAAGTCGGGGGCGGCGGGCCGCTCCAGGGTGCTGCTTTCCATGATCGTCTCTCCGTGAAGTTTTCGCTCGGTGGCGCCGGCCATCGCGTCTGCATCCGGCCGGAACACGTGGGAGAGACTACCGGCCGGGCGGCGCGCGACCTTGGGCGGTAGGTGGGGATTTGGTGGGGATTGCTGCGGGCGGCAGCCAGGCGGCTCAGGTCCGCCGCAGTTCGAGCAGCGCCGCTGCCCGCTTGCCGCCGGCAACCGATGCGAGCTGTTCGGGCGACAGCGCCGGATCGAGCCGGAAGGCCTCGCCGAGGACCGCCGTGGCGGCGGCGCGATCGCCGCAGGCATGGCGGATCGCGGCCAGCGCGATCCGTGCGTAGGCACAGCTCGGATCGCGCTGGCACGCGAGCTCGGCCTGGGCGAGCGCCTCTTCGACACGGCGCAGGTACAACAGGCCCATCGCCAGGAAGGTGCCCCAGAACGAAAGCCTGCTGTCGAGGGGGCTGATTTCGATGCCGTGGGCGAGATGTCGCACACCCTCCTCGAAGTCGCCGGCCAACATGCAGGCCGTACCTAGCGCCGCCCAGGCCTGGGCGTTGGCGGCATTGAGCTCGACCGCATGGCGGAGGATCGGCAGCGCCCGCTCCGGCTGGCCGATGTCGGCCAGCGAACAACCGGCGTAGCCGAGCACCGTCGAATCCAGCGGATCGAGACGCATCGCCAGGGCCGCCGCCACCTCGGTTTCGGCGATCGCCGCCGCCCGGTCGCCGACCAGCCCGATGCGCTGACCGAGGCCGCAGACGAGCGCCAGGAAGGCCGGCGCCAGCGCGAATTGCGGATCGATCGCCGAACTGCGGCGAAGCAGGCCCGCCGCCTCGGCGAAAGCGTCACGCAGCCAGCCCTTCAGGCCCAGCACGCTGTAGGCCTCGAGGAACAGCTGTCGCGCGCTGGGCTCCCCGGACGACGAGCGGACGGATTGGTGGATGGCGCGGACCAGCTGCGGTTCGAGGCGGGCGACGACCGCGACCGGCGCTTCGGACAGCGTCCGCCCGAGGGGACCGGCAAGCTCGAAGCGATTCGACCAGAGCTGGAAGCCGGAACGCGCATCGACCAGCTGCACGTTCACTCGGAAGCCGTCGCCGGCCGTCAGCAGCGAGCCATCGAGGAGCAGGTCGGCACCCAGTTGCTCGTACAGCGCGCGGGCGGCCGGCGCGACCGCATCCTGCTGCCAGGGGGCATGGACGGCGATGCGCAGCAGGGGGATGCGGCCGAGGATCGCCGCCAGGTCGTCACGCAGCACCTCGCCGAGCTGCACCGCGGCCGCGTCCCCGGCGTCCGCCCGCCACGGCATCACCAGCAGCGACGGCGTGCGGTAGCCCGGCTCGCCGCCCGCCGCGGGCTGGCGCGCGTCGCCGCCATCGACGCCGACAGCCGCCGCGAACGAATAGCCGCGGCCACGCACGGTCTTGATCAGGCGCTGCGCGTCGCCGCTGTCGCCGAGCACCTTGCGGGCATTCTTGATGCACGTCGACACCGTCGTGTCCGACACGATCCGGCCATGCCAGACCTCGCGCATCAGTTCGTCCATCGAGCACACCTGGCCCGGACGGGCGAGCAGGTAGCGCAGCAGGTCGAACACCTTGGGTTCGACCGCGCACGGCTTCCCGGCTCGGGTCAATGCGAAGCGCTCGGTGTCGAGTTCGAAGTCGTCGAAGCAGTAGCGCATCGGCCATCCTCCGCTTTATCGCCAGACTGGACTTCCATACTAGCGGTCCGCTTCGCAAACGCCGGAACGGGTGCGCGCGCCGCGCGCCCGGTGGCGGCGTTGCTCGTGGGCGCGATGGTCCCGGCCATCGCCTTGGCTCACGACTTGCCACGGGGCCCGATGCATCACATTGGTCATGTCCCTGGATTGACGAAGCAGGGCATTGGCCGGCGCCCGCCCGATCACACCGTTGGCGGCCGGCCACTGACTTCCCGTGAGGCACGGCTCTTGCGTTGCCTGCGTCGAACCCCGCTGGGTTCGGCGCCGGGCGTGGAATAGTCGTTCCGGCTGCGGGGCACAGGACCGACGGCCGCGCTCGGCGCGGGTGTCGCAACCACGACAATGCGACAGGAGCGATCGTACGATGCATGAAACTTCCGTGGTGGATCGGCTCGGCCGGCCGGTCGCCGTCGGCGACCGGGTGCGCGTGCTCGCGGTGAGCCCGGATCCGGGCATGGACGAAGACGACGCCGAGATGATCGAGTTGATGGTCGGCAGCGAGTGCGAGGTCGATCGCATCGACGATCGGGGCCTAGTGTGGGTCAGCGTCTGGTGGAGCTGCGGTGACGGCACGGCCGCGACGTCCGCCGGCCTGACCGCCCACCAGTTCGAGGTGCTCGGCGCGGCGGGCTAGCGCTTGCCGAACAGCCCCCGGTGGGCGGCGGGTTCGCACCGCCAGTACTGCCGCGGTGCATGCACCTCGGCGCCGAGCGTCGCCGCAGCATGCCAGGGCCAGCGCGGGTCGTAGAGCAGGCCCCGGGCGAGGGCGACGAAATCGGCCTGGCCGCTGGCGACGATCTTCTCGGCGTGGCCGGGCTCGGTGATCAGACCGACGCCGATCACCGGCATCGCGACGGCCTTGCGGATCGCTTCGGCGAACGGGATCTGGTAGCCGGGCTCCAGCGGTATCTTCTGGGCGTTGGAAATCCCGCCGCTGGAGACATGGATGTAATTGCAGCCGCGGGCGTCGAGTGCCCGCGCCAGCGCGATGCTCTGGCCGAGATCCCAGCCATCGTCGAGCCAGTCGCTCGCGGAAATGCGGATGCCGACCGGTATGTTGTCCGGCACCGCCCGGCGCACCGCGTCGAAGACCTCGAGCGGAAAGCGCATGCGCTTGTCGAGCGTCCCGCCGTAGCTGTCGCCGCGCCGGTTCGCCAGTGGCGACAGGAACTCGTGCAGCAGATAGCCATGGGCGCCGTGCAACTCGATCAGGTCGACGCCGAGACGGACCGCCCGGCGCGCCGCCTCGACGAAAGCGGTCCGTACCCGTTCGAGGCCTGCCGCGTCGAGCGCCCGGGGCGGCGCGTCTTCGGCCGCGTGGCCGATTGCCGACGGCGCCACCGTCTGCCAGCCACCGGCATCCGGCGGGATCTGCTTGCCGCCGTCCCACGGCGGGCGCACCGAGGCCTTGCGACCGGCATGGGCAAGCTGGACGCCGATGGCAATCGGCGCATGGCGGCGCAGCGCCGACAACACCCTCGCCAATGCCTCTTCGCAGGCGTCGTCGTAGAGACCGAGGTCCACCGGCGAGATCCGGCCCTCGGGCAGCACCGCGGTCGCCTCGGTGATCAGCAGGCCTGCGCCGGACAGCGCTAGCTGGCCGAGGTGCATCAGGTGCCAGTCGGTGGCACGGCCGTCTTCGGCCGAGTACTGGCACATCGGTGCGACGACGATGCGATTGGCGAGTTCGAGGGCGCCGATGCCGGCGCGGGAGAAGAGGACACTCACGGCTTGCTCCGGTCCGACACGATCCGTGCCGGGCATCTCAAGTGGCAGGGCAAAACTCCGTTAGATAGGTGGCGGGCCGCTTGGGCAGCGCCGGCGTTCGGAACGACCGCCAAAGCCCTCGCGGACGCCTCGGACAAGGACATGGATTGCACACCAAAATTCGCACCGATTGGGCCATCCAGCGTGATTTTGCACGCATTTGCCTGCATTTACGACTCGCCCCAAAGAATCGTCGATGATAGGCTGAAAGTGATAGACCAAAATGCAACGTCGAGCGTTTCCGACGCGATCGCAGAATCGCGAGGTGCGCTGTCGGCAGGTCAGCGGAGGCAAATCAGGTACCCATGACCGGCCGATTCTTTTCTTCCACTTGGAACCCCTTGCTGCGCCCCTTCGCGGGTGCGCCGGCGGCCGGCGGCGAGTCGGCCGCCGGCCAGCCACGCAGCCGCTCCCTCGCGCGTGCCGTCGCGCACAAGATGATCGTCTTCGTCGCGCTGCTGCTGATCGTCAGCCAGATGGTGGTATTCCTCGCGATCGACCGGGCGGTGTCGGCCAACACGCTGACCAGCATCCGCAAGGAGCTTGCCGTCGGCGAGCGCATCTTCCACCGCGTGCTCAAGGAGCGCTCGGAGCAGTTGATCACCGCGGCCCGGGTGCTGACATCGGACTTCGCGTTCCGCCAGGCGATCGCCACGGCGGACCAAGCCACGATGACCTCGGCCCTCAACAACCACGGATCGCGGATCGGCGCCGACAAGATGGTGCTGGTCTCGCCCGATGGCCATGTCATGGCGGCGGCCGGCAGTCTCGACAACATCCTGTTGCACGGACTTGCGAACAATTTCGCGGATCTCGTCGCGGACGCGGCCCAGTCGGGGACCGCGTCGGCGATCAGGCTGTGTGGCGGCGAGCCCTGCCAGGTGGTGGTGGTGCCGGTCCTGGCGCCTGCGCCGATCGGCTGGGTGGTGCTCGGTTTCGGCATCGACGCGCCGCTGGCCGCGGAACTCGGCGCCCTGACCGCGCTCGACGTCTCGTTTGCGACCTGGCGTCGAACCTCCGGTTGGGAGCTGGCCGCCAGCACGCTGCAGGGCGCGCAGTTCGAGCGCCTGCGACGCTCCCTCGGCAAGACCCTGCCGACCGTCGTGCTCGCCGAACTCGCTGCCGAGACCGCCGAAGAACACGTCACCTCGCCGGCGGCCCTGACGATCGGCAACGACCACGCCGTGCTGGCGGTCCTGCAGCGCTCGATGACGGAGGCGCTGGCGCGCTTCGCCAGCCTGCGGGCGATCCTGCTGGGTCTGGCGGCCCTCAGCCTCGGGGCCACGATCATCGGCAGCCTGATCATCGCGCGCAGCATCTCGCGGCCGGTGACCGCGCTGGTCGAATTCGCCCAGCGCCTGGAGGCCGGCCAATACGACCAGGGTCCACCCGCCGGCGGCAGCGACGAGCTGGGCCAGCTCGCCAATGCCTTCAACAACATGCGGCTGGCGATCTCGGCGCGCGAGCAGCAGATCAAGGCGATGGCCTACCACGATTCGCTGACCGGCCTGCCCAACCGCGCCCTGTTCAACGACCGTCTGCATCAGGCGATCGGCGTCGCCAAGCGCCTCAATCATCCGGTCAGCGTGATGCTGATCGACCTCAATCGATTCAAGGAGGTCAACGACACCCTCGGCCATCACGTCGGCGACATGCTGCTGCGGGAGGTCGCTGTGCGCCTGCGGGGCGTCCTGGCCAGGGCTTCGGACACCGCCGCCCGACTCGGCGGCGACGAGTTCGCGGTGCTGTTGCCGACCGCCGGCTCGAGCGTGGCGGAGGACATGGCGCAGCGCCTGCGGCGGGCACTGATGCAACCGGTGGTGATCGAGGATCGCCAGCTCGATGTCGAGGGAAGCATCGGCGTCGCGACGTTCCCGCGCCACGGCCAGGACCCGAACGTGCTGATGAGCCATGCCGACGCGGCGATGTACTTCGCCAAGCGCAAGCGGCTGCCGTGCGCCGTCTACGAGCCGAGCCACGAAGCTGAAATGGACGGCTCGGAGAGCCTCGCGATGGCATCCGAGCTGCGCCGCGCGGTGGAGCACGACGAGCTGCTGCTGCACTATCAGCCACGCCTGGACCTGCGCTCCGGCGAGGCGTTGCATGCCGAGGCGATGGTTCGCTGGCAACATCCGCAGCGCGGATTCCTGTCACCGTCGGAGTTCATCCCGTTTGCCGAACGTACCGACTGCATCCACCAGGTGACGCGATGGGTCGTCGAAAATGCCTTCGCGCAAGTGTCGCGCTGGCGCAAGGAAGGGTTCCCGGTCAAGCTGTCCGTCAACCTGTCGGTACGGGACCTGCTCGCCAGCGATCTGACCAACTACCTTCGCCAGGCATTGCGCGAACACAGCGTGTCGGCGCGCTGGTTCACGCTCGAGATCACCGAAAGCGCGATCATGGACGACCCGGAACACACCCTCGACACCGTGAAGCAGCTCAAGTCGATGGGCTTCGCGCTGTCGCTCGACGATTTCGGCAGCGGCTATTCCTCCCTCGCGATGATCAAGAAGCTGCCGGTCTCGGAGATCAAGATCGACCAGTCCTTCGTCGCCAAGATGGACTCGGACAAGGGAGATCTGGCCATCGTGCGTTCGGTGATCGATCTCGCCCACAACATGAACCTCGAAGTCGTCGCCGAGGGCGTCGAATCGGAACAGGCACTGGAATTGTTGCAGGAGCTGCAATGCGACCACGCCCAGGGTTACCATATCGGCATGCCGCAATCGGCGAGCCAGTTCGAACAATGGATCCGCCAGCGCCCGGCGCCCGCCGTACCCAGGAGAATAAGCGCATGACCCGTGTGCGCAGTTTGTTCGTGATGCTGTGGGCACTGCAGGCCCTGACTGCCAGCGCCGATCTGATCGATCAGGCCGGTCTCGAGCTGCGCCTCGACGACAATCTGGCACGGGCCGAACTCGACCGCGACATCACCAGCGATACGTCGATTACCGCGACGGCGACCGGCGGGACCCGCTACCAGGTCGGTGACAGCGACCGCCTGAAGCTCAGCTTCGAGCTGGCGGCGACCGCGCAGCGCCGCTATGTCGGCCTCAACAACGTGAGCGCCCAGCTGACCGTCAGCCACCAGCACCGGTTCGGCCTCGGCGCATACGCCCCGGAACTGACCTTGTCCGCCTCGGCCGGCCGCCTCCAGTATCGTGACAGCGCCCGTACCGGCTGGCTGTACGCGGCCAACGCAGCACTGCACAAGCGCTTCTCGCCGCGGCTGGACATGCAGTTGTCCTACGGTTTCCAGATGCGCCGCGCCGACGACGACGGTGATCGCGTGTTGCAGCGGATCCCGGCCAATGTCTTCGACACCAGCAGCCGACACGTTCGCATCGGCATGAACGGGCTGCTGACGCCGCGCTACCTGGTCGGTGCCAGCTACGCCGTCCACAAGGGCGACATCGTCTCCACGACCCTGCGCAACTTTCCGATCTTCCTGGCGTCCGACGCCATCGCGCTCGACGAGGTGTTCGGCCCGCAGCGCTACGCATATACCCTCACCGCGATGACCCGTGACGTGCAACTGTCCGTCAGTCGCCTGGTCGGCGCCAGCGCCTCGATGACGCTCGGCTATCAATACATCGACAGCAATGCGGAAGGCGGCATCGACTACCAGTCGAACCTGGTGCGTGCAACCTATCTGCAGCAGTTCTGAAAAACATGCGGCCACATGCTCTCTCGCGAATGCTCCGGATCGCCGGCACACTGTGTGCCGGCCTATTGCTGGCCACGGCGGTGTCGGCCGGCGAACTGCGCGCCCAGGTGAGCGCCGGCGGACGGCCCCTCGCCGACGCGGTGGTCGTCGCCAGCGCCGAAGCGCCGCCCGCGACGACGCAGGCGGGCACGAAGACCAGCACGATCATCATCGACCAGGTGAACAAGGAGTTCATCCCCTACGTGCTGCCGGTCGAAGCCGGCACCTCGGTCAATTTTCCGAACCGGGACAACATCCGCCACCACGTCTATTCGTTTTCGCCGGCGAAGCAATTCGAACTGCCGCTGTACATCGGCGATCCTGCTGCGCCGGTGCTGTTCGACAAGCCAGGGGTCGTGGTGCTCGGCTGCAACATCCACGACTGGATGATCGCCTATGTCTACGTCAGCGACAGCCCGTACTATGCGCGCACGGGCGCCGATGGCACCGCCACACTGCCGACACTGCCGGCCGGGCGCTATACCGTGCGAGTCTGGCATCCCCGGCTCGACGGCAGCGAGGCTGCGACCGCGAAGCAACTCGCAGTACCCGCCCAGGGCACGGTCGAAACCGCCTGGGAGATCACCCTGAAGCCCGATTTCCGCATCCCGCGCGCACCGATTCCCGGCCAGGGCGGCTATTGAACCTGGAGACCGCGACAACTTGCTCGTCGCCGTCCGCAAGGGCGTGAGGCCGGATACCGCGGTCGGCACCGCGTAGCTGCCCCGGAGGCCGTCGTTGGGTAAGGCATGGCGGCCTCGTCGGGGCCAGACCGGCCGGTCCCAGCACTGCGGCTGCGACGGTGTCGCTGCTCGAAATCACCGGCTGCGTCGGCGCGCCTCGTTCGCAGCCCACCACCGCCGGCGTGCCGCTTCGACGTACCGGCACCTCGCCCGCTGTCGCGGTCAGCGGCCGCTGCTGCGCGCCGCGCTCGCGCGCCGCAGCGCGAGCCTCAGCCCGCCCGCCAGCAACAGGCCATAGCTCACCCCGTAGCACCAGCCGGCCGGGCCGGAGTGACCATAGGACTCCAGCCCGGAGTACTGCTCGAACCAGGCCCACGCCGGTGCCGACGTGATCGTCACGATGGCAGCCAATGGCACGCAGCCCGCCGCCACCGCGAGTGCCAGTCCGATGCGCCGGACCCGGTACCGTGCCGTCACGACACGCCCAGCCAACTCGCGATGTAGGCCAGCGCCGCGAGTATCACCAGCAGCCCTGTCGACACCAGCAGCGCGTGCACCAGCCAGCGCTGCGGCGGCCATCGCCGAAGGATCAGCACCGCCGCCACCAGGAAGAAGATCACCGACCAGAGGGCGAACGGGAAGGCCAGCAGGATGTCCTTTTCGCCACCGCCGAGGTCGACCCAGCCTTCGGCGAGAAGGAACACCAGCGCGGGGACCACGGCCAGCGGAAGCGCTGCCAGCAACAACTGCACGAGCCTCGATCTCATTCCATTGCCCGCCTTCGAATCACCTGTGGCAGCGTGACGGCCCGGGTCCCGCGAGCGGTCCCGGATGTCATGCCGCGACGCAACGAGGAGTATCCGCCCTGGCGCCCGCCGTCGGAATCGCCGCGCAGCGGCGCCGGACCGCGGCATCGTCGCACTGCCCGTGGAGCCTTGAGAGAACGCGCATCCCTTTCTACAAAGAGAGGACAACGACGCCGTAGCGAGCGGCGCGCTCACCATGGAGGAGACTTCCATGATACCGGCCGGTTTCGATTATCACGCGCCCGACTCGGTGGCGGAGGCGCTGCGCCTGCTCGACGAGCTCGACGACGCCAAGCTGCTCGCCGGCGGCCACAGCCTGTTGCCGATGATGAAGCTGCGCTTCGCCCAGCCCGCCCATCTGGTGGACCTGGGGCGCATCCCGGGCCTGTCCGGGATCCGCGAGGAGGGCGATGTGGTGGTGATCGGCGCGATGACGGTCGAGAACGAACTGATCCGCTCGGAGATCATCCGCCGCCGGGTGCCGCTGCTGGCCGAGGCGGCGGCGCTGATCGCCGACCCCCAGGTGCGCAACCGCGGGACGATCGGCGGCGACATCGCCCACGGCGATCCGGGCAATGACCATCCGGCGCTGGCGATCGCGCTGGACGCCGGCTTCGTGCTGGAAGGCCCCGGCGGACGCCGCCCGGTCAAGGCCGAGGATTTCTTCCTCGGCACCTTCATGACCGAGCTGGCCGACAACGAGATCCTGGTCGAGATCCGCGTGCCCGGGCTCGCGCCCCACACGGGCCAGGCCTACGAGAAGCTCAAGCGCAAGACCGGCGACTGGGCCACCGCCGGCGCGGCGGTGGTGATCACGATCGAGCAGGGCAAGGTCGGCGCGGTGCGCATCGGGCTGACCAACCTGGCGCCGAGCGCGCTGCGCGCCGAGGCGGCCGAGCAGGCGTTGCTGGGCCAGCCGCTGTCGGAGACCACGATCGAGGATGCCGCGACCAGGGCGGCGGCGATCTGCGACCCTGCCGAAGATCTTCGGGGCGACCGCGACTACAAGCTGGCGATGGCCCGCCAGATGGTCAAGCGCGCGATCCGCAAGGCCGCGGCGCGCTGCCCCTGAACCGCTTTCGATCCATCCCGGCACCGCCCCGCCCGTTCGATCGGTGCGCCGGCCGGTGCGACGCCAAGGAGCCGACATGAGCACCCGTACCGTCACGATGAGCGTCAACGGCGAGCAACGCCGGGCCGAGGTCGAGGACCGCACGCTGTTGATCCACTTCCTGCGCGAGCAGCTGAACCTGACCGGACCCCACATCGGCTGCGAAACCTCCCACTGCGGCGCCTGCACGGTGGACCTCAACGGCGTCTCGGTGAAGAGCTGCACGGTGCTGGCGGTGCAGTGCGAGGGGGCCGAGGTGCTGACCGTCGAGGGCCTGGCCGAGGGCGGTGTGCTGCACGCGGTGCAGGAAGGCTTCCACCAGCAGCACGGCCTGCAGTGCGGCTTCTGCACGCCGGGCATGCTGGTGCGCAGCTACCGGCTGCTGCAGGACAACCCCGACCCGACCGAGGAGGAGATCCGCGCCGGCATCTCCGGCAACCTGTGCCGCTGCACCGGCTACCAGAACATCGTCAAGGCAATCCAGTACGCCGCCAAGAGACTGAAGGAAGCGCAGAGCGTGTCCGCCTGAGCGGCGCCCGCCGCCAACCTGCTTCCCGGGAGACGAAGATGAACGCACCCAATGAACGCAGCGCCGAGCTGGCCGGTATCGGCGAAGCGCGGCTGCGCAAGGAAGACGCCCGCTTCATCCAGGGCAAGGGCAACTACGTGGACGACATCAAGCTGCCCGGCATGCTGTTCCTCGACGTCGTCCGCTCGCCGCTGGCCCACGCCCGCATCAAGCGCATCGACACCTCGAAGGCCAAGGCCATCCCAGGCGTCCTCGCGGTGCTGACCGCCGAAGACCTGAAGCCGCTCAAGCTGCACTGGATGCCGACGCTGGCCGGCGACGTGCAGGCGGTGCTGGCCGACGACAAGGTGTGCTTCCAGATGCAGGAGGTGGCGGTGGTGGTGGCCGACGACCGCTACATCGCCGCCGACGGCGTCGAGGCGGTGGAGGTGGAATACGAGGAGCTGCCTGCGCTGGTGGATGCCAAGGCAGCGCTGGCGCCGGATGCGCCGGTGATCCGCGAGGACATCGCCGACCGGTCGGAAGGCGCCCACGGGCCGCGCAGCCATCCAAACCACATCTTCACCTGGGAGGCCGGCGACCGGGCCGCGGCCGATGCCGCGTTTGCGGCCGCGGAAGTCACCGTCGCCCAGGACATGCTCTACCCGCGGGTGCACCCGTGCCCGCTGGAGACCTGTGGCTGCGTCGCCTCCTTCGACCCGGTGCGCGGCGAACTGACCACCTGGATGACCTCGCAGGCGCCGCACATCGTGCGCACCGTGGTGGGGCTGCTCTCCGGCCTGCCGGAATCGAAGATCCGCATCATCTCGCCGGACATCGGCGGCGGCTTCGGCAACAAGGTCGGCGTCTATCCCGGCTACGTATGCGCAATCGTCGCGTCGATCGTGCTGGGCCGGCCGGTGAAGTGGATCGAGGACCGCATCGAGAACATCTCGACCACCGCCTTCGCCCGCGACTATCACATGAGCGGCGAGCTGGCCGCCACCCGCGACGGACGCATCACCGGCATGCGCGTGAAGGTGATTGCCGACCACGGCGCCTTCAACTCCCACGCCCAGCCCACCAAGTGGCCGGCCGGACTGTTCAGCATCTGCAGCGGCTCCTACGACATCCCGGCCGCCTACGCGCGGGTCGACGGCGTCTACACCAACAAGGCGCCCGGCGGCGTGGCCTACCGCTGCTCGTTCCGGGTCACCGAGGCGGTGTATGTGATCGAGCGGCTGATCGACGTGCTGGCACAGAAGCTCTCCATCGACAAGGCCGAGATCCGCCGGCGCAACTTCATCCACAGGGAGCAGTTCCCCTATACCTCGGCGTTCGGCTGGCAGTACGACTCCGGCGACTACGAGCGGGGCCTGCAAAAGGTGCTGGAGGCGGTGGACTACGAGGCGCTGCGCGCCGAGCAGGCCGCCAAGCGGGCCGACCCGGACTGCCCGACGCTGATGGGGATCGGCATCTGCACCTTCACCGAGATCGTCGGTGCCGGCCCGTCCAAGGCCTGCGACGTGCTCGGCGTCGGCATGTTCGATTCGTGCGAGATCCGGGTGCATCCGGACGGCAGCGCGATCGCGCGGATGGGCACCATCAACCAGGGCCAGGGCCACCCCACCACCTACGCGCAGATCATCGCCACCGAGCTGGGCATCCCGTCCGACAGGATCACCATCGAGGAGGGCGACACCTCGACCGCGCCGTACGGCCTCGGCACCTACGGCTCGCGCTCGACGCCGGTGGGCGGCGCCGCGACGGCGATGGCGGCGCGCAAGGTGCACGCCAAGGCGCGCAAGATCGCCGCGAGCCTGCTGGAGGTCGGCGAGGCCGACCTGGAATGGGAGATCGACCGCTTCCAGGTGCGCGGCGATCCGGAGCGTGCCAAGACCATGAAGGAGATCGCCTGGGCTGCCTACCAGCACGCCCCGTCCGGCGAGGAGCATGGCCTGGAAGCCAGCTACTACTACGACCCGCCGAACTTCACCTACCCGTTCGGCAGCTACCTGGCGGTGGTGGACATCGACCGCGCCACCGGCGAGACCAAGGTGCGCCGCTTCTACGCGCTCGACGACTGCGGCACCCGCATCAACCCGATGATCATCGAGGGCCAGATCCACGGCGGCCTGACCGAGGGCTTCGCGGTGGCGATGGGGCAGCAGATGCCGTTCGACGCCCAGGGCAACCTGCTCGGCAACACGCTGATGGACTACTTCCTGCCGACCGCGGTCGAGACGCCGCACTGGGAGACCGACTTCACCGTCACGCCCAGCCCGCACCACCCGATCGGCGCCAAGGGGGTGGCCGAGTCGCCGCACGTGGGCTCCATCCCGTGCTTCAGCAACGCGGTCGCCGACGCCTTCGCGCACCTCGGCGTGACCCACCTGGAGATGCCCCACAGCGCCTACCGGGTGTGGCGGCAGCTGCACGCCTCGGGCGTGGCCTTGTAGGCGGGGCCGGCGGCGCCCATGGAAGTCAGACTCGACAAGCGCTACCCGGTCGATGCCCCGGCCGCCGCCGCGTGGACGATCCTGCGCGACGTGCGCGCGGTGGCCGGCTGCATGCCCGGCGCGTCGATCACCGAGGAGATCGACCCACGGCACTACAAGGGCAGCGTCAAGGTCAAGGTCGGTCCGGCCAGCGCCGCGTTCGCCGGCGACATCGAGGTGCTGGCGCTGGACGAGGAAGGGCGTCGGATCCACCTCAAGGGCAAGGGCGCCGACAAGGGCGGCTCGACCGCGACGATGGACCTCAGCACCTGGGTCGTCGAGGCCGACGGCGGCAGCGAGCTGGCCGGCGAGGCGGTCATCATCGTCAACGGCAAGCTGGCCCAGTTCGGCGGGCGCATGTTCGGCAGCGTCTCCGAGGCGGTCCTCGGCCAGTTCGCGGCCCGCTTCGCCCGCGAGGCGGCCGCGGTGCCGGCCGAAGCCACCCCTGCTGAAGACGGCGTATCGCCGGAGGCCCCGGCAGCGCCCGGACTGCCCCCTGCCGGGGCCGGCACCCCGCCGGACAGGGAGCTCGACGCGCTGGCCCTGCTGAGGTCGATGATCAAGCAGTGGTTCGCCGGCCTGTTCGGCCGGCGGCCGCGCTGAGCGCGCGATGGACGCCGACGAATTGCGCGAGGCCCTGCAGCGGGCCGGCTACGTCAGCGACCCGGCGCTGGCCGGCACGCTGTGGTTCGCCGGCCGGCTGGAGCGCCCGCTGCTGGTCGAGGGCGAGGCCGGCGTCGGCAAGACCGCGCTGGCCCACGCCTGGGCGGCCGCTCTGCAGCGCCCGCTGATCCGGCTGCAGTGCTACGAGGGGCTGGACCTGCAGCACGCCGCCTACGAATGGAACTACGCCAAGCAACTGCTGGCGATCCGGCTCTCCGAGGACGGCGCCGCGCCGGCCGGCTTGGCGGACCTGTTCTCGCGCGACTACCTGCTGGAGCGGCCGCTGCTGGCGGCGCTCGCCAGCCCCCGCCCGTGCGTGCTGCTGATCGACGAGATCGACCGCGCCGACGAGGCCTTCGAGGCCTTCCTGCTGGAGACGCTGGGCGAGTTCCAGCTCAGCATCCCAGAGTTCGGCACGGTGCGGGCCACGCAGCCGCCGGCCGTGGTGCTGACCTCCAACGGCACCCGCGAGCTGTCCGACGCGCTGCGCCGCCGCTGCCTCTACCACTACCTGGACTACCCGGACGCCGCGCGCGAGACGGCGATCGTGCGCCAGGCGGTGCCAGGGGCCGCCGGCCGGCTGGCCGAGCAGGTGGTGGATTTCGTGCAGCGGCTGCGCCGCGAGGACCTCGCCAAGAGCCCCGGCATCGCCGAGACGCTGGACTGGCTGCGGGCCCTCGCGGCGCTCGGCGAGCAACAGCTGCCGGACGACCCGGAACGCCTGCTGCAGAGCTTCGGCTGCCTGCTCAAGACGCGCGAGGACCGCTTCCAGATCGACGCCGAGCGGGTCCGCCGGCTGGCCGCCGGCGCGCGCAACGCGGCCTCGAGCGGCGTCTAGGGCGATGGATGCGAGGCCCGCCGCCGCTGCCGATCCGCTCGCCCGGGTGCTGGCCTTCGGCCGCCACCTGCGCGCCAACGGAGTGCCGGTCGGCATCCCGGAGCAGCAGTTGCTGCTCGACATGCTGCTGGCCTGCCCGCCGCCGCAGCACACGCTGGTGAAATGCGGCTGGCGCGCCGCGGTGTGCCGTGACCACCGCCAGTGGCGACGCTTCGAGGAGTTGTTCGACGCTTTCTGGCGCCCGGGTCGGATCACCGGCCGCGTGCGCCGCGTCGGCCGGCCGGGCGCCGGCCGCGATCTGCCACAGCTGGTGTCCGAGCTGCGCCACGACACGGGCGATGAGGACGCCACGCCGGCCGGCAGCAGCGCCGCCGCGACTCGCCCAGAGCCGGGCGAGCCGGTCGCCGAGGGCGGCGCGAGCCGCGGCGAGGCCTTGCTCGATCGCCCGGTGGACAGCTGGAGCGGCGACGACCAGGCCCAGTTCGAGCAGCTCGCCCGCCGTCTCGAACGTCGCCTGCGCCGACAACTGCTGCGCCGCCAGCGGGTCGATCCGAGCAGCGGCCAACTCGATGTGCGCGCCACGCTGCGCGCCAGCCTCGCCACCGGCGGCCTGCCGCTGGCGCCGACATGGCGCCGACCGCGCAGCACGGCCCGCGCGCCGTTGGTGCTGATCGACGTCAGCCGCTCCATGGAGGCCCGCGCCGCGCTCTACCTGCGGCTGGCGCGGGTGCTGGCCGAGGTGCTGGGCGCCCGGGTGTACGTGTTCCACACCCACCTGCTGTCGGTCGGCGAGCTGCTGCGCCGCACCGGCCAGCGCGCCGGCGAGCGCCTGAAAGCCGCCACCGCCGGCTTCGGCAGCGGCACCCGCATCGCCGGCTGCCTGGAGCAGTTGCTGGCAACCGCGCGCGGCCAGGTCGGCCGGGCGCGCACGCTGCTGCTGTTCTCCGACGGTTACGACAGTGACCCGCCGGAGCAACTCGCGGTGCAACTGACGCGCCTGCGCGCGCGCGGCACCCGCATCGTCTGGCTGCACCCCGGCGCCGGGCCGCCGGAGTCGCGCGCGGTGGCCGGATGTGTCGGCCTGATCGACCGCTTCGTGCGCGCCGACAATGTCGCCAGCCTGCAGCGCCTGGCCGAGGTGCTGCCATGAGCGGCCGCCTGCCGGCCCCGCCGCGCGGCGCCGCGCCAGGCGGCGGGAGCCTTTGTACGATCCACCCTGTCCAAGCCCGGACAAGGCGCCAGTGCCCTTCCTGGAGGTGAACCCGATGCTCAGCAGCGATCTGTTCGATCTCGCCGCCCGCCTGCAGCGCGACGGCACCCCGTGCGCGATGGCCACCGTGATCCAGGTCGACAAGCCGTCCTCGGCCCGGGTCGGCAACCGCGCGCTGATCACCGCCTGCGGCCATGTCCATGGCTGGGTCGGGGGCGGCTGTGTGCAGCCGGCGGTGCTCGAGACCGCCCGGCAGGTGCTGCTCGACGGGCAGGCGCGGCACGTCCGGGTGGTGCCGGAGGTGGCCGGTGACGGCCCGCCCGGGGTAGTGCAGTTTCCGATGAGCTGCGAGTCCGGCGGCAGCGTCGATCTGTTCGTCGAGGCGTTGCCGGCCCACGCGCGACTGGTGGTGTTCGGCGATTCGCCGGTGGCGCGGGCGCTGGTCGGCTTCGCGGCCGGCGTCGGCTTCTGCGCCGAGGTGATCGCCAACGGCCACCCGGCCGACTTTCCTCAGGCCCGCCGGGTTCTCGCCGAGGTCGAGGCCGAAACGCTGCCCGACGAATGCTACGTCGTCGTCGCCACCCAGGGACGCGGCGACCTGGCGGCGCTGAAGGCGGCGCTGCAGCTCAAGCCCCGCTACCTGGGCCTGGTCGCCAGCCGCCGCAAGGCCGCCGCGCTGCTGGACCAGCTGCGCGAGGAGGGTCTGGCGGACGAGGAGCTGGCGCCGATCGAGGCGCCGGCCGGGCTGGACATCGGCGCGCGCTCCGGCGAGGAGATCGCGCTGTCGATCGCCGCCGGCCTGGTCACGCGCCGCCGCGCCGCCGCCCACCGGCAGGCGCCCCAGGCCAACGTGCGGGAGGCCCCGGCGCCGGCCGCGCACCGGAAGCAGGGTTGCTGCGGGGAGAGTCCCGCACCTGTGCCGGCCGCCGGCCATTCCTGCTGCGGGCACTGAGGTGGGCTGCCCCCTCAAGCAAGGCGGCGGACTCTACGTCCGGCTGTCGATCGGCGCGGTGATCCTGGCCGCCGGCGAGGCCAGCCGGCTCGGCGGACGGCCGAAGCCGCTGCTCGCGCTGGGCGGCGTACCGCTGATCCGGCGTCTGCTGGTGGCACTTTCGGCCGCCGGCGTGGACGCGGTGGTGGTGGTCACGGGCGGCCCCCACGGCGGGGCCATCGAGGCGGCGGTGGCAGACTTCCCGCTGCAACTGCTGCGCAACCCGTCGCCGGGCGACGGTCAGGTCTCGTCGGTGCGCCTTGGCCTGGCCGCGCTGCCTGCCCACTGCGACGCGATGCTGATGTGCCTGGCGGACCAGCCGCTGATCAACGGCGACGACCTGGTCGCGCTGATCCGCGCCTACAAGCAGCGCGGCGAGGCACGCGCGGTGGTGCCGCGGGTGGACGGCGCGCGCGGCAATCCGGTACTGCTGGACTTCGCGCTGCGCGACCAGGTCCTGGCCGGCGGCGAGCGCTTCGGCTGCCGCCAGTGGATCGACGCCCACCCCGAGGCGGTGAGCTACTTCGACAGCGGCAACCGGCATTATCTGGAGGACGTGGACACGCCCGACGACCTGTCCGCGTTCGAGCAGCGCTACGGCCACGCCCTCGCCTGGCCACCGCAGTCCGAGACCACCTGAGGGCGACTCGAGAGGCATGAGCATGGAAAGCTGCGAACTCGACGTGCTGCGCACCGCGCGCGACTGGCTGGCCGAGGGCCGCCGGGTGGTGATGGCCACCGTCGTGCGCACCTGGGGGTCTTCGCCGCGCCCGCCCGGCTCGATGATGATCATCCGCGACGACGGCCAGGTGGCCGGCTCGGTCTCGGGCGGCTGCATCGAGGACGACCTGATCGATCGCCTGGCCAACCACGAACTCGAACTCGCTTCGCCGGCCGAGACGATCTACGGCGCCAACGCGGAGGAGGCGCGCCGCTTCGGCCTGCCCTGTGGCGGCAGCGTGCAGATCGTGCTCGAACCGCTCAACGCCGGCTCGGCAATCGACGAGCTGCTGGCCGCAATCGAGGGCGGCGGCGTGCTGCGCCGCCAGCTCGACATGCGCGACGGCCTGGTCACGCTCGGTCCGTCGGCGAACGACGACACGCTGCACTACGACGGCTGCACGCTCGCCACCGTGCATGGCCCGCGCTACCGGCTGCTGATCATCGGGGCCGGCCAGCTGTCGCGCTACCTGGCGGCGATGGCGCTGATGCTCGACTACCAGGTCACCGTCTGCGACCCGCGCATCGAGTATCACGAAGGCTGGCAGCAGATCCCCGGAGCAGAATTGTCCGCGAAGATGCCCGACGACCTGGTGACGGAGATGGAGCTCGACGCCCGCAGCGCGGTGGTCGCGCTGACCCACGACCCCAAGCTCGACGACCTGGGCCTGATGGAAGCGCTTCGCACCGAGGCCTTCTACGTCGGCGCGCTCGGCTCCCGCCGCAACAATGACGCCCGCCGCCAGCGCCTGCTCGAGTTCGAACTGAGCGCCGAGCAGATCGCCCGCCTGCGCGGCCCGGTCGGCCTGCGGCTGGGCGCGCTGACGCCGCCGGAGATCGTCGTATCGATCCTCGCCGAGATGACCGCGCTGCGGCGCGGGGTGAGCGTGCCGGACGGGATGGTGGATTGGGGCGGATCGACGACGCAGTGCCGGACGGCGGCGCACCCGTAGAAGCAGTGCGATCCTAGATTGGACCGGGCGGGTGTTCGCTTGGCGCGGCGGATTGCCGTCCGAGTGTACGCCACGACACCCGCATTGCGTCTGTCGCACTCTTCAGCTGCGATCCTGCCGACTTCTCGAATGGGATTCTTGTCGACGCCAACCACGATCGGGGCCCCCTCGCGCAATCGCCAGAAAAATCTTCCTGCATTCTTGCGAAGACCCGCCATGGCGTCCTAGATTGCAATAGCAAGGGCAACGCTTTCGAAGATTAGGAGGGAGCCATGGAACTGACCGTTGAACGAGTTGATGTATGGGCCGCAGAAATCGAGGATCTGCCGGGCGGCCTGGCGAGCGTGCTGGCGAGTCTGCGGGACGCCGGCGCCGACCTGGAATTCCTCGTCGCGCGTCGCAATCCCGAGAAGGGCAAAGGCACCGTGTTCGTGGCACCGCTGCTGGGTGACGACCAGATCCGTGCCGCGGCGCAAGTCGGTTTCAACGTCGCGCAGAGCCTGCATTCGGTACGCATCAGTGGCCAGGACAGACGCGGCGTCGCTGCCGAACTGACCAGCCGGTTGGCAGAAGCCGGACTCAACCTGCGCGGATTTACCGCGTCGGCCAGCAACGGCAAGTTTGTCGCCTATGCCGGCGTCGATTCGCTCAGCGATGCCCATCGCGCGATCGACTGCCTCAAGCGGGCCTGACTGGAGGGGTTCCGACGCACCGTGCCGCGAAGCGCGCGCCGTCAGGAATGGATCGCGACGAGGTCCATCGCAGCAATCGCAGCAGGTCGATAGGCAATCCTGCCAGACCTGACCACCAAGTTTGACCACTTTCTGCACACCGCCCGGCCTGCCGGGCGGTGTGCATTTCATCACGCCCAAGAATGCATTCGGCCAAATGCACATGAACCGGGCGGGGGCGAGGGTGCAACTCAGGTATCAGATGGACGCAAACGCAATGCCATCGTCTGACCAGACCCTGACCCAATAGACAAGGAGATTCACCATGAAAGCCACCCTGACCAAGGCCCTCGCCATCGCCACCATCGGCATGTTCGCCACCGGCGCCTTCGCCGCCGACCGCCTCAACGCCAACAACAACAAGGTCGACCAGGACAACCGCAGCTCCCGTGCCGAGCAGAAGGTGAAGATCGGCTTCATGGACGGCCCGCTGCTCGGCAGCGCCACGGTCAATGCCAACCGCAACACCGTCAAGCAGACCAACCGCGGCTCCCGCGCCAAGCAGCAAGCCGAGATCGGCGTCTACAAGTAAGCATCGCACCACCGCCCGGCCCGCCGGGCGGTGTGCATTTCGACACGCCGAGCCCCACGGATATTCGAAATCACTAGAACCGAGGGGCACCCGGAACACGACTCAGCAGCAGATGGGACGCAACTTCAAGTGCTCCATCGGCTGACCCGAACCCCACAGGACAATCCAGGAGATTCACCATGAAAGCCACTCTGACCAAAGCCCTCGCCATCGCCACGATCGGCATGTTCGCCACCGGCGCCTTCGCCGCCGACCGCCTGAGCGCCAACAACAACAAGGTCGACCAGGACAACCGCGGCTCCCGTGCCGAGCAGAAGGTGAAGATCGGCTTCAT
>JAGRGB010000016.1 GCA_020445745.1 Rhodocyclaceae bacterium | reverse complement strand
TGTCCGGTTCGATGAGGGGGATGTGGAAACGGGGTTACGGCGAGGTTACTCGGGCACCGCCAGACGAAAGGGGCGGGCAACAGACAAACCGAACCTACTGCTACCGCGCCACATCTCTACTCTACCGATAGCTCCCATTCACGCTTCTCGCCGAGAGCTGTCGTTCGCAGCACAATCGGATGCAATCCTGGCGACGCGCTCGAAGGCCACCCTGCAAACGCCCCGTGCTGCCCCATGCCGTGGTCGAAGAATATCGAGGCCTCTGCCGTGCACCCCCTCCCCTCGCCGCGCATGAGCCCGCCACAACGATCGGTGCCATGCAAGCGCGATGACGGCCAGTGAAACCGGACGTCATCGCGCTGTCAAGGGCTGAGTGCTTTCATGGCAGCGTCGTCGGCGGGTGCCCGACCTCGACATGCCGCCATGCTGAGCCATAATGGATTGCATGCTGTCCGTGTCCGGCCAGGGAGGCGCCGGGTGTGGTGAGCGCAGCCAGCGGCAGCGGTCAAGTGAATCCAGCGGTAACGAGAACAACAACATGCCGGCATCCGGCCAAGGCGTTTTCCCGATCGACATTTCGTGCTTGCGTCCGGGGCGCGAACCCCTGCGCGGCAGCGGTCAGGCAGGTATCGCCCGGTCGCCGGCAAGGCTCTGACCCTTCGCCCTTTGAACAGGAGCAGCCAGCATGCCCCGTGAATCCAACGAAGCGATCGTCTTCATCGTCCCGGGCGACAGCCTCGGGGCAGGTGCCACGCGCGGTGGCGGCGCGGCGGACGCGGCTCTTGTGCCCGGGCTCGAAGGCGAGATCCGGGCGAGCGTGCGGGTCGCGCAGCGTCGCGACGGGGGCGCCGACCACCGCCTTGCGGCGACGCCGGGCGAGGATGTCGTCGTGCTGCAGATCGACGGCGGCCCGCAGCTGGTGCTGCATCCGGAGAACGCCCGTGACCTGCTCCGGGCGCAGTCGGAGCAGCTGCGTGGTGGTGCCGGCGGCGCCAGCGCCGGGGAGCTGCGGGTGCCGGCCGAGCTGCGCTGGAGCGGGCTCGAGCAGGCCGCCACGTCGGCCCGCGGCGCGAGCCGGGGCTTCCTCGGCAAGGTGGCGCTGAAGCTGTTCCAGATCATCCGGCCGAAGGCCGCCAAGCTGGTCGGCCACAAGCTCGTGCAGAAGATCGACGGTCAGGTCAGCGAGGGCGTGTATGCACTGCGGCGGGAAGACCTGAAGCCGCTGGCCGGTGAGGCGCCGGTGGCGGAGAAGGGCATCATGGCCGAGCGCGGACGGGCACTGGTGCTGATCCACGGCACCTTCTCGAACACCGCCGGCACCTTCGCCAAGCTGTGGAGCCACCACCCGGGTCAGGTCGGCGCGTTGTTCGACTACTACGACGATCATGTCTACGCGCTCGATCACGCCACGCTCGGCAGGAGCCCGATCGAGAACGCGCTGACCCTGGCGAAGGCCTGCCCCGACAACACGCGCCTGAGCCTGCTGACCCACTCCCGTGGCGGCCTGGTCGCCGAGGTGCTGGTGCGGGCGGCGGGGATGAAGGCGCTCGACGCCGATGACCTGGCGCTGTTCGAGGCCGACGAGCTGCCGCAGGTGGACCGCGACGCCCTCGACAGCAACGGCCGCAAGGCGATGGCCGCGGCGCTCGACGCCCAGCGCAAGGCGCTCGGCGAGCTGGTCGAGCTGCTCGCCGAGCGCAACATCGTGGTCGAGCGCGTCGTGCGGGTGGCCTGCCCCGCCCGCGGCACCCTGCTCGCCGGCAAGCGCTTCGACGCCTACCTCTCGGTGCTGCGCTGGGCGATGGACCTGGCCCAGTTGCCGGTGCTGCAGACACTCACCGAGTTCCTCGGCGACATCGCCCGCCAGCGCAGTGATCCGTCGCGAATGCCGGGCCTCGCGGCGATGGTGCCGGACAGCCCGCTGGTGAAGTGGCTGCACGCGGCCGAGCAGCCCGCGGCGGGCCGGCTGTGGGTGATCGCCGGCGACATGGAGGGCGAATCGATCGGCAGTTGGCTGAAGACCCTGATGGCCGATGCCTTCTTCTGGACCGACAACGACCTGGTGGTGCAGACGCGCTCGATGTACGGCGGCACGCCCCGGGCCGACGGCGCCCGCTTCCAGCTCGACCAGCGCGGCAAGGTCAGCCATTTCCGCTACTTCACCAACAAGGAGACCGCCGAGCCGATCGTCGATGCGCTGACCGTCGAGGCCGGCGCCGGCTGGCGGCCGATCGGCCCGCTGTCGTATGCCGGCGAATCCTCGTCCGGCGAGCGGGCCGCCCGCGGCGACGCCGCCAGCGACGGCCTGAGCAAGCCCGATCGGCCCGCGGTGTTCGTGCTGCCGGGCATCCTCGGCAGCCACATCAAGCGCGACGGCAAGCGCATCTGGCTGGGCTTCCGCCTGCTCGGCGGCCTCGACAAGCTCGCGTACTCGCCGGCCGAGCCGCCGCAGCGCTTCGCGCCGGACGGGGTGATCGGCCGCGTCTACGACGATCTCATCAAGTTCCTGGCCCGCAGCCACGAGGTGGTCGAGTTCTCCTACGACTGGCGCAAGCCGATCGAGCACGAAGCGAAGCGCCTCGGCAAGGCGGTCGATGCCGCCCTCGACGCCCGCAGCGGCAGCGGCCAGCCGGTGCGCATCGTCGCCCATTCGATGGGCGGGCTGGTGAGCCGCGCGATGCAGCTCGAATGCCCCGACGTGTGGGAGCGCATGATGACCCGTCCGGGGGGGCGGCTGCTGATGCTCGGCACCCCCAACGGCGGTTCGTGGGCGCCGATGCAGACCCTCACCGGCGACGACAGCTTCGGCAACACGCTGGTGGCCTTCGGTGCGCCGTTCCAGGATCACGCGGCGCGCCAGATGATGGCCCAGTTCCCGGGCTTCATCCAGTTGCAGACCGCGCTCACCGGTGGCGAGCATGTGCTCGGCCTGGAAACGACCTGGCAGCGTCTCGCGAGCGACGACCTGAAGGCCATCAGGGAGTACAACTTCTGGCACCAGGACGAGCGCCAGCTCAGCATCTACCGGTGGGGCGTGCCCGCGCAGGCGGTGCTCGACCAGGCCATCGCGCTGCGCAAGCGCCTCGACGAGCAGCGCGACAAGGCGTTGCCGCGCTATCCGGGGCGACTGCTGCTGGTGATCGGCCGGGCCGATTTCACCCCCGATGGCTTCGAGTTCGGCAACGAAGGGCTCTCCTATCGCAACGCGCGGGAGGCCGGCGACGGCCGCGTCACCCGCGACAGCGCGATGCTGCCGGGCGTGCCGACCTGGCAGGTGGATTGCGAGCACGGATCGCTGCCGGACCACGGCGATTCCTTCGAGGCCTATCTGGAGCTGCTCGAGCACGGCACCGCGAAGGGCCTCGACCGGGTGGTGGCGGAGGCGCCGGACGGGGTGCGCCCGGCGCCGGTGGTCGAGCGCAGCCGGCCATCGCGTGAACGCCTGGCGGCCACGCCGCCGGTGCAGCCCTACCGCCTGCGCCTGCTCGATGTCGTCGCGCCGCCGGTCGACCAGGCCGCCGGCCCGTCCCGGCTGAAGGTTCGGGTGGTCAATGGCGACCTGGCCTTCGTGCGGGTGCCGCTGCTGCTGGGGCATTACTCGTCGAGCAGTCTCAGCGGTGCCGAATATGCGGTGGATCGCCTGATCGGCGGCACGATGGCCCAGTCCCTGAGCCTCGGCCAGTACCCGGACCAGCCCGGCACCCACCAGATCTTCGCCAACACCAGCGCCAACCGCGAGAACCCGCTGCAGGCGCCGATGCCGGAGCGCGTCGTCGTCGTCGGGCTCGGCGAGGAAAGCACGCTCGCCGCCAGCAGCCTGATGCTGTCGGTGCGGCTGGCGGTGCTGGCGCTGGCCCAGCGCCTGATGGAGGAAGGGCGCGACACGCCGAGCTTCGAGGTCGCCGCCACCCTGCTGGGCAGCGGCGGCGCCAACGTCACGGCCGGCCAGGCCGCCCAGTTCATCGCCCGCGGCGTGCGCCACGCCGACGTGGCGCTGGCGCGCCTGAACGAGGACCTCGACGGCGACCGCCCGTGGCCCCGGGTCACCGGCCTGCAACTGATCGAGCAGTACCTGAACCGCGCCACCGAAGCCTGGCAGGCCCTCGACGAGCTGGCGACCACGGCGCCCCGCCATTTCGATCTGCAACGCCAGATCCAGGATGGCAACCGGGCGCGCCGGCGGCCGCTCGACTTCGGCTATCGGGGCGCCTCCTACGACATCATCCGGGCGAACCGTCGCGCCGGGCCGGCGTCGTCTGCGGTCATCGAGTATGCCGTCCACACCCGCCGGGCGCGGGCCGAGGTGCGCGCCCAGATCACCCAGGCGGCGCTGGTGGGCGAGCTGGTCAAGGCCGCCGCCAGCGGTGGCGCTACCGACGATCAACTCGGCTGCACGCTGTTCCAGCTGCTGGTGCCGGTGGAGCTGGAGCCGACCATGGGCGGCACCAGCCAGATGCTGCTCGAGCTCGACAACGAGACCGCCGCGATCCCGTGGGAGCTGCTGGACACGCCGGCCGGCGGCGAGGGCGGCGACAAGAGGCCGTGGGCGATCCGCACGAAGATGGTGCGCAAGCTGCGCATGGAGGACTACCGCGCCACCGTCCGCGATGCCCGGGTGGACGCCCACGTGCTGGTGATCGGCGAACCGAAATGCGACCAGAGCCGTTACCCGCGCCTGCCCGGTGCCCGCAGCGAGGCGCACCGGGTTGTCGAGCAGCTCACCCAGGGGCCGGTCAGGCTGTCCTCGGGGTCGGTGGTCGCGCGCATCTGCGGCGAGGGCGAGAACGACACCGGCCACGACGCGCGGGAGCTGATCAACACCCTGATGGATTCCGGCCGCAGCTGGCGCATCGTGCACATCGCCGGCCACGGCGAACCGCCCGAGTCGGCCGACGAGGCGCGGCGGCAATGCCCCTGCGAAGGCGACTGGGCGCCCAACCCCCGCGGCGTCGTGCTGTCCGGCGGCAGCTATCTCGGCCCCGCCGAGATCCGCGCGTTGCGGGTGGTGCCGGAGCTGGTCTTTGTGAACTGCTGCCACCTCGCCACCCTCGGCAGCGAGCGCAAGCTGCAGCAGCAACACGGCGCATTGCCCAACCCGGCTGCGTTCGCCAGCGGTGTCGCGGCCGAGCTGATCCGCATCGGCGTGCGCTGTGTCGTCGCGGCAGGCTGGGCCGTCGATGACGACGCCGCCGAGAGCTTCGCGGTCACCTTCTACCAGGCGCTGATGAGCCGGCGCCGCTTCATGGATGCGGTGGCGCTGGCGCGCGATGCCGCCAAGGCCTGTGGCGGCAACACCTGGGCTGCCTACCAGTGCTACGGCGACCCGGACTGGGTCTTCCGGCGGCCGGACGCCGGCCGCGATCGGCCACGGGTGGCCCCGCGCGACGAATTCGGCGGCATCGGCTCGGCCGAGGACCTGGTGCTGGCACTCGACGCCGTGGCGGTCGATTGCGGGGTGCCGGAGGCCGACATGCGTGGCCAGCGGGCCCGCATCCGCTACCTCGCCGAGAACTTCGCGACCTTCCTCGACGACTCCGGCCGGGTGGCCGAGGCCTTCGGACGGGCCTGGGCAGCGGCCGGCGACGGCGGCCAGGCGATCGCCTGCTATCGCAAGGCGATTGCCGCCAACGACGGCAGCGCGACGATCAAGGCCGGCGAGCAGCTGTGCAATCAGCTCGTCCGCCAGGCGTGGGGCCGGGTCAGCCAGGCCGCGAGGGATCTGCATGCGGCCGAGGCGCGCAGGGATGAATTCCGGGACGGCGGCGTGCCGCCGGAGCTCCTGCGCCGGATCGAGGCGGCTGCCGGCGAGCACGCCAAGGCGATCGCCGGTGCGCGGAAGGAGATCGGCGAAGCCATCGAAAAGCTGGCCAAGATCCAGGCGATTCAGCCCAACATGGAGCGCCTGAGCCTGCTCGGATCGGCCAAGAAGCGCGAGGCGATGCTGCTGCGCGCCGCCGGCGACACGCCGGAGAAACTCAAGGAGGCGATCGAGGGGATGCAGCAGTTCTATGCGCGTGCCGAGACCGCCGGTGTCGGTGCCGACGACAACTACTATCCGGCGCTGAACCGGATCGCCGCCGATCTGGCGCTGGCAGGGGTCGAACGCAGGCGGGCGACCCTCGAGCCGCGGCGGATCGAGGCCATCCGCCAGGCCCTCGACGCCAAGGTGCGCGACGATCCGGATTTCTGGAGCCTCGCCGGCCGCATCGAGCTGCGCGGCTACGAGGCGCTGGCCGGCGAGAGTCTCGGCGCCGCGCTGCCCGCCCTGCTCGCCGAGTACGACGATCTGGCCGCGCGGGTGAGCGGCCGCTGGCAGTGGGCCTCGGTGAGGGACCAGCTCGAGTTCGTCCTGCACCAGCTCCCGGGAGTCGAGGAGAGCGCGGAGGAGCGCAAGGCCGCCGAAGAACTGCTGGCGGCGATCCGGCGCCATGCCGGCGAGACGGCCTGAAGCGGCGTGCGAAGGCGGGCCCGGCATCACCGCCTGCCCGAATCATGGAACCCGACAGGAGAGACATTGATGAAGACCCATGTCGAGATGCTGATGGAGATGGGCGTCGCTTCCGACGATGCCAACCAGTACATCGAGGACCTCGAAGCCACCCTGCCCCGCTACGGCATCGCCGATTCGCGCCTACGCCTGGCGCATTTCTTCTCCCAGGTACTGCATGAATCCGGACTGATGCGCTACGACGTCGAAAACCTGAACTACTCGGCGAAGGCGCTGCGGGCGGTCTTCGGCAAGTACTTCAAGAGCGACGACGAGGCCGCCGCCTACGCCCGCCAGCCGGAAAGGATCGCCAACCGCGTCTATGCAAACAGGCTGGGCAACGGCGCCGAGTCGAGCGGCGACGGCTGGCGCTACCGTGGCCGCGGGCTGATCCAGCTGACCGGCAAGGACAACTACCAGGCATTCGCCGAATGGATCGGCGACGAGCGCGTGCTGAGCGAACCTGACATCGTGTCCACCGACTACGCGGTCCATTCGGCGGTCTACTTCTGGGACCGCAACAAGCTCAACGCGATCGCCGACCGGGACGACGTGGTGCTGCTGACCAAGCGCATCAACGGCGGGGTGAATGGCCTCTCGCACCGCCGCGAGCTGCTGAACAAGGCCAACGGGCTGCTGGCGATGCTCGATGTCGCGTCGACGCAGCTCGCCTAGCCCGGTGGCAGCTGCGGCCCGGGCGCCGCCTCAGCGCCGATTGCTGCCGCGGCCGAGCTTGCGATAGAGGGTGTTGCGGCTGACCCCGAGGTGGCGGGCGGCGGCGGAGACGTTGCCGCCGAATTCGGACAGCAGCCGTTCGATCGCGCGCCGTTCGACGGCCGCCAGCGAACCATCGCCATCGGCGTCTTCGCCCGGCGGCGGCCGGTTCGTCGCGGCGCCGGCGCCAGGGAGCGCGCCAGGGAGCGCGCCGGGGAAGTCCTCGGGCAGGTGGTGGACGGTGATGATCGCCTCGTCGTCGCCCTGCAGCGCCAGCGCGACGCGCACGACGTTCTGCAGTTCGCGGATGTTGCCGGGCCAGTCGTGGTCGGCGAGCAGCCCGAAGACCTCTTCCGAGACACGGGCGCTGCGCGCCGGCTCGCGCTCGGCATCGACGATCGCCAGCACCAGTTCACGCAGGTCGCGACGCTCGCGCAGCGGCGGCAGGGTCACCGTGAGCCCGTTGATGCGGAAATACAGGTCCTGGCGGAAGCGGCCGCTGCGCACAGCGTCGGGCAGGTCGCGATGGGTCGCGCACACCAGCGAGATGTCCACCGCCACCGGCTCCGCAGTGCCCAGCGGCGTGACCATCCTCTCCTGCAGCACCCGCAGCAGGCGGGCCTGCAGGCCGAGGGCCATGTCGCCGATCTCGTCGAGGAACAAGGTTCCGCCGCAGGCCTGCTGGATGCGACCACGGCTGCCCTCCCGGCGCGCACCGGTGAACGCACCGCCGGTGTAGCCGAACAGCTCGGATTCGATCAGTCCCTCGGGCATCGCGGCGCAGTTCAGCGCCACGAAGGCCTTGTCGCGGCGCGGCCCGCTGGCGTGGAAGGCCTGGGCGAAGTGTTCCTTGCCGACTCCGGATTCGCCGAGGATCAGCAGCGGGATGTCCTTGCCGACGATGCGCCTGGCGCGCTCGGCGGTTGCCGCCAGCGCCGGATCGGCGTCGGCGTAGTCGGCCAGCGTCGCCGACTTCGCGGTCGGCCGGCCACGGCCCGCCTGCCCTCGCGACAGCTGCGCCGGCAGCGCGCCGGCGAACGGCTCGACGCTGCCTCTGGGCGGCGTCATCCGGCACATGTACCGCTTCCCGTGTCGGCTCGACAACGCCCGGGCAGCCCCCGGCCCGCTGTGGGCCTGTGCCAGGCATGCATCGAAAGGCTCGACGAACAGCAGGTCGAAATCGAGCCGGCCGAGCAGGCCGGCGTCGATCGCCAGCATCTCCAGGGCCCTGCGGTTGGCGCCCAGCACGCGACCGTCGGCCGAGAGCGCCAGCAGGCCCTCCTGCAGCGTACCCAACCCTGCCGGCGCCGGATGGAAGGCGAGCAGGCAACTGTCCACGAAATCCGCCTCGAACAATCGTTTCTCGATCATTTGGGTGGCGAGATCCACCAGTGTCGGCGTGTGCTGCTGGCGGTTGCAGGCGTCGCCGGCAATCGCCAGCACGCCGACGATGCGCCCTTCGGCGTCGAAGACCGGCGCCGCCGCACAGGTCAGAAAGGTGTTGCAGTCGAGGAAATGATCGCGCCCGGTGACCTCGACGGCATGTCGCGTGGTCGCCGCCGTACCGATCGCGTTGGTGCCACGGGCAGCCTCCGACCAGTCGGCGCCGGCATCGAGGCCGATGTCCCTCGCCCGGGCGCCGAAATCGGCATCGCCGAGGCATTCGAGCAACACCCCCGAGGCGTCGGCGAGGCCGGCGATGCTGCCCGAACCGCTGATCTGCTCGACCACGTTGTGGACCACGCCACGGGCATGGGTCAGCAGGTAGGCATTGCGCGCCCGAAGCTGTGCCAGCACCTCCGGGCAATAGGCTTCGGGTACCGCGCCCGGCGCGTCGTGTTCGAGTCCGTGCCGGCGGCTGCGCCGCCAGGACGCCTCGATCAACGGCGTCGATTCGCGCCGGTCCGCGCTCGCCGCCGGCTGCTCCCGCGGGAGCACGCCGTCGTCGTCGGATTCGGCAGGGAGATCCCGATTGCTCATGGCCTTTCTGGTGTCGTCGATGGGTCGGATTCGGGGGCGGGAAGCGACGCGGGTTGCCGCGGTGGGCCGCCACGCCGGCAACGCCAACGCCGCCAGGGTGCTGAACGACCGCATCCCGGCATCGAAGGGAAGCGCAAGATCGGGTCCCGCTTCGCGTCGGCCCACTGCCCGGCGGCACCACGGCTGCTCCGCCGATTGCCACACGGCCACGTATGTCGCGGCGTTTCTTGCGGTGCACCATTCGTGCCCCGGGTGACGAGTCATGGATCGGATGCCTGGGCCGGATGATCCTCCGAGGGCCTTTTGTTGCGTTGCGGCACAGGCTGCTGCGCGCGATTGCTACATTACGGGACAGCGCCGCCCGACCACCGCAGGCGCCCTCCGGTCGCGCCCGGCCGACGCTGACGCGGCGATCCGAGAGGTCGCAGCGGCCCTGATGGGCTACGCTGACATTCGGAAGCCGGCGTTGGCGGCCTTGCGCGGCATGGGGCGAGCGCCGGCAACGGCAGACATGGCAGAGGTGGCGGCGTGACCTTCAGGCGGTGTTTCGGAGGTGAGGACCTGCGCGCGGTGCTTGCGGACGCCGAAGCGCAGGGTCGGCTGGCGGCCGTGACGATAACCGCGGCCTCGCGATGCGATGCCGGTACGGGCTGCCGTGACGAGGGGCAGCGTCGGCCGGGGCGTGGCGGGCGCCATCCAAGGGGGTATCCGCCTTGAAGATCTGCGTCTTCGGCGCCGGCGCGGTCGGCGGAGTCATCGCCGCGCGGCTGGCGCTGGCCGGCAACGCGATTTCGGTGATCGCGCGGGGTCCTGTGCTGGAGGCCTTGCGCCGGCATGGGCTGCGCCTGCAGCAGGACGGCCGGAGCCGGGCCGTGCGCGTCGACGCGACCGACCGGGCCGCCGATCTCGGCCCGCAGGATCTGCTGGTTATCGCCGTGAAGCAGCCATCGCTGGCGGCACTCGCGGTGGCCGCGGCGCCATTGGTCGCGGACCATACGAGGATTCTGCTGGCGATGAACGGCGTGCCCTGGTGGTTCTTCGACGGGGCCGAAGGGCCTCTGGCCGGCACCACCTTGCGCAGCGTCGATCCCGACGGCGATCTGCGGCGTCGCCTGCCGACCGGCCAGGTGCTGGGCTGCGTGGTCCATTGCGCCTGCGACACGCCGGAGCCCGGCACCAGCCGGCTGACGATGGGCAATCGGCTGATCATCGGTGAGGCGCTCGGCGCGTCGTCGAGCGTCACCGCGGCGATCGCAGACCTGCTGCGCGGCGCCGGGTTCCAGGTCGCAGTGTCCGATCAGGTGCGGCGCGACATCTGGTACAAGCTGTGGGGCAACATGACGATGAACCCGGTATCCGCGCTGACCGGGGCGACCACCGACCGCATCCTCGACGACCCGCTGGTCAATGCCTTCTGCTGCGACATCATGGCCGAGGCGGCGCGGATCGGCGAGCGCATCGGCTGCCGGGTCGGGCAGATCCCGCAGGCGCGCATTGCCGTGACCCGTGAACTGGGTGCGATGAAGACCTCGATGCTGCAGGACGTCGAGGCCGGGCGCCCGCTGGAGCTGGCGGCAATGCTCGGTGCGGTGCTGGAGATCGCCGACCGGGTAGGTGTTGCGGCGCCGAACATGGCGGCGCTGCATGGCCTGACCCGGCTCTTCGCCCAGGTGCGCGGCCTCGTCTGACGGCCGGGCGCCCGCGCCATCGTGACCTGTACGACGCTCGCCGACCGTTCGACAGGAACAAACGGCCGGCCTTGATGGCCTGATCGTCAACGGCTTCGTCGATCCATCGCAGAGCGCCGCGGCAGGCCCGGGTGGCCGCCAACAGCGCGGCGCGGCCTGCCTCGTCGCCATGGACGCCGAACCGAATCGCATTGGGGGAAGGGCGATGGCCGACCAGTTTGACAATCCGATGGGCCTGACGGGATTCGAGTTCGTCGAGTTCGCCTCGCCGATGCCGAACGTACTCGAGCCGCTGTTCGAGAAGATGGGTTTCGCCCGCGTCGCCGAGCATCGCTCGAAGGACGTCACACTGTACCGCCAGGGCGAGATCAACTTCGTGATCAACCGCGAGCCGAAGAGCGTGGCCTCGTACTTTGCCGCCGAGCACGGACCGTCGGCCTGCGGCATGGCCTTCCGCGTGCGCGATTCGCACCGCGCCTACCGGCGCGCGCTGGAACTCGGCGCCCAGCCGATCGACATCCCGACCGGGCCGATGGAACTGCGCCTGCCGGCGATCAAGGGGATCGGCGGCGCGCCGCTGTACCTGATCGACCGCTTCGGCGACGGTGACTCGATCTACGACATCGACTTTCGCTTCATCGACGGGGTCGCGCGCCATCCGGCCGGCCATGGCCTGCGCGTGATCGACCACCTGACCCACAACGTCTATCGCGGCCGCATGGCGCATTGGGCGGCGTTCTACGAACGCCTGTTCAACTTCCGCGAGATCCGCTACTTCGACATCAAGGGCGACTACACCGGCCTCAGCTCGAAGGCGATGACGGCGCCCGACGGCATGATCCGGATCCCGCTGAACGAGGAGGCGTCCCGGACCACCGGCCAGATCGAGGAATTCCTGATGCGCTTCGGTGGCGAGGGCATCCAGCACGTCGCGCTGCTCACCGACGACCTGATCACCACCGTGGACCGGCTGCGCGGCCACGGCGTGCCGCTGATGAGCCCGCCGCCCGCCACTTACTACGAAATGCTCGACGAGCGCCTGCCCGGTCACGGCGAGGCCGTCGACGCGCTGCAGACCCGCGGCATCCTGCTCGACGGCAGCTCCGCTGGCGACGGCCCGCGCCTGCTGCTGCAGATCTTCTCGGAATGCCTGCTCGGGCCGGTGTTCTTCGAGTTCATCCAGCGAAAGGGCGACGAGGGCTTCGGCGAAGGAAACTTCAAGGCCCTGTTCGAATCCCTGGAACGCGACCAGATCCGCCGCGGCGTGCTCGACACGGAGGACGCGACATGAAGCTCGACGGCATCCACCACGTCGCTTACCGCTGCCGCGATGCGAAGGAAACGGTGCAGTGGTACCGCGAGATGCTGAACATGGAGTTCGTGCTGGCGATCGCCGAGGACCAGGTGCCGTCCACCAAGGAGCCCGACCCCTACATGCACGTCTTCCTCGATGCCGGTGGGGGCAACGTGCTGGCCTTCTTCGAGCTGCCGACCCGGCCCGAGATGGGGCGCGACCCCAACACTCCGGAGTGGGTACAGCACATCGCCTTCCGGGTCCGGGACCGGGACACCCTGCTGGCCTATCGCAGCCACCTCGAGGCCCACGGCGTCGAGGTGCTCGGCGTGATCGACCATGGCGCCTTCCACTCGATCTATTTCTTCGACCCCAACGGCCATCGCATCGAGCTGGCCTGCCCGGATCCCGACGAGGCAGCCGTGTTGCAGCGGCTCGACGCGGTCAAGTGGGAGATGCTCGAGGAGTGGTCGCGGACGCGGCGTGCGCCGCGGCACGCGGCCTTCCTGCACGAGAAGGAATTGGGCTCGTGAGCCCGGCGGGCGACAGCCGGCCGGCGTGGCATGCCTCCCCGCGGCCGGCCCCGGCGGACGGCACGATCTTCGCCGCACGGGGTCGAATTCCTTGGAGCGGGTGGCCTCGGCGTGGCTGGCGGCTGGCCGGTGATCCGGCGCGACCCGCCGCGGGCGTGCCCGACGGCCTGGCTGCCGGACGCGCCGACGATGGAGTCGCGCGATGAATGCCTCCGAAACCCGAACCGTCAAGCACGGCGCCGCCGCTGGCGAGGGCGGCCGCCCGGCCCGCGCCGACTGGACCGTCGACCAGGGCTGGGAACGCTACGAGCCCGAGCAGCACGGCATCTGGAAGACCCTGTTCGAGCGCCAGACCCGCCTGTTGCCCGGCCGCGCCTGCGATGCCTTCGTCGATGGCATGCGCCGGCTGCCGATCGGCGCCGACCAGATCCCGGACTTCCGGCGCCTGTCGGAGGTGATGATGCGTCGCACCGGCTGGCAGATCGTCGCAGTGCCGGGGCTGGTGCCGGACGAGGTGTTCTTCGAGCATCTGGCCAACCGGCGCTTTCCGGCGGGCAACTTCATCCGCCGCGCCGACCAGCTCGACTACCTCGAGGAGCCCGACGTCTTCCACGACGTCTTCGGCCACGTGCCGATGCTGATGAACCCGGTGATCGCCGACTACATCCAGGCCTACGGCGCCGGCGGCCTGCGGGCCCTGTCCCTCGGCGTGCTGCCGCACCTCGCCCGGGTGTATTGGTATACGGTGGAATTCGGCTTGGTAATGCAACCAGACGGCCTGCGCATCTACGGCGCGGGCATCGCCTCCTCCTACACCGAGAGCCTGTTCTGCCTCGACGATCCGTCGCCCAACCATGTCGCCTTCGATCTGGAACGGGTGATGCGCACCGAATACCGCATCGACGATTTCCAGGAGACCTACTTCGTACTGGACGATTTCGAAGAGCTGCTGGCACTCGACCGCACCGACTTCGCGCCGCTCTACGAGCGCATCCGGCGCCAGCCCGAACTGCAGCCGGGCGACATAGTCGCGGGCGACCGGGTGCTGCAGCGCGGCACCGGCGCCTACCACCGGGAGCGCCGGCGCGGCGCCGCGTGATCCCCCGCGGGCGGGCGGTCCCCTTTCCCCCGCAGGGCTGCTACGAAGCTAGACCTGTCCCCGTCCTGGCCTTTTCGACACCCGCGTGAGTGGCACGTGGTACCGAACGGGCGGCTGCCCGTGGCCCGTCGAGTGGGATAGGATGAAGGCATCCGCACCGCGTGGTGCCGGGATCGCCCATGACTCGTGTATACGCTTCGGCCTTGTTCTGTTCCGCCCGCCTCAGGCTCGACGTCGAGCGGCTGCGGCAGTCGGTCGGCAATGCTTCGGACAGCGCCTGGCAGAGCCATGTCGAGCGGGCCTACCGGTGCGCGCTGGCCTTCGCGTTCAACGATTTCTATCGCCGGCACATCCGCGTCAGCCATGTCTTGACCTCGCGGTTCATCACCGACGGGCCCCTCGGCGAGGTGTGGAGCGACTGGGTGTTGCTCGACGACAGGCGGCTGGCCACGCAGACCCTGCACGTCAGTTTCTGTTTTCCCGGCCTGCGTGTGGATCTCGACGATCACCAGTGCCCGGCGATCGAGGCGCTCGCCGAATTCCTGAAGAACATCTACCAGCTGAGCGAAGCCGAGCAAGATCTGCCGGGCGGGCTCGCGGCCCTTTCGCGGCTCCTTTGCGGCGTGGCCCGCGGCCGACAGAACGCGCTGGGCATCTCGCGCTACATCTATAGCTCGCTCGCCTGTGACGACGCGGAGGTCGTCACCGAGCCATCGATGGATATGTGCGTCAACCTCTACCGCCTGCTGTACCAGCATGCACGCGGCGTCGACAGCGCCGTTGCCAAGTCGATGCTGCCCCGGCCGTGGGGATCCGCCGGGTTCTTCCGCCTCTACTCGCAACCGGGCGGCATGGTGTCGGTGTCGACGCCCTACCCGGCCGACACCCATCGCCGTCACGACGGCTGGTTCAATCCGCTGCCGCCGGGCCGCGGCGAGGCGCCGTCCGCAATGGCGGGTGACGCCGAAGGCCAGGCCGCCGCCTATCCGAGCTACGACCTGCTGCCCGAGTACCCGCCGCTGCGCTATCTCGCGGTGCCGGTCCTGCAGTACGGCGCGGCCTACGAGGAAACGCTGCGGGAAGTGCATGACGCGGCGTTCAGTCGCCTGCTCGAGCGGCGACTGCGCCTGCCCTGGGCACCGAAGCCCGGCAGATGCCACCTGCTCGCCGCCAACCTCGAAGGCATCCGCCTGCCCATCGTGCGCAGCCTCCTCGACGAGATGATCGAACGGCAGCTGCAGGAACGCACGACCAATGCTTCGATGGAAATGCTGCGCCTGCGCGACACCACGCGAAACATCGTGCTCGCGGTTGCCGGCCTGATCCTCGCATTGGCCTTCGTCGAGCCGGACAAGTTCGTACTCCACGACCTCCTTGCCGGCCGCCCGGCGCCGGCGCAGCCTGCGCCCGCTGTGCCGGGAACGCAGACACGGTGACCCCCCACTGCCTGATCCTGAGCTCGGAGTATCCACCATTCGCCGTCGGCGGCGTCGGACGCTACGTATTCGAGCTGGCCGGTCGCATGCATTCGCGGGTACCGACCACGGTGATGCTGGTGCCCACCTATCGGTGCTTCGGCTGCGCTGGAGATGCCGCCGTTTCTGAGCCGGCATCGGCCGACGGCCGCTCGCCCCGGGTCCGGATGGCCAATGGGGCGTACCGCAATGCGCTGCTGGGCGCCGGCACCGCGTCCGGCTTCGGCGCCGTGGAAGCCGTCGCGCGGGCGCTGGCGCGCCAGCTCATCGGCGACGGCGTCAGCACTCGGCCGAGCCACGTTCTGGTGCAGGACTATGCCCTGGCGCCCGTCGCTGCCGCCCTTCAGGAGCTGCTGCCTGCGCTGTGCGTCGTCGCCGCCTGCCATCTACCGGTGTTCGCCGGCTTCACGTATTTCGACAAGCCGGTCGGTGACGCGATGCACCAGGTGCTCGAGGCCAAGCTGGTCCACCTCGCCGATCGGGTGATCGTGCCATCGAGGTTCGCGGCCGGCGTGCTGACCATCACCCACAATGTCGCGCCCGGCAAGCTCGTCGTGCTGCCGCTCGGCGTGCACCGCCCGGCCGCCCTGGTGCCGCCACCGGCGGGCCCGCTGCGCCTGCTCGCGATCGGCCGCCCGACCGAGCAGAAGGGCCATCACTTCCTGTTCGAGGCCCTGCGCGATTTGCTGCGCGAGGATCCAGGCACACGGCTGACCGTGGTCACCGGCGATCGCAACGACCAACGCATCGCCGCCCTCGGCCAGGCCTTCGGTGTGGCCGCGCAGGTCGATGTCGCGCCGCCGACGGCACCGGACGCCATCTGGCCGCTCATCGACCGCCATGACATGCTCGTCACCACCTCGCTGTACGAAACCTTCGGTCTGGCCGTGCTCGAGGCGATGGCCTCGAGGCGCCCGACGGTGGGATTCGCGGTCGGCGCGCTGACCGAACTCTGGGGGGGCGCGCTGAGTGCCGATTTCGCCACGCCCCTGTGCCGCGTCGATGGGCTGGTCGCGCGCATCCGTGCGCTCGTCGGCGACCCCGAGCGTTGCCGGCAGCTCGGCCACGCCGCGTGGCGGCGGGCGCAGGAATTCTCGTGGGAGGCCCACGTCGACCGGCTGCTGGCGGAGATGGCGGTTGCTGAGGCCGAATCCGGCGAGGTCGTGGCGTCATGACGCTGATGATCGGCTGGTATTTCCACCTCCCGGCGTGCGCGACGGCGTTCGAGGTCGCGACGCTGGCCGACGAAAGCCTGCAGTTGCTGGTGGACGCCCATCGCGACGCCCGGGCCAAGGTCAGCCTCGCCCTCACCGGCAGCCTGCTGACGCACATCGAGCGGCATCGCCCCGACCTGCTGGCGACCCTCGCCGAGGCGATCGACGAAGGCATCGTCGAATTGCTGGCGACGACCTGTCACGAGGTCTGCCCGTTCCTGATTCCGCCGCGCTACCTGCGCCGCCAGATCGTGCTCGACCTGGAAACCAAGCAGCGCCTGCTCGGCAGCCGGCCCGCCGCCTTCTGGCCGGGCAATCTCGCGTGGACGCCGGTGCTCCCGGACCTGCTGACCGAACTCGGCCTGCATGCCGCGATCATCGACGAGGCCCATCTGCGCGAGGCGCACCAGACCCAGCTGTGGCAATGGCTGCGCGACGATGGGATGCAGATGGACTCGCTGCTGGTCGACACCCTGATGTCCGAAGCGGTCGCCCATCGCCGCTATCGACTGGAGCAATCGGACGACGGCGCGCTCGAACTGCGCGTGCTGTCCACGGAACTGCGCCGGGCGCTGAGCTTCGGCACCGCCGGCGCGATTCACCACGCCTGGGACGATGGCCCGCTCGACGCATTGGTCGCCCGCCTCCGGGAAGCCGGTGTCGATGGCGGCAGCACGTGGGCGTTCTGCGGCGACGACGGCGACCGCATCAATCCGGTATCGATCCGCCAGTACCGGCGGCTGCTGCACGCCGTGGGAGCGAATCTGCGACTGGTGTCGGCGCCAGACGCCGACGTGCCGGCAAAGGGGCTGGCCTTTCTGCCCGCCCACGCGCCCGGCGGCGTGGCCTTCTGGCAGGATCCGGTGGCCACGGCCTACGGTCAGGTGCTCGACGAACTCTATCGCGCGGTGGACGCCGGCCGCGTCGACGAGGCCGACGTCCTCGCGCTGCAGGACGTCTTCCCGATCTTCTGGAAGCGGATCGCCAGGGCCCGGTGGTATTACGCGCGCGCTCGCGCCCTGCTCGGCGGCATCGACGAGGTCGCCTGAATCATCCGTCGGCGACGGGACCGCGTCCGTTCGCGGCCGCCCGGTCGCATCCGCCGCGAGCCGGCCCTCGGCGCACCTCAGGTCGGCCCGGGCCGGCCATCGCGCCTCAGGTCGGCGCTCAGCTCGTCGATGATCTGCGAGGTCGCGCCGATGACTTCGGTCGTGCCGAAGCCGGCCCTGCGCAGTTCGCGGTAGAAAGAGCGCGCGAGGATCCGCACCATGCGTGCGAATCCGGGCACGCCGCCGGCCAGCGGATTGGCTGGCGCGGTGGTGTCGCGGGCAAGACTGGACTGGGCGAAGCGGGACTGCAGGATCCGTTGCAGCTGGAGGGTCTGCAGCGACTTGCCGATGTAGACCGCGACCAGTTCGAGCAGCACGCGATCCTCGTCGTCGAACCCGGGCCTGCCGCGCGCGCCGCCGACATGCAGGATGCCGATTGCCTGGCCGCCGAAGCGGATCGGTGTGCTCAGCCCGCCGGCGGCGCTCGCGTCATCGGCGGCGGGCGGCAACGGGGCCGCGGCGTCCGCGGCGTCCGCGGCGGGCAGCACGATGACGCAGCGCTCGGCGGCGAGCACGCGGGCGGCGCTGCCGCTCAGCTCGCGGAGGTGGGTCTCGAGGCAGGCGGCGCCATCCGACAGGCGGGACAGGTGCTGCAGTTCCGCGACCAGTCCTTGTTCGCGGCCGTGGTGGCGCGAGCCGTGCGGGCGGCCGGCGTGGTTGTCGTGGGGGCTTGCCGGTGCTGAACTGTGGGTCACCAACATGATCGTCTTCCCTTCAGGTCGTCAGAAGTTGCGCCGGATCAGGATGCGCAGATAGCTGTCGTCGGCGAACGATGCCAGCGAGGCCGAGCCGCCGACGCCGGCGAAGCCGTTGTATTCGAGGTGCAGCTGCCAGTCGTCGCGGATGCGGCGGCTGGCCTCGACGCGGATCGTCCGCGCGCCGCTGTCGGTGTCGAAGACGACGCCGCCGCGAATCTCGCTGGAGTCGGCATCGTTCGCCGCGAGGCGGCCGCCGACGAACCAGCCGCGGCGAAACAGGGCCGGCGGCGCGTCCGCCGGGCGCTGGTCGAACAGGTGCTCGACGAACAGCGAGCGGTCGGCGCCGCTGGCGCCCGCCCCGAAGACGTACTCGGCGCCGGCGACTCCTGCCGTGAAGCCCCGGCTGTAGCCACGGCGGTCGAGGAACTCGCCCTTCAGGATCAGTGCGTCCAGCGCATAGGTGAGATCGAGGCCGGTCTGGCGGATGCGCCGGTAGCTCGGCCGCAGCGCCGAGAGCCGACCTTCGCCATCGAACACCGGCAGGAAATCGGGCTCCCGGCTGAGGCCGGCGAAATGGTAGAGGTGGGCGTCCACCCGATCGTGGCTGAAGGTGACCCTGGCGGCCCAGTCGGCGCCCTTGCCGTCCGGGTAGGCGGCGTCCGCCAGCACCGGCAGCGCAAGGCGCGGCCGCGACCGTGCCGGCGCGAAGCGGCGTTCGCGGAAGCCCGGCAGGGCCAGCAGCTCGAACTGGCCGTAGGGATGGGTGAGCGTCAGCATGGCCATTGGCTGGCCCAGCTTGAAGTGGCCGCGATAGTCCTCGGCGAGGTCCGACTGGTTGACGATGTCGATCATGTGCAGCGATTCGGCCGCACCCCAGAACACCCGCGAGACACCCACCAGCGCCGACCAGCCGTCACCGTGGTGGGCGCCGTACAGGTCGCGGATGTCGCCGCCGCCGCGCTCGGTCGTGCCGGCGGATTCGCGCAGATAGGGAATGAACAGGAACTCCTTGCGCCGGTCCGCGCTGACCGCCCGCAGCCGGGGCTCGGCGAGCAGCGAGAACGGCGCCCGCTCCTGGCCGTCGAAGGCCGCCCCGCGCAGGTAGATGCGGGTGTCCGCGCCGACGTGGCCGCGTAGCGAGACGGTCTGGCCCCAGGCTGCGGCGGCGATGCTGCAGGCCAGCGCGAACGCGAACAGGCGGCGCATCGCCGGCAACGTCGTCGGCCGCTTCACCGGGCGCGGGCTATCGCGTCGGGGGTGAAATCGTAGGGCGTCAGATCGGTCTTGAAGCGGTAGGCGTCCCAGATCACGCGGGTCACGCGCCCGGTCTGGTGGTTCTCCATGATCTGCTCGGCGGGTCGCCAGTGGCGGCCCAGATACTGCCTGTAGCCCTTGAACACCATCGTCTTCAGCAGCCGGCCCTGGCGGTCGTAGTACTCCAGCTTGCGGGGCTGGTAGATCGTCCGATCGACCCATTCGATCTGTTTCGAGTAGCCGGAGTCCTCGTAGGCCGGCGTGTTCTCGACGACGAAGCAGTCGGCGCCGTCGAAGGCCTCTTCGCGCAGGTAGCGGTAGCTGTATTTCCGCACCTCCCAGGCGCTCAGGTCCTCGAACGCGAACTCGCTGCCCATGAACGAGGCTGCCTTGTTGCGTGACGAGATGCGCTTGACCCGCCGCACCGCGGGCAGGTAGAGCCACTGGTCGTCCGCGCTCAGCGCGTGGGAATGGGTCAGCACCGCCGAGCCGGCGAGGTCGGCCGGCTGGTCGAACACCGCCACGGTCTTGTCGCCGTCGTCGCTCTGCTCCAGCGTCATCATGCGGAAGCTGCGGATCGACTCGTCGCCCTGGCGGTTGGCGAGCACCATCGTCGCGTCCGCCACCGAGTTCTCGAAGCCGGCATCTCGCCGGTCGGTTTCCTGGGCGATCTGCAGGCCGCGCGCCTCCGCACTGAGGGGGGCCGGCGCGGCCGGGCTCACGGCGTGGAGCTGGGCGGCGAACGCCAGGCAGATCGCGCCGATCGTGGTTCTCTTCATTTCTTTCCTCCGAACAGGATGAGTACAGCAGGAAGCAGCACGAAGTCCGCCAGCAGGCCGACGCCGAGGATGATCACGCTCAGCAGGCCGAGATCGGCGTTGATCGCGAAGCTGGAGGTGGCCAGCACGCCGAAGCCGGCGACCAGCACCAGCGACGTGATCCACAGGGCCGGGCCGCACTGGCGGAACGAGGTGAGGATGGCCCGGCGGGTGGTGGCGCCGCTGCGCCGGGCGTCCGCGTAGTGCTTCAGGAAATGCACCGTGTCGTCGGTCAGGATGCCCAGCGTCATCGCCGCGACGACGGCCGAGGCGAGACCGATCTGGCCGACGAAGATCTGCCACAGGCCGAAGGTCACGCCCACCGGCAGCAGCACCGGCACCAGGCTCAGCAGCCCGAGGCGCACCGAGCGCAGCGCCGCCATCAGGATCAGGCCGATCAGGATCATCGACAGGATCTCGCCCGAGATCATGTCGTGGATGTTGCGCTGGCCGATGTTGGCGAACATGATGGTCGGTCCGCTCGCCCGCACCTGCATCGACGGCAGGCCGTTGTCCAGCAGCCAGCGGTAGGCGCGCTCGTCGAGATCGATCACCTGCCGGCTCGACAGGTTCGACAGCGTCGCCGTCAGGCGTGCCGTGGACTTGTCGACACTGACCCGGTCGCCCAGGTCGAGGCCCTGGGGCAGCGACAGTTCGTAGGTCAGCATGTACTGGGCGGCCAGCGCGCGGCTCCCGGGCAGCCGGAACTGGCGCGAATCGTCGCCGTGCATGTTGCGGTTCAGCTTCTTGAACACGTCGACGATCGAGAACACGTGCAGGACCTCCGGCTGGCCGCGCAGCCATTCGGCGAAGCGGTCCACCCGGGCCAGGTAGGCCGGATCGGAGACACCGCCCTCGACGCCGGCAGAGAGCGGGAATTCGAGGTAGTACACGCCGGTCAGGTTGTCGTTGACATAGTCGGTGTCGCGGCGGAACTCGACGGACTCGCCGAAGTACTTGATGTATTCGTCGTTGAGGGTGTTGTTCAGCGCGAGCCCGGTCAGGGCGACGCAGACCACCGTGCAGCCGGCGGCGAGCGCCCGCGGTCGCGCCAGCACGAACAGGTACAGCGTGCCGAGGCGGCGCTGCAGCCAGCGGAACTGCGGCGGCCGGCGTACCGCCGGCAGGTAGGTGACGATCGCCGGCAGCAGCGTGATCGACATCAGGAATGCCGCCGCGACGCCGATCGCGGTGATGTTGCCGAGATCGCGGAACGGCGGCGCGTCGCTGAAGTTCATCGACAGGAAGCTCACCGACGTCGCCGTGCTGGTGAAGAAGACGGCCGGCAGGTTGTCGGCGAGGCTCGTCCGCATCGCTGCGATGCGATCGCCGCACTGCTCGTGCTCGACGTAGTACGCGCTGAGGAAATGCACCGAGTCGGCGACCGCCATCGTCAGCAGGACGGTCGGCGCCGCGAGGCTCGACGGCGACAAGGGTATGCCGAGGTGTCCGGCGAGGCCGAGGGCGACGACGATCGACAGCGCGATCACCACCAGCGTCGCCATCGATGCCGCGAACGACCCCAGGAAGAACCACAGCAGCGCCAGCGCCAGCGCCAGCATCGCCGGCGTCAGACGCTTCATGTCCTGTTCGGACGAATCGTGGAACGCGGCATCGAGCATCACCGCGCCGGTGACGTGGAAGGCCAGCTCCGGATAGCGCGCCGCCGCCTCCTCGGCCAGCGCGCGGGCGCGGCCGGCGATCTCCAGCACCTGGGCGTCCTTGGTCGCGTCGTCCATCTCGACGATGACGTTGATGCCGGCGACGGTGCCCTGGGGATTGACCAGCCGGCGCGCCACCAGCGGGTCGCCGAGGGCGACCTCGCGCACCCGCGCGACGTCGGCGTCGCTGAAACGCGCGGCCCGGCTCGCCAGCCCCTCGACGAAGATCTCGTCGCCCTGGGCGTAGGAGTGCTGGAAGGTTGCCAGCGAATCGACCCGCCGTGCCGCGGGGATCCGCCAGGCGCGCTCGGAGAGCTCGGCCAGCGCCTGCAGCCGCTCGCGGGTGAACAAGGTGCCGTCGCGGGCGCTGACCGAGATCAGCACGTTGTCGTTGCGGTTGAAGGTCTTCTGCAGGCGCTCGAAGGCCGCCAGCTCGGCGTTGTCGCTGCTGAAGAACATCCGGTAGTCGTTCTTGAAGGCGAGTTTGCCGAGCCCGGCGCCGGCGGCGACCACCAGCGCCAGCACGGCGAGGATGACCGCCGGCCGGAAGGTGAGCACGAAGGCAGCGAAGCGCTCGGTGACGGAAAGCTCCGGCCGCCTGGCCAGGGTGAGTGCGTCGAGGGACATGGCCGTCTCAGCTCGCGCCGTCGGCGCGGGCCAGCGCCAGCGCCTGGCGGACCTCCCGCGCGGTGTATTCGAGCTGCTCCGGCCGGTGCAGGGCGGTGATGAAGAAGCGCAGCCGCGAGGCCTCCTCGGGGACCGCCGGGTAGAGCATCGGCTGCACGTTGATGCCGCGCGCGAACAGGCGCTCGGCGACCTTCAGGCAGTGGATCGAATTGCCGATCACCACCGGCACGATCGGCGAGTCGTGGCTGGGGCCGGTGTCGAGGGCGGCCTCCTTCGCCAGTCGCAGGAACAGCGCGCTGTTCGCCCGCAGGCGTTCGACGCGCCCCGGCTGGGCGGCGAGCTTGCGCACCGCGGCCAGCGCCGCCGCGCTGTTGGCCGGCGACAGGCCGACGCTGTAGAGCACGCCACCGGGCGCGAAATAGCGCAGGTTCATGGTCAGCGCAGCGCTGCCGGCGATGTAGCCGCCGCAGCTCGCGAACGACTTGCTGAGGGTGCCCATCAGGATGTCGATCTCCCCGCCCGGCACGCCGAAATGTTCCGCGATGCCGCGGCCGCGGCCGCCCAGGGTGCCGGCCGAGTGGGCCTCGTCCACCATCAGGAGCGCCTTGTAGCGCTTCTTCAGGTCGATCAGCCGCGGCAGGTCGGGGATGTCGCCGTCCATGCTGAAGACCCCTTCGGTGACGATGCAGGCCCGCTCGTGGCGGCCGCGGTTCTCGGCCAGCAGCGCCTCCAGCGCGTCCAGGTCGTTGTGCGGGAAGCTGATGCGGCGCGCGCCGGAAAGCTTGCAGCCGGTCACCCCGCTGTTGTGGGTGAGGCTGTCGTGGAGCAGCAGGTCCTTGGGGCCGAACAGGTAGCCCAGGGTGCTGACGTTGGTGCCGTAGCCGCTGACGAAGGCGACCGCGTCCTCGGTGCCGTGGAATTGCGCGATGGCGCCCTCGAGCTCCGCGTGCAGCGGGATCTCGCCCGACACGATGCGGCTCGCCGACACCGAGGTGCCGTAGCGGTCGATCGCCTCCTTGGCCGCCGTCGCGACCTCGGCGTCGCCGGACAGCCCGACGTAGTTGTAGCCGGAAAAGTTGAGATAGTCGCGATCGTCGATGCGCAGGGTGTCGCGGCTGACGTCCGTGTGGCAGCGGAAGTACGGGTTGGCGACGCGGATCCGTGCCATCGTGTCGCGCTGCGACAGCAGGCTCTTGTAGGCCGGCCACAGCTCGAAGCGGTAGTACTCCTCCGGGATCTCCGCCAGCGCCCGGCCGGCTTCGCCGACCGCGCCGGCGGTCGCCTTGTTGTGGGTGAGCAGGTCGCGCACCCGGGCGCGCTTTTCTTCCAGGGTGAGGGTCATGTCGCTGTCCTTTCGCGGGGTGATGTCGGGTCAGGCCGCCGACTCGGCGAGCAGGCGGTCGAGTTCGTCTTCGCTGAGCGCGTCCACGTCGATTGCCGGCGGCGTCGCCGAGTCGCACGCCTCGCCGGCCTCCACGACGCCGAGCCGTTCCAGCACCGTGGCGGCGAACTCGCCGATCGACTGGCCGCGCATCAGCTCCAGCGTCGAGAACTCGACGCCGAGCGACAGCTCCAGAGCGACCTGCAGATCGACCGCCATCAGCGAATCGAAGCCCAGGTCGTTGAGCCGGCGGCCCCTGTCGATGCGCTCGGCGGGCATGCGCAGCACCTGGGCGAGCTGCTCGACGAGCATGCCGCCGACCACGTCGAGGCGCTCGGCCGCGGGCAGCGCCTGCAGCAGCTCGCGCAGCGTCACGTCGCCCTCGGCGGCACCCTTGCCGGTCAGGTGCGCGAAGCGCAGCGAACGGGCGCCGTGGGGCTCGGTCCGGCCCCAGCGCGGCCAGTCCACGTCCATGATCGCGATATTGACCGGCGCGTGGCGCAGCGCCAGCGACAGGCCGTGCAAGGCCGGTCGAAGCGGCATCAGCGCCATGCCGATGGTCTCGAGATGGCGCTGCACGTCCTGGCTGGCGGCGGCCATGCCGACCTCGGCGAGGGCGCCCCAGTTGATCGCGGTCGCGGCCAGCCCGCAGGCCCGGCGGCGCGCCGCAAAGGCGTCGAGGAAGGTGTTCGCCGCCACGTAGTTGGCCTGGCGCGAATTGCCGATCACCGCCGACGCCGACGAGAACAGCACGAAGTCGCGCGCGTCGATGCCGTGGCGCTGCAGGGCGGCGTGCAGGTTCCACGCGCCGCCGACCTTGGGTGCCAGCACGCGGGCGAAGCTGCCTTCTTCGAGCGAGACGATGTGGTCGTCCTCGAGCACCCCCGCGGCGTGGAAGATGCTGCAGCCGGCGATGCCCTGCGCGCGCAGCGTCGCGAACAGCTCGTCCACCGCCACCGGGTCGCTGACGTCGAGCTTGGCCTCGACGACCTCGACGCCTTCGCCACGCCACTCGGCGAGCCGGCTGCGGACTGCCTCCGAGCCGGCGCCGGAGCGGCCGGTCAGCACCAGGCGCCGCGTGCCGCCCTGCACCAGGTATTCGGCGAGTGCGAGGCCGAAGCCGCCGAAGCCGCCGGTGATCAGGGCGGTCTCGCACGGCTGCGCGGCGGCGCCGCTGGCCCCCGGCACGGCGCGGGTCATGCCGCCCATGTCGAGCGCGCACCAGCCGGCGGCGGGCAAATCGGCCGCGCCTTCGGCGACCAGCCGGTCGGTGCTCAGCACCCGTACCGGGCCGGCACGCGAGACCAGCCCGGCGGCAATCGCGGCCAAGGCCCCGGCGTCGCGGTCGTCCACCTGTTGCGGATCGACGATGTGGATCTCGCGGCCGCCGTCGACGAGGCGCAGGCAGGCGGCGAGCGAGTCCGCGCTTCGGTCGCCGGCGAAGACCAGCACGCGTCCCTGGGCCGACAGCGGAATGCTGTGTTCGAGCGCGCCGTCCGGCTGCTCGCAGAACACCAGCAGGTCGACCCGGTGGCCGCCGAGGCGGGCGGCCAGCGCGGCGCCGGCGTCGACGCGGGTCAGGTCGATGGCGCCCTCGGCATCGTCGTCGCCGAGCGCGCCCGCTTCTGCGACACAGACCTCCAGCCCCGCTTCGGCCAGGCAGGCGACGGCCGCCTGCCCCAGCGCTGTGCGGGCGCCGAACACCACTGCCCGCTCGCCGGCCCTGGCGGCCGCGCGATGCCGGATGGCGAGGCGGACCGGGGCGTCGGTGAGGGCGATGCGGGCCGCTGCGGGGGTCGGTGCGGCCAGCCCGGGCAGCGCGAACACCCGCATCGCATCGACGACGACGCGGGATGCGATGCGGCACGTGCCGCTGCCGGCGACGATGTCGCCGACCTGCAGCCCCGTCACCTCGCTGCCGAGCGCGACGACGCGACCGCAGAACTCGCGGGTCGCCTCGGCGGCCAGCCGGTAGGCCCCACTCGCCTGGGCCATGCCTTGCAGGTCCAGGCCGAAGTGGGCCACTTCGATCGTCACCTGTCGCGCGCCCGGCGCGCCCGGCGGCCGCGTCTCGGCCCGCCAGTACAGGCAATCCTTGCGCTGGCCGACGGCCTCGCTGCCGCCGGTGCGCGCCAGCACCACGCCCGCCGCGCTGCGACGGGTTTCGAGGCGGGCCACGACGTGCTCGCGCTCCAGGGTCTGCGCGCCGACGTAGTCGACGCGCTGGGCGTAGCGGCGGTCGTGGCGAAACGCGACCGCATCCTCGGCATGACCGGCGAGCAGTTCGCCGGCGAGCTGCGTGATCGCCGGCAGCGAGCCGTCGTGATCGAGGGTCGTGCAGTCCAGCGCCGGGAATTCGTTGTGGGCGACCCGCACGAAGCCGATGCCGGCCGCGTCGCAGAAGCCGTCGACCGCGTCGTCGGCAGTGACCGCACAGGCGTCGCGGGTGACCAGATTGAAGCGCGGCGCCGCGCCGGCAGCCGGCAGTCGCCGGAACAGCCGCCACAGGCGGTTCGTCAGCGCCACCGTGGCAGCCAGCGGCTCGCGGTCCGTGGCGGCGGTGAAATAGGCGATTCCGGCCAGCCCGGCAGGCGGGTACTGCTGCAGCAGCGCGCTCCAGTCGTCCTCGCTGTCCACCCAGAACAGCGCGCCGCCGTCCGTGGTCGGGCCGGGGCCGACGCCGACGCGCAGTACCCGCTCGCAGCCGGCCGCCTCCAGGTGGCGGGCCACCGCCCCGGCGTCGCCGGCGAAGCCTCCCTCGTCGAGCAGCAGCCAGGCGCCCCGGCGCCGCTGGGCGGCCTCGGCCGGCGCGGCGTGCCAGGCGAGACGGCTCAGCCACTTGTCCACCTGGACGTCATCGGACAGCGCCGCCGACACCACGGCCGCGCAGTGGATGCCGTCGACGGTGGCGACCACGGTGCCGTCGGGCGCGTACAGGACCAGGCTGCCGACGACGTGATCCGCAGCGCGCCGCTCGATCCGACCGTGGCACCAGACGCGCTCCGGCACCGCGGCGTGCACGCTGACCCGGCGGATCGAGGCCGGGACGAAACCCGCAGCATCGCGCCCGTCGAGCACCGCCAGCAGCGACTGGAAGGCGCCATCGAGGAGCAGCGGATGGATCACGTGGGCGATGTCGTAGCCGGCGGCCGGTGCCGGCAGGTCGAGCCGCGCCAGCACGCAGTCACCATCGCTCGCGAGCCAGCCGATGCGCTGGAACTGCGCTCCGTAGTGCAGGCCGATGCCGGCCAGACGGGCGTAGAGCTGCGGGATGCCGACCGGCTCCTTGAAGCGGGCGCGCAGCGCCGCGAGGTCGCCCTTGGCGGGCGTGGCGGCCGGCCGTGCCAGACGCATCCCGGCGTGGTGCTGCCATTCGCCCCGTTGCCCACCGCGCGAATGGAAGGTGACGGTACGCCGGCCGGGATCGTGGCTCGCCCGCAGCACGCGCTCCTCGGCGCGCTCAAAGACCAGCGGGCTCCGGAAGGCGACCTGCTCGACGCAGAACGGATGGGCATCGGTGCCCACTTCCCGCTGGATGCCGAGGGCCGCGTCGACGAAGGCGGCGCCGGGCAGCAGCGTCAGTCCCTGCACGACATGGTCGTGCAGGTAGGGCACGTACTGCTCGTTCACAGTGCGCTCCCAGGCGGCTTCCGGGGTCGCGACGCGGCAGCCGGCCATGCCGGCGGCGGGCAGCTCGCCGGCGCCGGTGTCGCCCGGCCCGTCGTCGTTCCACATCCGCTCTCGCTGCCACGGGTAGGCCGGCAGCGCGACGAAGGGCGCGGGCCGCTCGTGCATGCGGGTCCAGTCGATCGTGCAGCCCAGCGCGAAGAGCCGGGCGATCGCCTGCGCCAGCAGCTGCGGCTCGTCCTGTCCGCGCTCCAGCGTCGACACGACATGTCCCGGGCTGCGTCCGCGCGCCAGGATCTCGCGCATCGAGCCGCCCAGCACCGGATGCGGGCCGACCTCCAGGAACACGCGGTGGCCGTCCGCGATCATCGCGTTCACCGCCTGCATGAAGCGCACCGGCTCGCGCACGTTGGCGGCCCAGTAGGCAGGGGTGCATGGCAGGTCGGTCACACGGGCGCCGCTGACGGTCGAGTACATCTCCACCCTCGGCGCCTGCGGCACGATGTCCTGCAGCGCGTCGATCAGCGGCTGCCGGAGGGGATCCATGAAGTGGCTGTGATAGGCCACCTCGACCTGCAGCCGGCGGTTGAAGATCGCCTTCACCTCAAGGCGCGCGGCGATCTCGTCGAGGGCCTCGCCGTCGCCGGCCAGGGTCACCGCCTTCGGCGCATTGACCGCGGCGATGCAGACCCGCCCGGCGAACGGTGCGATCAGCGCCGTCGCCTCCGGTTCGGTCAGCCCCACCGCCAGCATCGCGCCCTGCCCTGCGGCGCGGGCCTGCACCTGCGAGCGGTGGTAGCTGACGCGCACCGCATCGGCGAGGGACAGCACGCCGGCCGCGTAGGCCGACGACACCTCGCCGACGCTGTGGCCGACCACCGCCGCCGGTTCGATGCCGCGCGATCGCAGCAGCGCGAGCAGGCCCGCCTGCACGGCGAAGTTGGCGGGCTGGGCGATCTCGGTGCGGCCCATGCGGGAGTCCGCCTCGTCGCGGCCCATCTCCTCGAGCAGCGACCAGCCGGCCAGCTCGCGGAAGAGTTCATCGACCCGTTCCACGGTCGCCCGATAGACCGGCTCCGCCGTGAGCAGGCGACGGCCCATCGCCCACCATTGCGGGCCCATGCCGGAGAACACGAACACCGGCCGAGCGGCGCGGGCGTCGATCGCGGCGGTCCCATGCGGATCGGTGGCTGCCGTGGCGAGCCAGTCGTCGATGCCCTGCAGCAAGTCGTCGCGGCTGCGCCCGGCGAAGGCGGCACGATAGGCCAGATGCGCGCGGCGCTCGCCGGCGCTGGCGGCCAGCGCGCCCGGCCGGGTGGCCGGGTCGGCGAGCCGTTCGCGATAGCGCGCCACCAGCTGTTGCAGCGCCGTCGCGGAGCGCGCGGAGACCGGCAGCACGATCGGCCCGTCGTGCGCCGGCAGGTCGTCCCCCGGCGCCGCAGGCGGCGGGCCTTCGAGGATCGCATGGGCGTTGGTGCCGCCGTAGCCGAAGGAGTTGAGCGCGCACAGCACCGGCTCGTCCCCTGCCGCGAGCGGCTCCAGCGCGGTCGCCAGGCGCAGGCCGAGCTCGTCGAACGGGATCGCCGGATTCGGCGTGCGCAGGTTGGCGATCGGGGGAATCGCCCGGTGGGCGTAGATCGCGCACAGCTTGATCAGGCCGGCGATGCCGGCGGCGGCCTCCAGGTGGCCGATGTTGGCCTTCACCGAGCCGATCACCAGGCGCTCGTCTACAGCCCGGCCGTGGCCCAGCGCCGCGCCCAGCGCGCCCGCCTCGAGGGGATCGCCGACCGGCGTGCCGGTGCCGTGGGCCTCGACGTAGCGGATCTGCCGGCCGTCGACTCCCGCCGCCTGCAGCACGGCGCCGATCAGGGCCTCCTGGGCGTCCGGGTTGGGGACCGTGATGCCGTTGCTGCGGCCGTCCTGGTTGCAGCCGGTGGCGCGGATCACCGCATGGATGCGGTCGCCGTCCGCCAGCGCCCGGGCCAGCGGCTTCACCACCACCATCCCCGCGCCTTCACCGCGGCCGTAGCCGTCGGCGCGCGCGTCGAAGGACTTGCTCCTGCCGTCCGGGGCGAGAAACTGGCCCTTGCACATGGCGATCATGTACTCCGGCCGGAAGATCACGCTGACGCCGCCGACCAGCGCCATGTCGCAATCGCCGCTGGCGATCGCCTGGCTGGCGAGGTGCAGCGCCACCAGCGACGACGAGCAGGCGGTATCGACCGACAGGCTGGGCCCGCGCAGATCGAGGAAATAGGACAGGCGGTTGGACAGGATGGTCGCCGTCGAGCCGGTGGCCGAGTGTGCGCCGATGCGGGCGCGGTCGGCCGGATTCATTTGCGCCAGCAGGTTGTCGAGCGTGAATGCGCCGACGAACACGCCGGTGCGTGAGCCGGCCAGGCGGTCCTGGGCGATGCCGGCGTCGTCGAGCGCTTCCCAGCAGACTTCCATCAGCAGGCGCTGCTGGGGATCGATGCTCGCCGCCTCGCGCGGCGAGATGCCGAAGAAGCCGCAGTCGATGCTGCGGATGTCCTGGTCGATGAAGCCGCCGTGGCGCACGTACATCTTGCCCGGCGCGTCGGCATCCTCGCTGTAGAAGGCCCGCGTGTCCCAACGCTCGCGCGGCACTTCGCGGATGCCGTCGCGGCCCTGGCTGAGCAGCCGCCAATACGAATCGAGGTCATCCACACCGCCCGGAAAGCGGCAGCCGATGCCGACGACGGCCAGCGGATGGGCGGTGGTGGCGCCCGATTTGGGCATGCTGTCGGTCTGGGTCACGGTCGATCTCCCGAATGCGAAGGGCACCCGCGGCTCGGCGCGGGCGCGTTGAATGTTCGTGGGTGGTGGTGCGGGACGGCCGGGCGGGCCGGTCTAGGCGAGCGCGGCGGCCAGCGGGTCGGTGCGCCAGGTCGGGGACGGCTCGATCGCCAGCAGCTCGATCAGCGCCGTCGCCAGCGTCATCGGATCGCGCCCGTCGCGGGGCAGCGGGCGGGGCGACACCAGCGATTCGTGGCGCTCGAAGTGGATCGCCTCGATCCGCCCCTGCAGCGGTGCGATGCGGGTGCCGTTCAACGACACGCGGGAGAACTCCGGATCGCCGGCCAGGCCGTGCAGAAAGGCCTTGCAGGCGCCGAGGGTGGCGTTCCCGTCGGCCTGTTCGTCGGTTCCGGCGAGCAGCCAGATCGCGCCGCCGTGATGCGCCAGGTGGCGGGCACAGGCGGCGACATCGCGCAGCAGTGCCGCATCCGGCAGGTCGGTCGGCGGAGGCGCGCCGGCATCGCTGGCGCGGCGGCCGGATCGCCCCGGATTCGCCGCGATCATGTCGAACACCACAACGTCGAACGGTCCGCGTTCGGTCAGCACGGCCTCGACGCGGTCGCGCCCCAGGTAGGGAAAGTTGATCTCGGTGCACGGGAAGCACTCGTCCTCGCAGCCGCCGAGGCCGAGGGCGGCGAACTGGGCCATGCTCGACTGCGCGACGACCCGGTGTCCGCGCTGGCACAGCAACAGCCCGAGCTGGCACGAGAGGTCGCTGGCGAAGCGCGCCAGCAGCACGCTCGGCAAGCCGTCGCGCTGTCCGGCGACGCGATGGGTGTTGCGGTGAATGACCCGCGAGATGTCCGTGGGATGCGCGTTTGCGTGTGTTTGCATGGCTGCCTGCTCCGACTGCTTGTCACGGGGACAGTCTAGGGAGGTGGCGGCCGATATCCGTGTGTGCTATTTCCAGCGGCGATGTGACACCGTGCACTTGACGCGGCACCGGCCCGTTCGCGGTGCGCCGACCAGCAGGCCGTGGGTCGTCATCACGGGATGTACTCGATCTCAGGCAGCACGAGTTCCCACGACGGGCAGCGCAGTCCGCGCCGCTCGTCCTGGCCGGCGTGGCGGACGAGGATCAGCGCCACCCGGGCGCCGACGATGCGGCCCGCGGGTGGCCGGAACTTGGACGACATGCGGGTCACCGCGACGCCGTGCCCGTCGGCCATCTCCCAGCCCGCGGTGCCGTCCTGGCGGGGCCTCAGCACCAGCGGGCTGCCGACGTCGAGGGCCGCCAGGGCGCGGTGGATCGGTGCCGACGGCGCCGAGCGGCCCGGCCACGACAGCACCACCTTCTCCGGATCGGCACACCAGAAACGGTGCGCCAGGCGCGGCTCCGCCGGCGGGCGCTGCGGCCGCGAGCGCAGCACCAGCCCGTCGAGATCCGCGACGAAGGGATGGCGCCGGCCGATCGCCGCACAGATCGTCAGCGACTTGCGGGCCCGGGTCATCGCCACGTAGAACAGCCGGCGCTCGTCTTCCCGCCGGCCACGCCAGCCGTCGCCGTCGGCGATCAGTACGTGATCGAACTCCAGCCCCTTGGCGCGGTGGGCGGTCATCAGCAGCATCGGCGAATCGGGGCGCTCGTCGTCGCCCGACGGCACGATGCCGCCGAAATCGCAGAGCGATTCGACGAGCTCGTCGACGACCCGTTGACAGCCGGGTGCCGCGGCCTCGACGCTCCGGACGAAGTGCGCCAGCGCGGCGCGGCTGGGATGCTCGACGAAGGCGTCCACCGGCGCCTCGAAGCGACGCCGGAACCAGCGCGCGAGGGTGCCTGCCCGCAGCAGCACGCGCTTCGACCTGGCCCGGCGATGCCTGCCCTGCAGCTGCGCCAGCAAGGCATCGCCGTCACGCGTCAGGTGCAGATGGACCTGGCTCGCGTCGCGCAGCAGGAGCGCCGGGATGCCCTGCTGGCGGCACGCCGAGGCGATCGGCTGGAGGTCTTCCCAGCGGCGCGCGATCACCGCGAAGCATCCCCACGGGCAGGCCGCCCCGCCGTCGCAGAGCGCATGCAGGCGCTCGAGTTCGCCCAGCGCGATGCGGGCTTCGGCCAGCGCGTCGGCAGGCACCTCCAGCACCTGCACCTGCCCTCTGGCGAGCCTGTCCCGCTGCGCCATCTCGCCGCCGGCGGGCTGGTCGCGGCGGGCATGATCGACACGGATCGGTTGGCCCGCCTTCATCCGCTCGCGGGCGCCGTCGATCAGGCGGTTGGCGCAATCGACGATGTGCGCGGTGGACCGGTAGTTCTCGACCAGCAGGTAGCGGCGGGCCGCGTAGTCCGCCTCGAAGCGGCGAATGTACTGCACGCTGGCACCGTCGAACTCGTAGATGTTCTGGTCGTCGTCGCCGACCACCATCAGCGACACGCGATCGGCCTCCGACGCCAGCATCCGTCCGGCGACGGCGCCGATCAGCTCGTAGTGGTCGCCATTGACGTCCTGGTATTCGTCCACCAGCAGAAAGCGCACACCGCACAGCAGCCGGTCACGCTGCAGCGATGCGCCGCTTGTCGCATCCGGGTCCTCGTCGCTTGCCCGCAGGCGGCGGCTGGCCTGGCGGATCACCTCGTCGAGATCGACGGCATCGCCACGTTCCACGGCGACCGCGTAGCTGGTGCCGGTCAGTCGCATCGCCAGGCCGTGCAGGGTCTGCACCGCCACGCCGCCGGCGTCGGCGCCGACCAGCGCCCACAGGCGGCGGCGGATCTCGTTGGCGGCCGCGCGATTGTAGGCGAGCACCAGGATCTGCTCGGGCAGCACCATGGCCTCCCGCAGCAGCCAGGCGACGCGATGCACGATGACTCGCGTCTTGCCCGCCCCCGGGCCGGCCAGCACCAGGTGATTGCCCTCGGGCGGAGCGGCGACGATGGCCTGCTGGTCGGGGTTGGCCAGACTCGTCAGGATGCGCCGGTGGGCCTCCTCGGTGGTCGCCAGTTCGAGCACGTCCTTGCGGCCGGCGAAATGGCGCCGCACGAACTCGGCGCGCTCCAGCCCGAAGTAGTCCCGGATGAAGCCCACGGCCGCCTGGATCTTGCCGATCGCCAGCCTGGCGTACTCGGCCATCACATGCACCTGGACGATCTTGTCCTGGTAGTGCAGCGCCAGCTCGGCATAGTCGGACTTGCGGAACTGGCGGCGCCTTGCCTCGGCCTTCAGCTCGATCGTCATCGCCGCGCGAAACACCGCCTTGCCGCGCGCCAGGTGCAGCACGTCGTTGGCGTCGAGGTAGAGCAGCGCCGCCGACAGCGCGACATCCCATTTCTCGACCTCGATGTCCGCCAGCGTGGTGTCGGCTCGCAGGCTGGCCTCGAGCTCCCCCTGCTTGCAGGTCACCAGCAGGATGTTGCCTGGCGCCGCACGAGGAACTCGCGTACCAGCGCATGGGCGAAGCGCATGCGCCGTTCTCGCATGCCGTCGATGTCCTGCCAGGGGCGCAGCAGTCTGACGTAGCGGGTGTCGATGCCCAACGGTCGCAAGGCGAAGAATCCGCGCTGGGCGGTACCGTCGCCAAAGGGCTGGGCGAAGGACTTCAACAGCCGGGTGAGCCTGTCTGGACCGACATCGAGTCCGGTGTCGCGCCGCAATTCGTCGCACAGGCAGCGCACGTTCAGTACCTGCCATGCCTCCATGTCCGCGTCCGGTGCCGCCTCGCGCAGGTTCGCGATCAGGGCGTCTTCGAGGCGGGCCAGGGCCGCGAGCCGTGCTGCGGTGTCGGGATCGCGCGCCAGCGTGACGCCGATCTCGGTGTCGTCCGACAGGATCCGCCAGCGATCGAGTTCGCGCAGCATCCTCTGCACGGCGCGCGAATCCTGGCCGCTGGCGAGCATCAGCTCGTCGGTGGACAAGCCTTCGTCGTCCTCGGCCTGGATCAGCGCCGCGAGCAGCCGCAGGTAGGGGCCGATGTCGGCATCCGCGCCGAGCTTGCTGCGCAGCACCGCCTGTGCGTCCGCCTCGCTGGCGATCAGCAGACTTCCCGGGAAGACCCGGGTATGGTTCTCGCGGCGCTCCAGCAGACGGGCCTCCTCGAGCCAGGCCACGGCGATCCGCACCTTGGTGTCGGCGTCGCGCGCGTCCGGATCGATGCGTTGTCGATCGGGCAGCTCGAGCAGGATCTCTCCGCTGGTCACCACCACCTCGCCGTCGCCGCGGTCCTTGCGCTCGATGGTGCGCAGGGCCTTCAGGATCGCCAGGATGTCGTGCTGGCTCAGGCGCGAGTTGCGCAGCAGGCGGAACTGCACGTCCAGGTCCGCGTCGTCGAACAGCAGGATGCAGCGGGCCGGCTCCTGGTCGCGCCCGGCGCGGCCTGCCTCCTGCAGGTAGTTCTCCAGCGAGCCGGGGGTCTCGAGGTGGATCACCAGGCGCACGTCAGGCTTGTCGACGCCCATGCCGAAGGCGTTGGTCGCGGCGATCACCCGCAGCCGGTTGCCGACGAAGGCCTCCTGCACCGCGCGCTTGTCGTCGGCCGCCATGCCGCCGTGAAAGTGGCCGCAGTCGAGGCCGGCCTCGTTCAGGAAGGCGGCGACCTCCTCGGCGGTCTTCTGCCGCGCGCAGAACACGATCGCGCCGCCCTCTTCCTGCAGTGCCTCCCGCAGCAGTGCCAGCAGCGCCGGATACTTGCCGTGGGTGGGCACCGCCCGCACCTCGTAGTCGAGGTTGTCGCGCTCGACGCCGCCGAGGAGCGCTTCCAGGCGTACCCCCAGCGCCTTCTCGAAGTGGCTGCGCACATCCGCGACGACGTCCGGCTTGGCGGTGGCGGTGAAGCCGAACACCGGGGACAGTGCGCCCTGCTGCAGGGCCTTGACGAAGCGCGACACGTACAGGTAGTCGGGCCGGAAGTCGTGCCCCCATTTCGACAGGCAATGGGCCTCGTCGAACACCCAGGCGCCGATCTCCCGTTGCCGCAGCGCGCGGGTGAACGCGCCATTGCGAAACTGCTCCGGCGCGACGAACAGCAGGCCGAGGTCACCGAGGCGCAGCTTGTCGAGCATCGCGCGCCGTTCGATCGGATTGAGCAGGCTGTTCAGGTAGCCGGCGCAGGTGATGCCGCGCGCCTCGAGATTGTCCACCTGGTCCTTCATCAGCGACTGCAGCGGCGAGATCACCACGGTCAGGCTGCCGTTGCGATAGAAGCGCGCCAGCGCCGGCAACTGGAAGCACAGCGACTTGCCGCCCCCGGTCGGCAGGATCGCCAGGGTCGGACGCCCGGCGAAGCCATTGTCGACGACCACCCGCTGCAGCGAGCGGCCGTCGGCGGTCTGCGGCTGCTCGCGAAAGCGGGTGATCGGCGGAAAGTAGCGCGCCAGCAGGGTCTCGGGATCGTGCTGCTGGCGGCACCAGTCGCAGCCCGGGTCCGCGCACGGCTGGTCGCGCAAGGCGGCGATCGCCTCGCGGGTGCGCGGAAAGCTGTGCCGCACCCAGGGCGGCAGCACCGAGTTGCCCCCTGCCACCCGCAGCCACGCCAGCACATAGGCGAGCGGCTTGTGCCAGGCGGGATCGCCGAGCCACTGGTCGATCAGCCGGCGCTGGCCGCCGACGCAGACCTTGCCGGCGGTCGCGCGCCGCCACGCCGCCGCCGCTTCGGCGAGCGTCGGCCGCAGCCCGCGACGCAGGGTCGCGAACAAGCTGGCCATCCCCCTGCCGGACGCCGGGGCCAGCAGGAAATGCAGGCACAGGGCCTCGTCGGGATGGTCGACGACCCGCGCCTGCAGCGCCTGCTGCTGGTCGATGAACAACTGGTAGGCCAGCTCGGCATCGCGCACCGGATCGTTGCGCGTGGTCGTGCACAGCTTGTAGTCCTTGACCAGCCGGTGGTAGGGATTCTGCGGAAAGGCGATCGGCGACAGTTCGAGGGTGTCCACCAGCGGCAGCCGATGCAGCGCCAGATCCGGATGCAGGGCACCCAGCGCGGGCTGGTCGAAGGCGACGATGTTGTGCCCGAGCACGAAGGCCGCGCCGACGGTCAGCGCGTCGAGCCGCGCGGTCAGGTCCGCCGCGCGCCCCGACAGCCGCTCGCGCACATCCAGATCGGGACGATAGACCCCCAGCTCGCGCAGCTCGAGCCGGCTGCCGCGGGAGGTTTCGATGTCGAGGCACAGGCACCGCGCACGGGGCGCGGCGACGTTGTCGGCCATGCGGATGGAATGGTTCGGTCGGTGTCGGGTGATTGTAGCCGGCCGAGGCACTCATGCCGGCCACACGCTCGTGTCGCGGACGTCTTCTGTCGGCGGCAAGGGCGTCCGACGGGCCCGTGCCTCGCGAGTGTCGTCGGGACCGGGTGCCTGCCGAAGTCCCGCGATGCGTATCAATCGCCGAAAGCGGTCAGCCCGTATCGGTCCCGAAGCTGTTTGGCGTCGAGAACCTCGGCCTGCTTTTCTCTTGCTTGGTCAAGCAGCCTTTTCCGGAGCGTTCCCTTCGTATCACCGGTCGGGCCAAGGCAACCCGGGCAGCGATGAAGCGTGGGCTGACCAACCGGGTCGAACAGGGTGACGACCGTGCGGCTAGTCTCGGTGGTCTCGAGTCCACCGATCGCGACGATCTCCCGGTTCGGCAGGCAGGTGTTCGAAACCGGTATTTCCCGCTGCAATGTCGGCCGGTCCAGGTCCCAAATGCGAATGCCCTGGCCCGGCAGGCCGACGCGCGTACAGCCGGTCCGCTGGGTCTGGCCGAGCGCAACGGCGAAGTGCCGACCCATCGATTGTCGGAACGACAATGCATGCACGCCGGCCGGGAGTGCGTGGAAAACACGGCGCGTCAGGAGCGTTGCCGGTCCATGTGGACTTCCGCCCTCGTAAAGCACGACGTTTCCGTCCTGAAAGCCTGCGAGGACGCGACCACTGTCGTCGATGTCGCAACTGGCGAGGGAACTGCCCCCTTCGTCACTATCCGGGCCGTAACGGGCCTCGATCAAATGATCCGGCGCAGGTAACTCGTTGCCACTGGCCACCCGGGTACGCGTCAGGCCGCGCTGATGCCCGAGCACCAGCCACTTGCCGTTCGGAGAATAGCGGAAACAGCGTACCGGGTTCGACCCGCCGAATCGCCCATCCCACGCCGCGCGGAGGCCGTTAGCGAACTGCAAAATGCCCCTTGTGTCGGACCCCTCCGTGCCTTCATGGCCGAAGATCGCGATCCCCCCGGTATCATCGATGCTGACTGCCCGAGGGTAACTGATGGTCTTACGGTACTCTTTGCATCGGGCCTCGCCATCGCCCTGGTCGACACACGAATGGACGGAATAGTCACCCTCCTTGCCGTCGATCCAGGCGATCTGAGAACCCGATGGCGAGAGCGCGGCCGCGACGAGCCGTCCCCGGCCCGCGTCTGAAAAACGAAGGCGTTCTCCATGCGACCATTCGAGCCTGGCACGCGAACCATCGGGCAATCCTTCCGGCCACACACGCAGCAACCCGCCCGCTGATGACGCCTGGCCGCGAACGAAGCCCGCATTCTCCGCTGTGAAGCTACCCTTGCTGGGGATACGATGCAGGAGCGCTTGTTCGGATGACTCGGACAAGATCTGGAACCCATCCGCAGTCAGCACGCCCGCTGCGATCCGATGGTTGGGACTGCAGTCATGCCAGTCGTTTCGGTTGGCATCGACACGACGACAGAACATGGCATCTCCTTCCAGATAGGAAAGAATCACCTGCCGCTCCGGGGCGGTCATTGAGCGGCCGGCACGAAGCCGCGCGAAAACGTCTTCGGCCAATACCGTCAAGGCAAGGCTGCCGGGTCTGGGGAAATTGCCTCTCAGCTGCTGCGCACCCATCCCCCGATCGTCGCAGTCCGCGTACCAGATCTCGCCACGGTCGTCGTCTTGAACGCCGACGATGGATGTCCGCGCGTCGGTGACAAGCTTGCCGCTGGCTGTGATTCCCGGGTCGGCGCGCCCGGTGCCGCTGACGTGGTCGCCGCCGCAATAGAGGCGCCCGTCCGCACGCAGCGTGACCAGCGTGCCCGGCGTGGCTCTCCGATATGCGACCGCAACGACAGCCGCTCCGCCATGCACCGCATCGGCGATCAACTGGGCGTTGAGGCTCGTGCCCTCGTCCGATGAAAGCTCGATGATGCGACTCGTCACTGAAGCCCCGTACGACGTCCCGGCGCCCTCGACGACGCTGAGCACCGCCCGCGTGCCGTCCGCGCTGAAGCCGGGGCGCGAAAGGCGATCAGTGCCATTCATGAGATTTCGTACGTCTGCGTCAGCGACCAGATCGAGCTTTGTGATACTGGCCTGCGAACGGTCGATCTGATAGGCCAAAACGGAACTGGTCGATTCCGCATTGTCGCTCGTCGGCGACTTGAAGAACAATAGGACGAGATGTCGACCGCGGTCTGACGCGGGACCGATGCTGACACCCGATAGTCTTGAAAGCTCGTTCGGCAAGGACTCACCCGTGAGCGACGCGCGGCGCATGGGCCGCTCGAAATCTACGTCGATCGGGTAGAAGTGGATCGCGACCGGAGGCTGACGTCCAGCAGCCTGGAGCATGGCATCGGGATCATTCTCTTCCTGCGGATACTCCCGCACGTAAGCGACAGAGGCATCACCGTTGAGAAAGACGGGAGTCTCTCGCGTCGAGCCCAGTTGCCAGGTATGGGCCATGCGCTCGAGCGCATGCGCGAGGGGCAGCGCCGCCTCGTCGGTACCTGCCCTGACCAGCGTGTAGGCGAGATCAAGCGCCTCGGATGCCGGCAAGGAATTTGCCATCGACGCGAATGCGGTCATGTTGGCAGCTGCATCCCGCCGCTGTTGCCAAATCTGCAATCCACCGAGCACTGCAACCGCGATTGTCACCAATACTGCAAGGCTTGCCCCGGCGAGCATCTTGATCCTGTCGGCCCGGACAACCGCTTCGCGCCGCTCCGCCTCAAGTTTATCGACCCGAAATTGCTCAGCAGCCAGCGCGTCCTGCTTGCGCTTCGCCGCCAGCTCCTGGCATCTGGCCACGTACTCCTTGCTCTCCGCATCTGCAAGCCAGCCATCGGCAGCGAGTTCGGCTGCCCGCTCGAGGCGTTCCCCGCGCAGATTCAACAGGGATCTGGCCTTGTCCCTCCGTGCCCAGTCCGCGGCGTCCTGGCCGATGAGCTTGATCAGATGAAGTTTCTCCTTGACCTCGCCACCGAGCAATTTGCGGCTGATATAAGGCCAGTGGCGCAGTAGGGCCTCGTGTGCGACCTCTAGGCGCGGCTCGGCAGGGTCTCCGAAACGGCGTATCAGATGGGCTGTGACAAAGCGCTCGAGCACCTCCTCGATGGCCGATTCCTGCTGCGGAAATCGGTCGCGCAGCACCGCGACCAGTTCCGCCTCGACGCGCCGACGGCGCAAGGGCTCCTCGTAGGTTTCGTCGAGGACCACAAGTTCGAGCAGCATGCGCTCGCAGATCCGCTTGCGGGTACCATCCGGCGCTTCTTCGAAACTGTCGAATATTCCGTCGGCAACCTGTCCCAGTGCACCCTTGACGTCCGGCAGGGCCTCGACCATCTCCTCGGTGATCATGTCGAGCGGCCTGCCCTGGCCATCCTTCGGGCGCATGTCCCAGAGGCGTCTCAGTGCGAACTGGAGCAGCGGCAGTCCATTCGGAAGCCCTGCGGTCTGGGCGGTCAGCGAGGCGATCAGCGTTGGTGGCACGAAGCGCAGTCCGACCTCGGCTGCGGGCTTCGCGATTGCCTGATAAATGTCCTTCTGATCTACAGCGGCGAGAGTGAGGTAATTGTCGCCGCCGATCAGTAGCCGATGCAGCGTTGCCAGGTCTTCGTCATGCTCGAAATTGGCGAGTTGGTCGGTGCGCAGCATGAACAGCATGTGGCAACGGAATTCGCCGTCGGCAGCCTCGCGCGCGCCCAGTGCACAAAGGCAATCGGCGAAGGTCTTGCGCCATCCGGACACGCGGCTCAGCGTAAACAACTCCTCGAGTTGATCGACAATCATGAATTGCGGTCGACCGCGCGTCGCCTCGGCGCAGATCCGTGGCGCCTGATCGGGGTGCGCGGCAAGAGCCCTTGCCAGAGCGCCGCTGCGCGCCGTGTCATCGCATCCGACAATGGCAGTTGCCATTGCCGCCAGCGGGTCGACGCCGGGCGTCATCCATTTCGCGAAGGCCCATGTGTCGCGATGTTTCGCCTGCAATGCCGGTAGCACACCGGCGAGCGCAACGGACGACTTGCCCGAGCCGGATGCTCCGATCAACAGCACGACACGCCGCGAGGGATTCTCGATCCGCTCCACGCAGGTCCCGACCAGCGACTCGCGCCCAAAGAAGTTCGCTGCACGATCCTGCGTATAGGGCTCGAGACCCGGGTAGGGGCAGGAAATCTCCAGCGGAGTACCGGCCCGCGGATCGAACGGCAGCAACTCGTCGGAGATATCCACGTGATGGCCGTGCCGGCGCAGCAGCGACCGCCAACCGTCGACGATGCCCTTCAACGCCCGGCGGTCGGCAGTGCCAGGTGCCACATATCGACCGTGGGCAAGACAAACGCGAAGCCATGCCTGGATTTCCGCCGCCAGCAACTCTGCTTCCCGGCTGCACGCACCGTCGCTGGTAAGGAGTTCGTAGCGATCCTCGTATTCGGCAGACCGGTCCGCGACTTGGTCGAGGCTCGGGAGGCGTTGTGGCGCTACACTGTCCATAGTCTCGTCAACGGGCTCCGGCGGCAGCCAGCGCGACGTTCTTCAATGCGTTCTCGAATTGCGCGACGCGGTCTTCCGCCCTTCCAACCTCAGCAAGCGTGGCGCGATCCACATGGAAAAAGACTTGCTCGAAAGGCGCCTGGAAGGCCCGGAAACTCTCTTCGTCGGGGTGGCGCGCAAGCGCTGTGGCACGGGGATGCAGTTCAGCCGCGACGTGCTCCGACTGAGCCTCCGGGCCCGGCCCCTGCCCCCTCGGAAATTGCACCATGCGCGCCAGGAGTTCTTCGAGGCCAGGCAGCTTGGTGGTTGTAAAACGGCCCAGTTCGCGTTCGAAGACCGGAGTGCCAAGCTTGGTGTAAATAGCCTCCAGGCGGTCGTGGTAGCCCTGCCACTTGTCATGGCTCAGCAGCGCTTCGACGAGGCGTCGCTTGTTGCTCCGGATCTGTTCGAGTTCCGAGTCGAGCAAGCGGTCTTCTTCGTCGGTGAGCCCGTACGACGCGCGATGATCGCCAATGTGCTGGACCAGGGCGGCATGCAAGGCTTCCAGAGCGCTCTGGCGCTCGAGCATTGCACGGTTGGCCTCCGAAAAGGCCAGTCGAACTGCGCTGGCCAGGCTGTCGATTCGCTCGGCGACATCCGTCGCATCGGTGGCTGGACACTCGGCCTCCGGCCACAGGCTCGACACTTCCTTGATGACGTCCAATACTGCCAGGCGGAGATCGGCATGGCATTCGTCGAGGCCCTCGCATTCCTGCTCGATCCTGGTCGCCAATCTTGCAGCGGCGATCCCCCGTCTTGCGAGCATTGCGAATTCTCGCGCGGAGAGCGATGGCCTTGTGCGCCAAAGGGGTAGGTCCTCCTCCCAAAGCTTGCGCAGCACATCCTGACGGAAAGTGTGAAGCCAGTCGTGGATGCGCTTGCATCGGGCAAGTTGACGCACCCCGGCAACACAGCCTCTGCAATCGTCCTGCACACGCACCAGCAACTCCGCAAGACCGCCGGAATGGGGAAAGTTCGGTACCAGTGTCGAAACCGCATCCCGCAAGGTGGCGTCCAGCCGCTCGCAGAAATGCGCCTGGTTGCGGAATGGCTCGGCGTGCTTCCCGCAAGCAAACGACCGGAAAGCTTGCATGCGGTCAGCGTACGGCGATTGCATCCAGTCCTTCAGGTCGAATTCATCACCTTCTGCGGCACGATAACCGACTGCCGACTTCGGTTCACCCGCAAAGAACACGAATATCCTCTTGTCCGCCCCGGCCTCCCGGAGTGCCCGCGCGTGCCGGTACTCCCATTCGGTGATGCTCAGTCCCTGTGGATCGTCGTCGGCAACCGTTCCGTAAAGCCAGCCGAGAATCACGACGATCCAATCGGCCTCCTCTACCCAGCGCTTGCTGACGTGAATGGCCGATTCCACCGCACCTGACTGCGTGTTGTCCTCCATCGACGTGTTCAGGATCTGGAATCGGTGACGTTCGTCGCGGGCGATCCGCGAAACGATCTCGCTGGCAGCCACGCGATAGGGCAGCAGGTCTTCGCGGGTGCTGCAGATCATGATCCGTATCTGTCGGACATCGTCTCTCACGGCGATTCACCGTCGTTCGGTCGGATTTCGCAGCATTTGATAGCGAGATTCGCGCTGGAAACGTCGCCGGGACAGGACCGGCCCGAGTCGGCACGCCGCGCCACCCAGTCCATTGGAATCGGCTGTGGCGCCAACGATGCTAACGGCATGGAAGAACACTCGGCTTGCGCGGCTCGTGACCGCGAAGCGACAGTGATCGCTACTGTTCCGGACCGGGCCGCACGGCCCCGCCGGATCTTCCGAATCACACCGCTACTTTCCATGCCGGCGCAAGGTTCGCGACAAGCCGCCGAATGCTTCCGCCAGGCAACCGTATCGCAATCGCTCTGGCTACGAGACGTGGCCAGAAGAGCTGGCGGACATCTGCCCACGACAGGAGCGAACTGGTCGCGAAGCGACGCGGCCGAATACCACCCGCGCTTACCCTGTACGTGGCCGAATTTCGAAGAACGAAGCTTTTGGTGACCTGTTCGCATACCACCCTCTCGTTAGGCGCGGGTGTTGCTCGGCGATTCATCCAATTCCCCCGCATCGACCAAAACCCGGGCGATGCCGCTTCGGGGGTGGCAGGCGGCCCGGTCGGTACGGACGCAGACGACACCATCTTCCTTCGCGCGCGGCGCAATCCCGCCGCGCCCGCGTTGGGGCTTAGTTAGGACCGTGATCCCGAAAGTGCCGGTCGATGCGCGCGACAGGCCGAAGGCTGAAAGCCTTTCGAGCCATAACAAGCGAACATGACCCGCTTATGTAGCGACGAGGTTGAGCAAAAGTCCCAAGCCCGCGCTTCTAATATGAATTATACGTATGTAAGAAAAATTCCAGTGTCGAATAGGTCACGTCTTCTTACATGACTTCAATTGCGCATGGGACAGCCTAGCCTTCGAACCCGAGAAACTACCTTGACGAGCGAAAGATCGCCACTCGACCGCGCGCCATTCAGGCGTTTGCGCTCGACCCACTGCCGGGCTTCTCCTCCTTCGGACTCCTGCCGACCGAGCGTATCGACGCCGCGGTCTTCAGCATGTTGAACCAGAACGGGGCACCGAGCGAGAACGCCCCGGCCGACATCAGCAGGCCGATCACCTTCGTGAACAGCGCGCCGAGCGTCGCGAGAACGCCCGCGCCCTGCCCCGGGTTCCATGTGGACCAGCCGAGCGCGAGGCCGGCTCCCGAGATCGTGTCGACGCGGTCCCGGATGCGCTGGTCGAGGCTGCGTTGCTCCTTTTCCAGCGCCTCGCGGGCCGCCTCCAGCGCCTGCTCCGCCGCCTCTGCATCCTTCTGCAATGCCTCTTGGCAGGAGTTGTCGCCGGCCGCATCGGGCGAAGCGGGCTTCTTGCTCTGGCATTCGTCGAGTTTCTCGGCGGCTTCGTTGCGCGCGACCTCGGCCTGTTCGAAGGCCGTCCGCGCGTCGTCCCTTGCCTTGGACCCGATGAAGGTCTCGATGTCTCCGGACCCCGCTGCCTTCAGCGCCTGCTCGGTTATCGTCGCCCGCAGGGCCGAATCCCGGTACAGACGCGTCGCGATGTCGATCGTATCGACGTTCATCGCGCCCGCGACAAAGACCGAGATGCCGACCACGACATATTGCGTCTTCTGGCGGTACCAGGCCGACATCTGCTTTTCGAGGTCGCCGTACCATTCGTCCAGCAGTTTGCGGAACGCCTCGATGTCGTTTCCCGCCCGCATGCACAAATCTGCAAGCACCTTTTGCAGCGGGGAGTTGTGCGGCAGTGGCTCGATCATCTTCTGTATGCTGGCGACCGAGACGAAGCCGGCTTGCCTGCCACCATTGGCCGCATCGAGCGCGCCCTGCAGCAGTTGCCACGCCGAAACGTAGCTGACCCGGAAGGTATTGCCGACGCCGGGGCTGCCGAGATAGGCGATGAAGGGCGAAGCCAGCACGTCGTCTGCGGTGACCGGCTTCGAGCTACTCTCGCCCGCATCGGCATCGCCCGCGCTGGCGGCAGGAGCGGCGTTCGCGGTGTCGACCCGTCGACGGATGCGCAGCAGCGCGAGGAGGGTCGCCCAGCCGCCCCGAGAGCCACCCTCGCCGGTGGCGCCGGCCTTGCCGTCCCCGTCGGCAGCGCCCGCACCGGGCGGAGTCAGCAGATTGGCGATCGCGCGCCTCAACCAACGCGCCCGGCTGCTCCACGCCGCGGCGATGAACTCGTTGATCGACGTCACCGCCAGCGCGAACACCAGATAGATGAAACTCAATCCGAGCAGCACATCCAGCGAGGCGAGCAAGTCCATGGTGTCACTCCTCGAACGAGGTCAGTCGGGTCCGACGGCCGCAATGCGCCACGCGAGCGCGGATTCGCCGACACGGCGGGCACCAGGCCTGGGGCCATCCATGCCAGGCCCTGGCGACCTTGGTGAAAATTCTGTGGACCTTCCTGGCAATCATATCTGCGATCCTGCAATGTCCGGCCAAGTTGGGGTGGATCGCCTTCGACGGGCCGATGCGCTCGTCTTCTTGTGCCCGGCTCGGCATCGGATGTCCGTCAGATCGCCCGGAGTTGTGCGCTGCCGATTCCGGTCACCGGGCGTTCTCGCTGGTCGTGGCTTCGGCCACCTGCCGGCGCTGGGCGGCCGCGACGATCTCCCGTTCGATCCGCACCGCGAACCCGTCGGCCAGGTGCTGCGCCGCCAGCCCGGTCGCGAAGAAGCGCTCGAGTGCCACTTCGGCGGTATCGGTGTCCGCGTTGGCCCGGAACTGGCCGATCACCGAGAAGGTTTCGTGCTCGTTGCCGCCCGCTTCGCCGCCGAGTTCCTCGATTTCGCCACCGGGTTTCTCGGCGAAGACCGGCATCACCGCCACGTTGCGGCCCGAATAGCCCAGTGTCGCGGTGTATTGGCCATTGCCTTCGATCGACGTACCCAGGGTCAGGCCGAAGCTGTCGCGCTGGCCGAATATCAGCGGCCGCAAGGCCTTTGCCTCGCCCACCGCCGCCGCATCGCGATCGTTGGCACCGGCGTTGCCGGTCGGCGCGGGAGTGTTGCCGGCATCCTCGCCGGCGCCCGCGTCCTGCTCGGCCCCGTCCGACCCGGCCTTCACCATGCCATTCTGGTAGCCGGCCGCCAGCTTTGCCGCCGCGACGCCTGTCGCGAAAAAGCGGCCAAGGGCGACCTTCGGCTTCAGCGCGGCGGCCTCGCCGGAAGATCGGATCAGATCGGCATTGAACTGCGCAAACACCGACACCGCGTCCTTGCCTGTCTCCTCGGAAGCCAGGCGCTCGTGCACCTTGCCTGCGCCGTCGATCACACCCACCGGCACGACCGCGAGATCGGTCTGGCGATAGCCGAACACGAACTGGCTGCCCCCGGCCGGATTGGGGCTGACAGTCAGCCCGACTTCGGTCGACTCGGTGAACAGCAATTCGTTGTCGTAGCTCTTGCAGGCCGACAGGCCGGCCAGCGCGGCCAGCAGCATCCAGTTCGACTTCATGCTTCGATCCTCCCTCAGCGCGAGCCCATCGGCATCGAACACACCTGCGGATGGCCCTCGACCCACTCCCTCGCCGCCGCAAGCTCGGCAGCGTTCTCGATCCACAGCACGACCCGGCAGTCATCCACCGGAAAATGCAGCCACGATTGCGACGCGAAGCCCGCGGTCAGCCCGACCGGCGTGTCGCTGATGCCGAAGGACCTCAGCTGTGCCGCATGGGCGCCGTCGCCGCTCACGCGAACGACCAGGGTTCCCCAGTGCCGCTCCACCTTCACCTGCTCGCCGCCGGCCTCGATGCGCAGTGTCGTGCACCCCACGAGCTGCGAAGCGCACAAGGCTGCGGCCGCCAGTCGAAGGCATGGATTCATTCGTCCCCCGAAAATCGAACGCCGGCGCTACCGTCGGCGAACGCCCGCCCGCTGACGCGGTGCCGACTCAACGCAGCGATCCGCCCGACAGAAACGCATCGACGATCGAAGAAACCTCGGGGGCGCGCAGGTATCCGTAGCTCTTGTGGCGGTTCTCCCTGCCGGCCGGACTGACGTAGCCGTTTCGAATCAGCACGTCCCGGGGTCGAATGCCCGTCGCGCTCGGTTCGTATTCGTCGGCCAGTGCGATATCGAGGGCGACCTTGTCACCCGGATCGGCGACGTTGGTCCAGGCCCGGACGTTGGCCGGTGCCCGCTGGTCGTGGAATTCCCCCCGTATGTGCCGGGACACGAGGGGCAGCCCGAGGGGCGAACCCAGCGTAAGCAGATGCGCCACCTCGATCGACGCGTCGGCCTCCAGGTCGCGGAGGACATCGTAGGCGACGATGCTCCCCATCGAATGCGCCAGCAACAGAATCCGCTTGTCGGCGCTGGCGAGCAGCACATCCACCAGCCGCTCGCGGATCTGCCTTCGTATCGCCTCGTCCTGGTAATAGGCCGACAGGTCTGCGACCCGGATGCCGATCAGCCGTTCGGTGCCGTCCCAGCTGAAAAGATCCTTTGCACGATCCACCCGCCCGCCCAGCAACGCCTGCACCTTGGCCCGCACCACGTCCACTGCGCTGCCCGCATACGGGACGAATGGTCCGCTTCCGTCGGCCAGGCGATAGGGTTCCCGCTCTTCTTCGATCGCCACCGGATCGGTGTTGCGAACGTTCGCCCAATAGGCCATCCGGAAAGGCAGCGGATCGTTGCGGCCGTGGTTGCGCGCCAGCCCTTCCTCGATGGCCGCCTTCCACCAGTTCTCCAGTGTGGCGTGCTCGACCTTGTTTTCCAGGCCGTGGATTCCGATGATCGCGATGTCGCTCATGCTTCCTCCTTTTGCAGCGGTGTGTGTCAGCCGCAAGCAGACCGCGGGGCCGGGACGCAAACGAAGCGGCTCGGTATCGAGAACCCGCAGCGACGATCGGGCGCGACCTATCGGCCATCCTCCTGCCGTATCCCCGCTGGCGATGCGGTTTCCCTACAGCCAAGTCCAGCCCTTCGGAAATTGCAAACGAATATTTCAATGACAATCGGCGATCGTTAAATGCAACACGGAGCGACATCTTTCTAGGCGCCGGTGTGGGAGACCGGATCCGGTCGTCAGCGAAGCTTGCTGGCTCCGGTTGCCATCCGCTTGTATGCTGGCCGCGTTGCCGACCCTCACCTGTCCGATCGCGACGCCGCGCAGCCGGATGGCGGCAAGGGGCGCAAGCGAGGAGACCGGCCCGTGACCGCGAGCATTCCGGAGATCTACGTGCTGTGGCACCCGATGTGCCGGGACGGCGAGGCGCTGGCCCGGCGCATCTACGAATGGCTGCGGCCCGGGTCGGGCCTGGGGCCGGAGGTCTTCTTCCGCAGCCTGCCGGCGCCGGACGCGCCACCGGGCGGCCTGCCGCCACCGCTGGCCGGTGAATCGCGGGCGGGGGCGCCGCCATCGATGGCGGCAAATCGATGGCAGATCGTGGTGCTGCTGATCGACGCCCACATGATCTCCGACCCGGCCTGGCGCAACTGGCTGCACGTGCTCGCGACGCGCACCGGCCGCGGCACGCGGGATCTGCTGCCGGTGGCCCTCGACGACACCGCCTACAACGTGCCGGAGCGCCTGCGGGCGCTGAATTTCATGCGCCCCACCGCGACGGCGGCCGCCGGCATCGACGGGATTGTGCGATCCCTGCTGATCCAGCTCACCGAAACCCTGTGCCGGATGCTGCTGACCCATTTCAGGCCGATACCTGTGCGCGGCGCGGCGGGCACCGGCAACGAGGCCGATCGCGCCAAGCTGACGATCTTCCTGAGCCATGCCAAGGCGGACGGCACCGGCCCGGCGCGCCGCATCCGCGACTACATCTACGGCAAGACGCAGCTCGCGGCCTTCTACGACGAAAACGACATTCCGTTCGGTTCCGGCTTCAGCCGGGTTCTCCAGCGGGCCATTGCCGGTGACAACACCGCCGCGCTGATCGCCGTGCGCAGCGCCCGCTATGCGGACCGGCCGTGGTGCCGTCGCGAGATCTCGAGCTTCCGCGTGCCGCTGGCCGACCCTGTCCCCGGCAGACTGGGCCGCCACTGGCACCTCAATCCGGTGCTGGTGGTGGACGCCCTCGACGGCGGGGCGGTGACCAGCGGCATCCCCGAGCTGGGGAATGCACCGGTCGTGCGCTGGTCTGACGAAGTGAGCGAACAGGAGGAGCGGATCGTCACGATGGTCCTGCGCGACACCATGCTGACCGCGTTCCACCGCGCGCTCGGGCGCACGATGCCGGATGACCGCGCCAGCATCGTGCTGGACTGGGTGCCGGACCTGGCCACCCTGCTGTGCATCCCCGAGGTGCGGGCGCGGCGCCGCGCGCTGACCGTGTATTACCCCGGGCGCGGGCTCTCGTTGCTGGAGCTGAACATGCTCGAGGACCACTTCCCGCGACTCACCTTCCGAAGCTTCGAGCGGGCCGAAACATGAGCACCTTCAAGTACAGCGCTGGGGCGTCGACCTCGCTGCTGATCGGGCTGTCGATCTCGTACCAGCGCGACAATCTGCTGGCTCGCGGGCTGGGGCTCGAGCATCTGCGCGAGATGCTGCTGCGCCTTGCCCGCGAATTGCTGCGCCAGGGCGCCAACCTGGCCTACGGCGGGCATTGGCAGGAAGCCGAGGACAACTTCACCTACGACCTCTTGCGCCTGGTCAGTGCCGAGCAGCAGGAGCGCCAGCTGGCCCAGGACCTCGATGCCGACGAAGAGCCGCGCATCGGGCGCCTCTACAATCACAGCGCCTGGCCGGCCTATCTGTCGATCACGCCGCAGATCGAGGCCCAGTGGATCAACTGCTGCCGGATCGTGCGCATCGACCAGGCCCAGGCCGGCATCGCCGAAGCCGATCGTTCGCCGGATGACGGAACCGTGGCGGCGCCGGGCAGCGACGGCCACCGGCGACGCCTGCGCAACGCCGCGATCGCGCTGAGTGCGATGCGGCGCATCGCCACGGTGGGCACCGAGATCGCGATTCCGCATCGCTCGCGGCCGGAACGGGTGCCGCCACTGGCGGCGCGCATCCTGCTCGGCGGCAAGGTGCAGCAATATTCGGGCTTCGTTCCCGGAATCTTCGAGGAGGCGCTGCTGACCCTCGACGCAAGAGCGCCCCTCTACGTGCTGGGTGGCTTCGGCGGCGCGGCGGAGGTCATCGCCCGCGCCATCGACGGATCGGGCAAGGCCCCGCCACCCGAACTCACCGAAGCCTGGCAGCACGAGCACACGCCGGCGCTGGCGACCCTCGCCGACGCAGCCAAGGCCATCGGCCTGCCGCCGGGGGTGCGCGATACCAAGGCAGCCCTGAAGGACCTTGCCAAGGGCCTGGCCGGCGCCCGCAGGCAGCCGGCGAAGGCCTTGCGGACCGGCCTCAGTGACGATGAAACGCGCGAGCTGATGCGCACCACCGACATGCGGCGGGCGACGCAACTGGTGCTGACGGGCCTGCACAGGGGCTTCGGCATGCACGAGTTGCCGGGCTGAGGCGCCTGGCGCGAAGGCGAGCGTTCGAATGCGCCGTGCCGGTCCCGGCGAGCGTCACGTCCTGGCGTAACCGTGCTGCGCCAGCAACGGGATCCAGCAACGGTCCACGATCTGCCGGAAGCCCGAGGCGCTGGGGTGCAGCTCGTTGTCCCAGTCCTTCTTGTATTCCGGCGAATTCAGGCAGTTCGTCGAGCGCACCATATAGACCCGCTGATGGCGGCTCGCGAACTCCGCGTAGGTCGCCTGCAGGCGGTCGATCAGCATGCGGCAGACTTCCCGGCGAAGCGCCATCGCCTGGTCGACCCTGCGGGTTTTCATCGCCGGCTCGAGCCAGGGACCGGTCACCTTGAGGTCGGCGATCTTGAAACCGCGGCCGTCGGGGATCGGATAGTCGTAGGAATGGATGAAGATGTCCGGGCGGCTGGCAGCACCGTAGGCATCTTCGATGCGCTGCACCAGGGCACCCAGCGCGGCCGAGATCCTGCCCAGGAAGACCGGCAGCGCATCGTCGTCGAAGCATTGGTCGGCGCGATCGATGCCGCCGCAGGAACGCTTCAGGGCCAGCTCGTACTTGACCGCGTCGTTGCCTGCGCCGCTCACCAGGATCGCCGAAAAGCTGCTGCGGAAGCCCGCCGACAGGTACTTGTCGAGCTGTCGCGCGTAACGGCCGAACACGTACTGCTCGAGCCGCGCGCCGTTGTAGCCGAGCATCTGCACGAAGCGGTAGGGATCCTTCAGCCGCTCGTGTTCGACCAGCGCCTGCAACAGGTTGTTGCGCGGGTACCAGAACCACGAATCGCCGATCGCCAGCAGCGCCGGGAATTCGGTCGGTTCCCAGATGTCGTTGGGCAGATAGATGCGCGAAGTGCTCATGGCTCGCTCCCTGGCGACGTTGCGATGCGCTGGTGACCTGTCGACCGGCCGGCGACCGTCCCGCAGCCTTGGATATTGTTCCCGGATGGGCTAAACGTGAATAGGCCGTTCTCATGACAACCTTAGCGTATCGTGACGAGCCGGGGGGCGGCAGATGTGCCGGACCGTTGCCGGGACGCGCGCGGCAAGCTGCACATTGCGTCACTTGCCGGTGTCCGTGCCGGCCCACCACGATCACCGGGAGGACATGACATGGCGGCCTATCGCAATCTCGAGCAGCACCTCGATCCCGAACTCACGCCGAAGCGCATCCTCGCGCTGGACGGGGGCGGCCTGCGCGGCGTGCTGACCCTCGGCATCCTGCGCGAGATCGAGACCGTGCTGCGCAAGCAGCATGGCGACGACCCGGATTTCCGCCTGTGCGACCACTTCGATCTGATCGCCGGCACCTCGACCGGCGCGATCATCGCCGCGGCGCTGTCCCTCGGCATGACCGTGGACGAGGTGTACGGCCATTACCAGGCCCTCGGCAATCTCGTCTTCAAGCGCAGCCTGCTGCGCTGGGGCGCGCTGCGCGCCAAGTACGACGCCAAGGAGGTCGCCAAGGCACTGATCGGCGTGCTCGGCGAGCGCACGCTGGACAGCGCGGAGATCCGCACCGGGCTGCTGGTGATGACCAAGCGGCTCGACACCGGTAGCGCGTGGACGCTGACCAATAACCCCAAGGCACCGTACTTCCGGGCCGGCAAGAACGCGACGACGATCCCGAACGGCGAATATCCACTGTGGCAGGTGGTCCGCGCCAGCACCGCGGCGCCCTATTTCTTCGACCCGGAATCGATCAAGATCGGCCGCGCCGCAGAGGGCCTCAAGGCGGTCAGGGGTGACTTCGTCGACGGCGGCGTCAGCCCCGCCAACAACCCCGCGCTGCAGGCCCTGATGACCGCGACGATGGCCGGCTACGGTTTCGGCTGGCAGGCTGGCGCCGACCGGCTGCAGGTGGTGTCGGTCGGCACCGGCAAGGCCGACCCTGAGGTCGGCCACGCCAACATCGTCGAGAGCCGGGCCGCCCTGCACGCGGTGCTGTCGCTGAAGGCGCTGATGGAGGACTGCGCCGACCAGGTCGAGGCCATCATGCAGTGGCTGTCCGACAGCCCCACCGCCCGCGACATCGACCGGGCGATGAAGAAGTGCGGCCCGCCCCTCGGCGGCCAGCCCCTGTGCAGCTACCTGCGCTACAACGTGCTGCTCGAGAAGGACTGGTGCGCGGCGGCCCTCGGCGAGAAGTTCAGCCGCAAGGCGCTGAAGGCGCTGGAAGCGATGGACGAGCCGAAGAACATGCCCGAACTCGACCGCCTAGGCCGCCTGGCCGGCCGCAAGCTGGTCAAGGCCGCCCACTTCGGCGGCGGCCGGCTTTGAGGGCCAGGCGCCAACCGCATCCGCCACCGGAGATCGTGCCGCGCAACATGGCCGCCCCGCCCGCGCACAACGGCACCGGCTGGTCCGTGCCAGCCCGTCGCCGCGGCGATCATCGTTCGAGGTTTTCCCGGCCGGGTCGCCGCTCCTCGTGCCGGCCGTACCGGGCCGTTCGTAGCGGATCGTGCAGGATCCGGCACGAGGCGCTGCGGCGCTCCGACCGCGTGATGCGCGCACCCACGAACATGCTGTCGGCGGTCGAGGGCCCCACGGCGCTCGCGGCAGCGGGCATCGCGATCCGCCAGGATCGCGAATGAACTGGCCCTGATCGAGGCGAATTCTCTATAGTCGGGGGCCGATTCCGAGCGAGGCCCCTGCCCGTGTCCGACACGCTGTTCGTTCTGCTGCAACACCTGCTGCCCAAGAAGGCATTGACACGCTTGATGGGGGCCCTGGCGCGGGCCCGTGCCGGCAAGGCCAGCACCCGGGCCATCCGCTGGTTCATCCGGCGTTATCAAGTGGACATGAGCGAGGCGGCAAACCCGGATCCGGCGGCCTATTCGAGCTTCAACGACTTCTTCACGCGCGCCCTGCGCGACGATGCCCGGCCCCCGGCCGACACGGCGCTGCTGTGCCCGGTGGACGGGTCGATCAGCCAGTTCGGGGCGATCGAGGGCGGGCAGATCTTCCAGGCCAAGGGCCATCGCTATTCGGCGGCGGCGCTGCTTGGCGGCGACAGCCAGCTGGCGGCGACTTTCGCCGACGGCCTGTTCGCGACCCTCTATCTTTCCCCGCGTGACTATCACCGCATCCACATGCCCTGCGACGGTGTCCTGCGCCAGATGACCTGGGTGCCCGGTGCGCTGTACTCGGTCAATCCGGCCACGGCACGCGGCGTGCCGGGGCTGTTCGCACGCAACGAGCGGGTGGTGTGCGTGTTCGACACCGACGATGGGCCCTTCGTGCTGGCGCTGGTCGGCGCGACCATCGTCGGCAGCATGCAGACGGTCTGGCACGGCGTCGTCAACCCGCCGCGGCTTCCGGAGATCACCACGTGGCAGTATCAGCCGGACGAAGTCGTGCTGGCGAAGGGCGAGGAGATGGGCCGCTTCCTGCTCGGCTCGACGGTGGTGATGCTGTTTGAGCGGGGGCGCTTCGAGTTCAACCCGCGGTGGCAGCCCGGCGGCGCCGTTCGCCTGGGGGAGGCCATGGGCGCCGTCCGCGCCATGCCGTAATGTCGACGGCGGCGTCGGCGGCCGGGCTCGCGAGTCGGGCGCGTCGGGACATTGTCGCCGGAAAGGCAACAGCTCGCGGATCGGCAGCCGTGCCTGGGATCGAACAGAGCATTGAAGTCGCCTCGGCGGTCACCTAGATTGATGAACGGGGCGCCCGCGATCCTGCCGGCCAGCTCGGGTTTCGATCAATTGAATCGGGAAAGGGGGCAGACATCATGGGTCATCTGCGCACTTGCTTGTCGGCCGCTTCGATGTCGACGGTGGTGGCGGTGGGTACGGCCTGGGGCCAGGCAGATTCGGTAATTCATACCGGTCAGGCCGTGGCGATCGGCCATGGCGAGGCATACACTTTCGTTCGCACCGGCCAAGGTGGCGAGGTCAGCGCGATCGGCGTGGTGCTGACGGCCGATGTACTCGAAGGCTTGCCGGCCGCCGCGCCAGGCGGCGATCCGATGTTTTCCTACCATCTGTCGATGCCGGAGGGCGGCCCAAGAACGGTGATCGACCATGTGGGCGTCGATTGGGAGTCAGTCGGCCATCCGCCTTCTCAGGTCTATGACGTGCCGCATTTCGACTTCCACTTCTATGTCGTCAGTCGCGACGCGGTCGGGCAGGTCGTGTTTGCGGGCCCGGAAGATTCCGGCTCCCCCGACCAGCAGCCGCCCGCACGGTTGATGCCCGCCGGCTATGTCATGCCGCCCGGCACGGCGGTGCCGAAGATGGGGGCGCACGCCGTCAATCCGAGCGCGCCGGAGTTCCAGCAGCAGCCGTTCGACGCGACCTTCATCTACGGCTATTACAACAAGGAACTGACCTTCGTCGAGCCGATGGTCTCGCTCGCCTTCCTGCGGTCCAGGTCGCAGTTCGCGGCGCCGGTGTCGCGACCGGAGGCCTATTCGCGGGCCGGCGCATATCCATCTTCGTATCGCGTTTCCTACGACGATGCGCGACGGGTCTACGAGATCACGCTCGAAGGGCTCGAATAGGCCCGCGGCGTCGGTGGCCGGGCGTGCGCTGCCGCGCTCCGGCTGCACGCCCGTGTCGGGAGCAATGACCGGGCCGTGCTTCGCGCATTCTGGCGCATCAACCGCATCCCCGGCGCCGAGCGCACCGCCCGCCCGCGCGTGATGGAGTCGGCCCGCGGAAAGCGCGGACTCGCGCGCCAGCGTCGGATCGGATCGGATCGGACAACGATTGCCGACTGATGCGAATGGTCGCCAAGCGCATGCGACCGGTTCGAGATCACCGGTTCGACCGGACGGCCCGGTGGCATCGGCTGCCGCCCGAGCGACGTGACTTGCTACGTGGGCTGGTGCCGGCGTAACTTGGGTGAACCGGAGAGTCCGGCACATTCCCATCCACACTTCGGGAGGTGGCTGCCATGAAATTCAGTCTCGTCGGCCTGGCGTTGGCAGGGATCCTGTCCAGTGCCCACGGCGCGCTTCCCGGCGACTCCGTCAACGGAAAACGACTCCACAACGCCAACTGCCTGGGCTGCCACGACGCTGCCGTCTACAGCCGGCCGGACCGCACGATCAAGTCGCTGGACGCCCTCAGGGTACAACTCGACGGATGTAGCCACATGGCACATAGGAAGTTTTCCTTGCTCGAGAGCCAGGACATCCTGAAATACCTGAACGACGACTATTACCACTTTCCTTGAGTCCGCGGATGCAGATCGATTGATCCCCCCAGGCGACGATTGTTCGCGGGTGGCGGGCTGCGCGCCGCGCCGGCGGATCGGTTCGGTGGTTCGTCGACGGACGAATTGCTCGATCGGGTCGTCTCGCAGGCGACCGAAGACGGGCTGGGAACGGGACGGTGACCACCCTCGGCACGCAAAGCTGGTCCGATGTCGAAGCCAAGCCCACCGACTTCGGCCGCGCCGGCATCGTCAGCCTGGTGCAAGGCGTCTGCGTGGGCAGCAAGGCCATCCGGCCTGGGCGTCGGCGACCGTCGCGTGTTCCACACCCGAATAGCGCAATTCGGAGCAAAGCGCCCGGCTACGCTGGCCGAACCAGGCGTTCAGCCCGTGCCAGTCAACGTACTCCTGCCCGACGCTGCTGGCCCCGGACGTAGGCGGTGATGTGGGCCACGTCGTCCGGCGTGAGGCCTGGCACCGGCGCCATGTCGCCGAACTTCCAGTGATGCTGCCGGGATCCGTTCTTGACGGCAAGTTGGAACGATGCGTCGGAATGGTGCGAAGGCTCGTAGACCTTATGGAGCAGCGGCGGCCCCTTGTCGCTGCCGGTCAGCATCGCGCCATGGCACTCCGCACATTTGCCCTCGTAGAGGGGCTTGCCGAGGTTCGGATTGGGCATCAGGCCGCGCGAGGGACGAGGGATGTCCATGCCCTGGGCGGCCGCACCCGTGGCGATGGATGCCGCTGCCAGCGCGACGAGCAGATTCCGAGTCTTCATTGAATGCTTCCGTTTCACGAACTTGGGTTTCCAGTGCCTTTGCCGGACCCGGCGCGGTCACCACGGACTCTTCGAGCCCCGCCGGCCCCAGCGGGGGGTCTCGAACGGCAGGCTGTCGGAGTCGCACGGGCGTGCGCTTCTGCGTTGGATCGCATCCAGCCGCGCAACGCGACCATCAACTGGCCGAGCCACGCCTTCATCGTCGACCGCCCGGCCGTGATTCCCGACCGCGCCAAGCCATCAGTTCGACCCGGGCTGCATGGGCATTCGGCCGGAAGGCTTGCCCATCATGCCCTGCATCATCATTTGCATCATGTCCATGCGCTGCTCCATCTGATGCATGCGCCGTCCCATGTCGCCAGCCATGCCCGCGTCGCCCATCGGACAGGCGGCCATCATGCCACTGCCCGACATCATCTCCATTTGTGCCCGCATCGTGGCCATGTGCTCGCCCAGGGCCGCCTGACGCTCGGCATCGGTCTTGGCATTGGCGATCCGATCGATCTGCGATTCCATCGATTGCAGATTTTGCTTCATCTGCTCGATCGGCATTGCCTCGCCCGACATCCGCGGAGAGTGGTGTCGGTCGTCCGCCAGCGCCGGACCAGCCAACATCGCACGCAGAAGTATCACGGTCGCCTTGGTGGTTTTCATGTTCGTCCTCCTGTCGATGATCAGATTCAGCTCAGTCTTCGCGCGCCAACGTGTAGATGACAATAGCATGACATTGCTGTCATCATTTCTCACTCCTCTCGAGGTGCTCCCGTTCGACGAACATGCGGCCTGGGTCTATGGTGATCTGCGCGCCGGTTTGGAGTGTCGCGGGGAACCCATCGGCGCCCTCGATACGATGATCGCCTCCCATGCACTTGCAATGGCCGCTCACCTGGTCACCAAAGACCCGCGAAAATTCGAACGGGTGGCGGGTTTCAAGCCCGAGAACCAAGCTCCGTGACGAACAGACACCATAATCTGCGCATGTCGCGGCAATTGACGCGGGCTTCCTACGCGACCAGTGCAGACTTCAGCCAGTCGTGGCTGCCGACCGAGCGGTCGGCACCGAGCACGACCTTGGCCGGTGTCAGCCTTCAGCGCCGTGACCAACTCCGGCAGATCCTCGAAGGGCGAGTCGGCGCGCACGATGATCGCGCCTTGATCCGCAGCGAGAACTGCCTTAACAGGCCGGTGGGAAACTCATGATTCCTCCCGGAATTTACCCTTCGGATTGTTTTTCCCGGCGTCGGAAGATCGCCGTTGCCCGCGCAGGGCGGCCGCAGCTACGCATATGTCGTTGACCTGAAGAATTAATCGTTCACGCTCAGACACTTACCAACCCCTCTGTTCACAGGTGATTGTTTTGTGTAGTTTTCTGCCTTTTTGGGCAGGCAATGGACACGAGCAAATTGGCGGCGATGGTGGAGGTGTTCGAGGGGCTGGAGGACTGGCGCAATGGGCAGCAGACGCGACATGTGCTTTCGGAACTGCTGACGGTGGCGGTGTGTGCGGT
>JAGRGB010000156.1 GCA_020445745.1 Rhodocyclaceae bacterium | reverse complement strand
TTGGCCGAGTCGACCATCGCCAGGCGCGGGCGGTGCTCCTGGCAGGCGTGCAGGTCGCGGATGATCTCGTCGCGCTGGGTTTCCGGCAGGGTCGCGATCTTCTCGTAGAGAACCGACATGCCGTTGTTTACGTTGACGCCGAGTTCGTCGAACAGCTTGCCGTGCTTCTCGAAGGCTTCCTTGTAGTAGATCTTGACGCAATGCCCGAAGACGATCGGGTGCGAGACCTTCATCATCGTCGCCTTGACGTGCAACGAGAACAGGATGCCCGAGTCGCGGCAGTCGTTGAGCTCACGCTCGTAGAAATCGCACAGGGCCTTCTTGCTCATGAACATCGAGTCGATGACCTCGCCGTCCTGCAGCGCCACCTTCGGCTTCAGCACGACGGTCTTGCCACTGTTCGTGACCAGCTCCATCTTGACGTCGCGGGCGCGATCGAGCGTCATCGACTTCTCGCCGTGGTAGAAGTCGCCGTAGCTCATGTGCGAGCAGTGGGTCTGCGACCACTGCTTCCACTCGCCCATCGAATGGGGGTTCTTGCGGGCGTAGTTCTTCACTGCGGTCGGCGCGCGCCGATCCGAGTTGCCTTCGCGCAGGACCGGGTTCACCGCCGAACCCAGGCACTTGCCGTAACGTGCCCTGAGGGCCTTCTCGTCGTCGGTCTTCGGGTCTTCCGGGTAGTCGGGAATCGCATAGCCCTTGGCCTGTAGTTCCTTGACGCAGGCCATCAGCTGCGCCACCGAGGCGCTGATGTTCGGCAGCTTGATGATGTTGGTGGTCGGGTCCTGGGTCAGCCGCCCCAGTTCGCCCAGGTTGTCCGGCACCTTCTGGTCGTCGGAGAGGAATTCGCCGAACTCTGACAGCACGCGCGCGGAGACCGAGATGTCGCTCTTCTCGACCTTGACACCGGCCGGCTCAGTGAACGCCCGGATGATCGGCAGCAAGGAGCACGTCGCCAGCAGCGGCGCCTCGTCGGTCAGCGTGTAGATGATTTTCTGTTCTGTGCTCATTCCTTACTCCCTCGCATAAGCATGTCGATGATCGGTCAGCGCAACAGCCCGTCGCCGCAGCGCTCCCTGTGCTGCGACGGGCGGGTTCATGCGATGCCCGGCACCGGCTGACATTCCGGCGCCGAAACTCGCTGCCGCTGGCACGCGAAGTCGGCGCAGGCACCGGATCCACGTGCAGGGGCGACCGGAATGGCTCCGGTCAGCGGCCCGCGGGGCTTGCCTTCGCCCCGTCGGATAAACTTGTAAATTATACATCTCATCCGTGCAGGGTTTCACAGCTTCCTCGCCGCCGGCACGACCCTCGGCGCCACAGCCGCGGTGCTAGTATTGCCGGGCGCCCACGGGGCCCGGCCCCGCCCGCCGATTCTTCTGGAGGGACGCACGCGATGGAACCTTCGCCCCATGAGAACACGGTCTCGCAATCGATCGCGCAGGCGCTGATCGAGGGCTTCAACAAGCACTACCGGATATTCCGTGAAACCAGCCGGCGAGCCAAGGAATATTTCGAGTCAGGCGACTGGCAGGCGCAGCTCGATGCGGTCCGCGACCGCGTCCAGTTCTACGACGACCGTGTCGAGGAGACCGTCACGCGATTGCATTCCGAGTTCGACGCCGACTCGCTCGACGATGCCACCTGGCAGCACGTCAAGCTGCAGTACATCGGATTGCTGATCAATCACCGGCAGCCGGAACTCGCCGAGACCTTCTTCAATTCGGTGTGCTGCAAGATCCTGCACCGGACCTACTTCAACAACGACTACATCTTCACCCGGCCGGCGATCTCCACCGAATACATCGATTCCTTTCCACCGGTCTATTCGAGCTACTACCCCCAGGACGAAGGCCTGCGGCGCACGATCAGGCGCATCGTCGAGGATTTCGACTGGGAGCGCCCGTTCGAGGATCTGGCTCGCGACGTCGACTACGTCGTGCGCGCCGCCCGCGCGTACATCGGTGGCGAATGGCCGGAGATGGAGGTCAACTGCCAGATCCAGGTGCTCTACTCACCCTTCTACCGCAACAAGACCGCCTACGTGATCGGCAAGGTGGTCAATGGCTATCAGGAGTACCCGTTCGCCCTCGCGGTGCGCCACGCGGAGAGCGGCAGGCTCTATGTCGACACGATCCTCCTCGACGCATGGCGGATCTCGCTGCTGTTCTCGCTGTCGCGTGCCTACTTCATGGTGGACATGGGCGTACCTTCCGGCTACGTCGGTTTTCTGCGCAGCATCATGCCCAACAAGCCCCGCCAGGAACTCTATACCATGCTCGGCCTCGGCAAGCAGGGCAAGACGATGCTGTTCCGGGACCTGATCGCGCACCTGCGTCACTCCAACGACCAGTTCATCGTCGCGCCAGGCATCCGCGGCCTGGTGATGCTGGTGTTCACGCTGCCCTCGTACCCTTACGTGTTCAAGATCATCAAGGACATCTTTGGCAGCTCGAAAAACACCGACCGTCACACGGTCAAGAAGAAATACCAGATGGTCAAGCAGGTGGACCGCGTCGGCCGCATGGCGGACACGCTGGAATTTTCGAACGCGGCACTGCCGCTGTCACGCTTTCATCCCGACCTGCTGGCCGAGCTCGAAGAACTCGCCCCGTCGGCATTCGAGGTGGACAGCGACTCGGTGATCATCAAGCACCTGTACATCGAGCGCCGCATGACGCCACTCAACATCTACCTCGAACAGGCCACCGACGAGCAGGTGGAACATGCCGTACTCGAATACGGTAACGCCATCCGCGAGATGGCCAGCGCCAACATCTTCCCCGGCGACATGCTGTGGAAGAACTTCGGCGTCACCCGATACGGCCGCGTCGTGTTCTACGACTACGACGAGATCGAATTCATGACCGACTGCAATTTCCGGCGCATTCCGCCGGCCCCGTATCCCGAAATGGAGTTGTCTGGCGAGCCCTGGTACTCGGCCGGACCGCTCGACGTCTTTCCCGAGGAATTCGCGACCTTCCTGCTCGGCAACCCGCGCATCCGGCGGGCCTTCGTCAAGCATCACCGCGACCTGCTCGACGCGCGCTTCTGGCAGACGGTGCAGGAACGCGTGCGCGGAGGCCTGATCGAGGACTTCTTTCCGTATCCGCTGGAGTTGCGCTTTCGCAACGCCTTCGCGGCAGACGGAGAGGCCGTGGACACCCGCAGCGCCTGATCAACTGCCGGAGTCGTCACCCGTCCAGCCCTGCTCCAGGATCCAGCCCGGCGCGCCACGCCGGGACAAGGCAAGACGCACATAGGGCACGACCGGCCCGGGCAGGTCCACCTCGGGATACCAGTCGAGCAGATCGCTCTTGTCCGGCTCGGCCCTGTACGGCTCACCATGCCAGCGTCCGACCTCGACAAAGAAATCGATGCGGTTTGTGTCCGACAAGCGGTGGATCGCGCCGACCACCGACAGATGCCCAGGCACCAGTTCCACCCCCAGTTCCTCGCGGGCCTCGCGTACCGCGGTCGCAACGATGCTCTCGCCGGCCTCGACATGGCCGCCCGGCAAGCTGAACAGTCCGTCGAAGAAACCCGTGTTGGCCCGGCGCATCAGCAACACCTGTCGATCGCGGCGAAGGATCAGGTGCACACCGGTCGGGATCGCGTGGCGGGCGGCCATGACCCGGTCTACTGCTTGCCGGTGCTGCCGAAACCGCCCTCCCCGCGCGCCGAGGTCTCGAAGCTGTCCACGACGTTGAACCCGACCTGCAGCACCGGCACCACCACCAGTTGCGCGATGCGCTCCATCGGCGCCAGCGTGAATGGCGTGGTGCCACGATTCCACACCGACACGAAGATCTGCCCCTGGTAATCGGAATCGATCAGGCCGACCAGATTGCCGAGCACGATGCCGTGCTTGTGGCCGAGTCCCGAGCGCGGCAGGATCATCGCCGCGAGCCCGGGGTCCGCCAGGTGGATCGCCAGTCCGGCCGGCACCAGGACCGTGGCTCCGGGTTCGATCACTGCGACGGTGTCGAGACAGGCCCGCAGGTCGAGACCGGCAGAGCCGCTGGTGGCGTAGTGCGGCGGACTCTCGCGCAAGCGCGGGTCGAGGATGCGCACGTCGATGCGGTGCATGGCCTTCGCTACCTCCGAGTTCAGCGGGCCGCGAGCGCCGCAGCCAGATGCGCGACGATCGCCGCAGCGACCCGGTGCTTGTCGTCACGGGCCAACGGGTGGCGCCCGGCGCGATCGTAGATAACGACTTCGTTGTCGTCGCCGCCCAGTCCGATCTGCACCAGGTTGCCGACCACCATTTGCAGGCGCTTGGCCTCCAGCTTGTGCAGGGCATAGCGGTCCAGGTCACGGCTCTCGGCGGCAAAACCGACGCAGAACGGCGGCTGCGGCCGGGCGGCGACCTCGGCCAGGATGTCCGGATTCGGCACCAGTTCCAGCTGCAGCGCGTCGCCCGATTTCTTGAGCTTGTGGGTCTGCGACTCGCGTGGCCGGTAGTCGGCGACCGCCGCGACGGCGATGAACACCTCTGCGCGATCGACGTGATCCATCACGGCGGCGCGCATCTCCAGCGCCGAGCGCACCGCAATGCAGGCCACACCGGCCGGAACCGGCAGCGCCACCGGGCCGCTGACCAGATCGACCGTCGCCCCGGCGTGAATCAGCGCGCGCGCCAGCGCATAACCCATCTTGCCGGAACTGAGGTTGGTGACACCACGCACCGGATCGATCGCCTCGAAGGTGGGGCCGGCGGTCATCAAGACACGACGGCCGGCAAGCGGCTTGGGTTGCACGAAGGTCACCAGCGCCTCGTACAGTTCCTCGGCCTCGAGCATCCGACCCATGCCGACCTCACCGCATGCCTGGTCTCCGGCGGCCGGCCCGAGGATGCCCACGCCGTCGGCAACGACGCTGTCGATATTGCGCCGGGTCGCCGGGTTCTCCCACATCTGACGGTTCATCGCCGGCGCCAGCAGCAGTGGCAGCTCACGCGCCAGGCACAGGGTGGTCAGCAGGTCATTGGCCAATCCGTTCGCGACACGGGCGATGAAATCGGCAGTAGCCGGTGCCACCAGTATCGCGTCGGCCTCGCGGCCGAGCTCGATGTGGGCCATGTTGTTGTCGGCGCGCGGATCCCACAGATCGGTCCATACGGGCCGCCCCGAAAGCGCCTGGTAGGTCACCGCGGTGACGAAACGGGCGCCGGCCTCGGTCAGCACCACCTGCACTTCGGCGCCAGCCTTGACCAACAGGCGCAGCAGCTCCGCCGACTTGTAGGCCGCGACGCCGCCGGTGATACCCAGAATGAATTTCCTTCCCTGCAGTTCGCCCATCGGCCCTAGAATCTGCCCGCTGACATGGAGAGCCGGATTGTACACGCATGACCATCCGAAACTGGCCGACCACCGAGCGGCCACGCGAGAAGCTGCTGGAGCGGGGCGCGTCCGCATTGTCGGATGCCGAACTGCTGGCCCTTTTCCTGCGGGTCGGCATCGCCGGACGCAGTGCGGTCGACCTCGGCCGTGACCTGCTCGACCGCTTCGGCAGCCTGACGCGCCTGTGCAACGCCAGCGCCGCAGAGTTTGCGCAGGTGCCCGGCATGGGTGTCGCCAAGTATGCCCAGTTGCAGGCGGTACTCGAGCTCGCCCGCCGGGCTCTCGGCGAGCAATTGAAGGACGGCTGCGTGTTCGACCGCCCGGGGACCGTGCGCGACTGGCTGCGGCTGCGACTCGCGCCCCTCGCCCACGAGGTCTTCATGGTGCTCCTGCTCGACAATCAGAATCGATTGATCGAGGCGGTCGAGCTGTTCCGCGGTACCGTCGACCAGACCAGCGTGTATCCGCGCGAGGTGGCCCGCCTCGCCCTGGAGCGCTCGGCCAGCGCGGTGCTGCTGGCCCACAACCATCCCTCCGGCGCCCGCGAACCCAGTGCCGCCGACGTTGCCCTGACCCGGACGCTGAAACAGGCGCTGGCGCTGATCGACGTCGCGGTGCTCGACCACTTCATCGTCGCGGGCAATGCGGAACCGACCTCGCTGGCCGAGCGCGGCCTGGTGTGACCAGGCGGGGACTTGCTTCGCACAGCCACCGACGCGTACAATGATCGGCTTTTCGAATCAACGATTTTATCGGAGCAGCAGATGGCTCGCGTTTGCCAAGTAACCGGAAAGGCACCGATGGTCGGGAACAACGTTTCCCACGCCCACAACAAGACCAAGCGCCGTTTCCTGCCAAACCTTCAGTACCGCAAGTTCTGGAGCGAGGCAGAGAAGCGCTGGGTGCGGATGCGCGTCTCCAGTGCCGGACTTCGCACGATCGACAAGAAAGGTATCGACGCGGTGATGGCCGAATTGCGCGCCCGCGGCGACAAGCTCTAACCCCCAACCAGCAAGCCGATCGGAGACTGACATGGCCAAAGGCGCCCGCGAAAAGATCAAGCTCGAGTCCACTGCCGGCACGGGGCACTTCTACACCACTTCGAAGAACAAGCGCACGACGCCGCAGAAGCTGGAGTTCATGAAGTACGACCCCAAGGCGCGCAAGCACGTCGCCTACAAGGAAGTGAAGCTGAAGTAGCGCCGACGACCCCTGCGCCCCACCACGAAACCCGCCCTGCGCGGGTTTTTTTGTGCCCTCTCACCGACCCGCCCCGACGTCACGCGGGCACTAAAAAGCCGCCAGGGGCAAGCCCAACCGGCGGCCAATCTCGATCTTTTCCGGTTTCGCTCGCGTGCGCGGCTGCGCTACGCGAGGATCCGACTTTTCTCCCTCAAGCTCTCTGGATGTTCGAGGCCTGTTTACCCTTCGGGCCCTGCGTCACTTCGAACGACACCTTCTCGCCCTCCTTCAGCGACTTGAAGCCGCTCATGTTGATGGCG
>JAGRGB010000155.1 GCA_020445745.1 Rhodocyclaceae bacterium | reverse complement strand
TCACCGAAGCGGATGTCTTTCGGCTTGGCGATCGGTCCGATGTCTCGGCCCACCCAAGTGGCCAAGTCCTTGATGATCGCCGCCGCCTCGTCACCGGCCGGACGCGGACGCTTCAGCACCACGAAGGCGACGATGGCTTCGCCAGTCAGGTCGTCGGGACGACCGACCACCGCTGCCTCCGCCACCAGCTCGTGGGCCACCAGCGAGGACTCGATCTCCATCGTGCCCATGCGGTGACCGGAGACGTTGAGCACGTCGTCGATACGGCCGGTGATCGTGAAGTAACCGGTCTTGGCGTCGCGGATCGCGCCGTCGCCGGCGAGATACAGCTTGCCCTGGAAGTCGTCCGGATAGTAGGAGCTCTTGAAGCGATCCGGATCACCCCAGACGTTGCGGATCATCGACGGCCACGGGCGCTTGACGACGAGGATGCCGCCCTGGCCCCACGGCACCTCGGTGCCGGTCTCGTCCACCACCGCGGCCATCACGCCCGGGAACGGCAGCGTGCACGAACCCGGTACCAGCGGCGTCGCGCCCGGCAGCGGGGTGATCATGTGGGCACCGGTCTCGGTCTGCCAGAAGGTGTCGACGATCGGGCAGCGGCCGCCGCCGACCTCGTTGTAGTACCACTCCCAGGCCGCCGGGTTGATCGGCTCGCCGACCGAACCCATGATGCGCAGGCTGCTCAGATCGTACTGGCGCGGATGCACCTTCTCGTTGGAGTCGGCGGCCTTGATCAGCGAGCGGATCGCGGTCGGCGCGGTGTAGAAGACGGTGACCTTGTGGTCCTGGATCATCTTCCAGAAGCGGCCGGCGTCCGGATAGGTCGGCACGCCCTCGAACACGATCTCGGTCGCGCCGCAGGCCAGCGGTCCGTAGGCGATGTAGGAGTGGCCGGTGACCCAGCCGATGTCAGCGGTGCACCAGAAGACGTCGTCGGGCTTGATGTCGAAGGTGTATTTCATCGACAGCATGGCCTGCAGCAGGTAGCCGCCGCAGGCATGCTGGACACCCTTCGGCTTGCCGGTCGAGCCGGAGGTGTAGAGCAGGAACAGCGGATGCTCGGCCTCGACCCACTCCGGCTCGCAGGTGTCCGACTGGCTGGCCAGCGCGTCGTCGAGCCAGACGTCGCGGCCCTCGGCCATCGTCACCGCACCGCCGGTGCGCTTGACGACGATGACGTTCTTGATCGTCTGGCAGTGCTTGCCGTCCTTGTCGTCGGCCAGCGCCTCGTCGGCGATCGGCTTCAGCGGCAGCGCCTTGCCGCCGCGGAACTGGCCGTCGGAGGTGATCAGCGCGACCGCGCCGGCACCCTCGATGCGGTCACGCAGCGACTGCGCCGAGAAACCACCGAACACCACCGAGTGCGTGGCGCCGATACGGGCGCAGGCCTGCATCGCGACGATGCCCTCGATCGACATCGGCAGGTAGATGACCACGCGGTCACCCTTCTTGACGCCCATGCCCCGCAGCGCGTTGCCAAACTTGCTGACGCGGCTGAGCAGGTCCTTGTAGGTGATCTTGGTGACTTCGCCACCGTCGGCTTCGAAGATGATCGCGACCTTGTCGCCGAGACCGTTCTTCACCTGGCGGTCGATGCAGTTGTAGGAGACGTTCAGCTTGCCGTCCGGGAACCACTTGAAGAACGGCGGATTGCTCTCGTCCAGAACCGTCTTGAACGGCGTTTGCCAGTCCAGCAGCTCGCGGGCATGACGACCCCAGTAGCCCTCGTAATCGCGCTCGGCCTCGTCGCACAGCGCCTTGTAGGCTTCCATGCCCGACACCGCCGCGTTCTTGACCAGATCTTCCGAGGGATAGTACAGCTTGGTCTGGGTCGACTCGTTATTCGACATTGCTCACCTCTCCTTATCTCTCTTCAAAGATTTCAGGACCATCTGCTTGAAAGTCGGCTGGGCCCCCCCGCCGAACTTGTTCTTCTGTCACCTGACTCGTCCGGCTCCGTGACGCCAGAACGCGCAGAATACAGCGATTTCACCAATTGTTGCTTACATCGGACTTACTTGTCTTACACAAGACCCGGGGAAATTTATGCGGCATTGCACCACCTCAAATCGCCACCCAACAAAAAGATTCTGATTCGAAGGACTTTTGACGATGTCATTGCGATTGCGCATTGCAGCTTTGCAGAACATTGGCGATTTTTCCCCGGCGATGCGCCCGGCGGCCCGCCCGGCCCGAATCGCGCAGACATCGCCGACGCGCCGGCCGGAGCCGCGGCGCGCGGCATTCCATGCTAGGCTTCCAAGGTTGTGCGCCGGCGCCGAATCGACCGAGCCCCGGCCGCAGCGGCCCAGTCGCGGCTCGTCACCGGTCCGCCAGACGACCGGGGCGGCAGCCGAACCTTAGACATCGAGGGAAAGCCCATGACCGTCATTCGCCAGGACGACTTGATCCAGTCCGTCGCCGACGCCTTCCAGTTCATCAGCTACTACCATCCGCTGGACTACATCCAGGCCCTCGGCAAGGCCTACGAGCGGGAGCAGTCGCCCGCCGCGCGCGATGCCATCGCCCAGATCCTCACCAACTCGCGCATGTGCGCGGAAGGACACCGCCCCATCTGCCAGGACACCGGCATTGCCGTGGTCTTCCTCAAGGTCGGCATGAACGTGCGCTGGGAGGCCACGATGTCGGTGCAGGAGATGGTCAATGAAGGTGTGCGCCGGGCCTACAACCACCCGGACAACAAGCTGCGCGCGTCGGTGCTGCTCGACCCGGCCGGCGCCCGCAGGAATTCGAAGGACAATACCCCGGCGGTGGTGCACTACGAGATCGTCGAGGGCGACCACGTCGAGGTCACCTGTGCCGCCAAGGGCGGCGGTTCGGAGAACAAGTCGAAGATGGTGATGCTGAACCCGTCCGACTCGATCGTGGACTGGGTGCTGAAGACCCTGCCGACGATGGGCGCCGGCTGGTGCCCGCCCGGCATCCTCGGCATCGGCATCGGCGGCACGCCCGAAAAGGCGATGTTGCTGGCCAAGGAATCGCTGATGGCCCACGTCGACATCCAGGAACTGCAGGCCAAGGCCGAATCCGGCGCCGAACTCACCCGCGTCGAGCAATTGCGCCTGGAACTCTTCGACAAGGTCAATGCGCTGGGCATCGGTGCCCAGGGTCTGGGCGGGCTGACCACCGTGCTCGACGTCAAGATCCTCGACTATCCGACCCACGCCGCGTCGCTGCCGATCGCGATGATCCCGAACTGCGCAGCCACCCGCCACATCCATTTCGAACTGGACGGCACCGGACCGGCGACGCTGGCCACGCCGAAGCTCGAGGACTGGCCCGCGGTCACCTGGAAGGCCGACACCAACGTCGCCACGCGGGTCAATCTCGACACCCTCACGAAGGAAGAGGTGGCGTCGTGGAAGCCGGGTCAGGTGCTGCTGCTCAACGGCAAGATGCTGACTGGCCGCGATGCCGCCCACAAGCGCATCCAGGACATGCTCTCGAAGGGCGAGAAGCTGCCGGTGGATTTCACCAACCGCATCATCTATTACGTCGGCCCGGTCGATCCGGTGCGCGACGAGGTGGTCGGACCCGCCGGCCCGACCACCGCCACCCGGATGGACAAGTTCACGCGCATGATGCTCGAGCAGACCGGCCTGATCGCGATGGTCGGCAAGGCCGAGCGCGGGCCGACGGCGATCGAGGCGATCAAGGACAACAAGGCGGCCTATCTGATGGCGGTCGGCGGTTCGGCCTACCTCGTATCGAAGGCGATCAAGCACGCCGAAGTAGTCGGCTTCGGCGATCTCGGCATGGAGGCGATCTACGAGTTCGAGGTCGAGGACATGCCGGTCACGGTTGCCGTGGACGCGGCCGGCAGCTCGGTGCACCAGACCGGCCCGAAGGAGTGGCAGGCCAAGATCGGCAAGATCCCGGTGGCCGTCGCCTGAGGCCGCCCGCGGCGGCGTCCGCGGTGCCCGCGGTGCCATGCCGCGGTGTCGCGGGCGCCAGCCGCCACGATGCCGAACCGCCGTTCGGATCCCGGATATCCGCGTCAGCGGATCCGCACGCCTGACACTGCCGCAGCCGTGGGTCGCGGCGTGGCAGCTCATCGATGGTGTTTGCACGGTTTGCGGCCGCGCTTGCTCGCCGGCTCACGGTCGCGACGCGGGCGGGGGCATTCCCAGGTCGGCGCCGGGCCGGCTCAGCAACGCGGTGTCGGCACCGGAAACTCCACCCGGACGCCGAGGCCTGCCGCACCGCCGACGCCGGCGAGGCCGTCCACGAAGTTGATTTCGGCCCCCGCCGACTCGGCGATGCGGGCCACGATCGACAGACCCAGCCCGCAACCGTCGTGGTCGCTGTCGCCGGCGCGGTAGAAGCGCTCGAGCAAGCGGGCGCGCTCGCCCTCTGCGACGCCCGGCCCATCGTCGCGCACGGTGAGCCGCACCCTCTGGCGCAGGTTCTCGACCTGCACGTCGACGCAGCCGCCATCGCGACCATAGCGCAGCGCATTGTCCACCAGGTTGCGCACCAGCAGTTCGACCCAGGTCGGCTCCACCGCCACCGGCGCCGGCGCCGGCGCCTCGAGCTGGATTTCCTGGCCGCGTTCGATCGCCAGCGGCATCAGGTCGGCGCACACGGTGGCGGCGACGTCGGCGAGATCGCAGCTCGAAGCGACGGCGCCGCTGCCGGCGGCCGGATCCAGCCGCGCCAGGGTCAACAGTTGCTCCACCAGGTGGGTCATCCGCTCGACCCCGGCCATCATCTGCTCGTGGGCACGACGACGCTCCTGCGGATCATCGATGCGCGCCGCGACCTGGGCATGGATGCGCAGGGCGGCGAGCGGCGTGCGCAATTCGTGGGCCGCGTCCGCGGTGAAGCGCCGTTCGTTGTCGATGGCCAGCGAGACCCGCCTGGTCAGGATGTCGATGGCATCGATCAGGGGGGTGATCTCGTGCGGGCAGGCGCCACTCAGAGCGATCGGGCGCAGCCCGTCCACCGGCATCCCGAGCACCGCACCGGCGGCTTCGCGCACCGGCTGCATGGCGCGGCCGACGGACCACCAGATCGACAGGGCCATCAGCGGGAATCCGACCGCCAGGGGTATCAGCAGGTGTTCGGCGAACTCGTGGCCGAGGTCGTCGCGGATCGCGTAGCGCTGGCCGACCACGACGCGGTAGAGACGGCCGTCGGTCCGTTCGCTGCGTACGAAGATGCGCCACGGCACGGCGCCCAGCTTGATCCGGAAGAAGCCGTCGGCGAGCCTTTCGGCAGGCGGCAGTCCGTCCGCCCCGTCGGGCGTGTGCGCAAGCATCCGCCAGCGCCCGTCGACCAGATCCATCACCTGAAAGAAGACCGGCATCCGATAGGGGTGGTTCTGCTCGACCGGGCGGGTCACCGCCTGCCCGGCGTCGCTGTCCTTGACCAGCCCGAGCAGCAATTCGCTGGCCTGCACCATCTGCGCGTCGAACAGTTCGTCGGCCTCCTCCAGGGCGTGCAGGAAGGCTGCCACCGCCGCGCCGAGCCACAGGATCGTCATCGCACCGACCAGGGTCAGCATCAGCCGGCCGCGCAGCGAATAGCGCTTGACGCCGCCCACCGTCAGGGGCCGTCCTCGACCATCATGTAGCCGACGCCGCGCACCGTGCGGATCATTTCGCTGCCGATCTTGCGCCGCAGGTGGTGCACGTGGACCTCCAGCGCGTTACTGCCGATCGACTCTCCCCAGGCATAGAGACGCTCCTCGAGGGTGCGCCGGGTGCGTACCCGGCCGCAGGATTCGAGCAGGATGCTCAGCAGATCGAACTCACGGCTGGTCAACGACACCGGCTCGCCCGCCAGCAGCACTTCGCGGCTGGCGGGATTGAGCTGCAGGCGGCCGTTCCGCAGCACCGGGCCCGGGCGTCCGCTGTAGCGGCGCACCAGGGCGCGCAGGCGCGCGGCGAGTTCGTCCAGGTCGAAGGGCTTGAGGACGTAGTCGTCGGCACCCAGGTCGAGCACCTCGACCTTGCTGCGCACGTCGTCGCGCGCGGTCAGGACCAGCACCGGCGTCGCATCGCCACGCCGACGCAGCCCCTTCAAGACCTCGGGGCCGTCGCATTTCGGCAGGCCGAGGTCGAGCACCACGGCGGCAAAGCACTCGGCATCCAGTGCCGCCAACGCCGCCTCGCCGTCCCGCACCCAGTCGACGCCGTGTCCCAGGGTCTGCAGTCCCGCCCTCAGGCCGTCGCCCAGCAGGCGGTCGTCCTCCACCAGTAGCACCCGCATTTCCACTCCTATCCGGGGATGCGCACCGAGCGTTCATCGAAGATGCCGTCGCCCGCCTGGCGATGACAGGCCAGGCAGTTGGCGGGCGTGCTCACCACCGGCAGCGCCCAGGTCGATCGCGAGATCATCAGGTGGCGATGACGGAACCAGCGCGTCGCGGTCACCCGCAGGGGCCGGTCGCTGATCGCCATGCGCGCCATCACCTCGACCCCGATCACGGTGCTGCCGGCATCCGCGGCCCTCGACTGCAGCCAGGCCGCCACCATCGTCCGCTCGGCACCGCGCAATTGCAGCCGGGCTCCGAAATGATCCGGCAGTGCGTCGACCATCGCGCGCCACGACTCGGCCGGCAGGAAATAGGGCGCATAGGCGACATGGCAATTGCCGCAGGCCTCGAGGTGCGCCTGCCTGCCTGCCGTCGCGACCAGCGCCGGCGCCGGCTGCTCCGGTTCGATGTCCGCCGACTGGCTGCTGCGCATCCACGCGACCGCCGCGACGAATCCCGGCACCACGGTGATGCCGAGGATCGAAATCAGCCCCCGGCCTTTTCCCTTTCCAGCCATAACCGAGGCGCCTCCCTTCCACGGCTGCCAGTGTGCTGCCCCAAGCTTAGCGTTTCCTTAACCTGTAGGCATTCTTCCGACACGGCCAGGAGGATTTGCCGCAGCGAGATCCAACTCGCCGGGATGGCGACGACGGGCGGCGGACGCCGTCGTCGCGGCGGACGGGCATGTCAGCGACCGGCACACCACGCGGATGACCCGGCGCGCGATCGTGCGACGGTGCGCGCGGGAGTCCGGACAGCCGAATGCGGCTCGCCCACCGGTCGTGCCCCCACCGGAGGTTCCCGCAGAACTGTTCCAGCCGGAGCGGCGCGTCGGCACGGCGAACGCGCAGACAGGCCGGCTAGTGGTCCGCCTCGCAAATGCCGGAACAGGAAAGCGCGCCTCGCACGCCGTGGCGACGTCGCTCGTCCCCGCGACAGTCGCGGCCATCGCCGGGGCTCGCGCCTTGCCACGACGCCCGATCCGTCACTCTCGTGATGCCCCTTGACCGACGACGCAGACCGCTAGGGACTCACCTCGCGCAGCGCGCGCAGCAGCTTCTGGCCGGCGCGGGAAGTCTCGTCCCAGCCCAGGCGACGCTGCTCGACGACGATCGCCGCGCGGGTGCGCGAACCGATCGCGCCATCGACCGGCCCGATGTCGTGGCCGCGGGCGAGCAGCAGTCGCTGCAACTCCCGGCGCCCGGCACGATCGAGGGGCAGGTCGTCGGTCGGCCACGGCGTCACGAAGCCGCCGCCACCCCGCAGCCGGTCGGCCAGATGGGCAATCGCCAGACCGTAGCTCATCGATGCGTTGTAGGCGTAGATCGCGTCGAAGTTCCTCATCAGCAGGAATGCCGGCCCGCCGCCATCGGCCGGCCTCACCAGGCCGGCAGCGGCGTCCGGCGGTGCCAGTTCGCCGTGATCGGCACGCACCACGCCGCGACGCGACCATTCTGCGAGACTGCGCTTGATCTTGCGCCCTTCGCCGGCGAGATCGACGGCAGCCGGCAGGCGCACTTCGAATCCCCACGGCTCGCCCTGGCGCCAGCCGGCCTTGTCGAGGAAGTTGGCCGTCGAGGCCAGTGCATCGGGTACGCTGTCGACGAGGTCGCGACGGCCGTCGCCGTCGAAGTCGACGGCCAGCCGCAGATAGGTCGACGGCATGAACTGGGTGTGTCCGAAGGCCCCCGCCCAGGAACCGCGCAGCTTGTCGGCGGCGACGCTGCCCTCGTCGATGATGCCGAGCACCGCGATGAATTCACCCCGGAAGTAGTCCTGGCGACGACCGAAACAGGACAGCGTGCCCAGCGAGGACAGCAGCGGGCGACCGCCGAAGTTCTTGCCGTAGTCGCTCTCGACCCCCCACACGGCCACCACGGTGGCCGGGTCGACGCCGTATCGGCGTTCGATCTCGGCCAACGTGTCGGCGTGCGCGAGCAGCTGCGCGCGGCCGTCCTCGACCCGCTGCTCGTCCACCAGCGCGCCCAGATAGTCCCAGATCGGCGTGCGGAATTCGGGCTGGTAATCGAGCCGCTCGAGCACGCTGAAATCCGCGTCCAGCGCCGACAGCGTCTGTTGCAGCGTGGCCTGCGAGATGCCCGCCGCGCTCGCTCTTTGCTCCAGCCTGCCGAGGCACTCGCGGAATTCGTCCTGCCGGTCGGCTGCAGCGCTGCCGACCCCCGCCGCCAGCAGCATCGCCAACGCACCGCGTCTCATGCCAGCGCCCGCCCGACGATCTCGGCGACATCGCCGGACAGGCCGGGCGCGGCGGCGACCCGTTCCAGTTGGCGGCGCACCAGCGGCTTCAGTGCGGGCGGCAGGTTGCGCCAGCGGTCGAGACTCCTGGCCATGCGCGAGGCCACCTGCGGATTGCGCTGGTCGAGTTCGATCACGCGATCGGCCCAGAAGAGGTAGCCGGCACCGTCGGGACGGTGGAATTCGGCCGGATTGTTGCGGAAGAAGCTGCCCAGCAGGGAATAGATGCGATTCGGGTTGGTGGCATCGAAACCGTCGTCGTCGTACAGCGAACGGACACGCTCCAGCGTCGGCCCATCGTCGGGTTGCCAGCGCCACGCGCTGGCCTGCAACGCGAGCCACTTGTCGAGGGCCAGGGGGTCGTCGCGGAAGCGCCGCGAGAAATCGCCCAGCGCCGCGTCGCGCGCCTCCGCGGTGCCCGTCATCAGGGCATTCATGGCCGCCATGCGGTCGGTCATGTTGGACGCCGCGGCATAGCGCGACGCCGCCAGCTCGCTGTCGGCTGGCGCGCCGGTGCAGCACAGCAGACGCAGCGCCAGCGCCGCCAGCGCGCGCCGGCCGGCATCGGCCGGGTGGTAGCGATAGGGACCGGCCACCGTACACCGCCCGAGTGCGTCCTGCAGCTTGTCGCCGGCGGCACTGCCGAGCAGGCGCATCAGGCGCATCAGCGCGTCGCGCAGCGCCGCCGGGTCGGCCGGCTGCATGCGTTCCAGCAGGTAGGCTTCGGACGGCGGCGTCAGGGCCTGGGCGACGAAGGCCGGGTCGAGATCCTGGTCGCCGAGCACACCCGCCCAGGCGTCGACGAATTCTTCCGGCACCGCGGCGCCGGGATCGGCGGCGAGCGTCAGCACTACCCGCTCGGTGAAGCGCTGGGTGGCGTCCCAGCGGTTGAACGGGTCGCTGTCGTGGGCCATCCGAAAGGCGAGCACCTCGTCGCCTTCGTCGAGCTCGAGGATCACCGGCGCCGAGGCACCGCGCAGCAGCGACGGCACCGGTTCGGCCGCCACCCCCTCGAAGACGAAGGTCTGTCGCTCTGCGTTCAGCTCCAGCACCCGCGTACAGCCGCCGTCGTGGCCCTCGCCCTCGAGTCGCAGCGGCAGATCCCGGCCGTCCGGACCGATCAGCCCGACCGCCACCGGAATGGGCAGCGGACGCTTGTCGCTCTGGTCGGCGGTGGGTGGCGTGCGTTGGCTCAGTTCCAGCACGTAGCGGCGCCGGCCGGCATCGTAGCTGCCGCGCGCGCCGACCCGCGGCGTGCCCGACTGGCCGTACCAGCCCATGAACGGATCGAGGTCGGCACCGGTGGCTTCCGACATCGCATCGACGAAATCGTCGCAGGTCACCGCCTGGCCGTCGAAATACGAGAAGTACAGGTCCATGCCGCTGCGGAAGCCCTCCCGGCCGAGCAGGGTCTGCAGCATGCGCACCACCTCGGCGCCCTTCTCGTATACCGTGGCGGTGTAGAAGTTGTTGATCTCCTGGTAGCTGTCGGGCCGGATCGGGTGGGCCATCGGTCCGGCGTCCTCGGCGAACTGGACGGCGCGCAGCGTCCGCACGTCGTCGATGCGCTTGACCGCACGGGCAGATTCGCCGCCGGTCGCAGCCAGCATGTCGGCCGAGAACTCCTGGTCGCGAAACACCGTCAGCCCTTCCTTGAGGGTGAGCTGGAACCAGTCGCGGCAGGTGACGCGGTTGCCGGTCCAGTTGTGGAAGTACTCGTGGGCAACGACGCTCTCGACGTTTTCGTAGTCGGTGTCGGTGGCCGTCTCCGGCGCCGCCAGCACGTACTTGGCGTTGAAGATGTTGAGCCCCTTGTTCTCCATCGCCCCCATGTTGAAGTCCGACGCGACGACGATCATGTAGCGATCGAGATCGAGCTCCAGACCGAAGCGCGCCTCGTCCCAGCGCAGCGCATGTTCGAGCGAATCCATTGCATGGACGGCGCGATCGAGCATGCCCTCCTCGACCCACACCTGCAGCAGCACGGTGCGGCCGGAAGCCGTGGCGACGGTGCGCTCCAGCGCAACGTAGGCGCCGGCGACCAGCGCGAACAGGTAGCTCGGCTTCGGGAACGGATCCTCCCAGCGGGCGAAGTGGCGGCCCGCCGGCAGGCTGCCCTGCGCCACCAGGTTGCCGTTCGACAGCAGCACCGGATAGCTCGTCGCGTCGGCCTCCAGGGTCACCGTGAACCGCGTCATCGCGTCCGGCCGGTCCGGGAACCAGGTGATGCGCCGGAAGCCCTCCGCTTCGCACTGGGTAAACAGTCCGCCGCGCGACTCGTACAGGCCGGACAAGGCGGTATTGGCACGGGGCGAGATACGCGTCACGATCTCGACCTCGGCGCGATCTCCGTCCGGCGTGAGTGACAGCGTGCCGGCGTTCTCGACCACCCTGTCGGCCGCCGGGACGACTCCGTCGATGGTCAGCGAAACCAGCTCGAGGCCATCGCCATCGAGCACCAGCGGGCCGTCGATGCCAGGGTTGCGCCGGCATCGCATGCGGTTGGTGACCAGCGTGCGCTCCGCATCCAGCACGAAGCACAGCTCGACGGCCTCGACGCCCCAGGCCAGCGGACGATAGTCGCTGCGCAGGACGGGCGGATGGGAAGGCTTAGGTGACATGAGGGCTCCAGAAGACTGCGCGTGTCCGCGCGATCGCTCGGCAAGTCGGGGGATTCGAGGAAACGAGTGTACGGTCTGCAGGGCGGCCGGGGCAAAGCACCGGCGCCGCGCCGCCGGTGGCTCGGCCGCGGACGATCAGAAGGGACCATTGAGCTCGCCGGGGTCGTCCCACGACGCCGACCAGACCGTCTCGTCGCGCACGTGGAACACCGCGTCGTCGTGGATGAACGCTCTATTGCGCGCCGCCGGCGGCGCGCTTGCCGGCGCCGCCATCACGCCGCGGCTGACCAGGCGGGCCGCGGAAGGTGCCGCCTTGTCGTGGATCTCGAACAGGTACAGGCCCTCGGCCGGCGCCGCAGCGAACTCGTCGATGCCCGCCAGCGAGGCCGGGATCGCGAAGCGGTCGACGCCGCCGACGTCGGCCAGGTAGGCGAACGCATGTCTGTCGTAGCGCGCCTCGCTGTACGAGCCGGCACCACCGAGCACCTGGCTGCCGCGCGAGGCGGGAAGCGCCGGATCGGAAACGTCGAACAGCTCGACCTTGACGCCGCCATTGTCGGCGGCGCCGAGGCCGAGCAGCAGGTCGTCGGTGACCGGGTGCAGGAAATCGGAAAAACCACTGGCCGTCATTTCGCCGATCAGCCGTGGATCGGCAGGATCGGCCAGGTCGAACACGTATAGCGGATCGATGCGAAGATAGGTCACCGCATAGGCGCGGTCGCCCACGAAGCGTACCCCGTAGAGGGCCTCGTCGGGCTTGCCGATCTCCTGCGGCCGCCGGACGTTGGGCAGGCGGCCGACGACGCGCAGCTGCCGGCCGTCACCGGCCTCTTCCAGCACGTACAGCAGGTGGTCGACCGAGTCGCTGCGATCGCGTCCGAGGACCGAGGAGAACACCCGCAGCCGCCCCTGGTGCTCGCTGATGCGGAAATCCGCCTGGCCACCCTGCCAGACCTGCCCCTCGATCTCGGCCGAGCCGCGGTAGTCGATCGCGACACCGTCCAGCGAAAACTTGTGGATCCGGGTACCGCTCGGCGCAGCGGCCGAAGCAGCGATGAACTGGGTCAGGTAGATCGCGTCGGCGGAGACGAACGCGCCGTACGACTCGGCGTTGTAGCAGGTGCTGCGGAATTCTCGCGGCCGGTCGATCGGAATCGCGGTGATCGTCGTGATCACCGGGTAGCCGGCGCCGCCGTCGCCGGCCAGATAGCAGTCGGTGGCCACCACCAGCGGCTGCCGGACACCGTCGATCTCGATCGCCGGCAGCATCTCCTGCAGGCTCACGTCCTGCAGCGCGGCGCGGTTGCGTCGCGCCTGCGCGTCGTCGCGAACCGGCAGTTCGAGCGTCGGCAAGTTCGGCGTGTGACGGCTCAGCACATAGACCGTGTCGCCGATCCGCCGGCTGTCGACGAACACGCCATCCAGCGTCGCGGCGAAGGTCTCGCGCGCTGCCGCCGGATTGCCGACGTCGTAGATGCGCACGCCGAGACGCTCGGGCGCCCAGATCGCGACCTCGCCCCAGAAGCCGCCGTAGCCGCCATAGTAGGCCTGCCCGGTCAGCGCGATCAGGCGTCCGGCGTCGATGTACAAGCCCTGCACCGAGACGTCCTCGGCCAGCGCGATGCGACCCACCTCGCCGGCACTGGCGCGGCCGGGATCGGTGGCCAGGATGCGTATCGCACGCTCGCCCGCGGTGGCCGCTGCCGGCTGCAATCCGTCGAGCACGAAACAGCAGGTCATGAAGCGGCGCGGCGCCACGAACAAGTGCTGGCCGTCGTAGCGCACCGCATCGAACTCGTCGACGCTCTGCTGCTGCACATAGGTGCCGGTGAATCCGCCCGCCGGGCTGTCCACGACGGGCGCCAGTGCCAGCTCGGTGGCACCCTGGGGCGTCGTCAGGCCGGCCTCGAGGGAACTCTTCAGCTCGGCCTCGCTTGCCACGCGGCTCAGCGCCGGGCCCTGCTCCGGCGATCCGCCGCCTGCCGCTTCGTCCCCACCCGAACCGCCACCGCAACCGGCCAGCGCCAGCATCACGGCCAGGACCCCAAGGCTTCGGTATGTCATCGACTCCTCCCGCTGCGGCAGCGACGTCTCAAGCATAGTCAGAGCCTGCGTCCCGGTCGATCGGCCCGCAGCCAGGCGCTGGCCAGATCCACCAGCGCCGACAGCAGCAGCATCGCGATGATCACGGTACTCGCCTGGGCTTCATGGAACAGCGACAGCTCGTAGTACAGCAGCGTGCCGAGGCCGCCTGCGCCGACGAAGCCGAGGATCGCCGCCATGCGGATGTTCATCTCCCAGCGGTAGAGCCCGTAGGCCAGCCACTGGGGCGAAACCAGTGGCAGCGTGGCGTAGGCGAACGACACCAGGCTACCGGCACCCGCTTCGCGCAGGCTTCGCTCCGCGGCGGGCGGCACGTTCTCCAGTGCCTCGCCGAACAGCCGCCCGAGCACGCCGGCGGTGTGCGCCGCCAGCGCCAGCACGCCGGCGAACGGGCCCAGTCCGGCCGCCAGCACCATCAGCGTCGCCCACACCAGTTCCGGAACCGAGCGCAGGCCGTTCAGCACCAGACGCGCCACCAGCCGGGCCGCGCTGCCCCAGCGCCCGGCCGCCGGCAGCGCCAGTACGGCACCGGCCAGCGCGGCCAGCAGGGTGCCCAGCAGCGAGATCGCCAGCGTCTCCAGCGCCGCCCACCCGACCTTGGCGAGGAACGGAGGCGACAGGTCGGGCGGGAAGAAGCGCGCCACGAAGCGCGCCATGTCGGAAACCGCGCGGCCTCCGAAGAGTTCCCCCAGCGGCAGCTCCAGGTACGCAAAACTGGCAGCCACCGCCGCCAGCAGCAGGGCGGCGCTGGCCACGCAGCGCCGGCACAGGGGGGGCCCGGCGGCAGCGAGGCTCATGACAGCTCCCCCCTCAGGCGCGCCGAGATCGCGTCGGCGGACAGCACCAGTGCCAGGAAAGTGGCCAGGATGGTGGCCACCTCGCCGCCGTTGAGCATCTTCATCGACTGGTCCATCAACTGGCCGAGGCCGCCGGCGCCGACGAAACCCATCACCACAGAGGCGCGCACCGCGCACTCCCAGCGATAGACTGTATAGGAGACCAGCTCCTGTGCGCAGCCGGGCACCAGCCCGTAGGCCAGCGCCGGCAGCCGCCCGCATCCGGCTTCGAGCAGGGCCCGCACCGGCCTCTGGTCCGCCGACTCGAGGATCTCCGCATAGACCTTGCCGAGCATGCCGCCGTAGGTGACGCCGAGCGCCAGCACGCCGGCCGCCGGACCGAGGCCGAAGACGCGCACGAAGACCAGCGCCCAGACCAGTTCGGGCACGCCGCGCAGGATCAGCAGCAGCGCCCGCACCAGCGCTCGCATGGCCGCACCCAGGGGCCGGATCCGCCTGCCGGCGAGATACGCGGGCGACAGGCTGCGGGTCAGCGCGAAGGCCATCGGCAGCGCCAGCAGCCACGCCAGCGCGATGCCGGCGGTGGCCATCGCGAGGGTCTCGACCGTCGCGCGCGCCAGCAATGTCAGGAAGTCGTGCGAGGTTTCCGGTGGCCAGAAGCCGGCCAGGAACCGGCCGATGGTCGCCAGATTGCCCGCTTCGAACAGCGTCGCCAGCTCGAAGCGGGTGATCACCAGCACCGGCCACAGCATCACCAGCGCGGCGATGGTCCAGCCCAGCCGCGACAGCGCCGCGGGATCGCGCTGCGGATTCACCGGCACGACACGACGGCGCACGGCTGCAGCGTAGGCGACGGCTGCCGAGCCTGCGCGGGCCGGGTGGACGCGCCGACCGGATCACTCTCGTAGAGGGCATCGAGCCGCCCCGGCGCAACGCGGTCGGCCGGCAGATCGAACAGCAGCCGGCCGCCGCGCACGCCGATCACGCGCTCGAAGTGGCGCAGGGCGAGTTCCACCGCATGCATGCTGGCGACCAGCGTGACGCCACGCCGGCTGGCCTCGGCATTGAGCAGGCGCACGGTCAGTTCGGCCAGAGCCGGGTCCATCGCCGCGACCGGCTCGTCGGCCAGCAGCAGCTGCGGGCGCTGGTACAGCACCCGGGCCAGCGCCACGCGTTGCAACTGGCCGCCGGAGAGACGATCGCAGCGCTCGAACAGGCGGCCCGCCATGTCCAGCCGTGCCAGCTCCGCTGCCGCCCCCTGGCAATCGACGGGCATCAGCAGCGATGCCAGCGAGCGCCACCAGGGCCACTGCCCGAGCCGGCCAGCCAGCACCGCGTGCACGACACGCTGGCGCGGCGGGATCGGGGGATTCTGGTGCAGGTGGCCGATGCGGCTGCGCAGCCGCCGCAGCTCGCCGGCACGGGCGCGCCATGGATCGCTGCCGAACATCTCGAAGCGTCCGTCCGCCGGCGCCAGGCTGAGCCCGAGCAGCCTCAGCAAGGTGGTCTTGCCGGCACCGGAGGGGCCCACCAGCGCCACCCGCTCGCCGTGGCGGACCGCCAGCGTCAAGCCTTCCAGCGCGCGATGACCATTGCGATGAACGACGTCCACGCCGTGCAGCGCGAAGGCCGTGGCGGCGGCCGCCATGTCGGCCGGGGCAACTACTTCAGCAGGCCGGCGGCGCGCGCCGCGGCCTCGATGCCGGCGTAGTTCTCCGCGCGGGTCGGAATGAAGCGCGACGCCCGCTGCAGGTCGAGGATCTTCCGGTCGGACGGTTGCGCCGGATCGAGGTCGACGAAGGCCGCCGTGATCTTCTCCGCCAGCGCCGGGTCGAGATCGCCGCGCACGGTCCAGTTGTAGTCGTAATAGGTCGGCGTCGTGTAGAAGACGTGGACCTTGGTGGTATCCACCTTGCCCTGGGAGACGAGCTTGTCCCACACCGAGGCGTTCAGCGCCCCGGCCTGGACGCGTCCGGACTGGACGAAGGCCGCCGTCGCGTCGTGGGCACCGGAAAACGCCATGCTGCCGAAGTCGCGGTCCGGCTCGATGCCGGCCTCGGCAAGGAAATGGCGCGGCATCAGGTGACCGGAGGTGGAGGACGGCGAACCGAACGCGAAGGTCTTGCCCTTCAGGTCGCCCAGCTCCTTGATGTCCACGCTGGCGGTGATGAACCTGGACGTGAACCGCGCATCCTCGGCACGCTGCACCAGTGGCTGCGCACGGCCTCCGGTACGGATCCGGGCCTGCACGAAGGTGAAGCCACCGAGCCACGCGAGATCCACCTTGTCGCTGGCCAGAGCCTCGACGACCGCGGCGTAGTCGGTGACCGGCACGAACTTGACCGGCATGCCGAGGCGCTGCTCGAGATAGGCACCGAGGGGCTCGAACTTGCGCTGCAGTTCGGTGGGCGATTCGTCGGGGATCGCCGAGACGCGCAGCACGTCGATGGCGAGAACGGAAGTTGAAACGCAAAGACCGGCCAGCATGGCCGTGGACGCGCGCAACACGGCGCGGCGCATCGCATCGAAACGCATGGATTGCTCCCTGGACTCCAACCGCCACGGTGTGGGGCTTCCCGCCGTGGCTTACTCGCGACACACGCCGGTGCCGCCCATCGGGTACGGCCGATCGAAGAGCCGGCCGCCCGCTATCAGGCGGTACCCAGACCGCCGGGGCGAACTATAGCTTTCGGGGCGGGAGCCGACAAGGCGGCCCGGCAGGACGTCGCTTCAGTGCTTGACGGGAGGCATCAGCACGATGCGGCTGCCGGCCAGGCGATCGTGCAGGAACTGGCGGTCGTCGTCGAACAGCGCCCAAACCAGGCCGAGGCCGGTCAGCACCGAGGGCCAGGCCAGCGCATAGCGCAGCAGCCCCTTGGCGCGCGACACCTCGCAGCCGGTGGCCGCGTCCACCAGCTTCAGGCGCCAGGTCTGCATCGCCAGGGTCTGCCCGCCACGCCGCCAGTACCAGATGAAGTAGCCGGCCAGCACCGCGAAGATGTAGAGCCACTCGAACCAGCCCGGCGGTGTCACGTGCCACACCACGCCGACGATCAGCATCGGCACCATGAAGGTCAGGCCGAGCACGCCGAGCAGCAACAGTACTTCATACAGCATCGAGGCCAGCCGCCGACGCAGGCCGGCGAGTTCGACCGTCAACCGGCCTTCGGCAGGGAGTGTCATCGGTGATCGTCCGCACGGATGCGTGCTCGTTCTTCGGGCGGCAGATTCTGATACTCCTCCCAGCGCTCGCGCAAGGCCTGGCGCTGCTCGGCAGGAATCGCCAGCCACTGGCGGTAGCGGTCGCGCGCGCGCTCGCGCTCGCGGGGTGACAGCCGCACCCAGGCGCGCATCCGCGACAGCAGGTTCTGCTGCTCGGCGGGGGTCAGGGTGTCGTAATGCTGGCCGATCGCGATCCACTTGCGGCGGCGCTCGGCGTCCATGCCGGCCCATTCGCCCTCGATCGGCCCGAGCACGCCCTGCATGGTCGGCGACAGGTCGCGCCAGAACGGTGGATCGGACTGGCCGAATGCAGTCCACGACGAGATCGTCGCGAGCAGGATCAGGAGTCGGCGCGCGTGGCCAGCCATTGCCGGAAACCCTCGTCGAGATAGGCATCGATCGGCAGATCGTCCACCAGCAACCCATAGTCGACGGTGAACGGCTGGACCTCGGCGACCTCCTGCGATGCCTGGTCATCGGTGCCGGGCACGAGCCCCGCCACCACCACCACCAGCAGCGTCGCGACGAGCGCCAGCGGCAGCGCCGGTGCCGCCGACCAGCCGACCAGGCGGCGCCAGTAGCCGCCGGCGACCATGTTCAGCGCCCGCTCGCGCGCCTCGGCCAGCCGCCTTGCCTGATACGGACTCAGGCCACCGCGCCCCAGCTGCCGCCCCAGCCGGTGCGCCAGCCGATCGAGATCCGCTGCACTCATGGTTCGATTCCCCGCGCCCTGAGGGCGTCGGCCAAGGTCCGGGTCGCCCGCGAGCAGTGGGTCTTGACACTGCCTTCGGAGCATCCCATCGCCGCCGCCGTTTCGGCGGTGTCCAACTCTTCCCAGTAACGCATCAGAAATGCCTCCCGTTGACGCTGCGGCAGGCGCGCGATCTCGCGCTCGAGGATCGCCAGCAGTTGCGCCTGCTCGGCACGCCGGTGCGGAGATTCGTCCTCGTTGCAATCGTCTGCGGCAACCAGAGCGTCGAGGGGGTCGGGTGCATCCTCGTGGGGATCGTCGCCTCCCAGACCCAGTTTGGACCACAGAACGATCCAAGTATCACGAACCTTTCGCCGGCGCAGCGCGTCACGCGTCACGTTCTGCAGGATGCGCTGGAACAGCATCGGCCATTCGCCCGCCGGGCGCGACGCATAGCGCACGCACAGCTTCGTCATCGCCTCCTGCACCGCGTCCAGCGCGGCTTCCTCGTCGCGCAGCGCATACATCGCGTGGCGGAACGCACGACGCTCGACCGCGCGCAGGAACCGGTCTAGATCCGGGCGCGACGGCAGCGCAAAATCCTCGACAAACCAGACATATGGAAGGCGTGAGCGTGTCTTGACCAAAACCGGGACGGCCGGTAATGTGTCGCGTTTCCCAAAACGAAGCTAGGTGGAACGGAGATGGTCTTGACCGGTGCGGAGATTGTAGTCAGGTGCCTGCAGGAAGAAAAGGTCGAGTACGTCTTCGGCTACCCGGGCGGCGCGGTCCTCTTCCTGTATGACGAACTCTTCAAGCAGGACCAGGTCCGCCACGTGCTGGTGCGCCACGAGCAGGCCGCGGTGCATGCGGCCGACGGCTATGCGCGCTGCACCGACAAGGTCGGGGTCGCGCTGGTCACCTCCGGGCCGGGCGCGACCAACGCAGTGACCGGAATCGCCACCGCCTACTGCGACTCGATCCCGCTGGTGATCATCTCGGGCCAGGTGCCGACCGCGGCCATCGGCCAGGACGCCTTCCAGGAGGTCGACACGGTCGGCATCACCCGTCCGTGCGTTAAGCACAACTACCTGGTCAAGGACGTCCGCGACATCGCCAGCACCATCCGCAAGGCCTTCTACCTGGCCGCCAGCGGCCGCCCCGGCCCGGTGCTGGTGGACATCCCCAAGGACGTGTGCACCCAGAAATGCGAGTTCGAGTATCCGCGCGAGATCTCGATGCGCTCGTACAACCCGGTGGTCAAGGGCCACCTCGGCCAGATCCGCAAGGCGCTGCAACTGCTGCTCGAGGCCGAGCGCCCGATGATCTATACCGGCGGCGGCGTGATCCTGTCCGACGCGGCCGAAAAGCTCACCCGGCTTGCCCGCCTGCTCGGCTTCCCGGTCACCAGCACGCTGATGGGCCTCGGCGGCTATCCCGCATCGGACCGCCAGTTCCTCGGCATGCTCGGCATGCACGGCACCTACGAAGCCAACATGGGGATGCACTACAGCGACGTGCTGCTGGCAGTCGGCGCACGCTTCGACGACCGCGTCATCGGCGACCCGCGACATTTCGGCCAGGAGCCGCGCAAGATCATCCACATCGACATCGATCCGTCGTCGATCTCGAAGCGCGTCAAGGTGGATGTGCCGATCGTCGGCAACGTCGCCGACGTCCTCGACGAGATGATCCGCCAGGCCGAATCGGGCAGTGCGCGGCCGAAGCAGGAGGCCCTCGAGACCTGGTGGAAGCAACTCGAGGAATGGCGGCGTCGCGAGTGCCTGAAGTACAAGAACTCGGACGAGATCATCAAGCCCCAGTA
>JAGRGB010000015.1 GCA_020445745.1 Rhodocyclaceae bacterium | reverse complement strand
GGGCCACATCCACAAGAAGGGCCGCATCGGCGTGGTATCCCGTTCCGGCACGCTGACCTACGAGGCGGTCGCCCAGCTGACCGAACTCGACCTCGGCCAGTCGTCGGCGGTCGGTATCGGCGGTGACCCGATCAACGGTCTCAAGCACATCGACATCATGAAGGCCTTCAACGACGATCCGGATACCGACGCGGTGATCATGATCGGCGAGATCGGCGGTCCGGACGAAGCCGAGGCGGCCCGCTGGTGCAAGGCCAACATGCAGAAGCCGATCGTCGGCTTCATCGCCGGTGTCACGGCACCTGCGGGCAAGCGCATGGGCCATGCGGGTGCGCTGATCTCCGGCGGCGAGGACACCGCCAACGCCAAGCTCGCGATCATGGAGGAATGCGGCTTCACCGTGACGCGTGATCCGTCGGAGATGGGGCGGCTGTTGAAGCGCCTGCTCTGAGCCGGTACTGCAGCAAGTGTGAAAAGGCGCCGTGTGACCGGCGCCTTTTTTCATGTACCGTTGAGCGGCGAACTGGCTGCGTGTGAAAGGGGAGGCAATGAACAACTGGTGGAAGGGGGCTTCCCCGGGGCTCGGCTTGTCGGCTTGCCGAGCGGAACGAGTCCGGGAACGGCATGACTGAGCGCTCCACGAGCCGAATTGCAATGGCCTCCGACGTCGGCCGCGTTCGCACGCGCAACGAGGACAAGGTCGACAGCGACGCGGAAGCCGGCTGGGCGGTGGTCGCGGACGGCATGGGCGGGCACCGCGGCGGCGACGTGGCGTCGGCGATCGTGGTGCGAGAGGTAAGACGCTTCCTGCACGCTGCGATCGATCGGGATTCGACCGACGCCCGACGCGCTTCCGCCATCGCCGACGCGATCGGCGCGGCCAATCGCGCGGTCATCCAGGCGGCCGGCGAGGACCCGAGGCTGCAAGGCATGGGCTCCACGGTAGTGCTCGCCGGTTTCTCCGATTCGGTGCTCACGATCGGCCATGTGGGCGATTCCAGGGCCTATATCTTTCGTTATGGAGAGCTGCATTGCCTGACGGTCGATCATTCCCTGTTGCAGGAGCTCGTTGACGGGGGCATGATTAGCGCGGCAGAGGCCAGAAGGGCGCCCGGCAGGGGTGTGCTGACGCGATCTCTCGGTGTCGATCCGAAGGTCGACGCCGACATCGGCAGCTGCGCGGTCGAACATGGCGACCTGCTGATGCTGTGCTCCGACGGCCTCACCGAGATGGTCCCGGAGTCCGAGCTTTGCGACGAACTCTCGCGCGCCGGTGACGATCTCGCCGAAGTGACCGCTCGGCTGATCGCATGTGCAAACCGGAACGGGGGACGGGATAATGTCAGTGTCGTACTGGTGGCCTTCTAGCCGCGAAGCGAAGTTTCCGGCCGGTGCCAGGGCGCACATCCGACAAGGGCAAGTGCTGGCGCCGGCAGTGGTCGGTGGCCAGCGGATCGGGGTAGCCCGCTGCATGTCCGATTCGGGATGGAATTGAAATTGGGTTTCGACAATGCCTAAGCTGATCCTGAGCATGGATGGACTCGTGCTGAAGGAGATCGAGCTCACCAAGGAGCGCCTCTCCATCGGACGCAAGCCGCACAACGACGTCCAGATCGACAACCTCGCGATCAGTGGCGAGCATGCAGTGATCACGACGATCCTCGACGACGCCTTTCTGGAAGACCAGAACAGTACCAACGGCACGTACGTCAATGGTCAGCCGGTCAAGAAGCACGTGCTGCAGAACAACGACCTGATCGAGCTCGGCAAGTACCGGCTGAAGTTCATCAAGAACAGCTCGGAGCGCACGGTCAGTCCGTCCGAGTTCATCGAGACCGCTGCGATCAAGCCGCTCACGCTCGATGCCAACGGCGAGTTGATCAGGACGCACGTGATGGATCCGCCGGTGGTGACGCCTAGCAGCAGCTCCGAGACGCAGATCATCGACAGCCATCGGGCGCCCGGCACGCAGGAACCGGCCGCCGCGACGGCGTCCATGGCTGGCGCTCGCCCGCCGGCGGCAGCGCCTGCTGGGTCGCCCGAGGTCAGCGAAGGCGTCCTGCAGGTGCTCAACGGAGCCAATGCCGGCAAGGAGCTGGCGCTCACCAAGAACCTGACGACGATCGGCAAGCCCGGCGTGCAGGTCGCGGTCATCACCCGGCGGCCGCACGGCTATTTCATCACACATGTCGAGGGCGCGACCTTCCCGTCGGTCAATGGCAAGACGCTGGATGCCCAGGCCCATCGCCTCAATGATCAGGACGTGATCCAGATCGCCGGCGTCAAGATGTCGTTCTTCCTGCGCTAGGCGAGGTGGCTGCGCACGACGAAATCGGCGTCGGTGAAGGTGCCGGAGGACTCGTTTCCATGCCGGAGCCGATTGCCCGCAATCAATTAGTGCCTTGTCATCAAGGCGGCGTGTGACTTAATGCGCGCCCGAATCTGCGACCGCGCGTTATCGTTTTACGATGCGTATACGCTTGCCAGATCTTTGCCGATCGGAGCCGGTGCGGAAGGTGGCTCCCTGAAATGAAGCTGACGGTTCTCGGCTGCAGCGGCGGCATCGGGGGCGCCCATCGGCGGACGACAGCCTTTCTCGTCGATGACGACATCCTGCTGGATGGCGGTAGCGGTGTCGGCGATCTCGATTATGAAGAGCTGGTGCGCATCGACCACGTCTTCGTCTCCCACGCCCACCTCGACCATGTCGCGTTCATTCCCTTCCTGGTGGACACGGTCGGCGAGGAGCGCCGGCGGCCGATCACGGTGTATGGCAACGCGGAGACCCTGCGCATCCTGCGCTCACATCTGTTCAACTGGCTGATCTGGCCAGACTTTTCGACGATTCCGGATCGCAGCGCGCCGTTCCTGCGCTACCAGGAGGTCCGGGTCGGCGAGGCGATCCGGCTCGGCGAGCGGACGATCCGGCCCCTGCCCGCGCTGCACACGGTACCGGCCCTCGGCTACTGCCTGGACAGCGGCCAGGGCAAGCTCGTCTTTACCGGCGACACCACCTATTCGGACGAGTTGATCGAGCACATCAACCGCATCTCCGACCTCCGATATCTGATCGTCGAGGCGGCCTTTCCCGACGCCCAGCAGGGCCTGGCGCTGGCTTCGCGCCACATGTGCCCGAGCCTGCTGGCCCGCTTGCTGGATCAGATCAAGGGCGATCCGCAGGTGCTGATCACGCATCTCAAGCCGGGCAAGGGCGAGCGCATCATGACCGAGATCCTGTCCTACCAGGGGCGCCTGTCGCCACGACGGCTCGAGTCCGGGATGCGGCTGGAGTTCTAGTGGTCCGCCGCGCAAATGCCGGAACACGAAAGCGCGCCTCGCGCCCGTGGCGGCGATGCTCGTCCGCGTGATCGCCGCAGCCATCGCTGCGGCTCGCGCTTGGCCACGAGGCCCGATGCATCACTTTCGTCAAGTCCCTCGATGGACGAAGCGGAGCGTTGGTGCGTGGCGTTCGAAGGTGCCGACGAGGCCGGGCACCCGCGCCGCGTCGGCTCGGTCGTCGGCGCCACGAGCTCGCTGTCGAGTTCGCCCGCTACCGGTTCGATGTCCGATGCCCTGTCGCCGGACAGGTCTGCATGCCGTCCGGCGTCCCGCGGCCCCCGGCCGTAGGGGAAGCGCTCGCAACTTTGGGTCTACTCATGATGCGCGGCTAGAATCCGTGTGATCAGACCGGCAAGGATGGCACTTCCGGCATCAGGAGACGGAGCGCGACCATGAATCCCCCGACTGCGAGAGCCCCAGGTGGCGCATCGGATGTTACTTCCCGCCTGGCGTTCTTCAAGGGGCTGCAGAGCATCACCACCCGCATCCACGCGACCAAGAACATCGACGAGATCGTCTTCGAGCTGTCGCAACACCTGTGCGATCTGTTCCATGCCGAGAGGATCAGCATCTACACGCTCGACGACTCCCGTGGCGCGATCGTGTCCAAGATCCGCTCGGCGGCGGGCGAATTCACCTCGATCCGCCTGCCGATCGGCGCCGAGAGCGTCGCCGGCTATGTCGCGAAGAGCAAGCAGTTGCTGAACATCTCCGACGCTTACGACGAGGCGGAGCTGAAGGGCATTCACGCGGACCTGCGCTTTCGCAGGGACGTGGACGAGCGCTCCGGCTTCCAGAGCCATCAGATGCTGGTGGCGCCGATCATCGACGCCCACAAGGGGCAACTCCAGGGCGTCGTGCAATTGATCAACACGACCCATGGCGGGCCCTTCCCGACGCTGGCCCAGGAAGGCCTGATGGGCCTCGCCCAGACCCTGGGGACGGCCTTTGCGCAGCGCGTGCAGTCGACCGTCGGCCTGCGCTCGCGCTACGAGGCGCTGGTCAACGACGCGGTGATCAGCGACGAGGATCTGTCGGAGGCCTCGCGCAAGGCGCGGGCGGCCGGGGTGCGCACCGAGGAAGTGCTGGTGGACGAGTTCGGCATCGGCCTGGCGCAGATCGGCGAGGCGCTGACCAAGTTCTACCGCATCCCGTACGAACCGTTCCGGCCGGAACGGGTCAAGCCATTCGATCTGCTGCGCAACCTGAAGCGCGAGTTCGTCGAGCAGAACCAGTGGATTCCGCTCGACGAGAGCGACAAGGGCATCATCATCGGTACGGTCGATCCCGACCAGGTGCAGGCGGCGAAGGTCGCCAACAACGTCTTCCCGAAGGCCAGGCTGAACTATCGGGTGATGACTTACCGCGAGTTCGACCAGACCGTCGTCCAGTTCTTCCAGCAGTCGCTGGAACTGGGCTCGGTGGACGAACTGCTGTCGGATCTCACCGACGAGGAAGGCGAGAACTCGGTGGCCGAGGAGCTTTCGGCGGCTGCCGACAACGAACTCGTCAAGCTGGTGAACAAGATCATCATCGACGCCCACCGGATGGGTGCGTCGGACATCCATATCGAGCCCCGGCCGGGCAAGGAGAAGACCCGCATCCGCCTGCGCAAGGACGGATCGCTGGTGCCGTACATCGAGATCCCGTCGAGCTACCGCAATCCGCTGGTCACCCGGCTCAAGATCATGTGCGACCTCGACATCTCCGAGCGGCGCAAGCCCCAGGACGGCAAGATCAAGTTCCGCAAGTATGCGCCCCTCGACATCGAATTGCGGGTCGCGACCGTGCCGACCGCCGGCGGCATCGAGGACGTGGTGATGCGGATCCTCGCCAGCGGCGAGCCGATCAAGCTCGACCAACTGGGCCTCAGCGACGCCAACCTGAAGCGCCTGCGAAGCGCCATCGCCAAGCCCTACGGCATCTTCTTCGTGTGCGGTCCGACCGGCTCCGGCAAGACCACAACGCTGCACTCGATCCTCGGCCACATCAATACCCCGGACACCAAGATCTGGACCGCCGAGGATCCGGTCGAGATCACCCAGAAGGGGCTTCGCCAGGTACAGGTCAACCGCAAGGCCGGCCTCGATTTCGCCACCGTGATGCGGGCGTTCCTGCGGGCCGATCCGGACGTCATCATGGTCGGCGAGATGCGCGACAAGGAGACCGTGACGATCGGCCTGGAAGCTTCGCTCACCGGCCACCTGGTGTTCTCGACGCTGCACACCAACAGCGCGCCGGAGTCCATCGTCAGGTTGCTCGACATGGGCATGGATCCGTTCAATTTCGCCGACGCCCTGATCGGCGTGCTGGCGCAACGCCTGGCCAAGCGCCTGTGCAAGGACTGCAAGGAAGCCTACACGCCCGACGCCGCCGAAGTCTCGGCCCTGCTCGACGAATACTGCGAGGACATGCGCCATACCAGGCCCTTCGTCGACGACGCCGACGCCGCGAGGGCGGCGATTCTGGCCGATTGGCGTGCCCGCTTCGGCGACGGCGAGGGCCGCCTGCGGCTCTATCGGGCGAAGGGCTGCGAGCGGTGTTCGGATTCCGGCTACCGCGGCCGCGTCGGGCTGCATGAACTGATGATCGGCAGCGACGAGGTCAAGCGTCTGATCCAGGAGCGGGCGCGGGTCGCCGATCTGTTGTCGCTCTCCCTCGAGGAGGAGATGCGCACGTTGCGCCAGGACGGCATCGAGAAAGTGCTCGGCGGGGTCACCGACCTGCGACAGGTGAGCAGGGTCTGCGTGCGTTAGCCCCGAGGCGCTCCCGCCGTTCGGCCGACTGCGTTGTCGGCTCGCAAAAATATAGCAGATTCATGTCCTTATCGTCCGATCGCGCGGGCCGTCGGATGTTTCTGGGGTAGAATCACGGCTTTTTCGCGGATCCCTCCCATGTCCGACGCTGCCCTGCTCGCACTCTCGCCTCTCGACGGTCGCTACCAGCCCAGGACCGGGCCGCTGCGTCGGCACTTCTCGGAATTCGGGTTGATCCGGAATCGCATCCGGGTCGAGATCGAGTGGCTGAAGGCACTCGCGGCCTGCGCGCAGATTCCCGAGGTGGCGCCATTCTCCGCCGCCACGCTGGCTGAACTCGATGCGGTCCGCGACGGCCTGTCCGCGGCCGACGCGAGCGAGGTCAAGGACATCGAGGCGGTCACCAACCACGACGTCAAGGCGGTGGAATACTGGCTCAAGAAGCGCTTCGCCGGTCAGGCCGAGGTGGCCGCCGCAAGCGAGTTCTTCCACTTCGCATGCACTTCGGAGGACATCAACAACACCGCCCACGCACTGATGCTCGAAGACGCCCGGCGTGAGGTCGTGCTGCCGGCGCTCGATCGTGTGATCGAACGCTTCGTCGAGATGGCGCACCAACATGCAAAGTTGCCGATGTTGTCGCGGACCCACGGCCAGACCGCCACCCCGACCACCCTCGGCAAGGAGATGGCGAACATCGCCCATCGCCTCGGGCGGGTGCGTCGGCAAATCGCCGCCGTTGCGATGAGCGCCAAGTTCAATGGCGCGGTGGGCAATTACAATGCCCATTTGGCAGCCTATCCGGAGGTCGACTGGGAAGCCTTCAGCCAGCGCTTCGTCGAAGGCCTGGGGCTCGAGTTCAATCCCTACACGATCCAGATCGAACCCCATGACGCGATGGCCGAGCTGTTCGACGCGACTGCTCGCTGCAACACAGTTCTGATCGACGCCTGTCGCGACATCTGGAGCTATGTCTCGCTCGGCTACTTCCGCCAGAAGCTCAAGGAAGGCGAGGTCGGTTCGTCGACGATGCCCCACAAGGTCAATCCGATCGACTTCGAGAACGCCGAGGGCAATTTCGGCATCGCCAACGCGGCACTGCGCCACTTCAGTGAAAAGCTGCCGATCTCCCGGATGCAGCGCGACCTGACCGATTCGACCGTCTTGCGCAACATGGGGGTGGCCTTCGGCCATACCGTGCTCGGGCTGGATTCCTGCCTCAAGGGGCTCGGCAAGCTCGAGGCGGATCCGATTCGCCTCGCGGCGGATCTCGACGCCGCCTGGGAAGTATTGGCCGAGCCGGTGCAGACGGTGATGCGCCGCCACGGCATCGACAATCCCTACGAGCAGTTGAAGGCGCTGACCCGCGGCAAGGGCGTCACCCGCGAGGCACTGCGCGCCTTCATCCAGGGGCTCGACATTCCGCAGGCCGACCGATCGCGACTGCTGGCGATGACGCCTGACAGCTATCTGGGGATGGCGGCCGAACTGGCGGCCCGTATCTGAGGCACGCTGTGATGAGCTTCGCCAGCACCCTCAAGCAACTGCCGGGCGTCTCCCATCTCGCAGCGATCGAGCTGCTAGACCGCGACGGCGAGGTGGTCGGGCGCATCGAGAACAAGGCCGGCCAGGCCGGCTCGCTGGCGGTCTATAACCACCTCGCCCAGATCTACGGCGCGATGACCCCCGATGCCGCGCGCAAGGGGCTCGAGCTGTACGCCGAGCACGCCGAGGAGGCCCTTGCCCATCCGGGCAGGCATCCGAACATCGACCGCCTGATCGGCATCGCCGAGCGTGGCGACACCCTGCGCGTGAAACACGTCTTCGCGCTCTGAGCTCGCGACACGGCGAAAGCGGAAGGGCCGCCCCGCGGGCGGCCCCTCTTCTTCATCGCCGGTGCCAAGCCGTGGACTCAGACGACTGCCTCCTGCTTCTCCTGCTTGGGCTTGATGAACTGTTCGCGCGACACGCCGAGCCACATCACCAGGGGGCTTGCCACCAGCACCGACGAGTAGATCCCGAAAAGGATGCCGACGGTCAGGGCCAGCGAGAAATAGTAGAGGGTCTCGCCGCCGAACAGCAGCATCGACAGCACCATCATCTGGGTGCTGCCGTGGGTGATCACGGTTCGCGAGATCGTCCGCGTGATCGCGTGGTTGAGCACCTGCGGCGTGTCCATCCCGCGCTTCTTCTTGAATGTCTCGCGTACCCGGTCGAACACCACGACCGACTCGTTCACCGAATAGCCCAGCACGGCCAGGACTGCGGCCAGCACCGCCAGCGAAAACTCCCACTGGAAGAACGCGAAGAAGCCGAGAATGATCACCACGTCGTGAAGGTTGGCGACGATCGCCGCCACCGAGAAGCGCCACTCGAAGCGCAGCGCGAGGTAGATCATGATGCCGACCACCACCAGCAGCAGAGCCATCGCACCATCGGCGGCGAGCTCCTTGCCGACCTGGGGGCCGACGAATTCGACGCGGCGCAGTTCCGGGGCGCCACCGTCAACCGTCGACAGCGCCCCCATCACCTTTTCGCTGACCCGCGACGATTCCAGCCCGTCGCGGTTCGGCAGGCGGATCAGCACGTCCCGGGCGCTGCCGAAGTTCTGCACCTGGGCATCCGGATAGGCTGCCGCGGACAGCGACTGACGTATCGGTTCGAGCTGGGGCGCCTCGCTGTAATGGACCTCGACCAGCGTGCCGCCGGTGAACTCGACCGACAGGTTGAGCCCTCGCGTGGCCAGGAACAGCACCGCCAGCGCGAAGGTGAGCAACGAAATGACGTTGAACACCAGCGCGTGACGCATGAAGGGGATGTCGTTCTTGATGCGGAAGAATTCCATGATCCGTTCCCGGGCGCGCGGCGCGAACTGCCGCGGCGCCTGCTGATGTCAATTCGACGGTTTCCAGACCTGGCCGATGGACAGTTTCTCGACCTTGCGCCTGCGGCCGTAGATCAGGTTCACGAGCATGCGTGAAACCAGGATCGCGCTGAACATCGAGGTCAGGATGCCCAGGCAATGCACTACCGCGAAGCCGCGCACCGGTCCCGAACCGAACACCAGCAGCGCGATGCCGGCGATCAGTGTCGTGATGTTGGAGTCGAGGATCGTGTCGAAGGCGCGTTCGTAGCCGGCCGTGATCGCCGCCTGGGGGCTGGCGCCGTTGCGCAATTCCTCGCGGATGCGTTCGTTGATCAGCACGTTGGCGTCGATCGCCATGCCCAGGGTCAGCGCGATCGCGGCGATCCCGGGCAGCGTCAGCGTCGCCTGCAGCATCGACAGCAGGGCCACCAGCAGCAGCAGGTTGGCGGCCAGCGCGACCACGGACACGACGCCGAACAGCAGGTAGTACATGATCATGAAGGCGGCGATCGCGGCGAAGCCCCACAGCGTGGAGTCGAAGCCCTTCTCGATGTTTTCGGCGCCGAGACTGGGGCCCACGGTGCGCTCCTCGATGATCTCCATTGGCGCGGCGAGGGAGCCGGCGCGCAGCAGCAGGGCGACGTCGGTGGCCTCCTGGGTCGTCATCTGCCCCGAGATCTGTACCCGGCCGCCGCCGATCTCGGTGCGGATCACCGGCGCCGTGATGACCTCGCCCTTGCCCTTCTCGATCAGCAGGATGGCCATCCGCTTGCCTACATTCTCGCGGGTGACGTCACGGAAGATCCTCGCGCCGGCGGCATCGAGGGTCAGATGCACGGCCGGCTCCTGGGTCTGGCCGTCGAATCCGGGCTGGGCGTCGGTCAGCCGGTCGCCGGTCAGCACCACCTGCTTCCTGACCAGCAGCTCGCGTCCGCCGCGCTCGGTGTAGAGTTCGGAGCCGAACGGCACCTGGCCGTTGAGCGCGGCTTCGAGGGCGCCCGGGGTCTCGTCCACCATCCGCACCTCGAGCGTCGCGGTGCGCCCGAGGATGTCCTTCGCCTTGGCGACGTCCTGGACGCCCGGCAGCTGGACGACGATGCGATCGGCCCCCTGCTGCTGAATGACCGGCTCGGCGACGCCCAGCTCGTTGATCCGGTTGTGCAGGGTCGTGATGTTCTGCTTGAGGGCGAACTCCTGAATCGTCTTCTCGGCCTGCTGGGTCAGCGTGGCCACCAGTTCGGGGATGCCGTCGGCGCCGTCGCGGTCGGCGAGCAGCAGATCGGCCGTGAAGCGCCCGATCGCGGCGCGGGCCTCGTCACGCAGCTCGGCATCGCGGAAGCGCACCGCGATGCTGCGCCCCTCGCGTTCGATGCCGGAGTGCCGTACCCCCTGGTCCCGCAGCAGGGTCCTGAGATCCGCCGCGGTCGAGTCGAGCCGCTTGGTGATCGCGCCCGGCATGTCCACCTGCAGCAGGAAATGGACGCCGCCGCGCAGGTCGAGCCCGAGATACATCGGCAACGCGTTGATGCGGTTCAGCCAGTTGGGCGACGCCGACAGCAGATTGAGCGCCACGACGTAGTCGGGATCGGCGGGGTCCGGATTGAACTCGCGCTCGATGACGTCCTTGGCCTGCAACTGCTCGTCGGTGGTTTCGAAGCGAGCGCGCACGCTGTTCGGGTCGGCGAAGATTCCGGTCTGGCGGATGCCGGCCGCAGCCAGCGCCTTGTCGATGCGTGCCGTGGCACTGCTGGCGTCGAGCTTGAGCGTGGCCTTGCCGCTCGAGACCTGGACAGCCGGCACCTCGCCATAGAAGTTCGGCAGTGTATATAGCAACCCGATCAGCAGCACGATGCCGATCATCAGGTTCTTCCAGAGGGGGTAGCGGTTCATGGCGCGGACAGTGCTCGGCTACGTTGGCGGAGCGGGGCCGTTGGCGGTCCCGCGGCGATGTCGGCCGTGGTGCTCAGGCCGACTTCAGCGTGCCCTTGGGCAACACCGTGGAGACCGCCTGCTTCTGCACGATGATTTCCACCTTTTCGGCAATCTCGACATGGACGAACTGCTCGCCGACGTCCGCGATGCGTCCCGCCACGCCGCCCTGCGTGATCACCTCGTCGCCCTTGGCCAGCGCCTCGACCATGGCCTTGTGCTGCTTCGCGCGCTTCATCTGCGGGCGGATCATCAGGAACCAGATGACGACGAACATCAGGATCATCGGCAGCAACTGCAACAGGCCGCCAGTGGGATCCTGTGCCGCGTCTGCGGCCTGGGCATAGGCTGTGGAAATCAACACGATCGAAACCCCCGGGTTGCAAATTCGAGAAGCGCGGATTATATCAGCAGCCCGGATTTCACCGCCGGGCCCGGCAATGCTCAGGATTCGCCTGCGCGATCGCTGGCGAAACGGCGGGCGAAGGCGTCGAATTCGCCGCCTGCGATTGCGTCCCGGATCTCGCCCATCAGGGTCTGGTAATAGCGCAGGTTGTGGATCGAATTGAGGATCGCGCCGAGAATCTCGCCGCAGCGGTGCAGATGGTGGAGATAGGCCCGCGAGAAATTGCGGCAGGTGTAGCAGTCGCAGGACGGATCGAGGGCGGCGCTGTCGCTGCGATGGGCCGCGTTCTTGATCTTGACGTTGCCGAAGCGGGTGAACAGCCAGCCGTTGCGGGCATTGCGGGTCGGCATCACGCAGTCGAACATGTCGATTCCGGCCGCCACGCTGGCGACGATGTCCTCCGGGGTGCCGACGCCCATCAGGTAGCGCGGACGTGCCGCCGGCAGTCGCGGCGCGGTGTGCGCCAGGATGCGCCGCATGTCCGGCTTCGGTTCGCCGACCGACAGACCGCCGATCGCGTAGCCGTCGAAGCCGATGTCCTGCAGGCCGGCCAGCGATTCGTCGCGCAGCGTCTCGAACATGCCCCCCTGGACGATGCCGAACAGGGCATTGGAATTGCCCAGGCGATCGAATTCGTCGCGCGACCGCCGGGCCCAGCGCAGCGACAGCCGCATCGACTCCGCGGCCTCGTCGAGGCTGGCCGGATAGGGTGTGCATTCGTCGAAGATCATCGCCACGTCGGCGTCGAGACGGGTCTGGATCTGCATCGACAGCTCGGGCGTCAGCATCAGCCGGGCGCCGTCGATCGGCGAAGCGAAGCGCACCCCGTCCTCGGAGATCTTGCGCAGCGCGCCCAGCGAAAACACCTGGAAGCCGCCGGAGTCGGTCAGGATGGGCCTGTCCCAGTGCATGAAGCGGTGCAGGCCGTCGTGGGCGTCGATGACCTCCATGCCTGGACGCAGCCACAGGTGGAAGGTGTTGCCAAGGCAGATCTGGGCGCCGACCTCGTCGAGCGCAGTCGGCGTCATCGCCTTGACCGTGCCGTAGGTGCCGACCGGCATGAATGCCGGCGTGTCCACCGCGCCATGGGCCAGGTGCAGGCGTCCCCGCCGGGCATCGCCGTCCCGCTTCAGGAGTTCGAATCGCATCGTGGTCGGGTCAGGAACATGGCGTCGCCATAGCTGAAGAAGCGGTACTCGGCCTCGATCGCATGGGCGTAGGCGGCGCGGATCGACGCGATGCCGGCAAATGCCGATACCAGCATCAACAGCGTCGATCGCGGCAGGTGGAAGTTGGTCAGCAGCGCGTCGGCGACCTGGAAGCGGAAACCGGGCACGATGAAGATGTCGGTCTCGCCGCTGCCGGCGGTCAGCCCACCGCCCTGGGCGGCGGCCTCGAGCGCCCTCAGGCTGGTGGTGCCGACCGCGACGACGCGCCCGCCGGCCGCGCGCGCACGCTCGATCGCCACGATCGTCTCTTCCGGCAGCAGATAGCGCTCCCGGTGCATGCGGTGCCGGGCGATGTCGTGGCTGCGCACCGGCTGGAACGTGCCGGCGCCGACGTGCAGCGTCAGGTACGCGGTATCGACGCCGGCCAGGCGCAGTCGGTCGAGCATCGTTTCATCGAAGTGCAGTCCGGCGGTCGGTGCGGCGACCGAGCCCGCGTGGCGCGCGTAGATCGTCTGGTAGCGGTCTTTGTCGGCATCCGCGGCGCTGCGCGTGATGTAGGGCGGCAGCGGCAGTTCGCCGTGGCGCGCGAGCAGGTCGAACAGCGGCTCCTCGGCCGGAAAGGCCAGGTGGAAGAACTCGCCGACGCGGCCCAGCACCGTGACCTCGAACGCGCCGGCGAGGCGCAGCGTCGCGCCGGCTGTCGGCGACTTGCTGGCGCGGATCTGCGCCAGCGCCTGGTGGGGCCCGAGTGCCCGCTCGACCAGCACCTCGACCCGGCCCCCGCTCTCCTTGACCCCGTGCAGTCGGGCATGGATGACCCGCGAGTCGTTGAACACCAGCAGGTCTCCGGCGCCGAGCAGCGTCGGCAGCTCGCGGAACATCATGTCGCGGGGTGCGCCGCCGTCGATCCTCAGCAGCCGGCTGCCGCCGCGCTCGGCCGGCGGGCGCTGGGCGATCAGCCGCGCCGGCAGCTCGTAGTCGAAATCGTCGAGGGTCAGGGGCATGCGCTTGCTGGGGCAACCGTGATGGGGGATAATTCGCCGCCTTCCGGGCCGGGGTGGCGGAATTGGTAGACGCAGCGGACTCAAAATCCGCCGCTGGCGACAGCGTGAGGGTTCGAGTCCCTCTCCCGGCACCAGCTCCATTGCTCGACGTGGCGCCAAACAGGTGATCATAGCCCGCAACCTGCCGGCCGGTCCACGGCGGTGCCTGCCTGTGACGTGACGATGCTCGATGCCAACGCCCGCGCCCTGCTCGATATGGTGTATCGGGTGGGCGCTCCGAAATTCCACCAGCTCGACGAAGACCAGGCGCGACGGTCGATGGTCAAGCTGCAGCATGCCTTCCAGCCGGACGCGCCGGCGGTGGCGTCGGTGCTCGAGGTGCCGATCGGCCGTCCCGGCAGGGGCCAGGGCGTGCTGCTCGCCCGCGCCTACAGACCGATCGGCGCGGCGCCTTCCGAGGCGCTGCCGATGTTGCTCTTCCTGCATGGCGGCGGCTGGTGCATCGGCAGCGTCGACACCCATGACGCGATGTGTCGCGAGCTGTGCAACGCGGCCGGCGTGCTGGTGTTTTCGGTGGACTACCGGCTGGCTCCGGAGCACCCCTTCCCGGCGGCGGTCGAGGACGCCGCGCTGGCGCTGCGCTGGCTCCAGGCGCACGGCGGGGAACTCGGCGGCATCGCCGAGCGGATCGCGATCGGCGGCGACAGCGCTGGCGGCAATCTGGCGCTGGTGACCACGCTGGGGGCGATCGATCAGGGCATGCCGGTACCGCTGCTGCAATGCCTGGTCTATCCTTGCGTAGACATCTATGCGCCGACGGCTTCGCGAGAACGATATGCCCAGGGATATTTCCTGGACGAGGAGACCCTCGCCTGGTTCTTCGAGCGCTATCTGCCGGGGCCGGGCGATGCCCTCGACTGGCGGGCGTCGCCGGCACTGGCCTGGGACCTGCTCGACCGGCTGCCGCCGCTGTGCCTGATTGCCGCCGAGTGCGATCCGCTGGTCGACGAGGGCCGGCAACTGGCAGCACACCTGAGCGCAGCCGGCATCGACGTGGAACGCCACGAGTTTCCGGGCCTGGTGCATGGATTCATCACCCTCGGCGGCCTTTTTCCCCAGGCTAGCCGAGCGATCGCGGTGATGGCGGAGTCCATCGGCCGCCATCTGCATGTTCCGGGCCAGACCGGTCCGAATTGACGCGCCATTTCGCCGGTCGACGGATTGCCAGTCACGAAAGGGGTCGATATTCCCGCCCTTCGGTGCGCTGCGTGATCTCTTTAACACTGGTGCAGCGATCTCGGGCGTAAGGTTGCGACTCGCGGAAAAGAACGAGGCGATCTGTGCTCTGCCGGCCGGCGGGCACTGTCGACCGCAGACAAGATTTACCGAATGCAGTCGAGTCCACAATGCTAAAGATCTTCAGCCATCATATTTCGTCCCACAGTCTGGTGAACCTGCTGATCGACGCCCTGGTGCTGGCGGTCGGCATGTTGATCGGCTTCGCACTGCAAAGTGGTACCGGCAGCGCACTCGACTGGCGGATGGCGATACCGTCGGCACTCGCCTTCGCCGTCGCGATGATGGTCCTTAACAGCGCATTCGGCCTGTACAAGCCCTTTGCCGACGCATCCCTGAAGAGCGTCGCCGGCCGGCTCACGCTGCCGGTGATCGTCAGCATGCCGGTGGCGTACGGGGTGTACAACGTACTGCCGTGGGGACATTTCGCGCCCGAGGCCGGTGAGATCACCGCGGTGCTGCTGCTCGGATTCGTGATGCTCAATCGCGGCATCGTCAATCGTGGTCAGCGCTCCGCGCTGATGGCCCGTCGCGTGCTCGTGCTGGGCACCGGCGAGGATGCCGCGCTGGTCGAGAAGGTGCTGACCTCGCCCGAGTCGCGGGCCCTGTCGGTGGTCGGATTCATCCCCACCCCCCAGGATGGCGAGCGCGCGGTGTCGCCATCCCGCGTGCTCGAGTTCTCCGGCCGCCTCGCCGAGCTGGTGCGGCGCGAGCAGGTCGACGAGGTGATCGTCGCGGTGCGCGAGCGGCGTGGCGGCGTGCTGCCCCTGCGCGAACTGCTCGACTGCAAGATGCTCGGCGCCAAGGTGCTGGATCTGAGTACGTTCTACGAGCGCGTTCAGGGCCAGGTGCGCATCGAGTCGCTGAAGGCGAGCTGGCTGATCTACGGTGAGGGTTTCCGCCAGGGCATCGTACGCAGCTTCGTCAAGCGCGTTTTCGACCTCGTGGCTTCGACCGTGCTGCTGATCTTGGCGTTGCCGGTGATGATCATCGCGGCGATCGCGATCCTGATCGAGGATGGCGCGCCGCTGTTCTATTTCCAGGAACGGGTCGGCCAGAATGGTCGCAGTTTCCGGGTGATCAAGTTCCGCAGCATGCGCCGCGATGCCGAAAAGGACGGCGCGCCGAGGTGGGCCCAGTCCAACGACGACCGCGTCACCCGGGTCGGCCGTATCCTGCGCCGGGCCAGGATCGACGAATTGCCGCAACTGGTGAATGTGCTCAAGGGCGAGATGAGCATGGTCGGTCCGCGACCGGAGCGGCCGTTCTTCGTCGACAAGCTGACCGAGGAAATCCCCTTCTATGCGGTGCGCCACTGCGTCAAGCCGGGCGTCACCGGCTGGGCCCAGGTACGGTATCAGTACGGTGCGTCGGTGGACGACGCGCTGCACAAGCTCCAGTACGATCTGTACTACGTCAAGAACCACACCCTGTTTCTGGACTCGCTGGTGCTGTGTGAAACTGTCCGGGTCGTGCTGACCGGGCAGGGCGCCCACTGAGCGACCACCCGCCAGGCCATTCCTTCGGTCCGGGCACTGCGCCCGGACCTGTTTCGTTTGCATGGTCCGATGTCTGATCTGATCGGCGACCTGGAACTGCTGGATGTCGGCAAGATAGGCTACCTGCTCGCCGCCATCGCCCACGGCCTGTTCGCCCTGTACCTGCTGCTGGCGTGGCGCGGCGGGCGGTTCGGTGCGGCCCTGCTGGGCGCCGTCCTCGGCGGTGCCCTGTGGTCGATCGGCGCCTACCTGGCGCTCGCCAGTGGTCGGCTCTGGGTGTTCGTCGCTGCCGGCCTACTCGATGTGCTGCGGATCGGCGCGTGGTACGCGTGCCTGCTGGTGCTGCTCGAGCTGTCGGGCTCGGACCGTGTGCTGATCCGCCGGCTGGCGACCGTCGCGGTGATCGCGGCGATCGCGCTGGCGGTATTCCAGGTGCCGTTCGAGCCCGAGGTGTGGGCCGCCCGCGGCGTGATGCTGTGCAGCCTGCTGGCCGCGGTGTATGGCCTGGTGCTGGTCGAGCAGTTGATCCGCAACCTGCCGCCGGACAGCCGCTGGGGCGTCAAGCCGATGGCGATCGGTCTGGTCGCGGCCTTCGCCTTCGACGTCTATCTGTACGCGGAAGGGTTGATGTTCCAGCGCGTCGATGGCGCGGTGTGGGCGGTCCGGGGCTTCGTCAACGCGCTGATCCTGCCGCTGGTGGCGCTTACCGTGGCGCGCAATCCCGAATGGAAGATCCACATCAGCGTGTCGCGCCAGGTGGTGTTCCACAGCTCGGCGCTGCTCGCCTCGGGCGCCTACCTGCTGCTGGTGGCGGGCGCCGGCTACTACCTGCGATTCTTCGGTGGCGACTGGGGGCGCGCGTTTCAGGTCGCGCTGGTATTCGCCGGACTGCTGGGGCTGGTGCTGGTGGCGGTGTCGGGATCGCTGCGGGCGCGCTTCAGGGTGTGGCTGTCCAAGCACCTGTTCGCCTACAAGTACGACTATCGCAACGAGTGGCTCGGTTTCACCCAGGCGCTGGCCGGATCGAGCGGCCAGCGTTCGCCGAAGGAGGCGGTGATCAAGGCGCTCGCCGATCTGGTCGAGAGCCCCGGGGGCGGTATCTGGTTGCGCGAGGCCGGTGAGGTGCTGCGCTTCCAGGGCCGCCTGAACATGGCCGAGTGCGACGCCGACGAGCCCGCCGACGGTCCGCTCGCCAGCTTCCTCGGCGACAGCGGGTGGATCGTCAATCTCGCCGAATATCGCTCGCGCCGGGAGCTCTACCGGGGCCTGGCCCTGCCCGCCTGGTTGTCCCGCCTGGAGAGCGCCTGGCTGGTGGTGCCGCTGATCTGCAACGGCGACCTGGTGGGCTTCGTGGTCCTGCTGTCGCCCCGCACGCAGATGGAAGTGGACTGGGAAGTGCTTGATCTGCTGAAGACCGCGCAGCACCAGGCAGCCAGCTACCTGTCACAGCTGCAGGCACAGGAGGCCCTGCTCGAGGCCAAGAAGTTCGATGCCTTCAATCGGATGTCGGCCTTCGTCGTCCACGACCTGAAGAACCTGGTGGCGCAGTTGTCGCTGCTGATGAAGAACGCCGAACGCCACCGCGACAATCCCGAATTTCAGCAGGACGTGCTCGACACCGTCGCCCATGTCGAGACGCGGATGCGCGCGCTGATGGCGCAATTGCTCGAGAAGACGCCGATCGATCCGAGGCGGGCGGTGGACCTTGGTGCGCTGGTGTCGCGTATCGTGGCCGGCAAGGCACGTCAGAAGCCGGCGCCGCAGCTGACCGAGACCGCCGGCGTCACGGTGCTCGCCCATGCCGATCGGCTAGAGAGGATTCTTGGCCACATCGTGCAAAATGCAATGGACGCCACCGCTGACGACGGTAAGGTAACGATCCGTGTAGGTCGCGTCGAAAGCGGTCATGCGCTTGTCACCGTCAGCGACAGCGGGTGCGGCATGAGTGCCGAATTCGTGCGGGACGGCTTGTTCAGACCGTTTCAGTCCACCAAGCCGAGCGGCATGGGCATCGGTGCCTACGAGAGCAGGCAGTACCTCCAGGAGATCGGCGGGTCGATCGAAGTCACCAGCGAGCCGGGGGTCGGCACCGAAATGAGGATCCTTCTACCGCTGTGCGCAGGTGACGGCGGCGCGGTGGAAGTCAGCAGAGCGAACTAGTCATTGGAACGGACGGAAGAAAAGCGCAGGCCATTGTTGCTGGTCGAGGACGATCCGGCCCTGCTGAAACAGATGCGCTGGGCATTCGATGCCTACGAGACCCTGCCGGCCGGGGACCGGGAAAGCGCGATAGCGCTGCTGCGCCGGCACGAGCCCGCGGTCGTGACGATGGATCTCGGCTTGCCGCCGGCGCCCGACGAGGTCAGTGAGGGCTTCCGCCTGCTGACGGAGATCCTGCAGCTCCAGCCATCCACCAAGGTGATCGTGCTCACCGGCCAGCACGATCGCGACAACGCGGTGCGGGCGGTCGGCATGGGCGCCTACGACTTCTTTGCGAAACCGTTCGAGCCTGACCTGCTGTCGCTGGCGATCGATCGCGCGTATCGCTTGCACGAGCTGCAGCAGGAGAACCTGCGCCTGCAGACCGAGACCGGCTCGCCGCTGGACGGCTTCCTGACACGTGACAAGGCGGTGCTGAAGCTTTGCCGCACCGTCGAAAAGGTCGCTTCGGCCAGCGTCACGACGATGCTGCTCGGCGAAAGCGGAACGGGCAAGGAAGTGCTGGCGAGGGCGATCCACAATCTGTCGGCGCGCAGCAAGGAACGCTTCGTCGCGATCAATTGCGCGGCGATTCCGGACACCCTGCTCGAGAGCGAACTGTTCGGCTACGAGAAGGGCGCCTTCACCGGCGCCGTCAAGCAGACCCTCGGCAAGATCGAAGTGGCCAGCAAGGGCACGCTGTTCCTCGACGAGATCGGCGATCTGCCGATGCCGTTGCAGTCCAAGTTGCTGCGTTTCCTGCAGGAGCGGGTGATCGAGCGCATCGGTGGCCGCGAGGAGATACCGGTGGATGTGCGCATCGTGTGCGCGACCCACCAGGATCTCAAGGGCCTGATCGCCGAGGGCCGCTTTCGCGAGGACCTGTATTACCGGCTCGCCGAGATCGTCGTCGACATTCCGCCCCTGCGCGATCGTTCCGGCGACGCCAGCCTGATCGCCCATGCCCTGGTCAAGCGTTTCGCTGCCGAGAATGGCCGCGGCAGCCTGCATCTGGGCGAGGATGCGCTGTCGGCGATCGAGGCCCATCCCTGGCCGGGCAATGTGCGGGAGCTCGAGAACTGCATCAAGCGTGCGGTGGTGATGGCAGACGGCAATCGCATTTCCGCCGACGATCTCGGGTTCGAGGCGGTCGACGAGGATCTGTCGAGACTCAATCTGCGCCAGGTCCGCGAGGAGGCGGAACGCACTGCCGTCCTGCGGGTGCTGGCGCGCACCAATGGCAACGTGGCCAAGGCGTCGGAGGTGCTCGGCGTCAGTCGGCCCACGTTGTACGACCTGATGAATCGCTTCGGTATCAAGAAAGAGGCCTGAATACGTGAACAACTTCAAGGAACGCCGCGCGTGGATGCTGTTGCGGCTGGTCGGCCCGGCGCTGGTCGGACTGTCGGCACTGACCGCCTGTGGCGGTGATCCGGAAGAGATGATCGCCTCGGCGCGCCAGTACATCGCCAGCGACGATCGCAAGGCCGCGGAGATCCAGCTCAAGAACGCGCTGCAGAAGGTGCCGAACCATGCCGAAGCGCGCTTCCTGCTCGGACAGATCAATGCCGAAACCGGCGACCATGCCGGGGCGGTCAAGGAATTCGAGCGGGCGCGCAAGGCCGGCTACGCCGACGACCGGGTGGTGCCGGAACTGGCGCTGGCGTTGCTGAAGGCCGGCGAGGGCCAGAGGCTGCTCGACGAGTTCTCGGACCTGCAACTCGCGGATCCAAAGGCCAATGCCACGCTGCAGGCGGTGCTCGGCGATGCGCTGGCACGCGCTTCGCGCCTGGATGAAGCCTACGCGGCCTACAACCGCGCGCTTGCCGCGGCGCCCGGCGACCCGCGAGCCCGGGTCGGCCTGGCGCGCATCAAGGCTGCGGAGCGGGACTTCGCCGGGGCCCGCGGCATAGTGACCAACGTACTGGAGGAGAACGGGACATTCATCGAGGCGCACGAGCTGCTCTCGGCCATCGCGATGTTTCAGTCCGATGCGCAACTGGCGATCGACGAGTTGCGCAAGGCGATAGCCGCCGACCCGAAGCAGCCCGCCAATCACTTCCGGCTGGTGTCGCTGCTGATCCGGCAGCGGGACATGGACCAGGCGCGCAAGGCGCTCGAGGAGATGAAGGCGGCCACCGGTGGGCGCCAGGTCTATGCGCTGTACCTCGAGTCGTATCTCAACTTCGCCGACGGCAAGAACGAGGAGGCGCTCAGCGACGTCATCAAGGTCATCGGCTCGGTGCCGGATTTCGTGCCTGCGCGATTGCTTGCCGGTGCGATCCATCTCAAGTTGCACGACTTCAATCAGTCTTTGCATCACCTCAATGTGGTGCTGGCGACCTATCCCGATCACCGCATGGCGCGCAGGCTGGCTGCTTCGGCGCATCTGCTGGCGCGCGACGCGGATGCCGCGCTCGAACTGCTGGAGCCGATGCTGCTGCAGAAGGAGGTCGATTCCGGCCTGATGCAACTCGCCGGCCAGGCTTACCTGGCCCGCGGCGACTTCGAAAAGTCCGCCGACTATTTCGCCCGGGCGCTCGAGGAAAAGCCCGACGACACGACGGCACGCATGCGGCTCGGCGTCAGCCGCCTCGGGCTCGGTGATGCGGAGCAGGGCATGGCCGACCTGACCGAAGCCGCCCGGCTCGACGAACACGGCATCCGCGCCGACGTCGCCTTGTCGATGGCGCGCCTCAAGCAGGGGCGGATCGACCAGTCGTTGGAAGCGATCGACAGCATCGAGCGCAAGCAGCCCGACAATCCGCTCGGGGCCAACCTGCGCGGCGGCGCGCTGCTGGCACGGGGAGACACCGACGGCGCGCGCAAGGCCTTCGAGCAGGCGCTCGCCAAGCAAGCGGACTACCTGCCGGCAGCGGTCAATCTGGCCAGGCTCGATCTTGCCGACCACAACGGCGCCGCGGCCCGTGACCGCCTGGCCGGAATCGTCGCCAGGCAACCCGGCGACGCCGACGCGCGGCTGGCTCTGGTTGACGTGATGGCCAAGTCCGACAGCGCACCGGACGACATCGAGCGCGAGCTACGCGCGGGCGTCACGGCAGCGCCGGAATCCCTTTCGCTGAAGGTGGCCCTGGTGCGCCAGCTGTCGGCCCGCGGCAAGGCCAAAGACGCCTTGGCGGTGGCGCAGCAGGCCGAGATTCAGGATCCCGACAACGTGCGCGTCCTGGCGGTGCTGGGCGCAGCCCAGCTCGCTGCCGGCGAGGCACAACAGGCAGCCTCGACTTTCGGCCGCCTGGTGGCGGCGAACCCGAAGTCGCTGCGCGCGCTGCTGCTGCTCGCCGGCGCGCAGAATGCAGCGAGCAACTTGTCCGGGGCGGACCAGACCCTGCAGAAGGCGCGCCTTCAGTTCCCGGAGGAACTCGAGGCGACCCAGGCACTGGTGGCCCACCGCCTGACCCACCGGGATCTCAACGGTGCCGCGAGTGTCGCCGACGACTGGCGGCGCAAGCATCCCAACGCGGCCGAAGGCTATCTGCTGATCGCCGACGTCGCGATTCGTCAGTCGGACTGGCAACGCGCCATCGAGAATCTGCAGAAGGCGCAGTCCATCGAGCCGAGGGCGAAGAGCGCCATCGCGCTGCATGCATCCCTCAGCGCTGCCGGCGACGACAAGGCGGCAGAGCAGTCCGTGGCGAAATGGATCCGCAGCAATCCGAAGGATCTCGCGGTACGCGGCTATCTCGCCGAGGCGGCGCTGCGGAAAGGCGACTTCGAAGCTGCGGTCGGCTACTACCGGGACATGCTCAAGCTGGCGCCCGACAATGCGCTGCTGCTCAACAACATGGCATGGGCCGGCGCCAAGGCCAATGACCCGAAGGCCATGCAATACGCCGAGAAGGCGCTGGAACTTGCCCCCGACAATCCGGCCATACTCGACACGGTCGGCATGCTGAGTTCAGAAATGGGCGACCATGCGCGGGCGGTCGAACTGCTCGAGCGGGCCAGCCGCGGCGCGCCCAAGTCGCCCCAGATCGCGCTCAATCTGGTGCGGGCGCTGGCCAAGGCCGGCCAGGCGGATCGGGCGCGCCAGTTGCTCGACCGGATCGAGCGGGAATATGCCGGCGTGTCTGGGCTGAAGGGTGAGACGGAGCGCATCCGGGCGACGCTGTAGGCGGGGCTTGTTGCAATTGAACGATACTGAGGTGTCATCTTGACGACCGTTGCTGTCATCGGGCTGGGCTATGTCGGCCTCCCGCTCGCCGTGGAATTCGGCAAGAAATACCGGACCATCGGATTCGACCTGTCGGAATCCAAGATCAAGGCCTATCGCGATTTCGTGGATCCCACCGGCGAAGTGCGCAGCGAGGATCTTCGCGCCGCGACGATGCTGAGCTGCCACACCGATCCGGTGGCGATCTCGGAGGCGGACTTCATCGTCGTCGCGGTGCCGACGCCGGTGGACGAAGCCCACCGGCCCGACCTGACGCCGCTGGTCAAGAGTTCGGAGACGGTCGGTCGCCAACTCAAGCGCGGAGCCACCGTGGTGTTCGAGTCGACGGTGTACCCGGGTGCCACCGAAGAGGTCTGCATTCCGATCATCGAGCGCCATTCGGGCATGCGCTGGAAGGAGGACTTCTTCGTCGGCTATTCGCCCGAACGCATCAATCCGGGCGACAAGGAACGCACCGTCACGAAGATCGTCAAGGTGGTGTCCGGCGACTGCGCGCAGACCCTGGCGACGGTCGAGCGGATGTACGGGTCGGTGATAACGGCCGGCGTCTACCCCGCCAGCTCGATCAAGGTCGCCGAAGCGGCCAAGGTCATCGAGAATACCCAGCGCGACCTCAACATTGCGCTGATGAACGAGCTCTCGCTGATCTTCCACAAGATCGGCATCGACACCCTGGAGGTGCTCGAGGCCGCCGGCACGAAGTGGAATTTCCTGCCCTTCAGGCCTGGCCTGGTCGGTGGCCACTGCATCGGCGTCGACCCCTACTATCTGACCTACAAGGCCGACATGCTCGGCTACCACCCGCAGGTCATCCTCGCCGGCCGCCGTATCAACGACGGCATGGGCAAGCACGTGGCCGAACAGACCATCAAGGCGATGATCCAGGCCGGCAGCAACATCAAGGGTGCGCGGGTGACGGTGCTCGGGCTGACCTTCAAGGAGAACTGCCCCGATCTGCGCAACAGCAAGGTGATCGACGTCATCCGCGAACTGCAGAGCTTCGGCTGCGAAGTCATCGTGCACGATCCGGTGGCCAAGTCCGACGAGGCCGAGGCGGAGTACGGCGTGAGCCTGACCGACTGGGAGGCGGTGCCCGAATCCGACGCCATCGTCGCCGCCGTCGCCCACGCCGAGTATGCCGCGATGGGCATCGACAGCCTGCTCGGCAAGCTGCGCCCCGGTGGTGTCTTCGCCGATGTCAAGTCGGCCTTCGATCGCGCGGCGCTGGCGGATGCCGGCGCCGTGGTGTGGCGCTTGTGAGGCGCTGCACGTGATCGCCCGGGCACTCCGATGCCGTGCTTGGCCGGCCGTGGCACGCCCGCGTGGCGACGGAGTTCCCGCGCTGTCGCCCGGCGCCGGCATTGCCGGCCGGCTGTTGTGCTGCGGCGTCGGCGCGATGTTGCTTGGCGCCGGCCAGGTCGCTGCCCACGAGCGCAGATCAGCCGCCGCCGAGCCGTCGCGACTGGAACTGGCGCGGGCCCTGGAGCATGGCGAGGGCGTGGCCCGCGATCCGGTGCGGGCGCGCGCGGTCTATTGCGATGCAGCCCGTGACGGCGATGTCGAGGCGATGCATGCGCTGGGCTGGATGTACGCCAATGGCCGTGGCGGCGCCCGCGACGACGGCATCGCCGGCACCCTGTTCGCGATGGCAGCGTCTCGTGGCCATGTCCAGGCGGGAAACATGATGCGCCTGCTGGGCGGCCGCCGCGGCGAGGTGCCCGCTTGCCTGCTGCCGCCACCCGCCGACCGTGGGCGCCGGCTCGCCGGCCGCGACGAATGGCGGGTGGAGGAATATCTGGCGCGGCTGCCGGCTGTCCAGCAGCCGCACGCCCGCCTGGTGGCAAGCCTGGCCGGCGAATACGGCGTCGCGCCGCGACTTGCGCTGGCGATCGCCCAGGCCGAATCGGATTTCGATCCGACCGCCGTGTCGCTGCGTAATGCCGTGGGTCTGATGCAACTGATCGCGGTCACTGCCGAGCGCTTCGGCGTCACCGACATAGACGATCCGGAACAGAACGTGCGCGGCGGACTGGCTTACCTGCGCTGGTTGCTCGCCTACTTCCGGGGGCAGGTGACGCTGGCGGTGGCGGCATACAACGCCGGCGAAGGCGCGGTGGACCGTTTCCGCGGGGTGCCGCCTTATCCTGAAACCCGCCGCTATGTGAACAAGGTGCGAGCGCGCTTCCCGTTCGACCGTCACGCCTACGACGAGACTGCCGCGCCCGGGGCCGCGTCCTTCGTGGTTGCCGGGCAGGCGCTGGCCGGCGCCGGGAGCGAGCCGTGACGATGCCGGTCCGGGGCACCACGCTGGCGATGCTGATGCTGGCGGCGCTGCTGCTGCTGCTGCCGTTGCGTGCCGGTGCCCAGATTGCCCGCTCGCTGGCAATGATCAAGCCGTCGGTGGTGGCGATCGGCACCTTTCAGCGGACCCGCAGTCCGGCATTCAAGTTCCTGGCGACCGGATTCGCGGTCGCTGATGGCCTCACCATCGCCACCAATGCCCATGTCGTGCCGACGACCCTCGACAGCGAGCATTTCGAGCAGCTGGCGATCGCCATTCCGGCGGTCGAGGGCAAGATCGAGATCCGCTCGGCGCGCACCAAGCGCATCGACAAGACGCACGACCTGGCCGTGCTGGAGATCGGCGGCACGCCGCTGCCGGCCGCCCGACTGGGCGGCGACGAGCCGGTGCCCGAAGGCACCGAGATCGGCTTCACCGGCTTTCCGATCGGTGGCTCCCTCGGCCTGACGCCGGTGAGCCATCGTGGCATGATCTCGGCCGTGACGCCGATCAGCATTCCGCAGGGCAACGCCCGACGCCTCGATCCGCGCATGGTGCGCAGCCTGGCAGCACCGTTCAAGGTCTATCAGCTCGACGCCACCGCCTATCCGGGCAACAGCGGCAGCCCGCTCTACGACGCCGACAGCGCCCGCGTGGTCGGCGTGATCAATGGCGTGTTCGTCAAGGGCACCAAGGAGAACGTGATCTCCGAGCCGTCGGGGATCAGCTACGCGATCCCGGTGCGCCATCTGCAAGCCTTGCTCGGGGATTAACCTCCTCGGCGGCGACGAGCGCGGCCGGCTGCGCATGCACGACCGCGGCTTCCAGCACGAAAAAGAACCGCGCCGGGCGGCGCGGTAATGAGGAGCTTCGTGAAGAAGAATCTGGACGGCGTGTCGACCGTCCGTGGGCCCGATCGATACGGACCCTTGCTGCACGGACCTGCGCCCTCATCGTCTGCGCCGGACCCGATGCCCCGACTGGCCCGCCGCCCGGCCTCTGCAGCAGCGACCGGCGCGGCGATCCAAGGTGCATCCACTCTCTTACTAGCAGATCCTGCGGCACCCTGCCCAGATCCCTGGCCGCCACCGTGACCAATTGCCGGCTCCGGTCGCTGCCCGGCGGGCCTGCAGAGCAGCCGGGCGACTGTGCCACAATAGGGCTCCACGCGAGGCGGAGGGCGCGATGCGATTCGAAAGCGGGGAACAGAGCAACAACGTCGAAGACAGGCGTGGATCGGGATCGGGTCGCGGACGCCGGGCCGGCAGAATTGGCATCGGCACGATACTGGTCGCGCTGGTCGCGATCTATTTCGGGGTCGATCCGGCGATCTTCCTGAACAGCGCCGGGGTCGACGGTGTGCCGCCGGGTCCGGGTGCCGGGAATGGGCAGCGCAAGGCGGGCGAGGACGAACTGGCCCGCTTCGTGTCGATGGTGCTGGCCGATACCGAGAAGACCTGGCATGCGCTGTTCGCGGCCGCCGGCCGGCAGTATCGGGAGCCCACGCTGGTGTTGTTCTCGGGCGCCACCAGAACCGCCTGCGGCGTCGGCCAGTCGGCGATGGGCCCCTTCTATTGCCCGGCCGACCAGAAGGTCTATATCGACCTTTCCTTCTACGACGATCTGCGCAACCGCTTCCGGGCGCCGGGCGATTTCGCCCAGGCCTACGTCGTTGCCCACGAGATCGGGCACCACGTGCAGAACCTGCTGGGAATCTCGTCGCGGGTGCAGTCGGCACGCCAGCAGGTTTCCGCCGCCGAAGGCAACCGCCTGTCGGTCAGGCTCGAGCTGCAGGCCGACTGCCTCGCCGGCGTCTGGGCCCATCACGCCGACCGGGCCCGCAGCGTGCTCGAGTCGGGGGACGTCGAGGAGGGGCTGGCCGCCGCCGCGGCGATCGGCGACGACCGCCTGCAGCGGCAGGCCCAGGGTCATGCCGTGCCGGACAGCTTCACCCACGGCAGTTCCGAGCAACGGGTGCGCTGGTTCCGCAACGGGCTCGCCGGCGGCGAGGTGGCCGGCTGCAACACCTTCGACGGAGGACGGCTCTGAGGCCTGGGCCGACAGCGGACGGCGGCGGCGTGCTCGCCACCTTGCGGCCCTTGCTGTGGGTCTGTCTCGCCGCCGCCGTGGTGCTGGCGGTCCTGCCGCACGTTATCGGCGTCGAAGCCCGCCGGCAACTGCTCGAGGAACAAGGCGTACTCGAGGTGCTCGCGGTGCTGTGCTGGCTGCTGGCGGCGGCCTCGGCACTGACCCGCAGCCGCAGCCCGTCGCCGCTGATGGTCGCCTACGCGATCGTCTTCTGCCTGCTCGCGCTGCGTGAATCTGACCTGTTGAGGGTGCTGGTGACCGGCGGTGGCAAGCAGGCGGTGCGCGCCAGCTACTACCTGGGCGCCACCGGCGCCTCGCTGCCCGAGCGCATCGGCGTGGCCGTGTTGCTCGCCACGGCGGTGGTGGCGCTGGCGGTGAGCATCCGGGGCAGCCTGCGCGAACTGCGCAGGCCGGCGCAACTGGCGCCGCGCGCGATGCGCATCCTGATCCTCGGCGGCATCGTGCTGGTGGTGAGCCAGCTGTGCGAGAAGCTGCTCGACCTGGCCGAGGACTGGGGCGGCCCGCCGGGCCTCGCGCTGGCGCGCAGCCTGTGGGCGCTGGAGGAAGGGCTCGAGGCGCTGGCGCCGCTGATCATCGCGCTGGCCTTGCTGCCGGCGCGGCGGCGCGCGTCCGAGCACCGGCCGCCCCCGTAGCAGGGCGCCGGCGGCTCAGCGCTCGACGCGGTAGGCCTCCACCGGGATCGTCAGGCGGACCTCGTCGGCAACGAACGGTACGTACTTCTTCAGGCCCCATTGGGATCGCCGGATCGTCGCGCCGATGTCGGCGCCGCACTTGTGGCGCTTGGTGCTGACCTCCAGCCCGCAGTGCACCGGCGACACCTCGAGCTCGACCGGCCGTACCACGCCGAGCAGCGCCAGCCGGCCTTTGATCCGGGCCGGCGCGGACATGTCGAGGACGACGTCGTCGGCGCGGAAGATCAGCGTCGGATACGACGCCACGTCGAAGAAATCCGGGCCGCGCATGTGCTCGTCCCAGTCGTCGGCCCCCATGTCGATCGAGGCCGCCTCGATCGTCACGTCGATCGACGCGGCGCCGGTCTCCGGGTCGAAGTCGATCGTGCCGCGGACATCGTCGAAGCGGCCGTGCTGGGTCGAGAAGCCGAGGTGCTTGACGGCGAACACCGGCCGGGTGTGGCGGCCGTCGATCTCGTAAGATTCGCTGGCGGCATCGGCCGCCAGCGAGCACAGCAGCAGCAAGGCTGCGCTGGCGAATCGACGCCTGGCGGTGCTCATCGGTCGGATCTCCCGGGCTTCGGTCCGGCCCATGCCGGACACAGGGTGCACGATACCGGGCCGCCCGCCGGCGATCCAGCCTGGCGCCGCCGGTCGGGCCGAAGCCGGATCGGTTCCGCCGGACATGCCCCTGGAATCGATGCTGGCCATGCCTGCCGGTCGCGGACGATAATCGGGCGAAACGAATTGAGCAGGGGGTGCCGATGGATCCGCTCGCCCGGCCGGGCAGCCGGCCGCGCATCTTCGTCAGCTATCGCCGCCAGGACAGCGAGCACGCCACCGGACGGCTGGTGGACCACCTGCAGCAGGCCTTCCCCGACCACCAGGTGTTCCAGGACACCCGCGACATCGCGCTCGGGGCGGACTGGGTCGAGGTGCTGGAGACGGAACTGGCGAGCTGCGCCGCGGTGGTGGTGGTGATCGGCCGCGGCTGGCTGTCGGCCAGCGACGAGGACGGCCGGCCGCGCCTCGACGACGAGGACGACCCGGTGCGGGTCGAGGTGGAGACCGCGCTGCGGCGCCGGTTGCCGATCTTCCCGCTGCTGCTGGACGGCACCACGATGCCGCGGCGGGCAGCGCTGCCGGCGGCGCTGGCGCCATTGGTGCGCCGCAACGCCTATCCGCTCACCACCGGCCACTGGCACGAGGACGTCGCCAAGCTGGTGCGCCATCTGAAGCTGTTGCCGGCGATTCGCGACGGAGCGCCGCTCACCCAGGCCGTCGAGGCCGTGGCCGTGGCGGCAGGTGACGGCGTCGGGCTGCGGCCGGGCACGGTGTTTCGCGATGGCGACGACGGCCCGGCGATGGTCGTCGTGCCGGCCGGCGAGTTTCTGATGGGTTCGGCGGCCGGTGAAGAGGGGCGTGACGATGAGGAGGGTCCGCAGCACCGGGTGCACATCGCCCGGCCGTTCGCGGTCGGCCAGTTCCCGGTGACTTTCGAGGAGTGGGATGCCTGCCTCGCCGCCGGCGGCTCTGACTACCGGCCGGGCGGCGTAGGCTGGGGCCGCGGGCGGCGCCCGGTGATCCAGGTCGATTGGCACGATGCCCGGGCCTACGCGCAGTGGCTGTCGGAGAAGACCGGAAAGCCGTATCGTTTGCTGAGCGAGGCCGAATGGGAGTACGCCGCCCGCGCCGGTTCCTCCAGCCGCTATCCGTGGGGCGACGAACCGGGATCGAACGAGGCCAACTTTGTGGACTCGGGCAGCGACTGGAGCGGCAAACAGACCGCGCCGGTCGGCAGCTTTGCGCCCAACGCCTTCGGCCTGCATGACATGATCGGCAATGTCTGGGAATGGGTCGAAGATCCCTGGCATGACGACTACCGCGGTGCGCCCGGCGACGGCCGCGTCTGGACGGGAGGGGATTCCGACCGGCGGGTGGTGCGCGGCGGCTCGTGGGGCAGCATCCCCGACGGCGCGCGCTCGGCCATCCGCGGCAGGAACGGGCCCGGCAACCGCTACGGCGACCTCGGTTTCCGTCTCGCCAGGACGCTCTGAGGTCCTTCTTCCTGGCTTCCTTACTTCCTGAATCGGAACAGACGTTTCGCTGAAATGGGCGGGAGCGCTCGCGCACCGGGTGTCGGCGTGGCCCGCCGGGCCGGCGGGC
>JAGRGB010000154.1 GCA_020445745.1 Rhodocyclaceae bacterium | reverse complement strand
CGCTGTTCGCCGACGACAAGAAGCAGTTGTGGGCGTGGAAGCGGGCGATCGTCGAGCGTCTCGCCGGCCTGCGGCTGACCATCCACGAATCCGCTGCCCAGGTCCAGCCGGTGGCCAGCGGCATCCCGTGGCTGGGCTTTGTGGTCTATCCGACCCACATCCGGCTGAAGGGGCGCAAGGTGGGGGTGGCGCGACGCCGGCTGGCCGAGCGCTTCGCCGCGTGGCGCGCCGGGGACATTTCCTTCGCGGAGCTGGACGCCAGCGTCAAGGCCTGGGTCGCCCACGCCCGCCACGCCGACAGCTGGGGCCTGCGCCGCGCGCTGCTGTCGCAGTTTCCGCTGGGCAGGGAATGAGGCCTGCGGCGGCCGCTGGCGCGGCCGCCCAGAGAAGCAGCACGCCGGAGCCCAGAGCCCAGCGGCGCAGTGTCCGGCGCATCATTCGATGGGGGGCGCAAAACACACACGAAAACCGACATCGTCGTCGCGGAGGTCGGGCACGCCGCCGTAGCGGAGGGCGGCGCGGCAGCCGTGATGAGAGCCGTTCCACGACCCGCCGCGCAGCACCCGCGGGCCGTCGTCGTCGTTGCGCCCGGCTGCGGCCGGATCGAAGGGGTACGGACGGTACAGCGAGCCGCACCATTCCCAGACGTTGCCGGCAAGATCGGCCAGCCCGTCCGGCGTCTCGCCGTCCGGGAAGACACCGACCGGCGCGGTTGCCCGCAGATGGGTCTCGAAGACATTGCAGCGGGACGGCTCGAAGGCCTCGCCCCACGGATAACGGCGGCGCTGCCCGCCGGCCGCGGCGGCCTCCCATTCGGCCTCGGTCGGCAGCCGGCAAGGGCGGCCGCTGCACGCCGCGAGCCACGCACAATAAGCCCTGGCCTCGTACCAGCAGACGCCGACCACCGGCTGGGCCGGATGGTTGAAGCCCGGGTCGTGCCAGCGCTCCGGGTGGGTCTGGCGGCTGCTCGGGTACCAGTCGTCGAGCAGTGCCTCGAATTCGGCATCGCCCATCGCGGCAATGGCCTTCCAGTCGGCCGCCTGCTTCGAGGTGATGCGCTGCTCACTCAATTGCGCATCGATCCACCCGGGGTCCTCTTGTAGTTTCCCTCGGTGACGCCGCCACGCGCCCTTGTTGCCCTCGCCACCGCCTTCCTGCCGCCAGCGGCGGGCGGCCTCGCCGTGCCACCAGGCCTCGTCGTCGTAGCCGCCGGCCTCGACGAAGCAGCGGTACTCGGCATTGCTCACTGGAAAGCTGCCGAGTTCGAAAGCCGGCAGTTCGACGTCGTGCACCGGCGCCTCGTCGGCTTCCAGACCCTCGTCGGAGCCGATCGTGTATCGCCCTGCCCCGATCGCGACGAGCGGCGGCAGCAGGAAGTCGCCACCGGCGTGGTGACAGCGCTCGAAGCGCGGGTCGCCGAGCTCGCCCAGCGCCCGGGCGGCGGCGATGCGGGCGCGCAGGTCGGCCTCCGGCGCGCGGCTGCGGGCCACCAGCGCGCGGCGCAGCTCGTCGCCCAGCGGCGGCGACACCGGCACCTCGGCCAGCGCCGCGCAGCGGCCGGCCAGCGGCAGGTCGACGGCCGCCAATGCGCGGACATAGGCCTCGGCATCGGCGCTCATCGCCGCCGCCAGCAGGTGGGTCTCCTCCCAGCCGCTGGCCGGCAGCATCGGCAGCGGCTCGGCATCCGCCAGCGCGGCCAGGGCCTGGGCGAGGGGCGGCTCGACCGCATCGGCCCGCCAGGCGCCGTTCAGCCAAGCGGCGCGCGGCGCATCGCAGATCGTGCGCGCGGCGAAGTACTCCTGCATCAGCTGGTGGGCGAACCACACCTCGTCGCGTGTGATGTTCAATACCTGCAGCGCGACCCCGGCGGCGAGCACGTCCTCGGCCAGCGCCTGGTCGTCGACCAGGGCCAGCGCCTCGGCGTAGCGCAGGCGCACCTGGGAGCGGTCGCCGTCGGCGCGGCCGGCCTGCATCGCCGCGGCGAAATCGGCGAGTGCCGCGAACAGCGGGCTGTGGTCGGCCAGCTCGAAGGGGCCGCACCAGTCGCCGCGGCCGATGCGCGCCAGATCGCGCGGCGCCAACAGCGGCCCCGGCGCGAACAGCGGGTTGCGCCGCTCGACCGCCTCGCGCACCAACGCGGCGCGCACGACATGGGTCAGCAGCGCCGCACGGCCACCGGCCAGCGCCTCGTCCGCCAGTGGGTAGCTGGCCAGCAGGCGCAGGTAGAACGGCGAGCGGAAGGCCTCCAGCTGCGGCGTGCCGGCGAGCCGCGCCCACAGGCGCGCAACGTCGCGGCCGGCGTAGGGCCGCCGGGAGTCGACGAGCTGAGAGTCGTCAAGCGCCTTCACCCGCACATGGGGCAGCGGCAGGCCGGACGAGGACAGGGAGGCGCTG
>JAGRGB010000153.1 GCA_020445745.1 Rhodocyclaceae bacterium | reverse complement strand
GGCGGTGACGATGGTGATCCTGTCGAAGTCGGTGTGGGTGACCGTGCTCGGCAATCCCGAGCCGATCTTCCCCTACACCCAGCCGGCCCTGTTCTCGCTGCCGATCGCGTTCTTCTTCTCGTGGCTGTTCTCGGTCACCGACAACAGCGCGCGGGCACGCAACGAGATCGCCGCATTCGACGACCAGTACATCCGCTCCCAGACCGGTGTCGGCGCCGCCGGGGCGAGCGCACACTGAGCGCTAGCGGCAACGGGAGCACGACGCAAAGCCCCCATTAAAGGGGGCTGGCGTCGACGGACTCGCGGATTACGCTGCCAACAAACGACGCGGCAATGACATGCGGAGGAGACCGGCCCCAGTCGGGCGCCCACGACCGGGCCAGATGGCAACGGCGTGGCGGCGCGTCTGCCGATTCCAGCCGTCTCCCCCGTCCCGGATCCGCTGGCGGGCGATCGAAGCTCGTCACCGGCTCGTCGCATCGAACGCAGTGCCCGTCCGGAGCCCGGCAACGAGGCGTCCGACGAAGGCAATCCCTTTGTCGAGGCAACGCGGGATCGCCGCCCGGCGTAGGCGCCGCATCGATCGCGATCTCGTCGAAGCCAGCCGATGAACTTCCAACTTGAAAGACAGGAGGGCCCATGAAAGTGCTCGTCCCGGTGAAACGGGTCGTCGATTACAACGTCAAGGTGCGCGTCAAGGCGGACCACAGCGGCGTCGAACTCGCCAACGTCAAGATGGCGATCAATCCCTTCGACGAGATCGCCGTCGAGGAGGCCGTGCGTCTGAAGGAAGCGGCCAGGGCCACCGAGGTGGTGGCCGTGTCGTGCGGCGTGGCGGCCTGCCAGGAGACGATCCGCTCGGCGATGGCGATCGGCGCCGACCGCGGCATCCTGGTCAGCTCCGACGCGGAACTGCAGCCACTGGCGGTGGCCAAGATCCTCAAGGCACTGGTCGAGCGCGAATCGCCGGCGCTGGTGATCCTCGGCAAGCAGGCGATCGACGACGACTCCAACCAGACCGGCCAGATGCTGGCGGCGCTGCTGGGCTGGCCGCAGGCGACCTTCGCCTCCAAGGTGGCGGTGCTCGACGAGCGGCTGCGGGTGACGCGGGAGATCGACGGCGGTCTCGAGACGCTCGAACTCCCGCTGCCGGCGGTGGTGACCACCGACCTGCGGCTGAACGAACCGCGCTACGCGACGCTGCCGAACATCATGAAGGCCAAGAAGAAGCCGCTGGAGACCGTGGCCGCCGCCAGCCTCGGGCTGGATCTGGCGCCACGGCTCACCACGCTGAAGGTGATCGAGCCGGTGGCGCGCAAGGCCGGCGTGATGGTGGCCGACGTCGTCCAGCTGGTCGACAAGCTCAGGAACGAAGCCAAGGTGATCTGACCGGCCAAACCCCGGTGGCGCACATCGCGGCCGGGCTTGATCGGCCGGCGAGGGCTCGCACCAAATTCTGGAGTTCGCAATGACGATACTGGTGGTCGTCGAACACGACGACAAGACCGTGAAGGCCGCGACGCGGCACACGATGGGCGCCGCCCGGGCGCTGGGTGGCGAGGTGCATGCGCTGGTCGCCGGCCACGACTGTGGCGGCGCATGCGAGGCGGCGGCGCGGCTGGAAGGCGTGGCCAAGGTGCTGTGCGCCGACGGCGCAGGCTACCGCGAACAGGGGGCCGAGAACGTGGCCGCGCTGGTGCTCGCGCTCGCCCGGCAGGAAGCTGCGGCCTACAGCCACGTGCTCGCACCGGCGAGCTCCTTCGGCAAGAACTTCGCGCCGCGGGTCGCGGCGCTGCTCGACGTCGCGCAGATCTCCGACATCGTCGCGATCGACGACGCTTCGACCTTCGTGCGACCGATCTACGCCGGCAACGCGCTCGCCACCGTGCGCAGCCAGGACGGCATCAAGGTGGCGACGGTGCGCACCACCGCCTTCGAGCCGGTCGGCGACGGCGCGGCGGCGCCGATCGAGGCGGTGTCGGCCGAACTCTCGCCGCGTGGCTCGATGCTGGTCGGGCGCGAACTGACCGAGAGTTCGCGGCCGGAGCTGGGCGCCGCGTCGGCCATCGTCTCGGGCGGCCGGGGTCTGGCCAGCGGCGAGAACTTCCACCGCCTGCTCGAACCGCTGGCCGACAAGCTCGGTGCCGCCCTCGGCGCCAGCCGGGCCGCCGTCGATGCCGGCTTCGTGCCCAACGACTACCAGGTCGGCCAGACCGGCAAGATCGTCGCACCGCAGCTCTACGTCGCGGTCGGCATCTCCGGCGCGATCCAGCACCTGGCCGGCATGAAGGATTCGAAGGTCATCGTCGCGATCAACAAGGACCCGGAGGCGCCGATCTTCCAGGTCGCCGACTACGGGCTCGTCGGCGACCTGTTCGAGATCGTCCCCGAGCTGACCAAGGCCATCTAGCGGCCGCCCTTATCCAGAAAGGAAGACAGCCATGACCACATATGCCGCGCCGATTCGCGAGATGCTGTTCGTGATGAAGGAGCTCTCCGGCCTCGATGCAATCTCGACGCTGCCCGGCTACGAAGAGGCGACACCGGATCTGGTGCAGGCGATCCTCGACGAGGCCGGCAAGTTCGCCACCGAGGTGCTGGCGCCGATCAACGCCTCGGGCGATCGCCAGGGCAACCGCTGGGCCGACGGCGAGGTGGCGACCGCCGACGGCTTCAAGGAGGCCTACGCGAGCTTCTGCGAGACCGGCTGGAACGGCATCCCGGCAGCTACCGAGTTCGGCGGCCAGGGCCTGCCGATCACCGTGTCGACGGCGGTGCTGGAGATGTGGAACTCGGCCAACATGGCGTTCTCGCTGTGCCAGCTGCTGACGCTCGGCGCGGTCGAGGCGATCGCCCACCACGGTTCCGACGCACTCAAGAACACCTACCTGCCGAACATGGTGTCCGGCCAGTGGACCGGCACCATGAACCTGACCGAGCCGCAGGCCGGCTCCGACCTGGCGGCCGTTCGCAGCCGGGCCGAGCCGCGCGGCGACGGCTCCTACGCGATCTCCGGCACCAAGATCTTCATCACCTGGGGCGAGCACGACATGGCCGAGAACATCGTCCATCTGGTGCTCGCCCGGCTGCCCGACGCGCCCCCCGGGGTGAAGGGCATCTCGCTGTTCGTGGTGCCCAAGTTCCTGGTCAATGACGACGGCAGCCTCGGTGCGCGCAACGACCTGGTGTGCGCCTCGATCGAGCATAAGATGGGCATCCACGCCAGCGCCACCGCGGTGATGGCGTTCGGCGAGAAGGACGGCGCGATCGGCTACCTGGTGGGCGAGGCCAACCGCGGCCTGGAGTACATGTTCACGATGATGAACCACGCCCGGCTCAACGTCGGCCTGGAGGGCGTGGCGATCTCGGAGCGGGCCTACCAGCAGGCGCTGGCCTACGCGCGCGAGCGCGTCCAGGGCCGCATCATCGGCGACAAGTCGGGCGACAAGAAGCCGATCCTGCACCACCCGGACGTGCGCCGCATGCTGATGGACATGAAGGCCCGCACCGAGGCGACGCGGGCGCTGGCCTACTACGTGGCCGGGTGCATGGACCGGGCCAAGGCGCATCCGGACGAGGCGGTGCGCAAGCAGAACCAGTCGCGGCTGGAGCTGCTGACGCCGGTGGTCAAGGGCTGGTGCACCGAAGTGGCCCAGGGCGTGACCTGGAACGGCATCCAGGTGCACGGCGGGATGGGCTTCATCGAGGAGACCGGCGCCTGCCAGCACATGCGCGATGCGCGCATCACGACGATCTACGAGGGCACCACGGCGATCCAGGCCAACGACCTGATCGGCCGCAAGATCGCGCGTGAGGGTGGCCACGCCATGCAGGCACTGATCGGCGAGCTGAAGGCGACGCAGGAGAGCCTGGCGGGTCACGCCGACGGCGGCCTGCAGAAGATCGGCCAGTCGCTGGCGCGCGCCATCACGGCGCTCGAGCAGGCCACCGCGTGGCTGCTGGCCCACTACGACAGCCATCCGCAGCAGGCCGCGGCCGGCGCGGTGCCGTACCTGAAGCTCACCGGCAACGTCGCCGGCGGCTGGCTGCTCGGCCGCCTGGCGCTGGTGGCCCACCAGCGCATGGGCGGCGGCGACGCCGAGTTCCATGGTGCGCGGCTGGTGGTCGCGCGCTACTTCGCCGAGCACGTGCTGCCGGAGACGGCGGCGCTGCGCGACGCGGTCGTCGATGGCGCCGAATCGGTGCTGGCGCTGCCGGAAGGGCTGTTCTGATGGCGGGCGGGAGAGTCGCCGGCGCGGGGGGCGGGCAATGACGCGCGAGGTGATGGAATACGACGTGCTGATCGTCGGCGCCGGCCCGGCCGGCCTGTCGGCGGCGATCCGGCTCAAGCAGCTCGCCGCCGAGGGCGGCGAGGAGATCTCGGTGTGCGTCGTCGAGAAGGGCTCCGAGGTCGGCGCCCACATCCTGTCGGGCGCGGTCATCGAGACGCGGGCGCTCGACGAGCTGCTGCCGGACTGGAAGGCGCGGGGCGCGCCGCTGAACACGCCGGTCACCGAGGATCGCTTGCTGATGCTCAGCGAACGCGGCGCGCGCAAGCTGCCGACGCCGCCGCAGATGAACAACCACGGCAACTACATCGTCAGCCTCGGCAACGTCGTGCGCTGGCTCGGCGAGCAGGCCGAGGCGCTGGGCGTGGAGATCTACCCGGGTTTTGCCGCCGCCGACGTGATCGTCGAGGACGAGGCGGTGCGCGGCGTGATCACCGGCGACATGGGGGTGTCGCGCGACGGCAGCGAGGGGGCGAACTTCCAGCCGGGCATCGAGCTGCGGGCCGCGCAGACGGTGTTCTGCGAGGGCTGCCGGGGTTCGCTGAGCAAGCGCCTGATGGAGCGCTTCGACCTGCGGCGCGACTGCGATCCGCAGACCTACGGGCTGGGCATCAAGGAGCTGTGGGAGGTGGACCCGGCGGTGCACCAGCCGGGGCTGACGCTGCACACGATCGGCTGGCCGCTGGCCTCGGACACCTACGGCGGCTCCTTCCTCTACCACCTGGAGGACAACCAGGTGGCGGTGGGCTTCGTGGTCGGCCTCGACTACGCCAATCCCTACCTGTCGCCGTTCGAGGAGTTCCAGCGCTTCAAGACCCACCCGGCGATCCGCAGCACCTTCGAGGGCGGGCGGCGGATCTCGTACGGGGCCCGTGCCCTGAACGAGGGCGGCTTCCAGTCGCTGCCGCGGCTGGTCTTCGCGGGCGGGCTGCTGGCCGGCGATGCGGCCGGCTTCCTGAACGTGCCCAAGATCAAGGGCACGCACATGGCGATGAAGTCGGGCATCGTCGCCGCCGAGGCGATCCACGCCCACCGGGCCTCGGCGGGCGCCGGCGGCGAAGTCGCCGAGTACCCGCAGCGGCTGAAACAGAGCTGGCTGTGGGACGAGCTGTACCGGGTGCGCAACATCCGCCCGTCGTTCGCCCGCGGCCTGTGGTTCGGGCTCGCCTACAGCGCGCTGGAGACCTACCTGCTGCGCGGGCGGGCACCGTGGACGCTGAAGAACCATGCCGATCACCTGCAACTGAAGCCGGCCGGCGAGTGCCGACCGATCGACTACCCGAAGCCGGACGGCAAGCTGAGCTTCGACCGGCTGTCCTCGGTGTTCATCTCGGCCACCAACCACGAGGAGGACCAGCCCTGCCACCTGCGGCTGAAGGATCCGGCCCAGGCGATGACGACCAACTTCGCCCTCTACGCCTCGCCCGAGCAGCGCTACTGCCCGGCCGGCGTCTACGAGATCGTCGATGACGGCGGCGACAAGCGACTGCAGATCAACGCCCAGAACTGCCTGCACTGCAAGACCTGCGACATCAAGGATCCCCTGCAGAACATCGACTGGGCGACCCCCGAGGGCGGCGGCGGACCGAACTATCCGAACATGTAGCG
>JAGRGB010000152.1 GCA_020445745.1 Rhodocyclaceae bacterium | reverse complement strand
GGTGATCGAGAAATGGTTGTACGTGATCATCACGCTGACCTTGGTCACCGGCATCATCGGCACCGGCCACCACTACTTCTGGATCGGCACGCCGGGCTACTGGCAGTGGTGGGGTTCGATCTTCTCGGCGCTCGAGCCGATTCCATTCTTCGCGATGACGGTGTTCGCATTCAACATGGTCAATCGGCGCCGCCGGGAGCATCCCAACAAGGCGGCCACGCTGTGGGCGCTCGGCACCGGCGTGATGTCCTTCCTCGGCGCCGGGGTGTGGGGTTTCCTGCATACGCTGGCACCGGTGAACTACTACACCCACGGCACCCAGGTCACCGCCGCCCACGGCCACATGGCCTTCTACGGCGCCTACGCGATGGTCGTGCTGTGCATCATCAGCTACGCGATGCCGGTGCTGCGGGGCCGTGCCGCCAACTCGAACGGCGCCCAGGTGATCGAGATGTGGAGTTTCTGGCTGATGACCGTCGCGATGGTGTTCATCACCCTGTTCCTGACCGCCGCTGGCATCCTGCAGGTCTGGCTCCAGCGCTTCAGCGATGAACCACAGTCGTTCATGCAGGTCCAGGAGCAGCTCAGCCTGTTCTACTGGATGCGGGAATGGGCCGGCGTGATATTCCTCGTCGGGCTGGTCGCCTACATTGCCAGCTTCTTCGTCAAGGAGGAGCCGGCCGCGGCGGCCTCCTGATTCCGACGGCGTCGAACCCTGCGACCGGGGCCCGCAATGCGGGCCCTCGCTCGTCGCGCCGCCGGCGATCCTGTCCGGAAGCGGCTGGCGGCGTCGGCACGGCACCCCCACAATGAGGGCTCGAGCGTTTTCAGGCACTCGGCCGGCGATGTACGGGCTCGCCGATGCCGGGCGAGAATACAGGGAACTCCGCTACGACCATGGCAACCGACGCCGCCTCGCCCTGGATAGCCGCCAAGATCCAGGCCGAGCGCACCGAACTGCTGTACCGCAATGGCCTGCTGGCCAACCTGATGGTGATCGTCGCCGCGCTGACCATGACGGCGGTACTCGCCGATGCCCGGCCGCTGCCCCTGCTGCTGGCCTGGTGCGCCGCGCTGGTCGGCTCGGCCCTGTTCCGGCTGGGGCTGATCGCCTGGCGCCGGCGAAGCGCGGCATCCGCGACCCCCGAGATCTGGGCACGACGCTACACCGTGGGCACGGCGGCGATGGGGCTGTGCTGGACGCTGATGGTCTTCGTCAGCCACGGCGCCGACGTCTGGCTGGCGATGGCGGTGATCGTCGTCGTCGTCGGTCTGACCGCCATCGCCGTTCCGGTGCTGATGCCGCACCGGCCGGCGATGTACTGGTATTTCATCCCGCCGAACCTGGCGGTCGTGTTCGAACTGCTCCGCGAAGCCGATGTCGGCCATGCCCTGTTCGCGTTCGGCATGGCCACCTACGTCGGGCTGGTCATGAAGACCGCCCGCAATTTCCACCAGGTGCTGTACGACAGCCTGCGCTTTCGCTTCGAAAACGAGGCGCTGGCGGAACGATTGTCCCGCCAGATCGGACGCGGCGAGGCCTTGAACCGGCGGCTGGAGAGCGAAGTCACGGAGCGGCGCGCCGCGCAACAGGCCCTCGAGTCGCACCAGCAAGACCTCGAACGGCAGGTCGAACGGCGCACCGCCGAACTGTTGCAGGCGAAGGAGGCCGCCGAGGCCGGGAACCGCGCCAAGAGCCAGTTCCTGGCGACCATCAGCCACGAGATCCGGACGCCGATGAACGGTGTGCTCGGCATGACCAGGCTGCTCGAGACCAGCGCCGATCACGCGGCCCGCGTCCGCTACGCCCGGCTGGCCCACGACTCGGCCAAGGCGCTGCTCGGACTGATCGACGACGTCCTCGACTTCTCGCGCATCGAGGCGGGCAAGCTATCGGTGTCCGAATGCGAATTCGAGCTGCGCGAGGTCGCGGCCGCCGCCTGCGCGGTCGTCGAACCGGCCGCCGCCGAGAAGCAGTTGCACCTCGGCTGCGATGTCGAGCCCGGGCTGCCGGAGCACCTCGTCGGCGACGCCCAGCGGCTGCGGCAGGTTCTCGTCAATCTGCTCGGCAATGCCGTCAAGTTCACCGAGCGCGGCGGGGTGCGGCTCGAGATCCGTTCGCGGGGGGCGAACGGCGGTGGCCAGCGCCTGCAGTTCGAGGTGCACGACACCGGCATTGGCATCGAGCCCGGCTATCTCGACCGCATCTTCGACGCGTTCACCCAGGAAGACGGCTCGATCACCCGGCGCTTCGGCGGCAGCGGCATGGGACTAGCCATCTCGCGCGGCCTGGTCGAGGCGATGGGCGGCGAGATCGCGGTCGAATCGGTCAAGGGACAGGGGTCGTGCTTCCGCTTCACGCTGCCGTTCGGGCACGCCGTCAAGCCGGCGGCCGACCCGGGGGAGCCTCGAGCAGAGCCGAAAAAGGCTCCGGACGCACCCGCCGTCGCCCACGGCGGCCGCGTATTGCTGGCCGAGGACCATCCGGTCAATCAGATCGTCGCCGCCGAGTGCCTGAAGGCGCTCGGCTACCAGGTGGACACGGTCGCCAATGGCCGACTAGCCTGTACCGCGCGCTTCGAACAGGACTATCGCTACATCTTCATGGATTGCCACATGCCCGACATGGACGGCTTCGAGGCCAGCAGCGCGATCCGGCTGGAGGAGCGCCGTCGCGGTCTGCCGAGCGTGCCGATCATCGCCGTCACGGCCGATGCCGAGGCCAGCATCGCGCGCCGCTGCCACGACGCCGGCATGGATCGCTGCCTCACCAAGCCGTTCTCGCTGGAGCAGTTGCGGCTGGCGATCGAGGATGGCAGGCCGGCAACGGGATGAAGCGTCGCCCGCCCGCGGCCCGACTCAGCGCGCGTCGCCGATCGGCAACCGCTCGCGGACCAGGAACTGCAGCCGGTTGGTGCCGGCCCGTCTGGCATAGCGCATGTCGTCCGCCATCGACCGCATCAGCAGGATGCCACGGCCGCCTTCGGCGCCGCCGGCAGACCGTCCCGGAAGAGCCGCGGCGCAAGGGTCGAAGGGGGCGCCTTCGTCCTCGATGCACATCTCCAGCGTGTCGCCCTGCGCGTCCAGGTGGAGCCGGACGCGGCATGTCGGCGGCGGATGCTCGGCGCGCAGGAAGATGTTGCTGACCGCCTCCTCGAGCAGCAGGCCGGCGACGAATCGGATCCGCGCGCCGCACCGACGCGCATCGAGAAAGGCCTCGAGATGGCCCCAGCCGCGCCGCAAGGGTGCATCGTCGGCGCACAGTTCGAAGGCGCACGGCCCTGCATCCATGGTTCAGCGCGACGCCAGCATGGCGAGGGCCTGGTCGGCCTCGGGAACGATCGCGACCAGATCGTCGAGCGCCACGTGTTCGAAGACCTCGCGCACCAGCGGCTGGGCGCCGAACAGCACCATCTGGCGTCCGAGCTGCTGCAGACGCCTGGCGGTGGCGATGAACATCCGGATCGCCATCGACGCGGCGAAGCTCACCTCGCGAAGGTCCACCAGCACGTGCTGGGTGCCATCGTCGAGGCGGGCCCTGAGGGCCGGTTCGATCTCGTCGACCGTGCTGGAATCGAGCCGGCCGGAGAGGACGACACGCAGGGTCTGCCCGTCCTCCTCGAGCACCTTCATGGCTTCGTGCATGATTCATCTCCCAAGGGTCCGTGTACGCGCGCGCCGGCGCTCTCCGGCAGGCGGCGACGGCGCATCGCTGCGGGCACCGGCAGCATGCCGAAGACGCACCGGTCGGCAGTCCTGCCGCAGGCCTCAGCGCACATCGCCGAACTCGACTTGCAGGACCGTGAAGTCGTCCTCCAGCGCGCGTGCCTGCATCCGCTGCCACGCCCTTTCCAGCAGGCGCTCCGGCCGCGCCTCGCTTGACGAAGCCGGCACCAGCAGTTGCACACGCAGGTCTTCGAGACGGCCCTCGCGGCCCGCCTCGTCCCGGATCTCGTAGGCGCCGTCGCTGAACAGGTACACACGGCCGCCGTCCGACACCCGCGCCGAAGAGGCGCGGAATTTGTACCCTGGCACCGCGCCGACGAGCAGATTGCGCGTCTGCAGCGGTTCCGCATGCATGCCGTCGGCATCGATGAGAAAGGCAGGCGGGTGACCGGCCGAGCAGAAATCGAGCTTGCTGCTGCGACGATCATGGACGCCGTACCAGATCGAGAAGCACATGCCGCCGTGGGCGTCCATCGCGAACACCGCGTTGAGGCCGGCGACCACTTCGGCCGGCGACGAGAAATCGACGCCCGGCAGGCTGCGGTGGCGCAGCACGTTCATGATCGTGGCACTGTGCAGCGCCGCGCCCGGGCCATGCCCCGAGACGTCGATCAGGAACATCGCGAAGCGGTCGGCGTCGAGCCACAGGTAGCCGAACGCATCGCCCCCGAGTTCGTTCGAGGGCTCGAAAGCCCATTCGACGCGCACCGGTCCGTCGTCGATCGGCGCCGGCAGCAGCGCCATCACGTACTCCCGGGCACGGCGAAATTCCTCGGCGACGCTGTCGTGATGGGCTGCTTCCTGGCCGGACAGCCGTTCGCAGCGGAACACGTGGCGACCCAGCTGCAGGATGGCGTGCTCGCCGACGACGACACTGCCGCGGATCGACTCGCCGTTCACGTAAGTGCCATTGGTGGCGTTGAGGTCGGTCACCAGCAGAGCGCCCTGGGGATGGAGTTCGATCGCGCAGTGGCGTCGCGAGACCTCCGTGTCGTGCAGCACCAGGTCCGCCGGCTCGGCACGTCCGACGACGATGCGACCGTCGCCGACACGGGTGCGGGTGCCCGGGCCGGTGCCCTCGACCATCACCAGGTACCAGGCACGCTCGTCCTCCCGCGCCCGCCAGATGCTGGACGCCCGGCGCACGATGGTCATGTCCGGCGCGATCGGTCCGCTGCGGCCCTCGGGCGGCGCCGCCTCGCCGTCCAGCAGCAAGCGGGTGTCCAACTCTTCGATGGGAGCCGGAAAGCGTCCGTCGGCGCGGGATCCGCCTGGCACTCAGAGCATCCCCCTGACGAAGCTCGATCCATAGTTCGTGCACTCGAACGCATGAAGGCCGAGGTCGTCCGCCAGCCTGCGGCACACCTCGACACCCCGCACGGAATTGCCCTTGGCATCCAGCCGGGGCGAGAAGGTGCCGATTCCGAGCTGGCGGTTGACCACGCCGAGGATGCCGCCGCCGACGCCGCTCTTGGCCGGCATGCCGACGTCGATCGCCCAGTGGCCCGAATAGTCGTACATGCCGCAGGTGAACATCACCGCCAGCGTGTCGCGTACGGCGGCGACGTCGAACACCGGATCGCCGGTCACCGGATTCTTGCCGATGTTCGCCAGCGTCGCCCCCATGCGCGCCAGGTCGACGGCACTGGCAAGGATCGAGCACTGGCGGAAATAGAGATCCAGGACCGCCTCCACGGGTGCCGACAGGGCGCCGACATTGAGCAGCAGGTGGGCGATCGCCCGATTGCGGTGACCCGTCTCGCGCTCCGACACGTACACCGCTTCCGACACCTTCAGGTCGCGCCCCGCGGCTCGCGACAGGCGCTCCAGCAGCGCCGGCATCGCGCCGTCGCCGAGCGCCCCGTAGAGCAGGCCGGCGATCGTGATCGCGCCGGCATTGACCATCGGATTGAACGGGCGCCCGGTGTGGGGATCGAACACGATCGCATTGAACGCGTCGCCACTGGGCTCGACACCGACGAATTCGAACACCTGGCGGCGGCCCAGCAGCTCGAGTGCCATGCAGAACACCAGGCATTTGGACACCGACTGCATCGTGAATTCGTCGTCCGCGTCGCCGAAGCGCCAGAGACGCCCTTCGGCGGTGGCCACGGCGATGCCGAAGCGGTCGGCGTCCACCCGGGCCAGCTCCGGAATGTAGTCGGCAACGGCACCGGAGGTGTCGTCGCGACACTTCCGATACACCGCTTCCAGGCTGCCATGGACGACTTCGTCGATGGCAGCCCGCCCCGGAGCAGGATCATTCATCGCAGTCCCTTCGTCAGCGTGCGGGGTCGCCGCGGCGATCACCGCCGCCACGTCCACGTCCGTGTCGAAAAGCAGAAGACATGCCAATCGGGGGAAAACCCGCTTGCCGCGGCAAACCAGCTGTCGCGGTCCGCCTTCGCGTCGCAAGCGCGTTCATCACGGTGCAGCGTCGAACGAAGTGCGCACCATCGGCGTGCAGCGACGGCCGGCCGTTGCCGTGACCTTCCCCGCTTGCCCTGGGTCAAGGTCGCCCCCGGCGCGTGACCACTAAGATCTGCCCCATGCAGACACCATGTGCGTTCCCGCCACCGTCCGGCAGCGACGGCGCGCCGGCGCGACCGCTGCCCGGCGACCTCGCGGTGTGGATCTTCATCCTCGCCGAGCTGCTGGTTTTCGCCTTGTTCTTCCTCGCCTACACCTGGGCGCGCAGCCGTGACGTGGCGCTGTTCGACGCCATGCAGCTCACCCTCGACCGCCGGGCCGGCACCGCGAACACCGTGCTGCTGGTCAGCGGCAGCTGGTGCGTCGCCCGTGCCGTGCATGCCGCGCAGCTGGACAGACGGCATGTCGCCGCGCGCTGGCTGCTCGGCGGCATCGCCTGCGGCGCCGGCTTCGTCGCCGTCAAGACCTTCGAATACGTCGCCAAGCTGGCCGCCGGCATCACCCTGTCGTCCAACGATTTCTACATGTTCTACCTGTCGCTGACCTTCTTCCATTTCCTCCACGTCATTCTCGGCATCGTCGTGCTGGTGGTGCTGTGGGCCGGCACACGGCAGGGTCGTTACGGACCGGGCCGCATGTCGGGGCTGGAGAGCGGGGCCAGCTATTGGCACATGGTGGATCTGGTGTGGCTGGTGCTGTTCCCCCTGGTCTATGTCCTGCACTGAGCGATGAACACGCGACGACTCGATCTGATCTGGCTGTTCCTGCTGCTGGCCACCGCGCTGGCCTGGTGGCTGATGCGCTGGCCCGCCGGCACCGGCACCGGCACCGGCACCGGCACCACGATGCTGGCGCTGGCCCTGGCCTTCGCCAAGGGCCGCCTGGTGATCCTCGACTACATGTCGCTGCGGCAGGCACCGGCGCGCTGGCGCCGGCTGCTGACCGGCTGGCTGTCGGTGCTGGTGGCGGCGATCGCGGCTGGTTTCCTCGCAGCCGGCAATCCGTGAAGGAGTTCGATGCCATGAATGCGATCCACGAACCGGCAAGTGCCGCGCACCCCTACTACGAGCCCGTCGGCGATGAAGTGACGCTGTTCGAGCACGCCTGGCGGAACCGGCTGCCGCTGCTGATCAAGGGACCGACCGGCGTCGGCAAGACGCGCTTCGTGGCCCACATGGCCGCGCGGCTGGACCTGCCGCTCCATACCGTTGCCTGCCACGACGACCTGACCGCGGCCGATCTGGTCGGCCGCCACCTGATCGGCGACGGCGAAACCCGGTGGTGCGACGGGCCGCTGACCCGTGCCGTGCGCGAGGGTGGCATCTGCTACCTGGACGAGGTGGTCGAGGCCCGCCGCGACACCACCGTGGTGATCCATCCGCTGGCAGACGACCGGCGCATGCTGCCGATCGACCGTACCGGGGAACTGCTCGCGGCGCCCCCCGGCTTCATGCTGGTGATGAGCTACAACCCCGGCTACCAGAACTTCCTGAAGGGTCTCAAGCCCTCCACCCGCCAGCGCTTCGTGAGCCTGCGCTTCGACTTCCCGTCCGCCGAACGCGAGGAAGCCATCCTGCGCGGCGAGACCGGCTGCGATGGGATGCTGGCGAGGCAGCTGGTGTCGATCGCCAACAGCCTGCGGAGGCTCAAGGACGTGGACCTGGAGGAGGTCGTTTCGACCCGCCTGCTGGTCTATGCGGCCCGCCTGACGGGAACCGGCATGGCGCCGACGATCGCCTGCCGCAGCGCAATCGTCGACAGCCTGACCGACGATCCGGAGGTTGCCGAGGCACTCGCCGAGGTGGTGGACGCCACCCTTGGCCACAGACCTGCGCGGCGGGACTGACCGTCGGCGTTCGCGTTGACATCTGAACGGACGACGGCGCCTTGCGCCGTGCGAGCGTCCAGTTCCACGCCCGCTCGGCCGAACGCGCGGTTCAAGGCGTTCGGCCGCTCGCTGCCTGCATCGCCCTGGCGCCCTGGCGCCCTGCAGAAAAATCGTCAAGTCTTCAAAAATAGCTTGCAATCCGAATTGCTGCAGTGCACAATACGCCCATACCGATTCAGCTTTGTCAGCAACCGCTCTCACCAGAACTCTTACTTGAAGGAATCCATCATGTCCGTCTCGCCCGAAAAAGTCGCCGCCGCCGCCAAGTCCAACCTCGAAGCCGGCCTCAAGTCCTCCGCCGCCGCGGTCAATACCGTGTTCGCCGCCGTGGAGAGCCT
>JAGRGB010000151.1 GCA_020445745.1 Rhodocyclaceae bacterium | reverse complement strand
GACCCACTTCTGGGTCGCCACCATCGGCGTCGTGCTCTACATCGCCTCGATGTGGATCGCCGGCGTGATGCAGGGTCTGATGTGGCGTGCGACCAACCCGGACGGCACGCTGACCTACTCCTTCGTCGAGTCGGTGAAGGCCAGTTATCCGTTCTGGTCGATCCGTCTGCTCGGCGGCGTGCTGTTCCTCGGTGGCATGCTGATCATGTTCTACAACATGGTGAAGACGATTTCCGGCCACAAAGCCTACGACGCGCCTGTGGTCGCTCCGGCCGCGGCTCACGCCTGATCGGGAGAGGTTGAAAATGGCTCAAAGCAAACACGAGTTTATCGAGAAGAGCGTCGGCTGGATGATCGTGCTGACGCTGCTGACGGTCAGCGTGGGCGGTCTGGTCGAGATCGTGCCGCTGTTCTTCCAGAAGTCGACGACCACCCCGGTCGAGGGGCTCAAGCCCTACGACGCGTTGCAGCTTGCCGGCCGTGACGTGTATGTGCGCGAAGGTTGCTACAACTGCCATTCGCAGATGATCCGACCGTTCCGGGCCGAGACCGAGCGCTACGGACACTATTCGGTGGCCGGCGAGTTCGTCTACGACCATCCGTTCCAGTGGGGCTCGAAGCGGACTGGTCCCGACCTGCACCGGGTCGGGGGGCGCTACTCGGACGAGTGGCACCGTGTCCACCTGAACAATCCGCGCGATGTCGTACCCGAGTCCAACATGCCGGCTTTCCCGTGGCTCGATCGTCCGCTCGACACCGACATCGGCGCCCGCATGGCGGCTCTGCGCAAGGTCGGTGTCCCGTACACCGACGATCAGATCAAGGCAGGCAACGACGTGATCAAGGGCAAGACCGAACTCGACGCCGTGGTGGCCTACCTGCAGGGCCTGGGTACCGCGTTGAAGCGCGTTCAGTGAAGGTGGTGATTGCGCCGTGGATATCAACGATTTCCGCTCGATCCTGACCGTACTCGGCCTGGTGTGTTTCCTGGGCATCGTCGCCTGGGCGTACAGCGGGCGGGCCAAGAAAGGATTCGACGAAGCGGCGCGGCTGCCTTTCGCCGATGAAGACATGCCCGACGGTCACGTCCGGCATCCCAAGGAAGGAACGAATAATGGCTGACTTTGTTAGCGGTTTCTGGAACATGTGGGTGATGGTGCTGGTCGCCCTGAGTCTGCTCTTCTGCGTGTTCGTGCTGGCGTCGAACATGAAGGGCGAAAAATCCGAGTCCGGCGAGGCCAAGCTGCACGGCCACGTCTGGGACGAAAACCTGTGCGAGTACAACAACCCGCTGCCGCGCTGGTGGATGTACCTGTTCTGGATCACGATCTTCTTTGCGGTCGCCTACATGACCGTGTTTCCGGGCTTCGGCAACACCAAGGGGCTGTTCGGCTGGAGCTCGGCGCATGGCGAGAACAGCCAGTACGCTCGCGAGATGAAGGCCGCGGAAGAGAAGTACGGCCCGATCTTCGCGAAGTACCAGTCGCAGGATCTGCAGGCTGTCGCCGCGGATCGCGAAGCCAAGGCGATGGGGCAGAGAATGTTCCTGACCTATTGTGCCCAGTGCCACGGATCCGACGCGAAAGGCGCCAAGGGCTTCCCGAATCTGGCCGACAAGGACTGGCTGTACGGGGGGGCACCGGAGACGATCAAGGCCAGCATCCTCGAGGGGCGTCAGGGCATGATGCCGCCGTTCGGCCCGGCAGTCGGTGCCGAGGGTGCCAAGGACCTGGCCAACTACGTGCGTTCGCTCTCCGGTCTGACCCATGATTCGGCACGCGCACAGAAGGGCAGCGAACTGTTCGTGCAGAACGGTTGCGTCGGCTGCCACGGCATGGATGCCACCGGCAACCAGGCGATCGGGGCGCCGAACCTGACCGACAAGATCTGGCTCTATGGTTCGTCCGAAGCCACCGTCATCGAAACCGTGACCAACGGACGGCAGGGAAAGATGCCGAAGTGGAAGGACTTCCTCGGCGATGCCAAGGTCCACCTGCTGGCTGCTTACGTGTACAGCCTGTCGAACAAGTAAGGCGCCACCCGCGGGCGATGCTCGCAAGACAGGTCCCCGGGGCACGCCCCGGGGAAATTTGTCCTAAATTATTTAGAATATGCGAATATAACTATTATGTCTGAACAAGCCACCAGCAGTGAGGCGCCGGGTCGAGCGGCCGCTTCAGCGCAGGAAGAGAGTCTCTATGCGGTCCGGCAGAAAGTCTACGTGCGTGCCGTCTCGGGAATGTTCGCCAAGTGGCGCTGGGCCCTGGTGTGGTTCACCCAGCTGCTTTTCTACGGCTTGTGCTGGATTCCGTGGAACGGGCGACAGGCGGTGCTGTTCCACCTGGTCGAGCGCAAGTTCTACATCTTCGGTTGGGTGTTCTGGCCGCAGGACGTTTTCTTCCTCGCCATCCTGCTGATCATCTCCGCCTACGGTCTGTTCTTCTTCACGGCGATCGCCGGCCGCCTGTGGTGCGGTTATGCCTGTCCGCAGACGGTCTATACCGAGATCTTCATGTGGATCGAGCAGAAGATCGAAGGCGACCGCAACAAGCGCATGAAGCTGGACAAGTCCGACATGAGCGGCCGCAAGGTTCGCGTCAAGGGGCTCAAGTATGCGGCCTGGATCGCGCTGTCGCTGTGGACCGGCTTCACCTTCGTCGGCTATTTCACCCCGATCCGGGAGCTGGTCGGTTCGGCGCTGACGCTCACCTTCGGGCCCTGGGAGCTGTTCTGGATCCTGTTCTACTCTAGCTTCACCTACCTGATGGCGGGCGTGATGCGCGAACAGGTCTGCAAGTACATGTGCCCCTACGCCCGTTTCCAGGGGGTGATGTTCGATCCCGATACGCTCGTCATCACCTATGACGAGGAGCGGGGCGAGCCCCGCGGCGCGCGCAAGAAGGGCGCCGATCCGCGCGCCCTCGGCAAGGGCGACTGCGTCGACTGCGGGATCTGCGTCCAGGTCTGCCCGACCGGCATCGACATCCGCGACGGCCTTCAGTACGAGTGCATCGGTTGTGCCGCGTGCATCGACGCCTGCGACCAGGTGATGGAGAAGATGAGCTACCCGAAGGGCCTGATCCGCTATTCGACCGAAAACGCGGTCAGGAAGCATTGGGGCATGAAGGAGATCATTGCCCACGTGATGCGGCCGCGCACGCTGATCTACGGCGCGATTCTCGGTGTCGTCACGCTGGCATTCGTGTGGGGGCTGGCGACGCGTTCGCCACTGCGTGTCGATATCATTCGCGACCGGGCCAGTCTCGCGCGCGAGGTGGCCGACGGCTACATCGAGAACGCCTACCGACTGCAGGTGATGAACATGACCGAATTGCCACGGCGCTTTGCGCTGACGCTGGAAGGCATCGTCGGCTTGCGCATGGCAGGACCGGAGACCATCGAGATCGGCCCCGCCACCACCGAGGCGGTGACCATCCAGGTGCAGATCCCCTACGGCACCGTCGAACCTGGATCCCACGGCATCTATCTCGTGGTGCAGGCACTCGACGACGCCGAGGTCCGGGTGAGGGAGCACACCACCTTCATCATGCCGCGCTGAGGGGTTGCTCATGGCTGATTCGAATCAGCGCCGCCCGTGGTACCGGGAAAAGCTGGTGTGGCTGGTCATCTCGCTGCCCGCGGCGGCGATACTCGGCGGAATCGCGACGATCGTGATCGCCACGCGCACCAGCGACGGACTGGTGGCCGACGACTATTACAAACAGGGCCTCGCCATCAACCAGACCATCGCCCGTGACGATGCGGCGCGCCAGATGGGTTTGGTGGCGGTGCTGGAAATGGGAGACGGCGGGGTACGGGTCCGGCTCGATTCGCGCGCCTCGGCACCGCTTCCCGAGCACCTTGTCCTGACCCTGGTGCATCCCACCCGATCGGGCGAGGATCAGCAGGTGATCCTGGCCCGCCGGGGCGCCGTGTATGCGGGCGCGCTTCACGTCCCGAGTGCCGGCCGCTGGCAAATCCGGATCGAGGATGAGTTCAACAACTGGCGGATGAGCGGGATCGCGCAGTTTCCTGACGACTCGATCGTCACGATCGACAGCGACGTCCCGGGATCGTAGCTAGCATGCGGGTCCTCATCGCACCAGCAAACATCGTCCGCGCCGACGTCGGCCAAGCCAGCCTGTCCGTGGCTGGCGCGGTGCCGAGCGTGGATGTCGTCACGTCTGCTACGCCGACCGTCGGATGGCGCAGATCACCAAGTTGCCCGGGCAGCACCAGGCCGGCGTCGAGTCCGCGGCGCGGATCCGCGGCCTCGGCGTTTGCCCACTGCCCAACCGGAGTCTCCCAATGAAAAAACTGATCGAAGTGCTCTGGCCATCGTTCCTCGTCGCAGGCGTGGCCGAGATGTTGTTCTTCACCGTCATCGACCCGCAGGAGCTGTACTTCTTCGGGGAGCCGGTGCAGGTGTCCGAAATCGCCACCTATTCGATCGGATTCTTCGCTTTCTGGCTGATCTGCGCGGCGTCGAGCCTGACGACCCTGTTTTTCCAGCGTGGATCCGAGGAGATCAACCACCCGGAACGATTCCACGAGTCGTGAGCGCCTCCGGATTCGGCGGCCCCTGCTCGGCGCCGTTGACCGGACCCGACCCCTCGGCGCCGTGGACGCCCGCCTGCCGGATGGTCGTCCGCCTGGGTTCGCATCGCCGCCGGCGTGTCCCGCGCACGACCGCCCGCAAGCGGGCGGCGCGTCGGTCGCACTCAGCGGTACACCAGCACCGGGATCTTGCTGTGGGTCAGCACCTTCTGGGTCTCGCTACCGAGCAACAGGCCGGCGAGCCCCCGACGCCCGTGCGATGCCATGAAGATCAGGTCGCAGCCGTGGCGCTCGGCGGCATCGATGATCGCCTCGTAGGGGATCTCGTTGACCGTGGTGTCGGTGATCACGGGCACGCCTGCCGCCTCGGCCGACGATCGCGCCAGGTCGAGGATCGCCTTCGCTTCGGCCGCCGATGCCTGAGCGAACTGCTCTGGCGTGGTCGGGTCGATCAGGGCGCCCTCGCCGTAGATCGGCATCGGGAAATCGGGCTGCGCGTAAAAGAATACGACCTGAGCGCCGGCTTCTCGCGCGAACGAAATGGATCTGCGGACCGTACCGTTCGACAGGTCGGAGCCGTCCGTGGGCACCAGAATGTTCTTGAACATGGCGTGCTCCTGGTTGCGAATCCGATATGGTCATTATATCCGTGGTGCCCCGACGTCGCGGTTTGACCAGCATCAAACAACCTTTCGCCGCCACCGCCCGGGGTGCCCGATTCCGCGACAATTCTGGTAGGTCTTATTCGCCCGGCCCTGGTCGGAGGACGCGCGGGCGACTGTCTGGAGAATGACGATGGCGATGCAGGTTCATTGGGGCAACGGGACGCCGAACGGCGGAGCATTCACCGCCGGCTGGCAGTCGATGGGGCAGGCGGGCAAGGCCATCGAAGGCGCGCTGGATCCGATTGGTGTCGCGATGCCGCTGATCCATGCCCAACTCGCCTGGCTCGCGCACCCGCTCGAACTGACCGCCGCCGCGATGAAGCTGTTCGATCAGGGAATGGCGCTGCAGCGCCACCTATGGCTGCGCGGTTTCGGCGTGGCGAGTCCGGAACCGGTCAAGCCCCACCGCGACGATGCGCGCTTCTCCGATCCGCTGTGGCACAGCCAGATCCATTGGGACCTGATCAAGGATGCCTACCTGATGCTGACCCGCGGTGTACAGGACATGTTGTACGAGACACCGGGCATGTCGGCGCGGGAGCGACGTCGCGCTGCGTTCTGGTGGCGGACCTGGCTCAATGCGATGGCACCGAGCAATTTCCTGTTCACCAATCCGGTCGCGCTGCGCAAGGCGGTGGAAACCGGTGGCGAATCCTTGAGACAGGGCTTCGGCAACTTTCTCGACGACCTCAAGGCGGGATCGGTGCGCCTCGCCGATCCTTCCGACTTCGCGGTCGGCGGCAATCTCGCCACCACGCCCGGCAAGGTCGTGTTCCGCAATCGCCTGCTCGAGGTCATCCACTATCGGCCGACCTGTCCGAAGGTGCTGCAGGAGCCGGTGGTGATCGTCACGCCGTGGATCAACAAGTTCTACATTCTCGACCTGACGCCGAGGAAGAGCATGGTGCGCTATCTGCTCGACCAGGGCCTGGATGTCTATGTCACCAGCTGGAAGAATCCGGATGCGACGATGGCCGACATCGGTTTCGAAGACTATCTCCAGGAAGGCATCGGCGAGGTCGTGCGCGTCGCCCAGGCACAGTCGGGTGCGGCACGTGTGCACGCGGTGGGCTATTGCATCGGCGGCACCGCGCTGGCCATGTACATGGCCTGGGCCAACCGCCGTTTCGGCGACGAGCGGATGCCGGTCGGCGACTGGACGCTGTTCACGACCCTGGTCGATTTCCACAAGCCGGGCGACATCGAAGTCTTCATCGATCCGCAGACGGTGCATTACCTGGCCCAGAACATGGCCAGGCAGGGCTATCTGGACGGCAACGAAATGGCCGCTTCGTTCCGCCTGTTGCGCTCCAACAGCCTGATCTGGCACTACGTCGTCCATGGCTGGCTGTACGGCGAAAAGCCGCCGGCCTTCGACGTGCTGTTCTGGAACATGGATACCACCCGCATGCCCGCCCGGATGCACTCCTGGTATCTCGAGGAGCTCTACCTGAATAACCGACTGGTGCGGGCCAACGATCTCGAGATCGCGGGCGAGCGCATCGACCTCGGTTGCATCCGCCAGCCGCTGTACGCGGTCGGTGCCGAGGACGACCATATTGCGCCGTGGCGTCAGACCTTTCGCATCATGGACCTGCTCGGTTGCCCGCGCCGCTACGTGCTGTCGAGCTCCGGACACATTCTGGGCATCGTCAATCCGCCGAGCCGGCCGCCGAAGCGCGAGTATGTTGCGGCAGACGTCAAGGCCGGCGATTCCTACGAAGCCTGGCATCACCGGGGACACGCCGAGCCCGGGAGCTGGTGGGGCGACTGGATGGCGTGGCTGAAGCCACGTTGTGGCGCTCTGGTCGATGCGCCGCCGGTCGCCACGGCGGATTTCCCGGGGCTGGCCGACGCTCCCGGCAGCTACGTTCTCGAGCGTTGACCGGTAGCGGCGAGGTCGCGCCCTTCGTGCTAGCCGCGAAAGGGGGCGCTTGCGGTTACCGGCGCCCGGGCGATCCAGCTGCCCACCGGTGATCGTGGCGTGGCCGGATCGAAGCCCGGTGTCAGGGATGCTTGGCGCAGTGGGTCAGCAACTGGCGCAGGCCGTCGAGGTCGAGGATCCGAATATGTTTCTGATGGACCGCGACCAGGCCCTCGTCCTGGAACTTCGAAAACGCGCGCGACACGGTTTCGAGCTTCAGGCCAAGGTAGGAACCGATCTCGTCGCGGGTCATGCGCAGATGAAACTCCGCCGGCGAGTAGCCGCGCGCCATGAATCGCTTCGACAGATTGAGCAGGAACGCCGCCAGGCGTTCCTCGGCGCGCATCGAGCCGAGCAGCATCATGACGCCGTGGTCGCGCACGATCTCGCGGCTCATCACCTTGTGGAACTGGTGCTGGAGCGACTCGACCTGGCGTGACAATTGTTCGAGCCGGCCGTAGGGGATCACGCAGACTTCACTGTCCTCGAGGGCGGTCGCATTGCACGAGTGGACCTCGGCGCTGATGCCGTCGAGGCCGAGGATCTCGCCGGTCATCTGGAAACCGGTGACCTGTTCGCGGCCATCCTCGAGCAGCACGTCGGTCTTGAACGAACCCGTCCGAATCGCGTAGATCGCTTCGAACGGCGCGCCCGCGCTGTACAGCTGGTGCTGGCGTTGCACCTTGCGACGGTTGGCGACGAGTTCGTCGAGGCGGTCGATTTCTTCGCCCGTCAGCCCGAATGGCAGGCACAGCTCGCGCAGATTACACTGAGAGCAGGCGGCTTTCAGGCCGTTCGCCGTCACTGCCGTCGCTTTCATTTGCACGCTGTGTCCGCTCCTTTTCCGATTCGTAGGGGTAGTATCGGTTTGATCCAAGTCAACCCGGGCCGGAAGGCTTTCTGAGAAGGTAGCCCCCGGCAAACGCGCAGGATGACCATGAGCACCAAAGATATCGTTTTCGATCCCCAGCTGATTCGCCGCTTCGACGTCAACGGACCTCGCTATACCTCGTATCCGACGGCGGACCGCTTCGTCGAAGCGTTCAACGCCGATGCTTACCGGCATTGGCTCGGCAAGCGCACGGTTGGGGGGATCAACCGACCGCTGTCATTATACTTCCACATCCCGTTCTGCAGCACCATCTGCTACTACTGCGCCTGCAACAAGATCATCACCAAGGACCACGGACGGTCCGCCAAGTACCTCAAGTACCTCGACAAGGAGGTCTCGATGCAGGCGGCCGCGCTCGACGGCGGTCGCGAGGTGCTGCAATTGCACCTCGGCGGCGGCACGCCGACCTTCCTGTCGCATGACGAAATGCGTCAGCTGATGGATACCGTCAACCGCCACTTCAAGCTGGTGCCGAACGGCGAGTATTCGATCGAGGTGGACCCGCGCAAGGTCGATTACGACACCGTGGCAATGCTGGCGGACGTCGGTTTCAACCGTATGAGCATCGGCGTGCAGGACTTCAACGTCGAGGTGCAACAGGCGGTCAACCGCATCCAGAGCTTCGAGGAGACCCGGCTGGTCCTCGATTCGGCCAGGCAACTCGGATTCAAGTCGATCAGCATGGACCTGATCTACGGTCTGCCCAAGCAGAACGTGATCAGTTTCAACCACAGCCTCGAACAGGTGCTCGAGCTGTCGCCGGACCGCATATCCCTGTACAGCTACGCGCATCTGCCGGGCCTGTTCAAGCCGCAGCGGAGGATCAGCAGCGCCGACATGCCGAACGCCGACACCAAGTTGCAGATCCTGCAACTGGCGATCCGGCGCCTTACCGAGGCCGGCTACGTCTACATCGGCATGGACCATTTCGCGAAACCGGACGACGAGCTCACGATCGCCCAGCGCCAGGGCCGGCTCCATCGCAATTTTCAGGGTTACTCGACCCACGCCGAGTGCGACCTGCTGGCGTTCGGCGTGTCGGCGATCGGCAAGGTCGGGCCCAGCTATGCCCAGAACGTCAAGACGCTGGACGAGTACTACGACATCCTCGACCGGGACGAGCTGCCGGTGCTGAGAGGCATCGAACTGAACTCGGACGACCTGCTCCGTCGTTCGATCATCCAGGCCCTGATGTGTCACTTCGAGGTCTCGATCGAGTCGATCCAGATTTCCCATCTGATCGAATTCAACCAGTACTTCGCCGAGGAGCTTGCCGACCTCCGGGAAATGGAGGAGGCGGGCCTGGTCAGGGTCGACGATCAGTGGATCAGCGTGCTGCCGGCCGGCCGCCTGCTGGTGCGTGGCATCGCGATGGTGTTCGACAAGTACATCCGCGCCGATCGCGAGCGCACCCGCTACTCCAAGGTCATCTGACTTCGGTCGTTCCCCCTGTCGTCGCCCGCGGCTCATGCCCGCGGGCGCGTCCTCGACCATGCCAGAAACCGGATACATCGCCGCTTTCCTGATCGGCCTGCTCGGCGGCGCCCATTGTGCCGGCATGTGTGGCGGCATCGTCAGCGCGCTCTCCGTGCAGATGCCCGGCGACCGGGTGCGGCAGTGGCCCTTGCACCTGGCCTACAACCTGGGACGCATAGGCAGCTACACGCTGGCGGGCACCGTGCTCGGCGCGCTCGGATCGGTCGGCATGCTGATGAACGGTGTGCTGCCGGTGCAGATCGCGCTCTACGTCCTCGCCAACCTGATGCTGATCGCCCTCGGGCTATATCTGACCGGGCTGACGCGCTGGCTCGCCCCGGTCGAGCGCCTCGGGGGCCGGTTGTGGCTGCGGATCCAGCCGCTGACCCGGCGCTACCTGCCGGCGCGGACGGTCGGGCAGGCCTTGCCGCTCGGCCTGCTGTGGGGATTCCTGCCCTGCGGCATGGTCTATGGCGTGCTGGCCACCGCGATGGTGACCGGCTCGGCGCTGCGGGGCGGTGGCTTGATGCTGGCGTTCGGGCTCGGCACGCTGCCCAATCTGCTGCTCGCCGGCATGCTGTTGAAGCAGTTGCGCGACTTCACCCGCCACCGGCTGGTGCGCGCCGTGGCGGGCATGACCGTGCTCTGCTTCGGTCTGTTCGGACTGGTCAATGCGACCAACCTCGGCGAGAAGCTGTGGGGCGGGGTGGTCTGCGCGGTGTGAGCGCCAAAGGGCGGGGTTCGGTGGTCCGTCGCGCTGAATGAACGTGATACGAGTGGCCATGCGAGAATCGCCGAGTAGGGACGCTGCGTTGCACGAATGAAGTCTTCCGAAACGATCCGTAGCATCGATCTGCCGATTGCCGGCATGACCTGCGCCGCTTGCTCGACGCGCATCGAGCGGGTGCTAAATCGCCTGCCCGGCGTTCGCGCGAACGTCAATCTGGCCACCGAGAACGCCCATGTCGAACTGGCCGTCGGCGCCGATCCCGCGCAGGTGGTGGATGCCATTTGCAAGGCCGGTTACGAGGTGCCGCAGGGTGAGGTCGAGTTGTCGGTCCGGGGCATGTCCTGCGTCGCCTGTGCGACCCGCCTCGACGCGGTGTTGAACCGCCGGCCGGGCGTCACCGCGAACGTGAACTTCGCTTCCGAGCGGGCCCATGTCCGCTACGCGCCAGGCGTCGACTCGGTGGCAGCGCTGATCGCCGCGGTCGAGGATGCCGGTTTCAGCGCGAGCGAGGTCGGTGATGCCGCCGAGCAAGCCGAGAATGCCCGTCGCGAATCGGTCTATCGCGGCGAGTTGCGCCAGTTCTGGATCGCGGCCGCGCTGTCGCTGCCCTTGCTCGCGCAGATGCCGGCGATGTTCGGCCTGACGGGCGGCGGGACCGCCCACGACCTGTTGCCGCGATGGCTGCAGATGGTGCTGGCGACGCCGGTCCAGTTCTGGATCGGCTGGCGCTTCTATCGTGGCGCCTGGGCAGCGCTCCGGGGCGGCGCGGCAAACATGGACGTGCTGGTCGCCCTCGGCACCAGCATCGCATGGTTGTTCAGCGCGGTCGTCACGGTCGCCGGTTCGACCGCTAATCACGTCTACTTCGAAGCGTCCGCGTCGATCATCACCCTGGTGTTGCTCGGCAAGCTGCTCGAAGCGAGGGCGAAGGCGCGTACCGGCGAGGCAATCGAGGCCCTGCTGCGTCTGCAACCGGCGACCGCATGGATCGAGCAGGACGGCCGGCTGCTGGAAGTGCCGGTGTCGCGGCTCGAGACGGGCAGTGCCTTCGTCGTCCGACCTGGCGACGCGGTGCCGGTCGACGGCGAGATCGTCGACGGCGATTCCGGGCTCGACGAGTCGATGCTGACCGGCGAGAGCCTGCCGGTGGCCAAGGGCGCCGGCGACCCGGTGTTCGCCGCGACGATCAACGGCAGCGGCTTGCTGCACTGCCGGGCGACCGGTGTCGGCAGCCAGACCATGCTGGCCGGCATCGTCCGGATGGTCGAGCAGGCGCAGGGTTCGAAGGCGCCGGTACAGAGGCTCGCCGACCGGGTATCGGCGATCTTCGTGCCTGCGGTGGTCACGATCTCGGTGCTGACTTTCGGTGGCTGGTTGCTGGCCGGCGGCGACCTGCAATTGGCGCTGATCAATGCGGTTGCGGTACTGGTGATTGCCTGTCCTTGTGCGCTCGGTCTGGCGACACCGACGGCGATCATGGTGGGAACCGGGCAAGGGGCCCGCCATGGCGTGCTGGTCAGGAACGCGGCAGCCCTCGAACTGGCCGAGAAGGTGAAAGTGCTGGCGGTCGACAAGACCGGGACCCTGACCGAGGGACGGCCGGCGGTGGTGGACGTCCATGCGCTGCCCGGATTGGCAGGCGACGAACTGCTGGCGCTGGCGGCAGCGGTCGAGCAGGGCAGCTCCCATCCGTTGGCCGATGCCATCAAGCGTGCCGCCGGCGAGCTGTCGCAGCGCGCCGTCGACATCCGGGTGACGGCGGGAAGGGGCGTCGAGGGGCGTGTCGGAACGCGCCTGGTGCGGCTCGGCGCCCCTGGCTTCGCCGGATGGACGGACGAACAACTGTCTGCGCGCCTGTCGGCCGCCGGCCGCAGCCTGGTGGCGGTCGCGGTGGATGGCGAACCGGCTGGACTGATCGGCGTTGCCGATCGGGTGCGCAGCGGAACGCCAGCGGCACTCGAGCGCCTGAAGAGCCTCGGCGTGCACGTGGTGATGCTGACCGGAGACAATCCACGCACCGCGCGGGCGGTGGCCGAAGCCTGCGGCATCGACACGCTGCGCGCCGGCGTGATGCCCGACGGCAAGGCCGAAGTCGTGCGTGAGCTCGCTGCCGAAGGCCTGGTCGGCATGGCCGGAGACGGCATCAACGATGCGCCGGCGCTGGCCGCGGCGGATGTGTCCTTCGCGATCGGGACGGGAGCCGACGTCGCTGTCGCTGCAGCAGATGTGACCCTGGTCAGGAACGACCTCGGCGGGGTCGCCGACGCGGTGGAACTGTCGCGGGCGACCCTGGGCAAGATCCGGCAGAATCTGTTCTTCGCGTTCATCTACAACGTGCTGGGCATCCCGCTGGCAGCGGCGGGCATGCTCAATCCGGTGATCGCCGCGGCGGCGATGGCGATGAGTTCGGTGTCGGTGGTGAGCAACTCGTTGCTGCTCAAGCGCTGGCGACCGCAGCGTGCCGGCCGTGGCAAGGGAGAGTGATTTGGAAGATGCGGTGATCAAGATCGGCGGCATGAGCTGCCAGGGTTGCGTGCGCAGCGTCACCAGCGCGCTGCAGGCTCAGCCGGGCGTCGAGCAAGTGGCCGTATCGCTGGCAGAGGGCGAGGCGCATGTGCGTTTCGACGCCGGCAAGGTCGCACTCGAGCAATTGCGCGGTGCGGTGGAGGCCGCCGGTTTCGACGCGTCCTGAGCCCGGCCGCCTCAGTTGCCGGCTTCCGGCAGTGTCACGAAGCCGATCCGCTCCAGGCCGGCGGCGCGGGCGGCCCCGAGTGCCCGCGCGACGAACTCGTAGCGGGCATTGCGATCGGCTTGGAGATGCAGCTCCGGTTGCGGTCTGTCGGCTGCGGCGACGAGCATCCTGGCCTTGAGCTGGGCGTCGTCGACCAACTCCTGATCCCAGCGAATGCGCCCTTCGGCATCGATCTCGAGGGATATCTTCGGGGCATCCGGCGGCGGTTCGACCGCCTCGGCCTCGGGCAGGTCGACGCCGATGCGCTGGGTCATCAGCGGCGCCGTGACCATGAAGATGATCAGCAGCACCAGCATCACATCGACCAGCGGCGTGGTGTTGATTTCGCTCATCGGCGTGCCGCCGGAGCCCTGGTTGAAGTCGCCGAAGGCCATCTCAGGCAGCCTCCGCCGGCTTTGTCGGACGCTGCGCCTGGACCCGTGCACCGGTCGTCAGGTAGGCGTGCAGGTCGTGGGCGAAGGCGTCGAGGGCGGCCAGTTCGAGCCGGTTGGCGCGCACCGATGCGTTGTAGGCGATGACCGCCGGGATTGCGACGAAGAGGCCGGCCGCGGTCATGATCAATGCTTCGCCGACCGGTCCCGCGACCTTGTCGAGCGTCGCCGAGCCGGTCGCCGAAATCTTCAGCAGCGCCTGGTAGATGCCCCAGACCGTGCCGAAAAGTCCGATGAACGGCGCGGTGGATCCGATCGAGGCGAGGACCGTCAGGCCGGATTCGATGCGGGCGGTGCTGATCGCGATCGACTGGCGCATCGCCCGGGTCAGGAACTCGCCGCGCTCCATGCGACTGGCGAGGGTGTCGGCCCGGTGCTGATCGTAATGGGCGGCGGCGCTCGCCGCGACGGTCGCCAGCCGGTTGAAATTGCTTTCCGACCCGGTTGCGACGAGTCGGTCCAGCCCCTCCGCGAGTTGGGCGGCCGACCAGAAGCGATCGACCGCCTGGCGATCGCGCCGCCGCATCAAGGCCCGCAGCAGCCGGCCGACGATCAGGTACCAGCTGGTGATCGACATCACCAGCAGCAGGATCGCCACGCTGCGCGAGATGGCGTCGGCCTCGGCCCACATCTGGGCGAGACCGGTGTGTTCCGGAAGCATCTAGTTCTCCAGCCGAAAGACGATCGGCACCTCGACGGCAGCCGTGACTGCGATGCTACCGCGTCTGGCCGGCTCGAAGCGCCAGTTGGCGACGGCATCGAGCGCCGCGCGATCGAGGCGACCCGATCCGCTCGATTGCGACACCTCGACAGCACTTACCCGGCCGTTCTCGCCGACCTGGACCAGCAACAGCACGGTGCCCTGTTCCCCCATGCGGCGGGCGGCAAGCGGGTAGCGCGGTGGCGGGTTGCCGAGGTAGGCGGCGTCGAAGCTGGCCGGCGTCGTCGCGGGCGTGACAGCGGCAGCGACGGCGGGCTCGACCTCGGCCGGTGTCCGCAACGCCGCATGCTGCGGCACGGGTTCGGCAACGGGCTCCGCTTCGCCGACCGGCAGCGGTGCCGGCGCGGGCGGTGTCGGGGCGGCATCGGCCACGACCGCGGGGGCGGCGTTGCGCGACGGGCGGGGCGCTGGTGGCGTGCGGCGCTCCGGCTGCGGGAGCGATCGTGAACCGGGGGGCCGTGCTTGCACGGTGACCGGCGGTCGTTGCTGCCGCTCGCCGGCAGCGGGTCGTACCGTCGGCGCGGCCGGCGCAGGGCGGGCGATCGGGCCGGGCACCAGTACCGCGACGATCACCGGCGGCGTGTCGACCGCTGGCTGCGCCCGCCAGCCCCAGCGGGCAATCGCCGCGACGGCGGCCAGATGACAGGCGGCCACGGCCGTCAGTGCGGCACCGCGACCGAGCACCGTCGCCCATTTCCGCCCTCGATGATCGCGCTCGACCAATTTTCCCGGCTCCCTGCTCACCAGACGGGGAGGCGCACGGGACCGAGCGCAATCGCTGCGCTGTCAGCCGCCACCCGCGGTGCAGTCGTTGGCCGGTCAGGCCGGTCTCCGGGCTCGCGCATTGCGCATACCGTTGCGGGGGCAGCACAGGCCTTTCACCTGTTTCCCGTTTCACCCGCCTTCCGACGGCGGGCACCTGACCGGGTTGGATGTCCAATTATAGCTTGCGGTCGACGGCCGTTCCGCAGACTCGGCTCTGCCCGCGCCGCCACTCACGCAATTGGTGCTGGCCGGTCCCGAAAACCCTTTTATAATCTGCGAACTTTCAAAGGGAGGAAATCATGGGTTTCGACCTCGTATCGGCAGGAAAAGACGTACCGAACGACATCAACGTGATCATCGAGATCTCCGCCCAGGGGGATCCGATCAAGTTCGAAGTCGACAAGGACAGTGGGGCCGTGTTCGTCGACCGCTTCATGGGCACGACCATGCGCTATCCCTGCAACTACGGCTATGTGCCGCATACCGTGGCCGGTGACGGCGATCCGGTCGACGTGCTGGTGGTGACGCCGTTCCCGCTGCAGCCCGGGGTCGTCATCCGCTGCCGTCCGGTCGGCATCCTGAAGATGGAAGACGAGAGCGGCGAGGACGCCAAGGTCGTGGCCGTGCCGGTAACCAAGATGACGCCACTCTACGAGACCGTGAAGTCCTGCGACGACCTGCCGGAGCTGCTGCTCAAGCAGATCTCCCACTTCTTCGAGCACTACAAGGACCTGGAGCCCGGCAAGTGGGTCAAGGTCGTGGGCTGGGGCAATGTCGAAGATGCACGCCAGGAAATCCTCTCCGGTATCGAGAACGCCAAGAAGTAAGGGCGATATCGTCGCCGCCACCTCGGGCTCCTGCGGGAGCCCGCTTCGTTTCAGCGGCGAAATGGCGTGCGCTGCTCGAGTTCGCTGCGGTATGCGTCGAGGTGGCGTCCCTCGAGGGCGAGATGGCGTTGCAGGGCGTCGCGGAAGCGGCCGTCGGCGATCCAGTGGGCGGAGTGGGTGGTGACCGGCTCGAGCCCTCGGGCCATCTTGTGTTCGCCCTGGGCACCGCCTTCCATGCGGCGCAGTCCGTGGGTGATGCAATAGGCGATCGGCCGGTAGTAGCACAGCTCGAAATGCAGGCCGGGCAGCGGCTCGACGGCGCCCCAGTAGCGGCCGTAGAGGGCCTCGGCGGAGGCCAGGAAGAACGCGCTGGCGAGGGGACGCCCGGCGCGAGAGGCGATCAGCAGACGAACGCTGTGCGGACAGTCGCGCGCGAGGCGATCGAAGAAATCCCGGTTCAGATAAGGTGTCGAGTGGTGGGCGGAGTAGGTGCCCTGATAGCAGCGCATGAAGAAATCCCAGTCGGCGGAACCGGCCGTTGTGCCATCGTGCCAGCGGTAGTCCAGCGCCCAGGTCTCCAGCTTGCGGCGTTCCTGGCGGATCTTCTTGCGCTTGTCGTGGTTGAGGCGGGCGAGGAAGGCGTCAAAATCGGCCTCGCCGCGATTGATCCAATGGAACTGGACCCCGTCGCGCAGCAGCAGGCCCGCAGCGGCCAGCGAACGGGCCTCGTCGGCATTGCAGAAGAGCACGTGCAGCGACGACAGGCCGCTCTGTGAGGCGATCGAGCACAAGGCGTCGATCGCGGATCTGCGCGCCTGGTCGTCGCGGGCGAAGATCCGCGTGCCCGGCAACGGACTGAACGGCGCCGCGACCAGCCACTTGGGATAATAGTCGAGACCATGGTGGTGGTAGGCGTCCGCCCATGCCCAGTCGAACACGTATTCGCCATAGGAATGGCTCTTCAGAAACAGCGGTACCGCTGCAACCGGCATGCCTTCGCGACGTCCGACGAGGTAGCGCGGCGCCCAGCCGCCGGCGTCGCCGATGCAGGCGCTCTTCTCAAGCGCTCGCAGGAACACGTGGCTGGTGGCCGGGTGCCCGTCGCCGAGCGAGTCCCAGCCCTCGGCGTCGAGCGAGTCTACGCTGTCGTGCAGTTCGAATTCGACGGGTGGCGGCATGTTCCGTCCATTGTCCATGCAATCGGGTGTGCCACGAAATCGGTCAGCGGCGACGAACCGGGACGGGCCGCGGCACGCGCGCGCGAATCCACCGCTTGTGCACAGCCGTACCCACAGCAACTGTGAGTAATATGCGCACTTTGCGACCGGCGCGCGCTGCGATGAAGCCCGCGCGACGAGCAGGTATAGTAGAAACCCTATGGACAAGACCCTGAAAATCGCGGTCGCGCAGATCAACTGCACGGTGGGCGACCTCGAGGGCAATGCCCGTCGCATAGCCGAGGCAGCCGCATCGGCACGCAATGCGGGGGCCGACATCGTCGTCACTCCCGAGCTCGCGCTGTGCGGCTATCCGCCCGAGGACCTGCTGCTGCGACCGGATTTCTATCGCGCGTGCGCCGCCGCCCTCGCGACGCTCGCGGAGCAACTGCGGGACATCGTGGCGGTGGTCGGTCACCCGCTGGCGGCTGACGGCCACTTCTACAACGCGGCCTCGGTAGTGCGCGACGGGCGGGTCGTGGGCACCTATTGCAAGATGCGCTTGCCCAACTACCAGGTGTTCGACGAGAAGCGCTATTTCGATGCCGGCGACGATGCCCTGGTGTTCACGGTGGCCGGGGTCCGATGCGGCGTCAGCATCTGCGCCGACGTCTGGGATGCCTGGCCGGTCGACGCGGTGCGGCGTGCCGGCGCCGATCTGCTGCTGTCGCTGAACGCCTCGCCCTACCATATAGGCAAGAGCCGCGAGCGCGAGCAGGTGCTGGCCGATCGCGTTCGCGAGTCCGGCCTCGCGGTGCTGTACGTGAACATGGTCGGCGGCCAGGACGAGCTGGTGTTCGATGGCTATTCGATGGCGCTCGACAACGACGCCCGGTGCAGTTATCGTGCGGCCGGATTCGACGAGGCGATCGACGTCGTCGAATGGTGCGCCGGGCGATGGATCGGCGGGCGCCGCGAGGAGGCCGTGGTCGAAGAAGCCGAGGTCTATGCGGCGCTGGTCAGCGGTGTACGCGACTACATCGGCAAGAATGGATTCCCCGGCGCGATCATCGGGCTTTCGGGCGGTATCGACTCGGCGCTGACCTTGTGCGTTGCCGCCGACGCCCTCGGCGCCGACCGCGTCCGGGCGATCATGATGGCCTCGCCCTACACTGCGCAGATGAGCCTCGACGATTCGCGGGCGCTGGTGGCCGCCCTGGGCGTCGAGTACGACGAGATCCCGATCGCGCCGGCGATGGACGTCTACGAGCGCATGCTCGAACCGTATTTTGCCGGTCTGCCGACCGACACCACCGAGGAGAACCTGCAGTCGCGCATTCGCGGCAACCTGTTGATGGCGTTTTCGAACAAGTCCGGACGACTGGTGCTGACCACCGGCAACAAGAGCGAGATGGCCACCGGCTACGCGACCCTGTACGGCGACATGGCGGGCGGTTTCGCGGTGCTGCGCGACATCTACAAGACGCTGGTGTATCGTCTCGCGCGCTGGCGCAACACGATCGCCCCGGTGATCCCGGAGAACATCATCACCCGGCCGCCGTCGGCCGAACTGAAGCCCGACCAGACCGACCAGGACTCGCTGCCTCCCTACGAAGTGCTCGACGCGATCATCGAAGCCTACATGGAGCAGGACCTGTCGCCTCGCGAGATCATCGCGCGGGGTCATCGCGAGGACGACGTCCGGCGGGCGGTGACCATGTTGCGGCGCAACGAATACAAACGGCGCCAGGCGCCGGTCGGCATCCGTGTCACCGAGCGCGGATTCGGCAAGGACTGGCGTTTCCCGATCACTTCCCGCTTCCGTGACGAATACTGATCCGGCCGGCGGCGGGCGAGATAAAACCACGAGGACCATGCGATGAAGAAAATCGAAGCCATCATCAAGCCGTTCAAGCTCGACGAGGTACGCGAAGCCCTGTCGGAAGTCGGCATCACCGGCCTGACCGTGGCGGAGGTCAAGGGCTTCGGCCGCCAGAAGGGACACACCGAGCTCTACCGTGGCGCCGAATACGTGGTCGACTTCCTGCCCAAGGTGAAGATCGAGGTGGTAGTCGGCGACGGCGTCGTCGAGCAGGCCATCGAGGCGATCGTCAAGGCGGCCCGCACCGGCAAGATCGGGGACGGCAAGATCTTCGTGTCAGCGGTCGAGCAGGTGGTGCGCATCCGTACCGGCGAGACCGACGAGTCGGCCATCTGAGGCTGTCCGGTCAGGCAGCCGGCTCGCGACTGCGGGGCGCTGGCCTGACGCCGCCGACCCGCAGCAGGATCACCAGGGCGCCGCTGCCGCCCTGGTGCGGCAAGGCTTGGCAAAATGCCAGGATCTCTTCGCGCTGAGCCAGCCAGCCGCGCGACAGCTGCTTGAGCACGCCTACGCCCCCGGGCGACCCCAGGCCCTTGCCGTGAATCAGGCGCACGCAGCGGCGTCCTTCCCGAAGGCAGCGGCAGAGGAATTCCGCGAGCGCGAGACGTGCCTCGTCGCGCGTCATGCCGTGCAGGTCGAGTTGACCCTGTACGACCCAGCGACCACGGCGCAGATCGCCGAGTATGCGCCGTGGCAGGCCGCTGCGCAGGAACAGTGCCTCGTCGCCGATGTCGAGATGATCCTCGAAGCTGAGGGGCGTTTCGATCGATTCCCGCAATACCGACTGTTCGTCGCGGGCGCTTTGCAGCGGCAGCGGTGCCGGTTTCGGTCGCCCGACATCGACCCGGCCGTCGTCCTTGAGGGGCGTCGCGCCGGCATGGGCCCAGTCGAGCAGGTCGACGGTGCTGGTCGCCTCGTCGGGTGGTGGCGCGTCGAGCCGCGGCTCGGATTCCGATCCGGTGCGGGGCCGCTGGCAGGCCCTCGACGGCAATTCGACCCGATTGTCGTTCGCAAGCCTGCGCACGCCCGCCATCGCCTCGGCGAACAGTTCGGCGTCGGTGCGCGGTCGTCGGAGACGACCGTGCGCGGAGCGCGCAGACTCGTCGCCATCGGCGCCATCGGCACCTCTGGGGCGCGTCGTCGGCGGCGGTTTGGGGCGCTCCAGCGGGTGGCGGTTGTCGTCGCGCAGGCGGCGGGTACCGCGCACCTCGCGCCTGAACAATGCCAGGTCCTCGTCGGAGACCGGCTCGTGGCCGCCAACGCTGCGCGCCGTCGCGCTCGTCGATGACCCCATCGGCTGCGCGCCGAAGGCGCCCTTGAGGCCGGCGAACGGGCGATGGCCGGCGGGCTCGTGCGCGCCTGGTCGGCCCTCGCGAGGCCGGCCTCGCTTGCCCATCGGCGCCTTACCCCTTGCCGAGCGCGTCGAGATAGCGCTCGGCATCGAGGGCGGCCATGCAGCCGGTGCCGGCACTGGTAACCGCCTGGCGATAGACATGGTCCTGCACGTCGCCGGCCGCGAACACGCCCGGCACGCTGGTGGCCGTGGCGTTGCCCTCGCGACCGGCGCGAGTGACGATGTAGCCCCCTTCCATCGCGAGCTGGCCCTCGAAGATGTCGGTGTTGGGCTTGTGGCCGATCGCAATGAACACGCCGCGGACCTCGATGTCGCGGCTGCTGTCGTCCCTGGTGCTGCGCACACGGATGCCGGTCACGCCGGAGTCGTCACCGAGGATCTCGTCGAGGGTGGCGTCGGTGGCCAGTTCGATCTTGCCGGCGGCGACCTTCGCCATCAGCTTGTCGACCATGATCTTCTCGGCGCGAAAGCTGTCCCGCCGATGGACGAGGGTGACCTTGGCGGCGATATTGGCCAGATACAGCGCCTCCTCGACCGCGGTGTTGCCGCCACCGACGACGGCGACCTCCTGATTGCGGTAGAAGAAGCCGTCACAGGTGGCGCACGCCGACACCCCCTTGCCCATGAACGTCTCCTCGGAAGGCAGGCCGAGGTACTTCGCGGTGGCTCCGGTCGCGATGATCAGCGCGTCGCAGGTGTACTCGGCGGCGTCGCCGATCAGGCGCAGCGGCGACTGGTCGAGCCTGGCGGTATGGATGTGATCGAAGACGATTTCCGTATCGAAGCGTTCGGCATGCTTCAGGAAGCGGGCCATCAGATCCGGCCCCATGACGCCGTCGGCGTCAGCCGGCCAGTTGTCGACCTCGGTGGTGGTCATCAGCTGTCCGCCCTGGGCGATGCCGGTGACCAGTACCGGATTGAGGTTGGCCCGCGCGGCATACACCGCTGCGGTGTAGCCGGCCGGACCGGAACCGAGGATCAAGAGGTGGACGTGGCGGGTTTGCATGGCGGCTCATCCAGACTGTGGTTCGCAATGCGCGGATTATAGCCGGGCCCCGTTTTGCGGCTTCGCTGGCCACCGGCCGGCGGCGAGGCGCTACCGTATGGCAGGTGAATTCCGGTGGCGCATGCCTAATGTGGCGATGCTTTGACATATACTCTAAGGCCGTGGGGACTGGTGTCCCCGATCCTGCTGGTGCTGCACGGCGCGCGTGCCGGGGTCAGAATGGAGTGAGCATGAACGTTTCGAATGCCGTTTCGACGATTGCCCTGAAAACCTTCCCGCTGTTCAACGGCCTCGGCGACGATCGCCTGGCGGTGGTCGCCCAGCATGCGATGATGCGGCGGGTGCCGCGCGGACACGCGGTGGTGCACGCGGGTGATCGCGCCGACTACGTCTATTTCGTGCTGACGGGCACGCTCAAGGTCCTGGTCAGCGACGAAGACGGGCGCGAGGTGATCCTGACGATGCTGGGCCAGGGCGAGCTGTTCGGCGAGATGGGAATATTCGACGAGCAGCCGCGTTCGGCCTCGGTCGTCGCGGTGTCGCCGGTGGATGTCGTGATGATCGCCAAGAACGACTTCCGGCGCATGATGCAGGACAACTTCGAGATTGCCTGGCGAATCATGTGCAACCTGGCCGAGCGACTGCGCAACGCCGACCGCAAGATCGAAAGTCTGGCATTGATGGACGTCTATGGCCGGGTGGCGCGCCTGCTGCTGGAGATGGCGGAAGACGTCGACGGCGAGCAGATCGTCGTGCGCAAGATCTCCAAGCAGGACATCGCCAAGATGATCGGCGCCTCGCGCGAGATGGTCAGCCGGGTGATGAAGGATCTCGGCGTCCAGGGCCTGATCGAGGAATGTGACCGCGGCATCGTGTTGCGCCAGCGTATCAACGAGCTGTAATTGCGTGTATCGGCGCGGCCGGCCGCGATGACCGGCCGGTGCGATCGCATATAATCGAAGGCAGATTCACAGTCCCGCGCTGGCGCCCGCCAATGCTGCCTTCCGTTTCATCCCGATCCCAGCCCTTGCCCGACAAGATCGCCGCTCGTCTGCAGGAGACGCGGTGGCTGCTGTTCGGTCTTTGCGGCGTCTATGTCGCGATGGTGCTGCTCGGTTACAGCAAGTCCGATCCCGGATGGTCGCACGCCGCGGCGGTGTCGCGCGTCGCCAACCCGGGCGGTCGTTTCGGCGCCTGGCTGTCCGACCTGATGCTCTACCTGTTCGGCGTGTCGGCCTGGTGGTGGGTGCTGTTCCTCGGTCTCGGCCTGGTATGGGGCTACCGCCGGCTGCGCGAACCCGGGCGGGCCGATCGCCGTTCGGTCGTCGTGGTCGGCGCCGGCTTCCTGTTGACGGTGGTCGCCAGCAGCGCGCTCGAGGCGATGCGCTTTCATAGCGTGCAGGCGGATCTGCCGCTCGCTGCGGGGGGGCTGATCGGTACCGAGGTAGGGCGGACCGTCGTCCAGTACCTCGGATTCACCGGTGGTACGGTGATCCTGCTGACCCTGGTGGCGACCGGCGTCAGCCTGTTCACCGGGATTTCGTGGGTGGCCGCCGCCGAGCGGGTCGGAACCTGGCTCGAGTCCCTGTGGCTGTCGCTCGCCGGTTCGCTGTCGGCGTGGCGGGATCGCCGAGTCGGCCGTGAAATCGCGGTCAAGCGGGAAGCGGCGGTATTGTCACGGCGGCGCCGCAACGAAGCCAAGAAGCCCGTGCCGGTACGCATCGAGCCGGCGATCGTCGAGGTGCCGAAGTCGGAGCGCATCGAGAAAGAGCGTCAGCGGGCCCTGTTTGCGGACCTTCCGGACGGCGCGGTCCCGCCGGTCGCGCTGCTCGATCCGGCGTCGCGCGACGTCGAGCCGCCGAGCGCCGAATCGCTGGAATTCACGTCGCGTCTGATCGAGACCAAGCTCGCCGACTTCGGCGTCGAGGTCAAGGTGCTGGCCGCCTATCCGGGCCCGGTGATCACCCGCTACGAGATCGAGCCTGCCACCGGTGTCAAGGGCAGCCAGGTGGTGAATCTGGCGAAGGATCTGGCGCGTGCGCTGTCGCTGATCTCGGTGCGCGTGATCGAAACCGTGCCGGGCAAATCGTGCATGGCTCTGGAACTTCCCAACCCGCGGCGCCAGACGGTGCGCCTGTCCGAGATCGTCGCCTCAAAGGCCTACCAGGACATGCATTCGCCGCTGACCGTGGCGCTCGGCAAGGACATCGGCGGACTCCCGGTGGTCGCCGACCTCGCCAAGATGCCGCATCTGCTGGTCGCGGGTACGACCGGATCCGGCAAGTCGGTCGGGGTCAACGCGATGATCCTGTCGCTGCTCTACAAGTCCGAGCCGTCGCGGGTGCGCTTGATCCTGGTGGATCCGAAGATGCTCGAACTGTCGGTCTACGAGGGCATTCCGCATCTCCTGGCGCCGGTCGTCACGGACATGAAGCATGCCGGACACGCGCTGAACTGGTGCGTCGCCGAGATGGAGAAGCGATACAAGCTGATGGCCGCGGTCGGCGTGCGCAATCTGGCCGGGTTCAACCGCCAGGTTGCCGAGGCCGCAAAGGCCGGCAAACCACTGACCAATCCGTTCTCGATCACCCCGGAAAGCCCGGAACCGCTCGACCATCTGCCCCACATCGTCGTCGTCGTCGACGAGTTCGCCGATCTGATGATGGTGGTCGGCAAGAAGGTCGAGGAACTCATCGCGCGGCTGGCGCAAAAGGCGCGCGCCGCCGGGATCCACCTGATCCTCGCCACCCAGCGGCCGTCGGTGGACGTCATCACCGGCCTGATCAAGGCCAACATTCCGACGCGGATCGCATTCCAGGTGTCGAGCAAGATCGACTCGCGCACGATCCTCGACCAGATGGGGGCGGAGACCCTGCTGGGCATGGGCGACATGCTCTACCTGCCGCCGGGCACCGGGCTGCCGGTGCGGGTGCATGGTGCCTTCGTCGCCGACGAGGAGGTGCACAAAGTGGTCGACCATCTCAAGCAGCATGGTGATCCCGACTACGTGGAAGGCATCCTGTCGGCGCCGGAGGACGATGGCGGCGGCCTCGGCGGCGGCGACGCCGGCGCTGCCGGTGACGAATCGGATCCGCTCTACGACCAGGCCGTCGACGTCGTGCTGAAGACGCGTCGCCCGTCGATCTCGCTGGTGCAGCGCCATCTGCGCATCGGCTACAACCGCGCGGCACGCCTGATCGAACAGATGGAGCGCTCCGGTCTGGTGTCCGCCGCGGGAGGCAGCGGCAATCGCGAAGTGCTTGCCCCGGCGCGGGAGTCGGAATGAATGTCACGCGCCGCCTCGGTGGCTTGTGGCTGGCGCTGGCCGCCATGCTGGCGCCGCTGTCGGCGCAGGGCGGGGACGTGATGTCGCGGCTCGACCGCTTCCTCGCCGAGGTGCGGTCGGGGCAGGGCCGTTTCACGCAGGTCGTGGTTTCGCGCTCGGGGCGTAGGCCGCAGCGCTCCGCCGGTGATTTCGCGTTTGCCCGGCCGAACCGCTTCCTGTGGGTCTATACCGAGCCGTACCCGCAGCGCCTGGTAGGCGATGGCCAGCGGCTATGGTCCTACGACCAGGATCTCAACCAGGTGACGGTCAAGCCGCTGGGCGAAGCGCTCGGCGCGACGCCGGCGGCAATCCTGGCCGGGGAAGGGGACCTGTCACGCAATTTCGAGCTTGCCGATAATGGCAGCCGCGACGGCCTGGACTGGATCGCTGCCCGTCCGAAGGCGGCCGACAGCCCATTTTCCGAGATGGAGCTCGGATTCGCGGGAAGCGAACTGCAGGCGATGGTAATCCGTGACAGCTTCGGGCAGCAGACCGAACTGCAATTCGAGCGCTTCGAGGTCAATCCGACCCTGGCGCCGCAGATCTTCCAGTTCGTGCCACCCGCCGGGGCCGACGTGATCGGCCAATGACGCAGCGGGCGGGGCACTGATGGGCGGGCTGTTCGACTCGGACCACTCCGATCGGGCGCCCCTCGCGGAACGCCTGCGTCCCAGGCGGATCGACGATGTCATCGGCCAGGCCCATCTGCTCGGCAAGGGCAAGCCGCTACGCCTGGCGTATGCGGCCGGCAAGCTGCACTCGATGATCCTTTGGGGCCCGCCCGGTGTCGGCAAGACGACGCTGGCAAGGCTGATGGCCGGTGCAGTCGATGCCGATTTCCAGGCCTTGTCGGCGGTGTTCTCCGGCGTCAAGGACATCCGCGAGGCGGTTGCCCGCGCGCAGCAGGCGCGGGAGCGCGGACGCCCGACCGTATTGTTCGTCGACGAGGTGCACCGCTTCAACAAGGCGCAACAGGACGCCTTCCTGCCGTTCGTCGAACAGGGCGTGCTGACCTTCATCGGTGCGACCACCGAGAATCCGTCCTTCGAAGTCAATTCGGCCCTGCTGTCGCGGGCCAGTGTCTACGTCCTGCAGCCGCTCGGCGACCAGGACCTGCGCGCGCTGATGGCCCGTGCACTGGATACGGTCGACGCGGCACCGCGCTTTGCCGAGGATGCCGTCGCCCGCCTGTGCGGATTCGCGGACGGTGACGGGCGCCGGCTGCTCAATCTGGTCGAGCAACTGCTCGATGCGGCCGGCGCGGACCATGCAGACGAGGTCGGACCGGACTTCGTCGATCGAGTGCTGGCCCGCAGCCTGCGGCGCTTCGACAAGGGCGGCGACGCCTTCTACGATCAAATTTCCGCGTTGCATAAGTCGATCCGGGGTTCCGATCCCGATGCGGCGCTGTACTGGCTGTGCCGAATGCTGGAGGGGGGCGGGGATCCCCATTACCTCGGCCGGCGGCTGCTGCGGATGGCCAGCGAGGACGTCGGTCTGGCCGATCCGCGGGCGCTAGAGATATGCCTGAACGCGTGCGCCGCATACGAGCGGCTGGGCTCGCCGGAGGGCGAACTGGCGCTCGCGCAGGCCGCCGTCTTCCTGGCCTGTGCGGCCAAGTCCAACGCCGTATATGTCGCCTACGATGCCGCCCGCAAGGCCGCTGGCGAGCACGGCTCGCTGCCGGTGCCACTGCACCTGCGCAACGCACCGACCCGTCTGGTGCGCAGTCTCGGCCACGGGCACGGCTATCGCTATGCCCACGACGAGCCTGAAGGCTATGCCGCGGGTGAGCGCTATCTGCCCGAAGGGCTCCCCCTGCGTCCCGGCTGGTATCGACCGGTGGCACGGGGCATGGAACTGCGCATTCGGGAAAAGCTAGACCGGCTCAGGGCCATGGACGAGGCGTGGACCCGGCGTGCCGGGGCCACCGGGAGCGGCGAGGGCATCGACTGATCCCCCCGCGCGGCCTGCGGGCACGTCAATGCAATGGCGGATGGTCCTTCAGGAAGCGGGCGAAGGTCAGGCGCGCCCACTCCGCCTTTTCCCGGTTGCCGCCGCGTTCTGCGCGGTCGACCATGTCGGTCAGGTAGCGGGTAAGGATCAGTACGCCTTCGCGGGTCTGGACCAGACCGCAGGCAATGTGAGCCGCGGCTGCATCGGGGATGTCTTCGTGCTCGGCGATTAACGCGACCTCGTCGTCGGTGAGATCGCAATAGTCGAGACAGTCTCGGATCGAAAGCATGTGTTCTCCTCCTCATGCGGGCGTCATCTGACGTGTCGCCTCGTTGGTATTAACTATGGCTCACAGATCGCATCTTGTGGAAAAAGTTTCGGTCACCTGATGGGGCTTCCGATTGAGGGCGTCTATCGTCTGCCGAGCGGTCGCGCACAGACCGGCGGGGCGAGCGGGTAGAATCGCTACCTTTCCCTGCCATCGCCCGGATCACGACTCGACATGCTCGACATACAGCTTCTCCGCGGACAACTGGAAGAGACCGCTGCGGCCCTGGCCACCCGCGGCAGCCCGCTCGATACCGCCACCTTTGCCGCACTCGAGGATGCCCGCAAGGGGCTGCAGTCCCGCACCCAGGAACTCCAGGCCCGGCGCAATGCACTGTCCAAGCAGATCGGCATGCTCAAGGGAAGGGGCGAGGACGCATCGGCGGTGATGGCCGAGGTCGGCGGCATCGGCGACGAGCTGAAGCAGCACGAGCAGAAGCTCTCCGAACTGCTGGCGCAGGTGAACGAATTCGTGTCGGCGCTACCCAATCTGCCGCACGAGTCCGTTCCGGTCGGGCGGTCCGAAGAGGACAACGTCGAAGTCGCCCGTTGGGGGACGCCGCGGCAGTTCGATTTCGAGGCGCGCGATCATGTCGATCTCGGGGCGGCGCTGGGCGGTCTCGATTTTGAAACCGCCGCCAAGATCTCCGGCAGCCGGTTCACTGTGATGCAGGGTGGCATCGCGCGCCTGCATCGGGCGCTGGCCCAGTTCATGCTGGATGTGCACACGCGCGAACACGGCTACACCGAGGTGTCCGTGCCCTATCTGGTCAATCCGGCCAGCATGTTCGGAACCGGCCAGCTACCGAAGTTCGAGGAGGACCTGTTCCGCGTGCCAAAGGCCGACGGTGGCCACTTCTACCTGATACCGACCGCCGAGGTTCCGGTCACCAACATGGTGAGGGACGCGCTGCAATCGGCCGGCGCGGTGCCGTTGAAATTCGTCTGCCATACGCCGTGCTTTCGCTCGGAGGCCGGGTCGTACGGGCGTGACACGCGTGGCATGATCCGCCAGCACCAGTTCGAGAAGGTCGAGCTGGTGCGAATCGAGACGCCGGAGGGGTCGTGGGACGCCCTCGAGGCGTTGACCGCTCACGCCGAGGCGATCCTGCGCAAGCTCGACCTGCCCTACCGCAAGATCGTGCTGTGCACCAGCGACATGGGTTTCTCGGCGGCCAAGACCTACGATCTCGAAGTCTGGCTGCCGGCCCAGAATACCTATCGCGAGATCTCCTCGTGCTCGAACACCGGTGCCTTCCAGGCGCGCAGGATGCAGGCCCGCTTCAAGAATGCCCAGGGCAGGAACGAATTCGTACATACCCTGAACGGTTCCGGCCTGGCGGTCGGGCGCACCCTCGTGGCGGTGCTCGAGAACTACCAGCAGGCCGATGGATCGGTGCTCGTGCCGGAGGCTCTGCGGCCCTACATGGGCGGCGTCGAGGCGCTGACTCCCTGACGCACAGGGCTGCCGGTGACGCCGGCAGCCTCGAGGCTGTCGTCCGAAACCAGGGGCTCGGCGGGCTCCAGGCGGGCCAGGATCTCGTAGTAATTGCGCACCGATTCGGCCATCACGACGGCTTCGCCACCGCGACCGCGACCGGCTGACAGCCTTGCCGCATAGGCTGGCTGGGCGATCAGCGGGAGGACGTTCTTCATGTCCTTCCAACTGGTGTCGTCCTTCGAGAGGCTACGGGCGATCGCGCCGGCGCCCCGCAGATGGCCCATGCCGACGTTGTAGGCGGCAACCGCCATCCAGCTTCGGTCCGGCTCATCGACCTCGGGCGGCAACTCGTCCCGGAGCATCGCCAGATAGCGAGCGCCGCCCATGATGCTCTCGCGGGCGTCGAGGCGGTTCTCGACGCCGAGCCGGGACGCGGTTTCGTTGGTCAGCATCATCATGCCGCGCACCCCCGTGTAGGAGGTGGCGGTCGGATCCCATTGGGACTCCTGGTAGGCGACCGCGGCGAGCAATCGCCAGTCGAGGCCGTATTGCCTCGCCGCCTCGACGAACAGCGGCCGGTACTTCGGCAGGCGCGTCTGGGCACGCGCCAGGAATGCCGATATGCGCTGTTCGTCGAGGCGCTGGACATGGCCGAAATAGCGTTCGGTGATCCGTTCGAGGAGGCCACTGGTACGGGCGTCGGCGACGAAATCCTCGATTGCCCGTGCCAGCCGGTCGCTCGCATCCCGTGGCAGCGCCCACGCCATTTCGGCCCTGAGGTCGAGTGGCATGGCGATCTGCAGCTCCGGATGATAGCGATTCATCATTTGGTAGGTGAGCCTGTCGGCGGCAGCGAATTCCAGTTCCCCCCGTGCTACCCGCTCGAGCAACTCGGTTTCGCCCCCGATCCGCGCGAAGGCGACATGCAGCCCCGGGACCCGCCGTTTCATGTGCTCGAGCTCGACCGCCGGGACCGAGCCCCGGCGTACACCGATGCGATGGCCGGCGAGTCCGGTTTCGTCGCTGACCCGGTTGCCGCCGGCGTTGCCCACCAGCACGTAATCGACGATTCGCAGCGGTGGCGACCAGCGAACCGGTTTGGCGTCGTTGCGGACCAGCCCGGCCGCGGCAAAGTGCACGTTGCCAAGCTCGACGGCCTTGAGGGCGCTCGCCGAGGTCGGCAGGATCTCGAAGCGGACCGGCACGCCGAGCCGCTCGCCGAGTGCCAGCAGCAGGTCGTGTTCGAAGCCCTCGGGCGCACCGTCCGGACCGATGCGGAGGGAACCGGCGTCCTGCCGGGTCGCGACCCGCAATTCGCCCAGTTCCTGGTAGTCCAGCAGGCGCGCTCCGGGCGCCCTCTCGCAGGCGGTGAGCAGCCATGCGAGCAGCATCGCGACGGCAAGCCGTAGCATGGTCGATACACTCGGCGATGGGGTTCGGTGACGCAAGATCGTTGTTCCTTGCAGCCGGGAACGAATTGATACCCCAGCGGACGGCCGCTTGTCACCAAATATGATATATTAGAACATACTTATTAACTTTCAAGCTTGGGAGGCACCATGGAAGGCAAGTCCTTCGTCCAGATCACATCCGATGTCACCGCAGCCCTCGACGAAATGCGCCGCGAGATTCCAGACACGATGCAGGCCTTCGGAGGACTCGCCAAGGCATCGATGAAGGCTGGCAGCCTGTCGGCCCTGCAAAAGGAACTGATCGCGCTGGCGATCGGCGTCTCCTCGCGCTGCGATGCGTGCATCGGTTTCCACGTCAAGGCGCTGATCCGGCTCGGCGTCAGCCGTGAACAGCTGATGGAGACATTGGCGGTCTGCACCTACATGGGTGGTGGTCCGACGCTGATGTATGCCGCCGAAGCGGTCCGCGCCTACGATGAACTGCTGCCGCGCCTGCAGAAGAGGAATGTGGCCTGAACATCGCAGGCCGCAACCACGGCAGTGGCGGTGTCTCCTGCCACTTCCGCACCTGTCCCGGCACCGCACGCAATGGAGCTCGGGTCGGTGCTTGCGATTGGGGTATACACGGCCCGCGACGACTGTATAATGCGCGGCTTCGGTTTTCGAACCGGACGGGAGAGGTGCCGGAGTGGTCGAACGGGCTTGACTCGAAATCAAGTGTACGGCTTGCCGTACCGTGGGTTCGAATCCCACCCTCTCCGCCAGGAGTTCAACAGAGAAGCGGCCTTCGAGCCGCTTCTTTTTTTGCGTCCGGCATCGGCGCCCGCCCGCTGTGCGCTCCGCATTCGTCTGACCGTGGCGCTGGCAGAAGCCGGTCGTGGCCGATCAGGGTTCGCGCATCGACGGCGCGGCGGCGTCGGCCGACGCCACGGACTTGCGCTCGGCGACCGCCTCAGGACACCAGCAAGGCGGCAGCGAAGAGCTCGGGCGGTTGCGCCGGTGCGTGCAGCCGGCGATACATGAAGTCCAGGTCGTGCGCCTCGGGTGAGCGCTTGGCGGTCATCGCGAAGCTGCGGATCTCGCCGAGCAATTGCCCGGCCTCCGCCGCGTCGAGTTCGATGCCCAATTCCCGGTAGGCCCTCAGCACGGCAGCGGTGCCCGAGTGCTTGCCGAGCACGATGGCGTGCTGGCGTCCGAGCAGTGCGGGGTCGAGCGCCTGGTAGTTGTGCGGATTCTTGCCGAGGCCGTCGACGTGGATGCCGGCCTCGTGGGTGAATACGCCGCTCCCGACGATGCTCTTGTTGGCGGCAATCGGTCGCCCGGAGGCATCGGCGACGAGTCGCGACAGCTCCGCCAATGCTGCGAACGACACGCCGGCGTCGATGGCGTGGAGCTGATGGAGCGCGACGACCGCCTCTTCCAGCGGGGCATTGCCGGCCCGTTCGCCGAGGCCGTTGATGGTCGTGTTGATGTGCGTCGCACCGGCGAGTACCGCGGCCAGGGTGTTGGCGGTCGCGAGTCCGAGGTCGTCGTGGGCGTGCATCTCGATCTCGAGGTCGGTACGCGCGCGGCAGGCAGCGATCAGCCGATGGGTCGCGAACGGATCCAGCGAGCCGAGGGTGTCGGCGATCCTCACCCGTCTGGCGCCTGCGCGTTCGGCCTGCTCGATGATTCGGAACAGCATGTCCGGGTCGGCCCGCGACGCGTCTTCACAGCCCAGGCAGACGTCGGCGCCGCCATCCCGCGCCAGCGGCAGCAGGCGGGCGATTGTCGACAGCACCCATCCCCGATCCTTGCCGAGCTTGCATCGGATCTGGCGGTCCGAGGAGGGAATCGACAGATTGAGCAGATCGGCGCCGCACGCCCGGGCATGGCCGATGTCTTCCAGGCACAGGCGGCCCCACACCATCGTCGCGGCGGGCAGCCGCTCCGCGACGATCGCCCGGATCACTTCCTGCTCGAACGCGCCCATCGCCGGAATGCCGATCTCCATTTCCTGCACGCCGGCATCGGCGAGGGCCCGGGCGATCGCGATCTTCTCGTCGACGGTGAAGGCGACGCCTGCAGTCTGCTCGCCGTCACGAAGCGTTGTGTCATTGACTGTTACGGAGTTCAATTGGCGCTCTCCAGGTCCGCTCGTGGACACCAAAGCAATCCGGATGCCACTTGCGCCGGTGCGTCGGAGATCCCGGAAAGCGCCGTCGCGCGGCGGTCGGCCGCAAGCGGACCGTCCCCCGATTGGCGGAATTCAGACGAGGCGATGTCGCAAACGCGACCAAACCCCATCCCCGGCGGCGCACTGGAGTGTCGCCCAATGGGTCTGCGGCCTGCAGCCGCGGGCTTCGGGCCGACAGTCCGGCAGCGGCGGACGGTGCCGCGGGCGGATCGGCCAGGCGCTTCAGAGATCCTTGTAGAGACCCTTCAGAACCAGGTCGGCCATGCTGACGATGCCGACCACCTTGCCGCTCTCGATGACCGGCGCGCGGGACAGCGAGAAGCGGGTGAACAGCCGGGCGCAGTAGCGGATGTCCATCTCCGGGTCGACGCTGATCACCGGTTTCGCCATCACCTCGTAGACGTTGACCCGTTCCGGGGAACGGTCCTGGCCCAGCACGAAGCGGGCGATGTCGGATATCAGCAGGATGCCGTATTCGTCGTCGTCGTCGCGCTTGTCGACGATCAGACTCTTGGTCTCGACATGCTTCATCGTGCGCAGGGCGTCGGCGATCGTCGCCATGCCGTCGATGGTGTCGAACTCGCGCTTCATCACATGATGCACGCGTACCACTTCGTCGCTCATAGCTCCTCCCCGACAACGGCAACCAGCTCCTGCATCTGCCGGCTGACCCCTACGGCGTCCTCGACGTCGATCTGGAAGGCGATGCCGGTGCCCGGCTTGCTCTCGAATTCACCCTTTTCGGCGATCGTCTCGAGGATGTTGCGGGCCAGATGCTTCTCGACCAGCAGCAGCAGCATGTCGCGCTGGGTCTCGAGCGCCAGCCCGAAGAAGGTCTTGGCCTTCTGCAGGCCTTCACCGCGCGCCTGGTTGATCACGGTGGCGCCGGTGGCCCCGGCTTCGCGTGCGGCCTGCAGCACCGCACCGGTCTTGTCGTCCTCGACGAGGGCGATCAATAGCTTGAAATGCATCGTCAGTCACCTCTTTCGGCGGAATCCGCCTGCTTCGGGGCCCGGTCGCGCGTTCGCCATTCGGCGACCTGGGCATAACTCATCACCGTCATCATCGGGAACAGGCTGGCAAATGCGATCAGGCCAAAGCCGTCGAGCAGCACGCTGCGGCCGGGGACGGTGCCGGCGAGGCCGAGCCCGAGGGCGGTGACCAGTGGCACGGTTACCGTGGACGTGGTGACACCGCCGGAATCGTAGGCGAGGGCGATGATCATCTTCGGCGCGAAAAGGGTCTGCAGCATCACGACAATGTAACCGGCGATGATGTAGTAGTGCAGCGGCGTGCCGGTGACGATGCGGAAGGTGCCGAGGGCGATGCCGATCGCCACGCCGTTGGCGACCGCGATGCGCAGCCCCCAGACGCTGATCGCACCACCCGAAACCGCGGCCGCCTTGATCGCGACCGCGATCAGCGACGGCTCCGCGATCGTCGTCGAGAATCCGATCGCCGCGGCAAACAGATACACCCACAGGTAGTCGGCCCAGTGCACCGCAGGTCTGGTGGCCGCCAGCGGGCCGTAGATGAAGCTGGGATCGGTGAGCTGCTGCGCCATCAGCTTGCCGAGCGGGAACAAGGCCTGGTCCAGTCCCTCGAGAAACAGCACGAGCCCGAGCAGGACGTAGGCGAAACCGGTCAATACCTGCTTGAGCTGAGGGATCGGCTTGCGGATCACGACCAGCTGGAAGCCGAAGATGATGGCTGCGATCGGCAGCACGTCGAGCACCGTCTGACCGAGGATCGACGCGAAGTGGCCGAAACCCGTGCTCATTGCAGCAGCATCCCGTAGGCCATGACGAAGATCATCGGCGTCAGCGAGGCGAAGGCGATCAGCCCGAAGCCGTCGACCATGGGATTGCGCCCCTTGATCGACGAGGCGAGCCCCACGCCGAGCGCGGTGACCAGGGGTACCGTGATCGTCGACGTGGTGACGCCGCCGGAATCGTAGGCGATGCCGACGATCTCCTCCGGCGCGAACGCGGTCATGACGACGACGCCGACGTAGCCGCCGATGATCAGCCACTGGATCGGCCAGCCACGGATGATGCGCAGCACGCCGATCATGATCGCGAAACCCACCGAGACCGCTACCGTGTAGCGCAGCCCGAGGGCATAGTCGTCGCGAGCCTCCCGCAGGTCATCGATGACGCCGCCGTCGGCGGCGATCTGTGCGGCCTCGTCGGCGACCGCGATCAACGCCGGCTCTGCCACCGTGGTACCGAAGCCGAGGGCGAAGGCGAAGGCCAGCAGCCATGCCAGCGAGCCCTTGCGGGCAAATTCGTAGGCCATGCGCTCGCCGATCGGAAACAGCCCCATCTCGAGCCCACGGATGAAGAACGTCAGTCCGAGGATCACCAGCAGCGAGCCGACCAGCAGGTCGCCCAGATCCGGGATCGGCTGCTGCAGCACCGCCAGTTGGAAGAAGGCGATGACGATGGCGATCGGGGCGAGATCGCGGACGCTGTCCAGCAGGGATTTCAGGAATAGCCGGAGCTGTTTGCTCAAGGGACGATCCGGTGGGCGGTGCGGGGTCGCGGCGGGCGCGGGCGCGCGTGCTGCGTGCCCGCCATGCGAATAGTAATCGAGTATCGAGCCGGCTTCATCGCGGGCAACTACGGACGGGCCGGAATCGCCGCGCAGTGGTTTGCGCTAGTGGTCTGCTTCGTCAATCAAGGGACATGACGTAGGCAATGCATCGGGACTCGCGGCAAGGCGCGAGCCGGCGATGGCCGGGACAATCGCGCGGACGAGCGACGCCGCCATGGGGCACGCGGCGCGCTTTCGTGTTCCGGCAATGGCGAAGCGGACCACTAGGTCAGCGGATAGATCTTCCACGGCAGCCGCTCGAGCGCATGGTGGGCGATACGTTCGCACAGCCCGGGTTCGCCGTAGTAGCGCGGCTTGCCGTCCTCGCGCTGCGCCAGCAGGATCACGGTGGCGCCGGCGAACTGGGGCGCGAGTCGTTCGATCGCCATGTCCGCCTCGGTGGGGGCGTCGATCAGCGCTTCGGATACCAGCACCACCACCAGCCGCCGGCCGTCGACCTCGACGGCTGCCGCCTGAACGCTGCCGCCCGCGCCCGCGGCGGGCGACGGTGCCTGCTCTTCGCCGCGATCTTCGTCGGCAAGCAGTTCGGCGCAATCGGGACAGTCGCCGGCGTCGCCCACGCAGACGTCGCGCAGCAACATGCGATCGACCGCATGGCGCCGGTCGCGGTCCACCAGCGCGCAGCGCCACTGCCCGTCGACGCGGACCAGGACGATGCGGCAGGCCGCCGGCATCTCCGCCACCGTCGACGCGGACACGTATGCGGTCGTCGGCTGCTGCCCGCCACAAAGCCGACACAAGTAGGCCCATGCCGCCATCGTTGCCCTCGCGCTTGCCCGGGGCAGGCCCTCGGTGGCCGGCCCCCACTGCCGTCATGCGGGCAGTCTATCCGGCGTCGTCGGCGCTGACCAGACGCGATTCGCGGAGCCGCGCAGTGAATCGCCGGTCGCGGCGTCGTGCATCGCGATGTCCTCGGCTTCCGGCAGTGCGGCGACCGCGCTGCGCTCCGCCGACCATCAGTCGTCGCAGCGCCGTGGCCACTCGTCATCGAACCGTTCCGCCGGCCAGACCGACATCGGCACCGAACCGCGCCGCACGCAGTGGCCAGGGCGATGGCGCAGGCGAATCACCAGACCGCGCTCAAGGCCACCAGGCAGCGCAGGAAGGTCGCGAGAAAGGCGCCGAGCGCGACCCGGACCGGCCGGAAGCCAGCGACAAGGTCACCAGCGTGATCGAGAATGTCACGCCGGTGATGTCCGCGATCGATCCGGCGATCGTGGGCATCACTGCGCTGGCCCCTCGCTGCGCGGCACCAACGCCCACGAAAATCCGGCCGCGGCCTGCGGCGCGATGCGCTGGTCGGCATGGAGCGCCAGCCACGCCAGCGCGGGCGCGCAACGCGCCATCTCGGAGGGCACGGGACAGTGGCTCGTGAGCAGCCGTTCCCACCGGTATCGCGGCCCAATCGTCATCGCCGCTGCAGCTGCGAGCGGCCTTCGCGCAGGGCTGCCGCTGTCTCGTGCAGGGCCGATACGACCGGTTTCGGTGGCTGCTGGGGAAGGGTGGCGAGCCCGGTGGTCCAGGCCAGCTCGGGATCGATCAGGCGCAGCACCCGGGTCTCGCCGGGCGTGCCGATCTGCTCGAGCACGCTGCGCGGAATGATCGTGCTCCAGGTGCCGGTGCACACGTGGGCCAGCAGGCTGATGATCGAATCGGTCTCCAGCGTCGCACCGGCGCCGGCGCCGACCGAGGCGAAGGTGTCGTCGATCGCGCGGCGATTCAGCATGTCGGACGTCAGCAGGCAAAGGGGCAGGTCGGCGGCATCCGCCCAGCGGATCTCTTCCAGCCCGGCCACGGGGCCGTCGCTCGGCGTCAGCAGGACGTGGTCCTCGATCCACAATGGCTGGCAGTCGAGCGGCAGATCGCCGCGATCCGGCAGGTAGATCACCCCGGCATCGATCTCGAAGCGCGCCAGCCGGCCGCGGATCTCGTCGGTGGGCAGCGAGCGTACCTCGATCGAGACCAGCGGATGACGCCGGGCGAATGCCGCACTGAGGGCACTTACCGCCGTCAGTGCGGTGGGAATGACGCCGAGCACCAGCCTGCCCTCGAGTTGGTCGCGCAGGGCGGCCAGGCGCTGGCGCAACCCGGTCGCGCCGTCGGCGAGCCGCTGTGCATAGGCGAGCACGCAATGCCCCTCGGCGGTCAGTCCACCGAACTGCTGTCCCCGTTCGACCAGGGTGACGCCCAGCTCCGACTCGATGTCGCGGATCGCCGCCGACAGCGTGGACGCGGACACATGGCAGGCAGCGGCTGCCCGGCCGAAGTGTTTCTCGCGGGCGAGCGCGATCAGGTACAGATACCGGCGGGCGATCATGCCCGATGCCTGCCGCCGGCAAGCGCAGCGCTGTTGCTCATGGTGTTCCTCGCCGCAACCATCCGCCGGGCATGGTAACCCGCGGCCGGCCCGACGCCGGTGATGAATCGGATAAGCTGCATGCTGGTTTCGGCTGGGGAGGCGCTCGATGGCGAAAATCGTACCGGACGGCTGGCGCGATCTCGACGCCGGCGGTGCGGCGGCACGCGAGATCGAAACCCTCGGCGAACTCGAGCGCTCGCTCGGCGACGGCTATACCGTCTATCACGCAATCCACTGGTCCACCGTCGAGCGCGGCCGTTCGATCTACGGCGAGATCAGCTTCGCGATCGTCAACCAGGCTGGCGCGCTGCTGCTGGTCGAACAGGTGGGGGGACTGCTCGACGAGACCGGCAGCGGTCTGGTCAAGCGTCATCCCGGTCGGCAACTGGAAATCTCTGCCGCGCTGGGCCGTACCCTGGGGGTGCTGCGGCGCAAGCTCGCGCGGCGCTGCGAGGGGGCACCTCTCGTGCTCGAGTATCTGCTCTACTGTCCCGACTACCGGGTGCGGGCGCGGGAGAGCGCCGGCATCGCGGCCGATCGCATCGTCGATGCCGACCAACGCCGGCAGTTGCCGGCGCTGGTCGCGTCGGTGATCGGCGAGGGCGAGCCGGCGCCCTTGGCCGACTCGGTCCATGGCTTCCTGCGCGACCTGATCCGGCTCGAGGCGGACGTCAGCGCGCTGCTGGGTCGGGCGCGTGTGCTCGTCAATCGCGTCGCCGGCGGCCTCGCCCACTGGGCGCGTCAGCTCGAGATGCAGCCGTTCCGCCTGCGCGTGACCGGCACCGCCGGCTCCGGCAAGACGCAGCTCGCGCTCGCCGAGTTCCGGGCTGCGGTGGCGGCCGGCGGGCGCCCTCTGTACGTCTGCTACAACCGGCCGCTGGCGGATCATTTCCGGCGCATCGCACCCGTGGGCGGTGAAGTGTGCAGCTTCCACATGCTGTGCGACCGCCTGTTGCGCGCCTGCGGCGTGACGCCGGATTTCGAACGCGCAGACGCCTTCGAGGCGCTGGTCGAGCATGCCTCCCGATTGAATCCTGGCGAGGACTTCCGTTTCGATTGCGTGATCGTCGACGAAGGGCAGGATTTTCCGGTGGCCTGGCGCGATCTGGTGCTCGGGCTGGCACGGCCGCAGGCGCGCCTGCTGTGGCTCGAGGATCCTCTGCAGAACCTCTATGGACGCGAACCGGTGGCGCTGCCCGGTTGGGTCGGTCTGCACGCGCGGCGAAACTATCGCAGTCCGCGCAGCATCGTGCAGATGCTGGCGGTGCTGCTGCCCGATGACCCACCGATCGAGGCCCGCTCGCCGCTGCCGGCCGGCGACGTGGACTTCCTGCGCTACGACTCGGACGACGAGCTCGAGGCGAAGGTCCGCGAGGCGGTGCGTACCTGCTACGGTGCGGGATTTCGCAGCGAAGACACCGTGATCGTCAGTTTCCGCGGGCGCGAACACTCGCGACTGCTGGCCCGCGAGGCCCTCGGTCGGATCCGCCTGCGCCGATTCACGGGGCGCTACGACATGTTCGGCGACCCGCAGTTCTGCGATGGTGAAGTCCTGGCCGAATCGGTGTACCGCTTCAAGGGTCAGTCGGCACCTGCGGTGATCCTCGCGGAAGTCGATTTCGACCAGCTCGAAGATCTTGCGGTACGCAAGATCTTCGTCGGCGCCACGCGCGCGACGATGAAGCTGGTGGTGGTGCTGTCATCGCGGGCGGCGGCGGCCCTCGCCGAGCGGGGTGTGCCGTAAGGCGTCACCGCCAGCGGTCGGCCCGGGCGGAAGAATGCCGGCCGCGGGGGCCGGCCCGGCTGCCCGGCAGGGCAGCTCACTTGACGGCTTCCTTCGCGGCTTCGGCACCCTCGCGGGCGGCCTGGACCGCGGCGTCGGCCGCCTTGCGCGCGGCTTCCGCGGCCTCTTCGGCGCCTTCCCGGGTGGCATCGACGGCGTCGGCGCTCTTTTCCTTGGCGCTCTCCATCATCTCGGACGCCTTTTGCTTGGTCGCTGCCATCGAGTCGGAGGCCTTTTCGCCGGCGGCCTGGGCACCCGCCTTGACCGCTTCGCCGGCCGCCGCCGCGCTTTCCTTGGCGGCATCTACGGCCCTGCCGGCCGCTTCCTTGGCGGATTCGAGCGCGGAGCCGGGTGCCGGTGGCGCCTCTTCCTTGCCGCAGGCAGACACGGAGACGGCAAGCAACAGGCTGACGAGCAATGCATGTTTCATCTGACCAATACCTCTCTCGATTCGGATTCGATTCGCCTCGCCGGGCGATGCGTGTTTCATGCTGCGCCGCGGAATCGGTGGCACGCCAATCCTAGCATGTGCCTCTGTGGCACGAGGCGCACGACATCGATTCTTTTGTGTCCTGCCATGTCGGCCCATGAGCAGGCGTCCCGCTGGCCTGTCGCAGCCGCACGACCCGGCATTTTGCGTTGCAGCATCACGGCGCCTCCCGTTGCGCCGGTAAGGGCCTGCTGCTGCCGCCCGGCCCCTCGTTGTGTCGATCGAGACGGCGATCGGCGGCCGTTTCTGGGATCATGGATGCCGCCGCCCGGTGACGGGCTGGCGATGATGGTGGGGGCGGGACGGGGGCGCGAGGGCGGCCCGCGGAGGCCGGGTTCATGGGCGGTTGCGAGGGGGCGGAAGTGACGGGACGGCAGGCAGTGCCACTGGAGTTGCCGGAGCCGGCCGCGGCAGCGGTCGAGCTGCTGCCGGACGCGTGGCGCGAGGAGTCCCTGTTCGCGGCGCGGCTGAAGGCCATCGAAGTCGCGAGCTATGCGCGCACCCGCAACCATCTGGACGGCGCGGTGACCGGGCTGTCGCCGTGGATCGCGCACGGCTTCGCGCCGGTGGCGCAGGTGGTGGCGTGGCTTGCCCGCTATCGCGGGCTGCGGGCGCACCACAAGCTCGCCTACGAATTTGGCTGGCGCGAGTATTTCCAGCACGTCTGGGCGCGCCTCGGCGAGGGCATCCTGGCGGACATCCATCCAGGGCTCCCGGGCGTTCGCTATGGCCGCGAACTGCCGCCGGCCGTGCTCGAGGCGCGCACCGGCCTGGCGCCGATCGACCAGGCGGTGCGTACGCTGTATCGCAGCGGGTACCTGCACAACCATGCGCGCATGTGGCTGGCCAGCTTCCTCGTCCATTACGCCAAGGTCGATTGGCGGGTGGGGGCGGACTGGATGTACGCGTATCTGCTCGACGGCGATCTCGCCTCCAACCATCTTTCCTGGCAGTGGGTGGCCGCCACCTTCGGTCGCAAGCCCTATCTGTTCAATGCCGAGAGCGTCGCCCGCTTCGCGCCCGCCGAATGGCAGTGTGCCGGCAGTGCGCTGGATGCCGACCACGCCACGCTCGACGCGCTGGCGCGCAGCTCGGGCCGCATTCTGTGCGGTTGCCGCGCGGGCGACCCGGTGGCTCCGCCCCCGGCCCTGGCCTGTCCGCCTCCGGCCCTGCTGGAGGGCGTCGACGGCCTGTTGCCGACGCTCGCGCCGGGGCGCACGGTGATGCTGGTCCACCCGTGGCACATGCGGCCGCCGGCCCGTCGCCCGGACGGTGCGATCGTGCTCGGCGTGGTCCACCTGCCGTTTCATCGCCGCTTCCGCTGGTCGTCCCAGCGCTGGCACTTCGTGCTGCCGAGGCTGCGCAAGGTATGCGATCGGCTGTTCGTCGGCGACGCGTCGATGCTGGTGTCGTTGCTGGGCAGGCGGCGCGTCATCGCCGAACGGACGATGTACCCGGAATACCGGGAACTGCTGCTGTCGCTCGCCACGGAACTGCGCGAGCCGCCACGCTGGCTGCCGGATCCACCGTCCCTGAGCCCGTCCTTCAGCCACTATTGGCGCCGCTACGGGCCGGAGGCCCGCAAGCGCTGACGCCTGGGTCCGGGACGCCCGTCGTGCCCGCGAAGCACGGCGGCGGATCGTGCGGACTCCCAGGAGATTTGGCCGCCGGTGCGGCGCCCTTTCCGGGCTAGAATGAAGCGGCAGAGCGGCGCTGCCGCTTTGCGCATGGTCCCCATCCGATTGGTGGAGCAAGGCTATGGATGAGAAGCGTCTGGCCATCGTCGTCGGAGCCGGCCCCGGCCTCGGCGCATCGCTGGCACACCGGTTTGCCCGGGCGTCGATGAACGTGGTGATGGCATGCCGCCATCCGGCCCGCATCGACACGCTCGCGGCTGAATTCAGCGGCATCGGCCACGGTGTCTGCAGTCGCGCCTGCGACGCCTGCGACGAGACTTCGGTGCAGGCCTTGTTCGAATGGTCCGAAGAGCGTTTCGGCCCGCCCGACGTGGTGGTCTACAACGCCGGCGCCTTCGTCCAGCGATCGCTGCTCGACACAACCGCCGGCGAGTTCGAACACTGCTGGCGCACCGGTTGCCTGGGCGGCTTCCTGGTCGGTCGCGAGGCGGCGCGCAGCATGCTCCAGCGTGGCGAAGGCGGCGTGATCCTGTTCACCGGTGCGACCGCGAGCCTGCGGGGCGGCGCACAGTTCCACAACCTGGCGGTCGGCAAGTTCGGGCTGCGGGCGCTCGCCCAGAGCATGGCCCGCGAGCTCGGCCCGCAAGGCATCCATGTCGCCCACGTGGTGATCGACGGTCGGATTCGCGCACCGGCAGTGGTGGAGCAGGGAAACGACGACGGCGCCCGATTGCTCGATCCCGACGAGGTCGCCGAAGCCTACTATCAGCTGGCCATGCAGCCGAGGAGCGCATGGACCCAGGAACTCGACCTGAGACCCTGGGTGGAGCGCTTCTGACATTCCGGCCAGGGCGGTACGCTAGCCGAGGCTGCGGGCGTCGCCGGCGAAATCGTCCTTCAGCGCGATGCCGCTGGCGCCGAGGGCGCGGGCGCCGCGCATCAGGTGGTTCAGCCGTCGCGCCGCGATCTCGGGCGCCAGGCCTTGCGGACGCACATTGGAGATGCAGTTGCGATCGGCATCGCTGCGGCCGGGCTGCGGATCGTGGGTCAGGTAGATGCCCAGGCTGTCGGGTGAGCTGAGGCCCGGGCGCTCGCCGATCAGCATCACCACCTGGCACGCCCGCAAGGCTGCCCCGATGTCGTCGCCGAGGGCCACTCGCGCCTGCTCGGCAATCACGACCGGCGCCAGCCGCCAGTCTTCGAGCAGTGGCAACAAGGCGTCGAGCAGCGCCGGCGCGTGGCGCTCGACGGCGATCGCCGACAATCCGTCGGCGAGCACCAGCGCCAGGTCGCAGCCGCCCGGATCGGCAGCCGCCAGCAGGCGGGCGCGGCTGCCGTCGTCGAGCCGGCGGCCGAGATCGGGGCGCCGCAGATAGTCGGCACGGCTGGCCGCCGCCGAATGCGCGGCCAGCCACGGCAGCCCGCGCCGAGCCAGCGCATCCTGCACGGAGCGCTGGTCGAGGGCGTGATGGACGGCATCGCGGGCGCGCGCGTGATCGAGCGAGAACGACAACAGCTCGCGGGTCGGCAGGCTGCCGCCGGCACGGCCGATTGCGATGCGGGCCGCGGTCAGGTCCCGCAGGCGGTGCCAGGGGTCGCGCGCGACGCCCTTGCTCACCGGGCCTGCTCCTGGTCGCCGGCGATCTCCAGCAGCGGGTGCCGTGGCGCCGGCGGCAGCAGGCAGCCGACCGCGTCGGCAATGCCGATGCGCTCGAGCCAGCTCTCGAATTCCGGTGCCCGGCGCAGCCCGAGCAGTCGACGCAGGTAGAGCGCGTCGTGGAACGACGTGCTCTGGTAATTGAGCATGATGTCGTCCGCCCCGGGAACACCCATGACGAAATTGACGCCGGCTGCCGCGAGCAGCGTCAGCAGGTTGTCCATGTCGTTCTGGTCGGCCTCGGCGTGGTTCGTGTAGCACACGTCGCAGCCCATCGGCAGGCCCAGCAGCTTGCCGCAGAAGTGATCCTCCAGGCCGGCACGGACGATTTCGCGTCCGTCGTAGAGGTATTCCGGGCCGATGAATCCGACCACGGTGTTGACCAGAAGTGGATCGAAGCGGCGAGCCACCGCGTAGGCTCGGGCTTCCAGCGTCTGCTGGTCGACGCCATGATGGCCGCCCGCCGACAGCGCGCTGCCCTGGCCGGTCTCGAAGTACATCAGGTTGTCGCCGACGCTGCCGCGGCCGAGCGTCTGTGCCGCCGCGCGCGCCTCGGCGAGGATCGCGAGGTCCACGCCGAAGCTCTTGTTGGTGGCTTCGGTACCGCCGATCGACTGGAACACCAGGTCCACCGGGGCGCCGGCGTCGATCGCGCGCAGGGTGTTGGTCACGTGGGTGAGGACACAGGTCTGGGTCGGGATCTCGAAGCGGCTGCGGATGTCGTCGGTCAGCCGCAGCAGGTCGATGATCGCCGCGAGGCCGTCACCCGCCGGATTGATGCCGATGACGGCGTCGCCGCAGCCGTACATCAGGCCGTCCAGGATCGCCGCGGCCACGCCCTGCGGATCGTCGGTGGGGTGGTTGGGCTGCAGCCGCACCGAAAGGTGTCCGGCCAGCCCGAGGGTGTTGCGAAAGCGGGTGACGACGCGGCGCTTCGAAGCCACCAGCACGAGATCCTGGTTGCGCATCAGCTTCGATACCGCGGCGACCATCTCCGGTGTGATGCCAGCCGTGATCCGGGCGAGGCGTTCGCCATCGGTGTCGTCCGCGAGCAGCCATTCGCGGAATTCGCCGACCGTCAGGTGGTCGATCTCGGCAAACGCCTCGGCATCGTGGCGGTCGATGATCAGACGCGTGATCTCGTCGATCTCGTAAGGTACGACGGCCTCGGCGAGCAAGTGCCTGAGGGGCAGGTCGGCCAGGGCAAAACGCGCCGCGACCCGCTCTTCCTCGCTCGCGGCGGCGAGCCCGGCCAGCACGTCGCCGGAACGTGGCGGCGACGCCTTGGCGAGCAGGCTGCGCAGGTCGTCGAAGCGGTAGCGCGACCCGCCGACGGCGTGGTGAAAGGCCATCGGTCCGTGGCCGTGCGGTCAGCGCTGGCCGTCGATCAGGCGGATCGCGTGGCCCGGGGCCAGCCCGAGCTCGTCGCTGGCGCGACCGCAATTGACTGCGATCTCCACCAGCCCCAGGCTGTTTTCATACCAGCACGGTTGGCCGCGCTCCATTTCGGAGAACACGCGTGCCCAGGCGACCCGCCGGCCGGCGACGTCGATTCCGCTGTCATGGGACAGTCCGCTGGCCCGCAGTCCGGTGAAGGCATTGCCGAAATGGTCGATGAAGATCACTTCGGCGAGATCGCCGGCACCGAGGTCCACATCGAGCCGCTCGACACTTTCGAGGACGCTCGGCGAGAGTACGCCGGTGGCGATCTGGGCGGCGATCGGCGCGAACAGGTCGCGTCCGTGGAAGGAAGCCGAGATGCCGTGATCGGGCACGCGGATGCGCCAGAACGCGGCGCGCTCGGCGCGGGCCGCGATTACCGACAGCAGGCCGTTGTCGGGCCCGACGAACCACTGGCCGTCGGCCTGGATCACGACCGCCGCCCGGTCGCTGCCGACGCCCGGATCGACCACCGCCAGGAACACCGTGTCGCTGGCGAACTGCCGGTGCAGGGCGGCCAGCAGGTGGGCTGCGGAGCGCGGTTCGTAGTCGGGGACGCTGTGCAGGGCGGTGACGATCACCGGGTGCTGGGGGGCGATCGCGTGCAATCGTCCCTGGACCTGTGCAGTGTAGATGTCGTTGGCGCCGAAATCGGTGAACAGCACGATCATCCGTTGTACCTCCGCTTGTCCGGTCGAGGGCGCATCGTCGCGCGACCGGCGGCAATCCGCAAGTCTCGGCAGGCGAGCGGGGGACGCAGGCGCGGCGTGAAGCGAGCCGGCCGGTAGCGGCGAGTCGAGGCGATCAGCGACGCTTGCCGGCGCGAAAATCCTGGATTTCGGTCACCCTTCGATCGATCGGCGTCGTCGTTGCCGATCAGGACAGGCTTGCAGGCTACTCCACCGCGACCGCGGCGTCCTCGATCGCCTTCGCCTCCAGAATCGACGCCGCCGCGTCGAATTCGAGCGCGTCGATATGTCGATGCAGCCGTTCAGTTTCATCAGCGTCGAGGATCCCGGCGAGCATTCCGGCCAGCGCCCGGCAGGCGTCGCCTGCGGCCAGGTCGTGGTGGCGCAACAGCGCGATCAATTCGTGCACCGCAGCGGGACGAGGTCCATCGCGCCCGGGCGCGGGGGAAGATTCGGACGCCAGGAATCCGGCGCAAGCCTCCTGCAGCGCCGCCAGCGCTTGGCACACCTCGCACACCAGATCGTCGACCGCCCGCGGCTGCTGCTGGCGCAATGCGGACTCCAGCGCCGCTGCTGCTTGCCGTATGCGACCGGCACCGAGGTTGGCGGCGATCCCCTTGAGCTTGTGCATGCGTCCCGCAAAGGCCCGCGGCTGGGCGGCCGCGGCAGGCAGGGCGAGCATTGGCTGAAGATCCTCGAAGTCGCTGAACAGCCTGGCAAGCAGCGTGCGCAGCAGGCCGCTGTCGCCGCCCAGCCGCGCACGGGTATCCGCGCCGTCGATGCCGTCGATCTCGGGCCAATGGAGATCGGAGGTCGCCTCCCGGTGGCGGGCACCGGCACCCGGCCGCGCCCAGCCGGCGTACAACTGATGACGGATCGCGTCGATCATCACCGGCGGATCGATCGGCTTCGTCAGGAAGTCCCGCATGCCGCTCGCGACAGCCTTTTCCCGTTCGACCGGCAGGGCCGCCGCGGTCAGCGCGATGATCGGCAGGTGCTGCAGGTCGGGGTCGCGGCGAATCCGCTGGGTGGTCTCGAAGCCGTCGAGCCCTGGCATCTGCACGTCCATCAGGATCACGTCGATGTGCTGCGCATGCCCGCGCAGTTGCTCGAGCGCCTCGAAGCCGCTGGCGGCCAGCCGCACCTCGGCGCCCTCGATCTCCAGAACCTGGCGGGCGATGTCGCGATTGATGTCGCTGTCGTCCACCACCAGTACCCGTACGCCCGGCAGCTGAGGTTCCAGCAGATCCGCGGCCGCGCCGCCACCTGCCGTCGTCGGGCCTGCGCCGACGGCACGCTGTGAATCGGGGGCGTCGTCGCGGTCGGCGACCGTCAACATCAGCCGGCACCAGAACCGACTGCCCGCGCCCGGTTCACTGTCGACACCGACCTCGCCGCCCATCGCGCCGGCGAGGCGCTTGACGATCGCGAGGCCCAGCCCGGTGCCGCCGAAGCGCCGGGTGGCGCCGAGATCGGCCTGGGTGAAGGGCGTGAACAAGCGCCGGATGTCCTTTTGTTCGATGCCGATGCCGGTGTCGGTCACCGAGAACTCGATGAGCACGTTCGACTCGTCCAATTCGAGCACCTGTGCCTTCAGCTCGACCCGGCCATGTTCGGTGAACTTGATCGCGTTCGAAAGCAGGTTGCCGAGGATCTGGTTGATCCGCGTGGCATCGCCGACGACCTCTTCGGGCAGCGTCGGGTCGATGTCGAGTCCGAGGGCGATGCCCTTTTCGGCGGCCTGCACCGACATCAGCCCGGCGATTTCCTGCAGCAGTTCGACCAGTGCGAAAGGATGGGCGGTGATGATCAGCTTGCCGGCTTCGATCTTGGACAGGTCGAGGACGTCGCTGATCATTTCCGCCAGATGGCGGCCGGCGCGCTCGAGTTGGCCGATCAGGCGGCGCTGGGCCGGATCGAGGGTGGTGCGGGAAATCAGATGCCCCACCGACAGCACCGCGTTGAGCGGCGTGCGCATCTCGTGGCTCATGTGCGCCAGGAAGTTGGACTTGGCCTCGCTGGCTGCTTCAGCCGCGACCCGCGCCCGTTGATCGGCGAGCGCGACGGCGACCACGGCCAGCGCCTTCGTCTGGCCGTCCGTTTCCCGGATCGCAAACATCTGCCAGTGGGTGTCGAAGGGGTCCCCGGTGTCTACATGCCGCATCCGTACCTCGCCGTCCCAGCGGCCGGTGGCCGCGACGCAGGGTGCGATTTCGTCGCCCAGTCGCGATCGATCGGGCGCCACCATGAAGTGCGACAGGTGGTAGGACTCGGTCGGTTCGCCTTCCAGGCCGACGACCCGACAGGCCGTGGGGTTCAGGTGCAGGCACTCGAGGTACGGGGTGCAGATGAAGATGAAGTCGCTGGAATGCTCGACGATCGATGCCAGCATGTCCGAGCGCATCTGGCGTTGATGCTGTTCGGTGACATCGTTGATCGTCGCGATGACGTAGCGCCGGTCGTGGATCAGCAGATTCGCCAGCGCGATCTCGGCCGGAAAGGGGCTGCCATCGCTGCGCTGGCCGTGCAGCTTGCCGAAGCGCTGCACCATCGGCCGCGCCTGCTCGGCGGCATCGAACGTCCTGCGCAGCGTGGCATGACGGGCGCGCTGCGCGTCGGGCACCAGCATCTCGACGGGATTGCCGTGCATCTGTTCGCTCGAATGACCGAACATGCGTTCGGCGGCGAGGTTGCTGCGGATGATCAATCCGTTGTCCCCCACCACGACGATTCCGCTCGGAGATCCGCGGATGATCGCGTTGGCGAATGCTTCGCTCTCGCGCAGACGGTTTTCGAGCTCCTGCGAATCTTCCTGCTTGCGCTGCAGACGCCCGCGCATCGCGTCGAAGGCGGCCACCAGTTCGCCGATCTCGCCGCCGTAGCCCGTCGGCAGCGGCGGATGTTCGCCATTGGCGGCGACGTCGCGAGCCGCCGCGACCAGGACATGCAGTGGCGAAAGCTGGCGTCGAAGGAGCGCGAACATGAGGGTCAGGATCAGAGCGGCGGCCACCAGCAGCGGCGGCACCAGCTGGCGGACCTGGGTCCTCGCCTCCTGGACCACCCGCGACTCGTCTGCGCTGGCGAACAGGGTCAGGGAGCCATCGAAGGCGGTCGGATCGAATTTCAGGACATGCATCGCGACGTAGCGCTGGCGGCCGGCGCTGCTGTTCAACTGCATCGTGTCCAGTGCCTTGGCGCGGGCCAGATTGGGAAATTCGTCCTCGATGCGGTGGCGGGCTCCGGATTCGGAGCCGAAGCGCTTGGCCGGGTCGGGATGAACGACGAAATCGCCCTTGGCATCGGCGACGAAGATCGTCGCCCAGTCGTTGTCGGGCATGCGCAGGTTCGCGAGCAAGCGATCGGCATCGAAGTTGATGACGACCACCCCATAGACGGTGTCGCCGGGACCCACCGCCGGCGTCGCGACCCGCATCGTCGCCCAGTGCGGAACATCTAGGCGCCCCTGCTCGCGATTGAGTTCGATGCCGCTGACGAAGATCTGGCCGGGCGGCATGGTGATCGTGCGACGGACGTAAGGCCGGTGGATCTTGGACTGCAGTTGTTCGCCCGGCACTCGCCTGACGAAGGCGCCGTGGCGTTCGACACGGACGATTTCTCGGCCGTCGTCGGCGATGCCGATCAGTCGCACCTGGCGGACGTTCGGATCCGATTCGGCATAGGCGCGGAAGATGTCGGCGAGTCGCGACAGCCACAACTGCTGCGAGGACTGGCCCTCGGCATCGTAGCCGCCGCCGGCGATCGCGCGGCCGATGCCCGCGATCGGTGGCAGTTGCGCGAGCAGTCTTACCTCGGCGCGCATTCTCGCGAGATCGTGCCGGATCTGATTCTCGGCCGACATCAGGCTGCCGTCGAGGGTCAACTCGATCCGTTCGATGGTGCGCTGGCGGCCCTGCTCGAGCAGCGCGATGAAGACCAGCAGCATGACCAGGGCGAGCAGCAGCGCGACCACGACGGCAATGCCGGACGACAGGCTGCCGCTCGACTTGCGCAGGTCGGTGTTCATCAAACGGCGCGCGCCGGGCCGGTCACTCCCGCGGTACAGGTGCGGTTGCGGCCTGCATGCTTTGCTCTGTACAGCGCCTTGTCGGCAGTGGACAACAGATCCCTTTCGCTGACCGGCCCGCGTTCGCCATCGACGCCACAGGTGGCGATGCCGATGCTGACCGTGAGCTTCAGGTCGTCGGCCTCGTCGTCGAAGGGAATTTCCAGGCTTTCCATCGCCGCGTGGATTTCGTCGGCGATCCTCATCGCGGCGTCGAGCGGGGTTTCCGGCAGCAGCAGGGTGAATTCTTCGCCACCAAAACGTGCCACCAGGTCGCCGGGCCGGCCGACGCAGGATTCGAGCGCGGCGGCGACCGCCCGCAGGCAAGCGTCGCCGGCCGCGTGTCCATAGCGATCATTGACGCGCTTGAAGTGGTCGACGTCCACCATCAACAGGCTGAGCGGACGTGCATGACGTTGCGCCCTGCGCCACTCCAGCGGCAGCGCCGATTCGAGGGCCCGCCGGTTGTGGAGACCGGTCAGCGGATCGGTCGACACTTCACGCCGCAGGCGGTCGGTGTGGTATTTCAGCAGCAGCTGGTTGCGCACCCGCAGGCGCACCCGTGCCGGGGAAACCGGTTTGGCGATGAAGTCCATCGCACCGAGTTCGAGGGCGCGGGTTTCGACGCTGACGTCCTCGTGGCTGGTGACGAAGATCACCGGAATGTGCGCCAGCCGTTCGTCCCGCTTCAGCGCATTGCAGACGCCGAAGCCGTCCAGTCCGGGCATGTCGGCGTCGAGCAGGATCAGATCGGGTGGCGTCTCGCCCGCAAGGCGCAGGGCCTCTTCACCGTTGGTGGCAAAGCGCAGGTGCGAGTAGTCGGTGAGAATGCTCTGCAGGACGCGAATCGAGACGACATCGTCGTCGACCAGCAGCAGGCTGGAGTCGGCGAGACAAGCCACCGGCGGTCCCGACAGGCAGCGGTGGCGATCGCTGCCTGTCACCGCCGATCGGTGCAGCCGGTGCTCGCCTTCGGTCGTTCGGTCCGGCATCTCGTTGGTGGTCATCAGGTTGAACCCGCGCGAGGCATGGTATTCAAATTGGCTTACGACCACGGGCACGGCAACTTTAGGGCGATGCCCGCGCGACCGGCGAGTGCCGACCGCGGCGCGGTCGCCGGCCGGCACCCGCAGATCAGAGCTGGCGCCGCAGGCCTGCCAGCGCGGCCGCCAGGCGATCGCTGATGCGGAAGACTTCTTCCTGGATCTCCGCGATGTTGCGGGTTGCCGTCGCGGTCAGGTCGACCAGTTCGGATTCCTGCATTTCGGTCAGCCCCATATGGACGAACGCCGATTCCATGCTGCCGAACAGTCCGGTGGTGACCGCATTGGCGCGCTCCCGGCTCTCCGCCTGCTGGCGCTCGACCTCGTCGACGACGCTGGCCAGTTGGCGGACCGCGTCGCGCAGCGCGCTGGCGTGGTGGTCGCGTTCGAGCTGCAGCCGCAGCGCGCTGACCCGGGCGTGGGCAGCCTCGACGATGACCGCCAGATGGTCGCGCAGTCGGCCGACCAGATCCGGTTCGTGCATCGGCAGGTCGCTGATCACCAGGGTTGCCAACGGATAGTTGATCACCAGGCGGTTGCTGAACTGGAAGATGCGTTGCAGCCCGCGGGAGTGATCGAGGATGGACTCCTCCAGCGGCGTGCATTCGCCGGTCGGTGCAAAGCATGCGGTGTCGGATTCCGGGCCGATCGCGAGGAGGCCCTTGACACCGTACCGGCCGACTGCCTCGAGTATCGCCCGCGCCAGCGTGGGTTCGTCTTCACAGCCGAAGCTGCGGCGCATGAATTCCAGCACCGTCCCCATCTCGCCCATCGAGGACATCGCCGCGAATGCCGCCTGCCTGGCGCTGGCGGCCTCGCCGGCGACGGCGTCGAACGCCACCAGTGACTGCTGGGCAACCCGGACCTTGCGTTCCAGTTCCATCGGATTGACCGGCTTGACGATGAAATCGTCGCCACCGCCGTCATAGGCGCGCAGCCGGGTTTCCAGTTCGTCGTCGGCGGAGATGAAGATCACCCTTTCGCGGGTATGGCCTTCGCGCCGCATTCGCCGACAGGTCTCGATGCCGTCGAGGCCAGGCATGTTCACGTCGAGCAGAACGACGCCGATGTCGTCTTCGAGAGACGCCAGGCACTGCTCGCCGCTTTCCGCCTCGCAGGTGCGCAATCCCAGCGATTCGAACTGGTCCGACAGGCTCAGCCTGGTCGTCGGATCGTCATCGACGATCAGGATCGCATGGCCCGGGCCGTCCACCACCGGATCGGGGTCGGCATCTTGGGTCTCAGGGAGCTCGTCGAACAGTTCCATGGTCGGCCTCCTGAGCGTGTTCGGTGCGCCGCAAGAAAGCGCGCTCCGGTCTGCCCGTGGCGTCTTCGTCCGTGTGCCCCGAAAGCTGCAGTTGCGCGGGCAGGGCGCGCAGCAGTGGCATGCGTTCATGGGGCGTGGGGCGCGGACGATCCTCGGCGGTGTCGCAAGCGGGCGCTTTCCGTTGGGTCGCTTCCATAAGGCCACGCTAACGTCCCGTCGACGGTGAACTTTAGCGGTCGCTAAATGCGCCGCGCGCTTCGCCGTAGACAGGGAACCGGGCAGTTCGGGCTCAGGGCTGAAGCGATCCGGTCAGGAATCCGTCCGAGCACGATTGCCGCGTACAGGGAGGTGTGCTTGTCGAGACATTCGAGGTCGCTGCATCCCGCGTCTCTGGTGGCGGTGCTTTGCGCGGTTGTCGCGGCGACCATGCTGTGGATGCGCCCGGACGACGAGGGCCAGCGCCGGCAGGGATCCGGCGGGCACCGAGCGAATCATCTGGCGGCTTCGCTCCAGGACAGGATCCGGGCTGCCGACGCCCGCCTTCTCGAACTGAAGACGGTGGCGTCGCTGGTGGATCTGTCCGACGCCGAGCGGTTCGACGCGTATGCATCGGCGGTGGTCGCGAGTTCACCTCGGATCCGGGTGCTGGCCTGGGCATCCGTGGTCGCGGACACCGACCGCGGCAATTTCGGGGCCGGCGTGGGCGAACCGGTCGGATCGTCGATCCCGGTCCGGGAACGCCCGGCGGACTTCGCGGGCGATGCGCCCGGGCGCGATCGCCGCTTCGCCTTGGGCACGATCCATCCTGTCGGCGCCGGTGAAACCGCCCTGCGGCTCGATCGGACAGGCAAAGAGGCCTGGTCGACGGCGCTCGCCCAGGCGCTGCGCGACATGCGACCGGTTGCCACCGCACCCTTGCCCGGCGTGCGCGGGGAGGCTGCGGCGAGCTATCTGGTGTTCATCCCGGTGACGCACGGCGTATCCCGGGAAATCCTGCTGGCAAAGCTCGAACCGGCACTGATGGTGGGCGACGCTGTCGCCGATGACCCGTCCGTCGCGGTCCGGATCGACGACGTGACCGATGACGGTGTGCAGGTATCGGTCGCCCGGATGGGCGCCGCGGGGGCCGAAGGGGATCCGCTTCCGGTGGTCGGTCACGTCCAGCTCGCCGGCAGAACCCTGCAACTGGCCGTCGGCGCGACGGCCGCGCCGCACGCCGGCTGGTCCCTCGCGGAGGGTTGGCTGCCGGCCGCAGGATTGCTGGTATTCGCCATGCTGACCACGCTGACCCGGGTCCTCGCGAGTCGCAACCGGCAGATCCGGAATCTGCTGGACGAGCGCAGCGCGTTCATGGCGACACCCAGCGGCGTCCTGATCGTCGGCGAGGGCGGATCGATCGAGGATGCCAACGAGCACGCCCTCGCGCTCCTCGAGCGGCGCCGGGAAGACTTGCTCGGGACCCGCGTCGACGATCTCGTGCAGCCTCGTCCTGGTGCCGAAGCCGACGGCCGGGCCGGCGCCGAACTGACTTTGTCGCTGCCCGGTGCGCGGACGCCGTGGATCGACGTCGCGGCTTCCGACAGGCCCGGCGGAGCCGATCCGCCGACCTGCGTCATGCTGCTGCGGGACGCGACCAGCCGCGTCCTGGCCCGGCGCGAAGCCGATCAGCTGCGCTCGCTGCTGCATGCCGCTGGCCAGCCGCTGGCCTTCATCAATGCGGACCGTGAAGTCGAGGTGGCCAATCCCGCGTTCGCTCGCGCCTTCGGCTGCCCGCCGCAGGCGCCAGCCGGCCGGACCCTTGCCGACGTACTCGGACCGTCGTTCGGCAGCGAACTGGAACAGGCCCTGTTGCGGGTGTTCGGCGGTCGGATCCAGCACCTGCCGGTGGATGTCGGCGTCGATGGCGCGCGCCGTACGCTCGAACTCGAGCTTGCCCCGCTGTGGTGCGGCGAGGACGTGTCCGGGGTGGTGGTCAGCGGCCACGACATCACCGACCGTGCAGCCGCGCAACGGGCGCTGGAGAGCTATCGGGACACCCTCGAGCGCGAGGTCCGCGAACGCACGGACGCCCTCGACCGCACGCGGGCACGCCTCGCCCATACCCTGGAGAGCAGCCCGGTGCCGACCTTCGTGGTCAATCGCGAGGGGCTGGTCAGCCACTGGAACAAGGCCTGCGCGGTGGCCTTCGGCATCGCGCCGGAGGAGATGGTCGGCACGTCGGAAGTCTGGCGGGCCTTCTACGACGAACCGCAGCCATTGATGACCGAACTGATCGTCAGCGGCAGAATCGACGAACTGCACCGGCGCTATGGCCCGGCGTGCTGGCCTTCGTCGCTGGTCGATGGCGCCTTCGAAGCCGAAGCGCACTTCGCCAAGCTCGACCGCTGGCTGTTCCTGACGGCAGCGCCGATGGTCGATGGGGAGGGCAACTGCATCGGTGCGATCGAGACCATGCAGGACGTCACGACGCGCAAGGAGGCCGAGCAGATGATGGCCCGTGCGCGCGAGGCCGCCGAAGCGGCTGCCAGGGCCAAGTCGGAGTTCCTGGCGAACATGAGCCACGAAATCCGCACACCATTGAACGGGGTCATCGGCCTCGCCCAGGTCGGCGTTCGCGAGAATGCCGGCCGGCGTGCCCATCACACCTTCGAAAGGATTCGCCAGTCGGCGTCACATCTGCTGGGGCTGATCAACGACCTGCTGGATTTCTCGAAGATCGAGTCCGGTCGCTTCGAGCTGGACAGCGCGCCATTCGAACTGCCCGGAGTGGTGGACCAGGCCCTCGCGATCGCGACGCCGGGTGCCTTCGAGCGCGCGATTGCGGTGCGGGTGTCGGAATCGCCGAACTTGCCCCGACAGTTGCGGGGCGACGGGCTGCGGTTGACGCAATGTCTGGTGAACCTGCTCGGCAATGCGATCAAGTTCACCGCGGCCGGTTCGGTCCGGCTCGACGTGCATCACGACGGCAGCACGCTGTCGCTGACCGTCACCGACACCGGCATCGGCATGAACCGGGAGCAGATGTCGCGCTTGTTCCGCCCGTTCGAACAGGCCGACGGCTCGACGACGCGCAGGTTCGGCGGTACCGGCCTCGGGCTGGCGATCACCCACCAGCTGGTGACCATGATGGGCGGGACGCTGACGGTCGACAGCGAGACCGGTCGTGGCAGCCGGTTCGAGTTGCGGGTCCGCTTGCCGGTGGTCGCCGCGGCCGGCGCGCCAGCGCCTGGCCTGCCGGCGCAGCTGATGCAGACCGGCCTCGACGACGGGGAGGCGGCATGGCTCGCCCATGAGCTGTCGCGCCATGGCTGCCGGCTCCGCAGCATGGCGCCTTCGGCGGCGGCGCGCGACTCCGGCACGTACCTGCTCGGCCCTGCCGACGCGCTCGCGCTGGCGGCCGAGGCGGGTGCGCCGGAATCCCGCTTCATCGTGATCCACGATCCCGGGCCGGCTCCCAGGCTGGGCCGCATCCACTGGCCGCGGCCGCTGCTGGTACGGCGGCTGGCGTCGCTGCTGGCAGGCGGCTTGCCGGAGACGCCGGTGGTCATGCAGCGCCGGCTGGCCGGCCTGCAGGTGCTCGGTGTCGATGACAACGAAGTCAACCGCCTCGTCCTCCAGGATCTGCTGCGACTCGAGGGTGTGTCGCTGCGACTGGCGAGCGGCGGCGAAGAGGCGCTCGCGCTGGTCCTCGCGCATCCGCCGGGCGCCTTCGACATCGCCCTGCTGGACATCGAGATGCCGGGCATGGACGGCTACGCGCTGGCGCGCGAATTGAAGAAGCTGCGGCCCGCGCTGCCGCTGGTCGGGCTCACCGCCCATGCCTCGCGCTCCGATCGCAACAAGTGCCTGGGGGCGGGCATGGACGAGCACCTCGCGAAACCCTACGAGCTCGACCGACTGGTCGAGATCATCTGCAAACTGGCGAATACCCCCGACAAGGAGATCCCTATGGCCCCAGAATTCCCGAATGTCAGGGCACCGGCCCTGGATCACGAGCGCAGCGACCATGTGGACATCGACGCGCTCCTGAAACGTTTCCGCGGACGAAACGAATTCGTCATGCGGCTGCTGCGCACCGCCGCCGAAGCCAATCAGTCGGCATCGACGAAGATCGCCGATGCGGCGCAACGCCGCGATTTCGAATCGCTGCGGCAGCTGGCCCATACGGTCAAGGGCATGAGCGGCAATCTGTGCGCCACGGCATTGCAGCAGCGCGCCGCAGAGGTCGAGCGCATGGCTCGCGCGCAACAGGTCGAGGTCTTCGCCGAGGCAGACCAACTGGCCGGCGCGGTCGATTCTCTGGTCGCTTCGATCCGCCGGCTGCTGGTCGATTGAGCCAAGCCGGCGGTTCCCGCCGGCGACACGCCGTGCCCCCTACTGGCGGCTGGCCCACGCGGTGATGATGTCGTTCAGCTGACGCAGGCCGTCGGTGACCGCGGCCGGTCCCGGCTGCAGGATGTCGGCGGACTTGATCTCGTGCAGTTCACCGTGCACGACAGCCGGAACGACTTCCCACCCGTGGCGCACGGCGACACGTTCGGGACGGAACTTCTTGCCGCACCACGATCCGATGATGATGTCCGGTGCGCGGCGTGCGACCTCCGCCGGGTCGGCAATGATGCGATCGCCGGCCGCGTGATGGGCTGCGAACTCGCGGAAGCAGTCGCGGCCGCCCGCCACTTCGATCAGATCGGAGACCCAGCCGATCGCCGAGATCATCGGCTCGTCCCATTCCTCGAAATAGACGCACGGCCTTGCCGGCAGCGCCGACGCCGCGTCGGCGATGCGTGAGACACCGGCGACCAGATCGGTGATCAGCGCCGCGCTCTTCCGTTCGCAGCCGATCAGTGCGCCGACGGTGCGGATCATCTCGAAGATCCCTGGCAGGCGGCGGTGGTTGAAGACGTGCACGGCGATGCCGGCGCGGATCAGTTGCGCGGCGATGTCTGCCTGCAGGTTCGAAAAGCCGAGGACGAGATCCGGCTCGAGGGCGAGAATGCGGTCGATCTTGGCGCTCAGGAATGCCGAGACACGGGGCTTCTCGCGGCGGGCGCGGGGCGGGCGCACGGTGAAACCGGAGATGCCGACGATGCGTGCCTCTTCGCCGAGCAGGTACAGGGTCTCGGTGGTCTCCTCGGTGAGACAGACGATGCGCCGGGGACCGGCGGGCAGCAAGCCTTGCACGACGATTTCTCCATCAGTCCGGTGGCTGCCGCGACACGGAAAGCCTCCGGGCCCGCGGGCCCGGACGGCATTTGTCCAGCGACCGCGTACAGGGTACCGTGACGGACGCCTCAAGGAGGAAACAATGACGCTCGTGGACGCGCAATCTGCCGACTGCCTGCACTGGCAGGAGCAGGGCCGTTCGTTCACCGCGCGCTGGCGATCCGAAGCCGGATTGCCGCCGCCGACCCGGGTGGTGGCAGCCGACGACGGCATCACCGCCGACCGTGCCTGGCGTTCGGCATGCGAAGGCTGCGGCCTGCTGTGGCGTGGCGACTTCCACAATGCCCGCCAGCTGCTGGCAGCGATGGGCCGCCGCATCGACCGCAGCGACCGGCGCCGGCGGCCTGCGGGCGACATCGCCGAGACCTTCCACCGACATCGCATGGCGCAGGCCCAGCGCGCACGCACGCTGGGCCTGCTGCTGGTGCCGCTGGAGGCCGGCCATGAACTGGCGCTGCCGAGGGCACCCGACGTGGCGCGTGCCTGTCGGGAGGCCTGGGGCGATGATGGCGACACGCCGGCGGTGGTGTCGCTGCGCGAACTGCTGGGCATCGTCGGTGCCCACCAGTGGCGTCTCAAGGGGGTGCCGGTGGCAGCCCTCGACGGGCGGCATATCCACCCGCACTACGGCGTCTTCTCGCCGGTGCGCGGCGAGTATCTCGATTTGCTGGCGCGGGCGCCGCTGACCGCGCCCGAGCTCGCTTTCGACCTCGGCACCGGTACCGGCGTGGTGGCTGCCGTGCTCGCCCGGCGTGGCGTGGCGCGGGTGGTCGCCACCGACCTCAGCCCTCGCGCGCTGGCCTGTGCCCGTGACAACCTGGTGCGCCTCGGCTTCGACGACCGGGTCGAGGTGTGCCAGGCGGATCTCTATCCGCCGGGGCGCGCGCCGCTGGTGGTGTGCAATCCACCGTGGCTGCCCGGCAAGGTGTCCTCGCCGCTCGACGCCGCGGTGTACGATCCCGGCAGCCGCATGCTGCGGGGTTTCGTCGACGGGCTCGCGACGCACCTGACTCCCGGCGGCGAGGGCTGGCTTGTCCTATCCGACCTGGCCGAGCGCGTGCAGCTGCGCAGCCGCGAGGATCTGCTCGGCTGGATCGACAGGGCCGGCCTGCTGGTGGCCGGGCGGGACGACATCCGCCCGCGTCACCGCAAGGCCTTCGATCCCGCCGACCCGCTGCGTGCCGCGCGCTCGGCGGAGGTGACCAGCCTGTGGCGACTGGTCCCGAAGCCCTCGTCCGCCGCCTGCCGGTGAGGCGTCAGTCGTCGGCGGGCGTGCCGTGCAGAATGGCCCGGCCGTCGGCATCGAACAGGTGCATCGATCCGGGATCGGCGGCGAGCCGGATCGTTTCGCCGCGCCGGAATTGCCGCGTGCCGGCCAGCTTGGCCACCACCGGCTCGGCGGCGCCCGCAACGTCGACGTAGACGTTGGTGACCTCGCCGAGGGACTCCACCAGGCTGACCGGACCCGACAGGATCGCGTCGTCGCCGTCTGCCGGCACCAGATCCTCGGGGCGCATGCCGAGCTTGACCGGCCGGCCCCGCAGGGCCGCCCCGGCGGCGATCGGCAGCTGCAGCGCGGTTTCGCCGAGGGCCACCTCGACCCTGTCGCCGGCATCGCTCACGCACGCGTCGAGGACGTTCATCGCCGGCGTACCGATGAAACGGGCGACGAACAGGTTTGCCGGCCGCCGGTAGAGTTCGACCGGCGTGCCGACCTGCTCGATGCGGCCGCCGGAGAGGACGACGATGCGATCGGCCAGGGTCATCGCCTCGACCTGGTCGTGGGTGACGTAGATCATCGTCGTGTCCGGCAGGCTTTCCTTGAGCCTGGCGATCTCGATGCGGGTGGCGACCCGCAGTGCGGCGTCGAGGTTGGACAGCGGCTCGTCGAACAGGAATACCCGGGGGCGGCGCACGATCGCGCGACCGATCGCCACCCGTTGGCGCTGTCCGCCCGAGAGCGCCTTGGGAAGGCGGTCGAGGTACGGGTCGAGCCCCAGCATCGAAGCGGCCTCGGTGACCCGACGACGGATCTCGGCAGCCGGCAGTTTCGCGATCTTCAGGCCGAAGGCCATGTTGTCGAACACCGTCATGTGCGGGTACAGGGCGTACGACTGGAACACCATGGCGATGCCGCGCTGCGACGGCGGCAGCTCGTTGACCCGCCGGTCGTCGATGCGCAGTTCGCCGCGCGTGATGTGCTCCAGCCCGGCGATCATCCGCAGCAGCGTGGACTTGCCGCAGCCGGAGGGGCCGACGAAGACGACGAATTCGCCTGCGCCGATGGCAAGGTCGACGCCGTCGAGGACGGTGGTCCTGCCGTAGGATTTGCCGAGTTGTCGGAATTCGAGGGCTGCCATCGTGGTTCCGTGTCGCTGTCGTCCGGGTCGCTCGCCGGCTGCGCTCAGCCGCCCTTGACGGAGCCCGCGAGCAGGCCGCGGACGAGGTAGCGCTGCAGGGCGAAGAATACGACCAGTGGCAGCGCGATCGAGACGAAGGCCGAAGTCGCAAGGATCTCCCACTGGCCGCCGCGAGTACCCATCAGCTCGACCAGGCTCTTGGTCATCACCGTGGTTTCGCCGGTCGAGTCGATCAGGAAGACCAGCGCCACCAGCAGGTCGTTCCAGGTCCACAGGAACTGGAATATCGCAAACGACGCCAGCGCCGGGAACGACAGGGGCAGCACCAGCCGGGTGAATATCTGGTAGTCGGTGGCGCCATCGACACGGGCGTTCTCGATGATGTCCCGCGGCAGGCCGGCCATGTAGTTGCGCAGCAGATAGATCGCCAGCGGCATGCCGAAGCCGGTATGGGCCAGCCACACGCCGAGGTAGCCCTTGCCGATGCCGATCTCGTTGTGCAGCCTGAGCAGCGGGACCAGGGCGAGCTGCAGCGGTACCACCAGCAGGCCGACCACCACCGCGATCAGCAGCGCGCGACCCGGAAATTCCATCCACGCCAGCGCGTAGGCGGCGAAGGCGGCCACCAGGATGGGGATCACCGTGGCCGGGATGGTGACCGTCAGCGTGTTCAGGAATGCCCGCGACATGCCCTCGACATTGTCCGCGTCGCGCAGCACGTGGCGGTAGTTGTCGAGCGTGAAGCGCGGCGGCGTTCGCACCGTCACGAACACCCGCTGGCCCCGCGTGCCGCGCATCTCGACCGGCGAGTCGTGGCGATAGTCGCCGTTCGCCGCGACGCTGAGATGTTCGCCATCGCGCAGCTCGGCAAGCTCGCCGGGCGCGTGATCGTCGATGGCGCGCGACGAAACGCCGAAGGCCAGGACCGTCGCCGGCTCCAGACCGGCTTCGGCGAACAGGTTGCCCGCGATCGCGAACCCGGCGTCGTGGCGGCGCTGGGCGTCGGGCGGCGCGGCCCGCAGGATCAGGTTCTGCTCGGCCGCCAGCGGTGCCCGCCACCAGCCGCTGGTGGCGATCTGGTCGGCGGTGCGGAACGAGGACACCAGCAGGCCGGCGGTCGGGACGATCCACGCCACCACCAGCACCAGCGCGGCCAGATGTACGGCCCAGCCGAGGGCGGGGCGGCGGCCGGCGAAGTCAGTCATCGGCACGTCTCACCGGCGCATCTCCCGACGCGCGTTGACGACGTTCCACACCAGGATCGGGGTCACCAGCAGCATGATCACGATCGCCGATGCCGAGCCGACACCCCAGTCGCTGGCACGGAAGAGCTTGTTGTACATGTAGTTGGCCAGCACCTGGGTGCCCCACTCGCCGTTGGTCATCGCATAGACGACGTCGAACACCTTGAGCACGACGACGGTGATCGTCGTCCACACCACGGCGATGGTGCCGAAGATCTGCGGCACCTTGACACGGAAGAAGATCTGCAACGGGCTCGCGCCGTCGATGATCGCGGCCTCGATGGTCTCCTGCGGAATCGCCCGCAACGCCGCGGACAGGATCACCATCGCGAACCCGGTCTGGATCCAGACCAGCACCACCATCAGCAGGAAGTTGTTCCACAGCGGCAACGTGAGCCAGGCCTTCGGACTCGCGCCCCCCAGCGCGAGGTAGAGCGCATTGAGCAGGCCGATCTGCTCCTGGCCGGGGGGGCGGGCATCATAGATCAGCCTGAAGATCACCGCGGCGCCGACGAAGGAGATCGCCATCGGCATGAAGACCAGGGACTTCGCCAGATTGCCCCAGGCGATGCGGTCGGTGAGCTGGGCCGCGAGCAGGCCGAAGGCCGTTGACAGGGCCGGAACCACCACCAGCCACAACAGGTTGTTGCGCAGCGCCTCGTGGAACTTGGGATCCGACAGCATCCGCTGGTAGTTGGCGAGACCGACGAAGGCATCGCCGCCGCCCGGCAGACGCTCGCTCAGCGACAGGCGCAGGGTCTCGAATACCGGATATGCGAGATACAGGCCCAGCACCAGCAGGGCCGGCGCCAGGAACAACCATGGCCGGATCAGATTGGCGCGCCGGATGTTGCGCGCCCGATTGGCTCCGCTGGCGGGCAGGAGCCAGTGATCGAGGACCAGGTTCGACAGCCGGAAGTACGCGACGCACGCGCCGACGCCGATCGCGATCGTCAGCAGGGCCTGTAGTGCGGCGTGCATGGTCTGCCGTGTGGGTCTCGCGGGCCGGCTATTCGAGCGCCTCCCAGGCTGCCTCGATACGGCCGGCAACTTCGCCGGCGGGCCTGCCGCCGACGAAATCGACCATGCCGGTCCAGAATGCCCCGGCGCCGATCGCGCCCGGCATCAGGTCGGAGGCGTCGAAGCGGAAGGTGTCGGCCGAGCGCAGGATGTCGCCCATCTTGCGCAGCGTGGGATCGCCGTAGAGCTCCGTGTTCACGCCCTTGTGCGGCGTCAGGAAGCCCTTCTGCGCCATCCAGACCTCGTGGGCGATCGGCGATTTCAGGAACTCGATGAAGGCGCGGGCGGCCGGGCTGTCCCGGGTGATCGCCACCACCGTGCCTGCGCCGAGCACCGGCATGCCGAGTCGGAGGTCGTCGTCGGCAGGGAAATAGAAGAAGTCCACGTCGGCGCCGATCTCGGTGTCCGCGGGGAAGTACGACGGAATGAACGATGCCTGGCGGTGCATGTAGCACTGGGGCGGGGATGAGAACAGGCCCTTCGGCGAATCGCGGTAGTCGGTCGTCGCCACTGCGGCGGCGCCGCCGGCGACGAACTTTCCGTTGCGTGCGAACCAGCCGAAGGCATCGATCGCGGCGACCACCGCCGGGTCGTCGAACGGCATGCGATGGTCCACCCAGCGGTCGTAGACCTCGGCCGGCCGGGAACGCAACATCAACTCCTCGACCCAGTCGGTCGCCGGCCAGCCGGTGGCGCTGCCCGACCCCAGGCCGATGCACCATGGTGTTTCGCCATCGGCAGCGATCTGCTCGGTGAGCCGGCGCAGCGCCGCCATCGAGGTCGGTATCTGGTAACCGGCGTCCTCGAAGTTCTCCGGCACGAACCACACCAGCGACTTGACGTCCACCTTGTAGAAGATGCCGTAGAAATGCTCGCCGCCGTCGGGGCCGGCAAAACTGCCGAGCGCGACCCATGATTCGCCGGCGGCATAATTGTCGCGAACCCAGCGGGCATCGGCTTCGGTGAGGGGGGCGACCTTGCCGAGTCGGACGAGATCGCCGAGCAGGCCGGGCTGGGGGAATATCGCGATGTTGGGGGCGGAACCGGCCTCGGTGTCGATGCGGATCTGCTGTTCGAAGGCATCCGAGCCGGTGTAGCGGACATCGGCGCCGGTGGCGGCCTCGAAGTAGGCGAGGACACTCTCGATCAGGGGCTGATCGGGGCCGATCCAGGGTCCGAACACCGTGAGCTGCTGGCCGTCCAGCCGGATCTTGCCGAGCGCCTCGAAGCTGTCCCAGTGGAAGGCGCCTTCGCCGGGGCGGAACTTGAGGTTGCCGGCGGCGCCGGCGGCGCCGATCAGGGCCAGCCACAGCATCCAGGCCCTCAGGAATCCCTTCATCGCTGCCTCCGTCGCTGCGCCGGGCCGACCGGCGCCGGACCGCTCGCGGTGTGCCGTCGTGCAACAGCCCTGCAGGACCGGGGGAGCGGTCGCCAGAACGGCGGAAGGCTGCTCAAAACGCTTTGAAAAAGTCTGGGCGGACTGGGTCGAGGTGTCAAGCCGACGCGTTTCCTGCGCACTGCCGGCCGCCCCGATGGATCCGCAAATGGCGCTCGAGTGTAGGCGCAGTGGCCACCCCGAGAATTTCTTTGAGTGCTGGGGGCGCCCGGTGCATAGTGGCGAACAATATCCAAAGCGTTTTGAGGATGGCGATGCGCGGTAGCGGCAAGGCATCCGGAGGGGTCACGTTGCGACAGCTCGCCGAGCAGCTGGGCCTGTCGCAGACCACGGTCAGCCGGGCGCTGAACGGCTTCCCCGAGGTCAGCGAGACCACCCGCGTGCGGGTCGTCGAAGCGGCTCGCCGGCTCGACTACCGGCCGAGTGCAAGCGCCGCTTCCCTCGCGACCGGCCGTACCTCTGTGATCGGCAACGTCGTCACCCTCGACGACGGCGTGGTCATCGATCCGCACCTGTCGGAGTTCCAGGCCGGCGTCGGCGAAGGCTGCGCGCGCTACGGCTACGATCTGCTGACGCGGGTCTCGACCCGGGACGGGGAAGCCGCCGCGTATCGGGATCTCGCCAGCCGCGGCAAGGTCGACGGCATGGTTCTCCATGGGCCGCTGGTGGATGAGCCGCGCATCGAGATGCTGCGCGCGCTGGGGCTGCCCTTCGTCGTGCATGGTCGCGGTGGCGGCGACAGCCATCACTACACCTGGCTCGATGTCGACAATCAAAGTGCGTTCGGGCGGGCAACGGAATTCCTGCTCGGTCTCGGCCACCGCCGCATCGCGCTGCTGAACGGCCTCGAAGTGTTCCATTTCGCCGCCTGCCGGCTGAGGGGCTATCGTGCAGCCCTGGGCGCTGCGGGCATCGAGGTCGACCCGCAACTGATCTTCTCCGATCAATTGCTCGAGCCTTATGGCTACCGGCGCATGCGCGATATGCTCATGTTGTCGAACGCGCCCACGGCCATCTTGTGCGCCAGCGTGCTGACCGCCCTCGGCGTGGCGCGGGGACTCCACGAGGCCGGGCTGCAACCGGGGCGCGACGTCTCGGTGGTGGCCTTCGATGACGATCTATCCTTTCTGCATCCGTCGAGTCGTTGCGAGGTGCCGTACTTCACCTGCATGCGCTCGTCGATCCGGGCCGCGGGACGTCGCGTCGCGCAACTGTTGATCGAGGCCATCATGCGCCCCGACGCCCCGCCGCCCAGCGAATTGTGGGAGTCCGAAATGGTCGTTGGCCGGTCCACCGGGCCGTTTAGGCCGCTTCCCCGGCGGGGTGACGGGCAGCGCGGTTGAGCACTTTGGACGTGAAGGTCGATTGCACGGTACCGACCGCGGCACCGTGTCGGCGGTGGTCTTGTGCCGCCCAGCCGCCCGAAGCACCTATCGATGGCGAGATGATGTTCGTCGGTGGTGTCGCGGGGACCTTGTCACACGCGACGGATCTTTGCGGGCGCTGGACGCTGCCTGTGCCTTTCGCACATGTGGAGCAAGGATCGACGAAGCCCGTCCTCGGATGAGCGACTGGTCGGCGCCGCCCTACACCGCCGTATTGCGAACCGCTTCGCCACCATCGAGACGACGCCGGCGGATTCACTATGCCCAGCCCGGAACAGAAAAAATGCAGAGATCGATTTCACTGCCGGTATCCGCCCAAGATGCCCCGCAGCAAAAGTGTCAAGAATCGCGGATCGATCAATTTCAATACGTTATGCGAATTCAAATAGAACTCTGGATATATTGATCGCAACGCCAGCGTGGCCGCTGACCACATGAGTGCGTCCGTATATTCTGATAATACTTTCGCCAAGGGAGCAAATCCCAGATTGATATTATCCCGGGCCCGCATGACGCCAGGTCGAATTGCGTCTTGACAATGAATGGTGCCGAAATAGTATGAAATTCTGGGGTCTTAAATCGATGCGTTGATTGGCAGCCGATGAACGCAACGGTCGCCACCGGCACGCTTACTTCGTCCTGACGATTTCCGGCGCCCGGAAAAGGTATTCCAAGGCGAATGTAACCAGTCCATTTGCCAGAGGAAGGGTCTTCGATTGCTCGAGGAAGGGAGACTGAAATGAATGCACAAATGAAAATGAGGCGCGCTGCTGCCTTTCTGGCGATTGGCGCGGTCTGGGCCGTCCCGGCGCTCGGCGGCTGCCCCGTCATGCATGCCGATCTCACGAACGCACTGGTTTCTTCGGTTGCCCCGAATGTGACCAACGGAGGTCTGGACTTCAATATGTGGGCCACCATAGTCGATGTCGATGGCTCAGTCTGCGCGGTGACCAAGACCGGTGATCCCGCAAGCATCACCGATATCTGGCTCGGCAGCCGTGTGATCTCGGCGCAAAAGGCCAACACCGCGAATGCGTTCAGTATTTCGAATGGCCTGTCTCTATCCACGGCCAATATTTACTCGGCGGTGCAGCCCGGCGGGTCGCTGTACGGATTGCAGCACAGCAATCCGGTGGACACCAAGATCGCCTATCTCGGCAGCAGTGCGAATTTCGGAACGTCGGTGGATCCAATGCAAAAGAAGCGCATCGGCGGCGTGAATGTTTTTGGCGGTGGCTTGGCCTTGTATGATGCCGACGGCGTCAAGGTCGGTGCCCTGGGGGTCAGCGGCGACACGTCGTGCGCCGACCACAACGTCGCGTGGCGCGTGCGTCAGGCGCTCGGGCTGGATCACGTGCCCGCGGGGGTTGTCGGCGGAACGGACAACATCGACTATCTGGCGGATGGCGAAGCACCGAACGGATTCAAGCATCCCCAGTGCGGATTCAACGAAGTGTGCGTCAACGAGGCGATCACCGGTCAGCCGAATGGTGCCGGCGTCGTTTGTCCGTGAGGAGGCAAGTCTGAAGGCACGTACTGCGATCGAATTCGCGACACGCCGGCGCGACAGGCCCTCGGCGAACATGCAGCCAAGGAAGTGTCGACCGGTGAGGTCGCGCCGGCAGTCATCGGTACGGATTGGGCCTACCCGCGTTCAGACAGGCAAGTAGTCGAGTCGTGGCCGGCATCGACGGCAGCATTCCCGGCGGCCGTCGAGCCGGGCGAACACGCCGCCGGCTCTCACGCTCAACGACCAGAACCGCGGCGGCGCCGCGCGACGCCGGTGATCAGCGCAAGCCCGGCGAGCATCATCAGGTACTGGCCCGGCTCGGGAACCGCGGTGACGGTCAGCGTGATGCTGTCCGGATGGATGCTGGCGGTGAATGCCACGCCGTCGGCGAAGCCCGCCCAACTGATCGACTCGAACGCGGCGGAGCCGACTGCGGCAGAGAAGCTCGCCAGCACGAAGCTGTCCGCGAGGCGGGGCACGTAGCCCAGTTGCAGGATCGACAGCTCGCCGCCAATCGACACGATGCCGTCCACCAGCAATCGATCGAAGTCGGACGTGCTGGTCAGCTCGAAGGCCAGCACGCCGCCCGTCTCGAGCGCGAGGTCGCCGTCGATCGCCAGACTTCCTGTGCCGTGGGTGCCGGGTTCGATCCGGCCCCGGTTGACGATGCCGCGGCCGGCGCGGCTGGCGAAACTGCCGTCCCCGGTCAGCGTGCCGCCGTTGTCGAAGGTCGAAGCGGCCGCGAAGCGCGCGCCATCGGCGACCGAGACGATGCCGGCGTTGTCGAACGCGCTGGACAGTTCGAGGGTGCCGGCCAGCACTTCGATGCGGCCCGGGTTGTCGAAGACCGGCCCGATCACCGTGAGCGTGTCGGACGTCTTTTCGAAGCGCCCCCGGTTGACGAAGCGGCCGGCGCCCTCCATGCGGCTGGCGAATTTCTGTGCCTCGCGGAACACACCGCTGTTGGTGAAGCGCGAATCGGTGCCGATCACGAGACGGCTGTTGTTGCCGGTGCTGCCCCGCCAGCTTGAGTCGCCGGCCACCACCTGGCGACCGCCGGAGATCGTCTTGTCGGTCGTGCCATCGAGGGTCAGCGGGCCGTCGAATCGGGTCACGGCGGCGTCACGGTGGGCGCCACCGCGCCACTCGGCCGGACCGGCGACGATCAGGTCGCCGGGACCTTCGACGATGCCGCTGCTCTGGGTCAGGCTCCCGACGGTCTGGCTCTCGGCCAGCCTGAGAAGACCGCCGGACAGTTCCAGCGGCGGCGTGTCGGCGATGCGCGCGCCGGCTTCGAAGTCGAGGATGCCCGCGGCCTGTTCGAGGATGCCCGCACCGCCGATCGCGGCGCCGTCGTGAAAGACGTGGGTGCCGCCGTCGAACGCGAGGCGGCCACCCGCGGCGATCTCGAAGCTGCCGTCGTGGGCGCCGTCGCCGGCGACACGGAGTTGACCGGCCGCCACCGCGACGTGGCCGGCATTGTCGAAGCGGGTGGTGAGGGTGGTGGTGGCGTCGGAGGTCTTTTCGAACCGTCCCTGATTGACGAAGCGCCCCGCGCCCTCGATGCGGCTGTCGAACTCCTGGGCCTCGCGGAACACGCCGGTGCTGGTGAAGCGCGAAGCGGTGGCGATGACCACGCGGCCGTTGTTGCCGGTGCTGCCCTGCCAGGTGGTGTCGACGGCGAGCACGTGGCGCCCGTCGGAGATGGTCTTGTCGCCAGTGCCGTCGAGGGTCAGCGCTCCGTCGAAGCGGGTTTCGGCAGCATCGCGGTGGGCGCCGCCGCGCCACTCGGCCGGACCGCTGACGGTCAGCATGCCCGGGCCCTCGACGATGCCCCCATGCTGCTGGAAGCTGTCCAGGGCCTGGGCAGCGGCCAGTTGCAGCCTGCCGCCGGACAGATCCAGCGGCGTCGAGCCGTCGATGCGGGCGCCGGCATCGAAGGCGAGCACGCCGGCCTGCTGCTCGACGGTGCCGTCGCCGCCGATCGTCGCTCCGTCGCGGAAGACGTGGGTGCCGCCGTCGAACACCAGCCGGCTGCCGGCGGCGATCGCGAAACTGCCGAGGTGTTCGCCGCCACCGCCCAGGCTCAGACGGCCGGCCTGCACGTCCACGCTGCCACGGTTGTCGAATACCGTGCCGGCGGCGATGGCGGTGTCCGATCGCAGTTCGAATCGGCCCTGGTTGGCGAACAGTCCATCACCTTCCATGCGGCTGTCGAACTCGTGCTCGGCGCGGAACAGGCCGGTGTTCACGAAACGCGAGCCGGTACCGATGATCAGACGCCCGTTGTTGCCGGTGCTGCCGTGCCAGACGGTGTCGCCGGCAAGGATCTGGCGGCCGCCGGAGACGATCTTGTCGAAGGTGCCGAACAGCGTCAGCGTTCTGCCAATGCTCGTCTGTCCGCTGCCGGATTGCGCGCCGCTGCCCCATTCGGCGTCTGCGCTGACATCCAGATTGCCCGGGCCGGCGATCGAACCGCCGTCGAGCAGCAGGGCACCGACGATCGCATCGATCGCCAGCATGCTCGCGCCGGAGGTGATCCGTGCGCTGTCGTTGGCTTCCGGCGCCCCGCTCGGCGACCAGTTTTCCGGCACCTGCCAGGCGCCGCCGCCGCCGATCCAGTTGCGTTCGACGGCAAGGGCAGGCGCGGCCAGGGTCAGCGCAAGGAGGAGGGCGGGTGTCGCGGCGGTGCTGCGCGCGATGTTCCGTCGAGGGGCGGCAGGGCAGGGCATGGCTTTCCTCGCGGCCGGGCGTGTCGAACGCGGCGACCCGACATGGAGCGCCGCGTCCCGGCTGCAGTCGGACGAAGTATGCCGTCTGCGTCGCAGGATGTGTAAGCGGATCTTGCGGGCGATGCCCGGCCGGCGCCGATGACGCCGCAGAATCTGCGCTACATGCCCTGGTAGATCGGCCCTTCGCCGCCCTGCGGTGACACCCAATTGATGTTCTGGCTCGGGTCCTTGATGTCACAGGTCTTGCAATGGACGCAGTTCTGGGCGTTGATCTGCAGGCGCGGATTTTCGCCGGAATCGTCGCGCACGATCTCATACACGCCGGCCGGGCAGTAGCGCTGCTCGGGGGCATCGTACTTGGCCAGGTTCAGCGTGATCGGCACCGAAGCGTCCTTGAGCTGCAGGTGGCAGGGCTGTTCCTCTTCATGGTTGGTGTTCGACAGG
>JAGRGB010000150.1 GCA_020445745.1 Rhodocyclaceae bacterium | reverse complement strand
TGTCGGTGTCCGGCGGCGCCCAGGCGGGCGGATCCGCCGCAGTCAGCGCCACCGTATCCTTGACCGCCGCCGGCTTCGTGAACGTGATGGCCACCGGCGTCCTGGCGATCGACGTCGCGCTGTCGGTATCCGGCGGCGCGCAGCCCGGCGGCGTGGCCAACCTCCAGCTCGTCGGCGCGGCGGTGCTGGCGCGCACTGCCGGCTTCGTCGTGCAATCCCGCCCGCGCCCGTTCCGGGTCGCCGCGGCCAGATCCTTCCGGGTTTCCCGATGAACCGCCAGTTCAGCGCCAAGCGGCCCGGCGAGCGCATCGCGCTGGCCTTCGACTTCGCCAGCCAGTTGCCCGAGGGCATCACGATCACGAGCGTGGACAGCGTCACCGTATCGACCTGGCGCGGCACCGATGGCAACCCCTCTGCCCTGCTCGCCGGCGCCGCGGTACTGTCCGGCACCGACGTGCTGCAGATGGTATCCGGCGGCATCGCCGGCACCGACTACCAGTTCATCGCCTGGGTCACTCTCTCCGACACCCAGCAGCGGGCCCTCGACGGCCTGCTGCCGGTCCGCGACAACGTCTAGGACGAGCCATGAACGAAGCCCATCGCCGCAAGCACCAGTATCGCCAGTCCGCCGACTGGATGGTCGATTCCGACGGCCGGCCGATGGGCCTGGTCGGTCCGGACGGCGAGCTCTTCACGTTGCCCGCCGGCGCCCACGCCAGGCGCATGACCGCCGGGCGGATGCCGGCATGGCGGCGCGCCCTGGGCCGCGCCATGGCCGGCGGCCGGGCGCGCGTGCTGGCGCTGGGCGACTCGACCGTCGTCGGCGCCGGCGCCGGCACGGGGGGCAACACCGCGCTCGACAACGCGCGCCGGGCCAGCTTCCCGTCGTCGCTGGCCAGGGCCATGGGCCGGCTCGGCGTCGCCGCCCACAACGAAGCCCTGGTCGGCACCCAGAACATGGCCGGCGCCGGTGTCGCCTACGGTACCTACGACCCTCGCGTCGCCCTGGGGCCGTTCGTGCTGCAATCGAGCGCCAACTTCCTGACCGCCGGCGGCCACCTGTTCCGCTCGGCCGTCGGCACCATGAGCTTCACGCCCCAGGTCGATTGCGATCGCTTCGAGGTGCTGTACGTGCGCAACGGCCTCTCCGGCACCTTCGACCTGGCCATCGACGGTGGCGCCGCCAGCACTTTCTCGCTGTCGCCCGGCACCTCGATGCAAACCGCAGAAATCGTCGCGGCCGGCGTCGGCCGGCATACGCTGACGATCACCACGGCGCACAGCAACCTCTACATCTCGGCCATCCTGGTGAGCAACAGCGAATCCGGCGGCGTGGAGATCCTGCAAGGGGGAAGCTGGGGCGACATCTCCGGCAACTTCCTGTCGGCCACCAACGTCTGGTCGCCGGCCAACGTCTATGGCGACCTGGCACCCGATCTGGCGCTGGTCCAGCTGACCATCAACGACATCAACGCCGGCACCAGCGTCACGCAGCACCTGGCCAACCTCGCCAGCCTCGCCGACAACCTGGCGGGAACCGGCGCCGACGTGATCCTGATGACCGGCCTGCAGTCGAACCCGGCGTCCTATCCGAGCCACGGCAATGGGCACTCGGCGGCCGTCTATGCCGGCATCGCCGATCTGGCGGAAGCGCGGGGCCTGCCGCTGCTCGACCTGGCCGGACGGCTGGGCCCATATGCACGGGCCAACGACGAATTGGGCATGAGCGACGGCGTCCACGGCTCGGCAGCCCTGTACGGCGACGCCGGCCTGTGGGTGGCGCGAACGCTGCTCTCGGCCGGCTAAGAGACAAGGAGAAAGCGATGAACCCGCAACGAGACAAGGATCGGGCAGTCGCCCAGGCCGCGCTGAAACTGGCGGCCGCCAAGGCCGACAAGCTCGCCACCGACCTGGCGGCCGGCCGCGTGCGCAACCACGACCAGAAGAACGAGACCCTCGCCGAGATCCGCCTGCTGTTGGCCGACGCCGGCCGCCTGGCCGGCTGACATACGACCTTCGTCGTAACGCGAAAGTCTGAATTCAAGCCCTTGAATCCCAGCCCCGCGCCCCCGCGCGGGATAGTGGCTGCGTTTCCCGCAGACAACGCGCCACGCCGTGCCCTACGCCACCCAGTCCGATCTGGTCGATAAGTTCGGCGAGCTGGAACTCACCCAGCTCACCGACTTCGACACGCCCGCCCAGGGCGGCATCGTCGCCAGCCGCGTCGATGCGGCGCTGGAGCGCGCCTCCGGCGTGGTCGACAGCTACCTCGCCGCCCGTTACCAGTTGCCGCTGGCCGAAGTGCCGCCGGCGATCCAAGGCGCGGTGCTCGATCTCGCCCGCTTCTACCTGTGCCGCGACGGGGTGCCGGAGGATGTCGGCGCCGCCGCCGACCGCGCGCTGCGCTACCTGCGCGACGTCGCCGACGGCCGCGCCGCCCTGGCATTGGCCGCCGGCGGCACCGCCGCGGCCGACCCGGCCCTGCCGGCGGTCGAATCCGGCGGCGCGGTGTTCGGCCGGAGTAGCCGCTGGTGATCCCCGACTTCGTCGGCCAGGCGGTCGAGCGCCTCGCGCAGATCGCCACCATGCTGCGCCAGGTCGGCGCCGCGGCCGACCTGGCCGCGGCCGAGCAGGGCGTACGCACCACCCCCGCCGCCTTCGTGCTGCCGCTCGCCGAGCGCGCCGGCGCCGCGCCCCACACCGCGGAGTTCCGCCAGCGCGTGTTGTTGTCGGCGCGCGTCGTGTTCGCGGTCAGCAACAAGGCCGACGCCCGCGGCGACGCCGCCCGCGAATCGCTGATCACCGCCCGCCAGAGCGCCCGCGACGCGATCGCCGGCTGGGTGCCCGAGGGCTGCATCGAGCCGGCCGAATTCACCGCCGGCCAGTTGCTGCGCCTCGATCGCGGCCTGCTGTGGTGGCACGACGACTTTGCAACCGCCTACCTGGAGCCCGTGTGATGGCCAAGACCCCCGCCCCCACGACCACCCCCGCCCCTGCGGCCGCGGTCGCCGGCCAATCGAAGCCGCCGAAGCGCGACGCCTTCCGTCACCTCAATTGCAAGGACTGGGGCAAGGGCGGCCAGTTCATCGAGCGGGACGGCAAGCGCGTGCCGGTCGATCCGCCCAAGCCGGCCGCGCCGGCCGCCCACCAGGAGTAACGCCCCATGGCCAATTTGCTCGCGAGCCCGCGCTTCTACAAGAAGAAATCCCTGCTGATCAAACTCGAAACCGTGGTCGGCACCGACGCCGTGCCGACCGGTGCCGCCAACTGGGTCGAAGGCCGCAACGTGCGCATCACGCCGATGCAGGCCGAAACCGCCGAGCGCAACATCGACCTGCCCTACCTGGGCCGCGGCGGCAAGCTGCAGGTCGCCCAATACGCCCAGGTGCAGTTCGAAGTGGCGCTCACCGGCCCCAGCACCGGCGCCGCCGGCGATGCCCCCGCGTACGCCCACCTGCTGCAAGCCTGCGGCTTTTCTCAGACCCTCACGGCCCTCACCGACGCCGTCTACAACCTGGCATCGGCCGACTTCAAGGCCGTGTCGGCCGTCATCAACATGGACGGCACCGACCACAAGATGATCGGCAGCCGCGGCAGCGTCAGTTATCAGTTGAACGCCAAGGGCATCCCGGTGATGCGCTTCCAGTTCGACGCGATCTTCGTCGATCCGGCCGAAGTCGTGCCGCCGGCGGTCACCACCACCGGCTGGCCCCTCGAAGAGCCGGTCACCGCCGACAACACCTCGCCGATCAGCATCAACGGCGTCGATCTGGTGTTCAGCGCCTTCAGCCTGGATCTCGCCAACCAGCTCTCGCGCATCAACCTACCCGGACCGCAGAAGGAAGTGGCGATCGGCGATCGCGCGCCCTCGGGCAGCACGACGGTGCTGTGCCCGGCGCTGTCGGTCTTCAACCCGTTCGCGCTGGCCAAGACCGGCACCAACGTGCCGATCCAGCTGACCCACGGCAGCGCCGCCGGCAAGCAGGTGCAGCTCGACGCCAACGCGGTGATCACCAACGTCGATTACGCCGAGGTGGACAAGATGGCCGCCTACACGCTCACGTTCGAACCGACGCCGGTCTCCGGCAACGACGAATTCGCCCACACCTGTCTGTAAGGACCGCCCCATGCAAACCCAATTCGTGATCGAGCGCGAGCCGGTCGTCACCTGGCCCGTCACCGTCGAACTGCCCCGGCCGGGCGGCCGCATCGAGCCGTTCCGCTTCGTGGCGGTGGTGCGCGTGCTGTCGGAAGACGAGTACGAAACGATCATCCCCGCCCACGGCGCCGACGACGACGTCGCCGCCGCCCAGGATGCCGAGATCCAGCGCCGCACCCTGCGCGACGTGCTCGCCGACAACGCCCGCGTGCTGCCCCGCCTGATCACCGGCTGGCAGGGCGTGACCGCGCCTGCGGGTGGCGACGTTCCCATTGCCGAGCTGCCTGCCGTGCTCACCGGCCCCTACGGCCGCGCGCTGTCGGTGGCCCTGTGGCGCGCCATCCACCAGGTGCGCTACGGCATCCCGGCCGAGCAGACGCCCGGGGCCGCCGAGGGAAACTCCGCGCCGTCGCCCGCCGCTGGATAACGGGGGACGACGGCTACGAAGAACTCGCGCGCGACCTCGACCGCTACGGCCGGCACGAGGACGCGGCCGAGGCCCGGCGCCGGGCGCGCAACGAACCGGTACCGGTCCATGCCGGGCACTGGCAGGCCCTGCGGGTGTGGGCCAAGGTCTGGCGCCGCTGGCTGGTGTTGGTGACCCCTACCGGCAAGGTGCAGCGCCGCGGCCTGGACATCGACCAGGTCAATGCCGCCCTCGTCGGCCTCGCCATCCCCCGCCGCCGCTGGCCCGAGATCCACCGCCAGCTCGACATCATGGAGTCCGCCGCCCTCGAGGCGCTGGCAGAGCAGAGCTAGAACATGAACGACATCGTCTTCGGCATCCGCCTGAAGTCCGACAGCCACGAGCTGGCGGGCGACATGGCGCGCACCCGCGACGAAGTCGACAAGACCGGCCGCGCCGCCAAGCAGTCCTTCGGCCAGGCCGAACTCTCGGCCAAGCAGATGCGGGCCGCAATGCAAGGCCTGCCGGCCCAGTTCACCGACATCTTCACGTCACTGGCCAGCGGCCAGGCGCCGATCACGGTGCTGCTGCAGCAAGGCGGCCAACTCAAGGACATGTTCGGCGGCGTCGGCCCGGCCGCCCGCGCGATGGGCGGCTACGTCGCCGGCCTGGTCAATCCGCTGACCCTGGCCGGCACCGCCGTCGCCGCGCTGGCCACCGCCTGGGCGCAGGGCGACGCCGAGTCCGCCCGTTACCGCACCGCCCTGGCCCTCACCGGCCACGCCGCCGGCGTCACGGCCGGCGAACTGCAGGCGATGGCCAAGGCCGCCTCGGAGGCCGCCGGCACCACGCAGGGCAGCGCCGCCGCGGTGATGATCCAGCTCGCCGAATCCGGCCGCGTCGCCGCCGACGTCATGCCCCAGGTCGGCACCGCGATCGCCGCCATGAGCCGCACCGGCACCGTCGCCGCCGAAGACCTGGTCAAGGCCTTCGCCGACATCGCCAAGGACCCGGTCGAGGGGGTCGAGAAGCTCAACGCGGCGTATAACCTGCTGGAGCCGGCGATCCTTTCCCAGGTCGCCTCCCTGAAGGCCCAAGGGCGCGAGGAAGAGGCGGTAGCCCTCGCCCAGGCGGAAGCGGCCAAGGCTGTCGATGTGCGGGCGCGGGAGGTCGAGGCCTCCCTCGGCACGCTGCAACGGGCCTGGGCCGACGTGCGAGACTTCGCCGCCCTGGCCTGGGATGCCATGCGTGACATCGGCCGCGAAGATAACGGCCTAGCGGCCGTTCAGGCCGCCGTTGCCGAGCTGGCGAGTCTGCGTGCCACTGCCGAATCTGCCGTCTACTCTTGGGCGCGGGACGATGCGCGTGCCGAAATCGCCCAGGCCGAAGCGGACCTGAAGGCTCTTCTGATCCGCTACGAGGCCGAGCAGAAGCGCGCCGCCGCCGGCGCCCAGCGCAAGGCAGACAACGAGGCCCTGGCAGCGTCGCTGCAGAAGGTCGAGGAGATCGAAGCCCGCGCGATCAACCGTACCCGCACGATGTCGGACGCTTTGGCCGACTACCGCGCGGAGCTGGAGATCATCCGCAAGTTCGACCCCGACAGCGTATTGCTCGACCCGCAGCGCATCGCCGAGAAGGAAGCCAAGATCCGGGCGTCCTTCGAAACCACCCGCCGCGGCGCCCGCCAGGCCAAGCCCGCCGTCGACGAGATGGCCAAGGCCCTGGACAAGTGGTACGACACCCGCCAGAAGGGCCTCGACAGCCTCGACGACGAGATCGAAGCCGAGCGCGCCGCCCGCGAGGCGATGGGCAAGTCGCGCGCCGAAGTGCTGGAGATGGAGGCCGCCAAGCTCGACCTGGCGGCGGCGTCCAAGGACGTCGAGGCGGCCAACCGGGCCGAGGCCGCGACCTTCGCCGGCCCCGTCGCCGACGCCTACCGCCAGGCCGCCCGCGACGCCGAGGCTGCCGCCGCCAAGCAGCGCGAGCTGGCCGCCGAGAAGCGCGCCACCGCCGGCGCGGTGCGCGCCGAGGAACGCGAAAAGGCCGAAGAAAAGCTCGCCGACAAGGCGATCGCCGAGCAACGCCGCGCGGCGAACGCGACCGCCGACTTCTGGAACCGGGTCTACGACGACGTCGGCCGCGGCCTCACCGACGCCGTCTTCGAGGGCGGCTCGGACGGCTGGGATCTGCTCAAGCGAACGATCGAAGCGACCTTCATCCGGGCCTATGTGCAACCGATCTTCACGCAAGGCGTGGCCGCGATCGGCCAAGCCTTCGGCCTCGGCGGCCCGGCCGGCGCCGGCGGCGGCGCGGTAGGCGGCGCCGGCAACCTGCTCACCAACGGCAGCACCCTGTACAGCGCCGGCGGCACCCTGGCCGGTTACGGCCAGGCCTTCGGCGCCGGCT
>JAGRGB010000149.1 GCA_020445745.1 Rhodocyclaceae bacterium | reverse complement strand
TGTCGGTGTCCGGCGGCGCCCAGGCGGGCGGATCCGCCGCAGTCAGCGCCACCGTATCCTTGACCGCCGCCGGCTTCGTGAACGTGATGGCCACCGGCGTCCTGGCGATCGACGTCGCGCTGTCGGTCGCCGGCGGCGCGCAGCCCGGCGGCGTGGCCAACCTCCAAGTCGTAGGCGCGGCCCCGCTGCTGGCGAGCCGCGTCTGGACGATGCCGGAGCCGCGCCGCGGCTGGTCGCTGCCCGACCTCGGCCGCCGCTTCGAGGTGCCCCAGTGAAGCTCTACAAGTTCCCGCCCAAGCGACCCGGCGAGATCGTCGCCGTGCGCTTCCCGTACAGTCGCGAACTGTCGGCCGGCGAGACGCTCACCGGCGCGCCGACCGTGGCCATATCGGTGCGCACCGGTGCAGACCCGGCCGCGGCGGCGATGCTGGTCGGCGCCCCGGTGGTCGGCGCCGACGACGTCGTGCAGTTGGTCGGTGCCGGTGTCGATCTGGCCCAGTACCTGCTCACCTGCCTGGCCGACACCACCGCCGGCCAGCGCCTGCAGCGCGAGGCCATCCTGCCGGTGGCCGATCCGCGCTGAATTAGTAAACCGGTTTAGCGGCCAGGGCCTGGCGGGCATCGCACCATCGCGGTGCCATGTCGATCAACGAACTGCGCGACCTCACCGACGACAAGCTGCGCGACGCGGCCGGGCGCATCACGCCCGAGAGCCGCGAGCGCGCACTGGGCCTGGCCGTCGCCCGTTACTCCACCGATCGCCCGCGCGAGCTGGTGGCCGATGTGGTGAGCGCCGGCGGCCAGGAACTGCCGCTGCCGGCCGGCTGGGTCGCGGGTGTCAGCGGCCTGCGGGCCGTCGAGTTGTTGCCCGAGCAGGTACCGCCGGCGCTGCTGCCGATCAGCCGCTGCCTGGTCTATCGGCGCCCGGCCGGCGAGGCGATCATCCTCGACCGCGTGCTGACCGCCGGCGACGCGGTGCGGCTCACCTTTACCGCGCCTCACGTCCTAGACGACACCACCGACACGATTCCGGAGGCCGACCGCGGCGCCGTGGCGTGCTATGCCGCGGCCGAGCTGGCCGACCAGCTCGCCGCCGCCAGCGCTGACGACGTCGCGCCGACGATTGCTGCCGACAGCGCCGACCAGGGCCACGCCGCCCGCGAATGGGCCGCCACCGCCCGGCGCCTGCGTGCCCGCTACTTCGCCGCGCTGGGCATCGCCACCCATCAGGGCGGCGCCGAGCGCACCCGCACCAAGCCCGCCGGCGTGGTGGTCGATGTCGACCTGTCGGACTCCCGCGATCGGGGCTGGCTGGGGCGGCGGCGATGAAGGTATCCGTCGAGGTGGGCACGCTCGAACAGCTGCGCGGCGCCTTCGCCGCCGCGCCGGAGATCGCCCACGACGAACTCTCCCGCTTCATGGCGGCCGCCACCGCCCACTTGCAGGGCGAGGTGCAGCAGCGCACACCGACCCATCACGGCACGCTGCGCGGCTCCATCATCGGCCGCGTCCAGCCGCTCGCCGGCGGCCTGGGCGTGGAGGGCGTCGTCGGCACTTCGCTGGCCTACGCCATCCCCGTCGAACTCGGCACCAAGCCCCACATGCCGCCAATCGAGCCGCTGGTGGACTGGGCGCGATCCAAGCTCGGCCTGTCGCAAAAGGAGGCCCGCTCCGCCGCCTGGGGCATCGCTGGCAAGATCGCCCGCCGGGGCACCCAGGGCGCGCGCATGTTCGGCGACAGCCTGGACGCGAACCGCGCCCAGCTCGCCGCCGGCTTCGAGCGCGCCGTGCGCCGCATCCTGACCCGCATCGCGGGGCGCGCCCAATGAGCGGCGCCGCCCGCCCACCCCTGGGGGGAATGTCGCGAAGTGATCGGCGGGCAGTGAAATGAGCCAGCTCGAGCCGACCCGCGCCGCGATCGTCGCCAAGCTGGCCGTGCTGGGCATCGGCGTGGTGCACGACCACGAACCCTACGCCGCAACCCTCGCCGCACTGCAGGCCCTCTACCAGGATCCGGACAGCGGCCGGCTGAACGGCTGGCATGTGCGCCGCGTGGCCACCCGCGAACTCTCCGCCGCCATCGGCTGCTACCTCGAGTACGTCTCGTGGCAGATCCGCGGCTACTTCGCGCTGTCCGAAGCCGACGGCTCGGAACGCGCGTTCGACGCCCAGATCGAGGCGATCCGCGACGCAGTCCGCGCCGACCCGACCCTCGGTGGCGCGGTCGGCAACACCGCCGAGGACGACGACGAGGCCGGCGTGCAGGTCCAGGAATCCGGCCCGGTGATGTTCGCCGGGGTGCTGTGCCACGCCGCCACGCTGCGGCTCGTGACGATCAATGCGCTTTGAGGAGGTGAAACCCGTGAGCAAGACCCAAACCCCGCCCGCGCCGACGCCGGACAAGAAGAAGGCCAAGCCGCACGACCCGTTTGCCCACGTCGGCGACGAGCACTGGGGCAAGGGCGGCAGCTACGTCATCGACCCGGCCAGCGGCAAGCGCGTGCCGGTCGAGCCGGCCGCCGGGCCTGCTTTGAAACCGCAGGAGTCCTGAGCGATGCCCAACCTGATCACGACGCCGCGCTTCTCGCGCAACAAGGCCGTGCTGCTGAAGGCCCAGCCGGATATCAACACCGACCCGGTGCCCGATCTGGCCAACGACTGGATGGAAGCGCGCAACGTCCAGTTCACGCCGATGGAGGCCGAGACCGCCGAGCGCAATATCGACAGCCCGAGCTTCGGTCGTACCGGCAAGCTGCAGGTCGCCCAGTACGCGCGCCTCGGCTTCGAGATCGCGGCGGCCGCCAACGGCGCCGGCGTGGCGCCCAAGCATGCGCCGGCGCTGCTCGCCTGCGCCATGCAGCAGTCGATCGCGGTCGGCGTCTCGGTGACCTACAACCTGGTCAGCGCGGCGATCCCAGCCTGCGCGATCTACATCAATTTCGACGGCGTGCTGCACAAGATGCTGGCCTGCCGCGGCACCGTCGCCTTGGCGATCAGCGCCTCCGGCATCCCGGTCTGGCGCTTCGAGTTCCAGAGCGTCTATGTGGCGCCGAGCGACCTGCCGCTGGGCGCCGCGACGATGACCGGCTGGCCGCTCGAAGAGCCGGTCAACGCCGCCAAGACCGGCCCGATCTCGATCAACGGTGTGAACCTCGCGTTTTCGACCTTCGAGACTGCGCTCGGCAACCAGATCGAAAAGATCAACCTGCCCGGGCCGCAGGTCGAGTGCGCCATCGTCGATCGCGCGCCGACCGGCAGCGTCACGGTGCTGGCGCCGCTGCTGGCCGTGTTCGACCCCTTCGCGCTGGCCGAGGCCGGTACCAACGTGGCGCTGAACCTGACCCACGGCAGCGCCGCCGGCAAGCAGGTGCAGGTGGACGAGAAGATCGTCATCACCAACGTCGCCTACGACCAGATCCGCGGCATGCCGGCCTACAAGCTCGACTTCGAGCCGACCAAGGTCAATGGCAACGACGAGATCGCCTTCACTTTCCTCTGAGCAAGCCACCATGAAAGCCCCTTTCGTCATCGACCCGAACCCCACCGTGCTCTGGCCGGTCGTCGTCGCGCTGCCGCAGGGCGGCAGCTACCGCAAGCACCGTTTCACCGCGACCTTCCGCGTGCTGCCCGAGGCCGAGTACGCCGCGCTCGAGGCGGCGTCGCGCAACATCCTCGAAGCCATCCCGGCGGGCGAGAAGAGCAGCGCCGACCTGGTCGAGTTCCACGCCGAGCAACTGCCGCGGCTGGTCGTCGCCTGGGACGGCCCGGCCGATGCCGCCGGCGCCCCGATCCCGGTCGCGGCACTGCCGGATCTGCTGCGCGGCCCCTACGGCAAGCCGCTGGCCTTCGGCATCAACCGCGCCATCTCGCAGATCCGCTACGGCGTCGAGGCCGACGACGAAGAGGAAGAACGGCCCGGGGCCAGCGAGGGAAACTCCGCGCCGTCGCCCGCCGCTGGGTAGGCGCGGCGGTCGGCGGCAAGGATGAGCTGGCCGCGGATCTCGACTTCATCGGCCTGGCCGACGAGGCCGCCCGCGTCCGCGCCCGCGCTCCAGGCCCGCTGCCGGTGTACGCCTGGCACTGGAGCACCCTGCGGGTGTGGGCCAAGGTCTGGCGGCGCTGGCTCGTGCTGACCCCGCTGAAGGGGGCGACGATCCGCCGCGCGCTGGACTTCGCGCAGGTGAATGCCGCCCTCGACGGCCTGGCCATTCCGCGCGGCGACTGGCCGGCGATCCACGACCGGCTCGACATCATGGAATCGGCGGCCCTCGAGGCCCTGGCTGAACAGCGATGAGCGACATCACCTTCGGCGTTCGACTCAAGGCAGATCGCGGCGGCTTCTCGTCCGAGATGGCCGGCGCCGGGCGCGACGTGCGCGGCTTCGGCGACGAGGCCCGCGCCGCCACCGCCGGTACCGAACACCTCGCCCGCGGCATCGGTGGCGTCGTGCGCGCCGCCGCCGGCCTGGCCGGCCTGACGCTCGGCGCCGGGCTGGTACGCGAATTCGTCGCCGCCGCAGACGCCGCTGGCCTGCTTGACGCCCGCCTGCGCCTGGCCACCGGCTCGGCCAGTGAATTCGCCGATGTCTCCGAGCGCCTGCAACGGATCGCGCTGGAGAACAACGCCGGCCTGACCGAAACCGTCACCCTCTACACCAAGCTCGCACCGGCGGTCCGCGAGGCCGGCGGTGGCGTAGCCGAAACATCAGCCATTGTCGACGCGTTTGAAAAGACCCTGCGCCTGTCTGGCGCCAGCGCCCAGGAGGCCGCCGCCTCGACGCTGCAGTTTGCCCAGGCCATGGGCAGCGGCAAGCTTTCCGGTGATGAGTTCCGCTCGATCTCCGAAACCAATTTGCGCCTGATGCAAGCCCTGGCGAATGCGCTGGGGCAGCCGATCGGCAAGCTGAAGGAGATGGCCGCCAACGGCGAGTTGACCGCCAACGTCATCGGCAACGCCCTGGTGGGCTCGCTCGATCAGCTCAAGCGCGAAGCCGACACCCTACCGACCACCGTCGGGGAGGCTTTCCAGAACCTCGGTACAGAGGTCTTGCGCGCGGTCCAGGCCATCAACGACGAGGCAGACATCACCGGCGGCATCGTCGCCAGCATCGACGATTTGCGCGACCGCGTGCCGGCGCTGGCCGGCGAACTGGCTGGCGCCGCGCGGCTGATCGCCGACAACATGGACGCAGCCGCCTTCGCAGTGGGCAGCACGCTGGCGCTCGGTCTGGGGCGCGCCGCCGGTGCGGGCGCGGCTAGCGCCGCGGCGCTTGTGTCGAGCACCCGAGCGGCTCTCGCCGCTACGGTGCAGTACGACGCCCTTGGTGTCGCAGTCTCGCGCGCCACAGCCGCCCAGAACGCCCACGCCGCCGCCACCCGCATCAGCGCCGGCCTGATCGCCGGACTCGGCGGCCCGGTCGGTGCCCTGGTGACGGTGCTTGGCATCGGCGCGTCCGCTTGGCTGGCCTTCGGGCAAGCGGGGCAAAGTGCGGCCGAGCAGACCGAGTCGAAGATCGACGCGGCGGTTCGATCCATTGAGCGACTTCGCAATCAGGCCAAGTTTGGCGCAGGCGACGTCGGGCAAATCCGAGAGGCGATCGCCGCTGTCGAAGCGGAGATGGCGAGGCTCGCAGAGACTGAGAAGCGACGCGGAACGAACGCCCAGGCCAATCAAGAGTGGTTGTACGCGCGGCAGCGCATCACCGAGCTCGGCGAGACGCTGGCCGAATTGCGCGTAGGACTTGAGGCGGCCGAGAAAGCGGCTGCGAAGCAGGACAGGGCCATCCAGACGCTGACCGGCTCGACCAGCGCCAACACGAAGGGGGCGAAAGAAGCCGCCAAGGCCGCCGACGCGATGGCCAAGGCCCTCGGCAGCTGGCACGAACAGCGCCGGCGCGGCCTGGAGACGATCGACGACGAGATCGCCGCCGAGCGCGAAGCCCGCGAGGCGATCGGCAAGTCCCGCGACCAGGTGCTGGAGATGGAGGCCGCCAAGCTCGAGCTGGCCGCCGCCGGCAAGCAGGTCGAGGCCGCCAATCTGGCCGAGGCCGCCGCCTTTGCCGGCCCGCTGGCCGCCGCCTACCGCCAGGCCGCCATCGACGCCGACCGTGCCGCGGCACGGCTGCGCGAACTCGCCTCGGAAAAGCGCGCCACCGCGGGCACGCTGCGCGGCCAGGACGAGGAGGCCGCCAACGCGGCCGCCTTCGACGCCTTCATCGACGACCTGCTGCGCCGCGAGAAGGCATCTGCAGAGGCCAGCGAACGCATGGCCCAGGAGCATGCCCGGGCCTGGCAGGCGGTCTACGACGACGTCGGCCGTGGCCTCACCGATGCCATCTTCGAGGGCGGCTCGGACGGCTGGGACCTGCTCAAGCGGACGATCGAAGCGACCTTCATCCGTGCCTATGTGCAACCGGTTTTCACGCAAGGCGTGGCCGCCATCGGCCAGGCCTTCGGACTCGGCGGCCCGGCCGGCGCCGGCGGCGGCGCGGTAGGCGGCGCCGGCAACCTGCTCACCAACGGCAGCACCCTGTACAGCGCCGGCGGCACCCTGGCCGGTTACGGCCAGGCCTTCGGCGCCGGCT
>JAGRGB010000148.1 GCA_020445745.1 Rhodocyclaceae bacterium | reverse complement strand
TGGCCACGCCCTCCTGATTGACGTGCACCAGCAGTTCCAGCCCCAGTTCGCTGGCCATGCGGTCGCGAAAGCGGTACATGTCCTGGAATTTCCAGGTGGTGTCCACGTGCAGCAGCGGGAACGGCGGCTTGGCCGGATGGAAGGCCTTCATCGCCAGGTGCAGCATCACCGCGCTGTCCTTGCCGATCGAGTAGAGCATCACCGGGTTCTCGGCCTCGGCGACCACTTCGCGCATGATGTGGATGCTCTCGGCTTCCAGCCGCTGCAGGTGAGTGAGTGTCATTGGAGTCCTCTCCGTTCTAGCGCGCGGGCCGCTTGCCCGGCCCGCCGTGGTATCTGTCGGTGTCGCCGGCGGCGATTCGGCGCGTGGCGGCTGGACCAGCCGGATTCGCGCCGCCTCGCGCGTCAGCCAGCCCTGCAGTTCGTCGATGCGACCAACGTCCGGGCCGCGATAGACGGCGACGATCGGTCTGCCCGCGCCGCGGTGCAGGCGAGACAGGAAGTCGATCAGCCGGCTGGCGGTCAGCTGGCCGTGGGTGATCAGCCAGCGCAGCCGCCCGCGGGCGTCGTGGGCGAACAGCTGATGGCCGCCGCCGGGCAGCGCGCGTTCCCCGGCCCAGAACAGCCGGGCGCCCTCGCGGCGCGCATTATCGGCGATCGACACATATTCCGCACCCATCCAGCGCCTGAGCTCGTCGGCCGGGCTGCGGCGTGCCTGGGACTGCAGGTCTGGCGCCGCCAGTCCCCATTCCGCGAGGTAGCCGGCCACGGTGCGCTCGGTGACCTCGATGCCGAAGGCCGAACCGATATGGGCGCGTACCACCGCGTTGTCCCACAATTCGACGTCGGCACCCGCCGACTCCGGCGGTTGCTCGAGCAAGGCCTCGCAGATGCGCCGCGCCGTGTTGCCCTGCAGCAGGCGGCCACCGCCCGGACGGCGGCCCCGCGGGCGGACGTCGACCGCGTCCCAGCCGCCGGCCTCGAAGGCCTTGCAGGCGCTGATGATGGTCGGCGCCGACAGGCCGGTATGCTCACTCACGTGAGCCAGCGTCAGCCCCTTGTGACGCAGTTCCACCGCGCGCCGACGGCGCGCGTTCAGTTGTCGGGTGGAGAGCCGTTTTCCGTTCAAGATCGTCTGGCATGATAGGCTGTGCGGATATTAAACAATTTCTGGGCGGCATTCTTGTTTAAACATATAACTACAACGAATTTTGCCGCATTGCGGCGGACGTCTGCTCGGTACGGGACGGCGCGATGACGGACATCCAGGCCGTGCTGGAGGCGCTGATCCCGGTGGTTCGGGCCGCGGGCGACCTGATCATGGAGGTATATGCCCGCGACTTCACGGTTCGTGGCAAGGACGATGCGTCGCCGGTGACCGAAGCGGACGAGCGGGCAGAAGAACTGATCGTTCCGGCCCTCGCCGGCATCCTGCCGGTGGTACCGGTGGTGGCCGAGGAGGCGGTCGCCGCCGGGCGCGTTCCCGAGGTCGAAGACCGCTTCTGGCTGGTCGATCCGCTCGACGGCACCAAGGAATTCATTCATCGCAACGGTGAATTCACCGTCAATGTCGCGCTCGTCGAGGGCGGCGAGCCGCTCCTCGGCGTGGTGCTCGCGCCGGCGCTCGGGCGGCTCTACGGCGGGGCGCGCGGCGTCGGGGCGTTCGTCGAAGACGTCGACGGTCGCCGGCCGATCCGGGTGCGCGAGGTGCCGGCCGACGGCCTCACCGTGGTGGCCAGCCGCTCCCACGGCGATGCCGACGCGCTCGCCCGCTTCCTCGATGGCCGCCGCGTGGCCCGGACCCGCAGCGCGGGGTCGTCGCTGAAGCTCTGTCTGGTGGCGAGTGGTGATGCCGACGTCTATCCGCGGCTCGGCAGAACCATGGAGTGGGACATCGCCGCCGGACATGCGGTGCTGGCCGCCGCCGGCGGTCGTGTCACGACGATCGACGGCTTGCCGCTACGCTACGGCAAGCCGGGCTTCGACAATCCCCATTTCGTCGCCTGGGGCACGGGTGACTGATTCGCGATGACGGCGTGGCTGGTCCTGCTTGCGGCCTTCGCGCTGGTCGCCGTGCTGGTCAGCGGCCGTCTCGCGCCGGTGATCGCGTTCCCGTTGTGGGCCGCAGCCTTCTACCTTTCCGGCGTGGTCGGCGAGCAGCAGTTTCTGGCGAGCTTTGCCAACCCGGCGCTGGCCGCTCTGGTGCTGTTGATGCTGGTGTCGCTGGCGCTCGAACGGACGCCGCTGATGGAGCGATTCGCGGCGCACCTGCTGGTCGGCAGCGAGCGTCTGGCCTTGCTGAAGCTGGCGCTGGCCACCGCATTGTGTTCGGCCTTTCTCAACAACACCGCGGTCGTCGGTGCCCTCCTAGGCGCGGTGCGCAACCAGCGCTGCCACCCGCCCGGGCGCCTGCTGCTGCCCTTGTCCTATGCGGCGATCCTGGGCGGCATCGTGACCCTGGTCGGGACGTCGACCAATCTCGTCGTCAACTCTTTCGTCGTCGCCGCCGGCCTTCCGGCGCTCAAGATGTTCGACTTCGTGTGGGTCGGCGTGCCGGTCGCGATGCTGTGCCTGGCGGTCCTGGTGGCCTCGTCGGCGCGCTTGTCGAGCGCGCCGGCCGACGGCCGCGATGCGGGCCAGCGCTATTTCCTCGAGGCCAAGGTCCTGCCCGACTCGCCGCTGGTCGGGCGCAGCATCGAGGACAACCGGATGCGGAATCTGGAAGGCCTGTTCCTGGTGGAGATCCTGCGCGAAGGGCGATTGCTGTCGCCGGTCGGCCCGGACGAGGTGCTGTTCGATGGCGACCTGTTGATCTTCGCCGGCGAGCTCGGGCGGGTGCAGGCGCTGGAGCGATTCCCCGGCCTCGAGGTGTTCGGCAACCGGGCCGGCGCGCTGCTGCGGTCGAATCTGGTCGAGGCGATCATTGCCAGCGGCTCGGAGCTGGCGAACCGGACCCTCAAGGAAGTCGACTTCAGGACCATGTTCGACGCCGGTGTCGTCGCCATCCGGCGGGGTGACCGCCCGCTCAACGGCCAGCTGGGTCGCATTCCGCTGCGCGTCGGCGACGCGCTGCTGCTGGCGACCGGTCCGGACTTCAGCCAGCACCGCAACATCGACCGGAATTTCCACGTGCTCGGCGCGACGCCGCTGCGGCCGCGCCTCAGCGCCGCCGAAACGCGCCTGTCGCTGGGCCTGTTCGCGCTCGTGATCGGGCTCGCCGCGCTCGATGTGATGCCCCTGCTGGGCGGGCTGATGGCGCTGCTCGCGATCCTGCTTGCCCGGGGCGTGCTGACGCTCGAAGAGATGCGCCGGCGCTTTCCCTTCGAACTGGTCCTGGTGCTCGGCTCCGCGCTGGCGGTCGCGGCCGGCCTGAACGAGTCCGGCGCGGCGGCCCTCTTGGCTGACGGCGTGCTGGCGCTGGCCGGTACCGACAGCGCCTGGGCCAGCCTGGTGGGCATCTACCTGTTGACCGCCTTGCTGACCGAACTGGTGTCGAACGCGGCCGCCGCGGCGCTGGTCTTCCCGCTGGCGATGTCGGCGGCGCGGGCCCTCGGCGTCGACCCGATGCCGCTGGTGATGACCGTTGCCTATGCCGCGAGCGCCTGCTTTCTGATGCCGTTCGGATATCAGACGCACCTGATGGTCTACTCGGTCGGACGCTATCGTGTCCGCGACTACCTGCGGGTCGGCTCGCCGCTGGCGGTGACCTACGGTCTGGGCGTGATCATGCTGGTACCGCTGGTCTTTCCGTTCTGAACTCGGCCGACCGCAACTCCGGGGAGCGCAATCTAGATGGCTGGATTCGAACCTTATGCCCGCGACGCGGAAGCGATCGAGCGGGAGATCGCGACCCGCGGAATGGTGCTCGGCATCGACTGGGCAGATGCGGGTGCCGTGCGCCTGCTGGCCCGCGAGATGATCTCGGGTGGCCCGGGCCACATCCAGCAACTGGCCCGCTCGCGGGATCCGCGCAAGCGTGCCAGGGGCGAGCTGTTCGCGTTCGCGATCCTGATGCAGCAAACGATGGCGGAGAGTGCCGAGCGTGGCATCCACACCCACGGCGGCCCGGTGTGGAAGGCCCTCGGGCGAGCCCTGATCGAGCAGAACGGCGGCGTCGGATCATGATGTGCCGGTGATTCATATGTCATTATGGGTAAAAACTTGCCATCTATGCGTTTAGAATAATGTAATGCCTCCTGCGAGCCCGCCGCCGGCTCGCGTCATCGATCAAAGGAGGTCTGCATGAAGAAAATCTGTGTTGCCGCCGTTGCCGTGGTGCTGAGCCCGGCCGCGCTCGCCCTCGGTGCCGGGGAACTCGCATTCACCAGCTTCAATGCCGACGAGGACGGCTGGGCCGTCGTCGCGCTGACCGATCTGCCGGCCGGCGCCACGATATTCTTCAGCGAACGCACCTGGGATGCCGCCGCGGGGACCTTCGCCGGAGGTGAGGCCACCTACCGCTGGCAACTGGACGGCGGCAGCGTCGACGCGGGTTCGGTGGTGCGCTTTTCGTCGGTCAATAATGCTGACCGGCATGCCAGCGTCGGCAGCCTCACGGCCAGCGGCGTCGCCAACCTGAGCGCCACGGGGGAAACCCTGTTCGCCTTCCTCGGCGATGCGCCGGACGTCCCGGGCAGCTTCCTCGCGGCCCTGTCGACCGAGAATTTCGTCGGTGGCCAGTTGGCCGCCACCGGGCTCGGCCTGGGTGTCAGCGCCCTGTCGCTGCCGGATGGCGCCGACTTCGCGGAGTATTCCGGTCCGCGCGGCGGCCTCGGCGCCTTCGGTGACTATGCGGCGTTGATCAACGACCCCGCCAACTGGAACAGCGAGACCGGCGGCGACATGTCTGGCCGCGTGCCCGACCTCGCCCCGTTCTCGGTGACTTCAGCGGTGCCCGAACCCCAGAGCTACGCGCTGCTGCTCGCCGGGCTCGGGTTCGTGGCGCTCGCGGCGCGCCGCCGCATGATGGTCTGAGGCGCCTCGCGGCGCGGTGCGAGCCCGTCGCTGCCTTGCCCGGCTCAGTCGGCGGGCAGCGGATGCTCGCCCCGCATCAGGTCATCGACCGATTCCCGCTGGCGGGCCAGAATGCATTGTCGCCCGCGGACCAGCACCTCCGCGGCCCGCGGGCGCGAGTTGTAGTTCGAACTCATCGTCATGCCGTAGGCGCCGGCCGACAGCACCGCCAGCAAGTCACCGGACCGCACCGCCAGATCGCGATCCCGGCCGAGGAAGTCGCCGCTCTCGCAGACTGGCCCGACCACGTCGTAGCGCCGCGATTCGGCGGCATCGGCGTGCACCGGCTCGATGTCGTGATAGGCGTCGTAGAGTGCCGGTCGCGCGAGATCGTTGATCGCCGCGTCGACCACCGCGAAGTTCTTTTCCTCGCCCTGCTTCAGCAACTCGACGCGGGTCAGCAGCAGCCCGGCGTTGCCGACCAGAGAGCGGCCCGGTTCCAGGAACAGGGACTCGCGCCGGCCGCCCATGCGGGCGATCAGCGGCGCCAGGTAGTCGCCGATGGCCGGCGGACGTTCGTTGCGGTAGCGGATGCCGAGGCCGCCGCCGAGGTCCACATGGTCGAGGACGATGCCCGCCCCGGCAAGTCGGTCCACCAGCGCCAGCACGCGATCGGCAGCTTCCGCCACCGGCGCCGGGTCGAGCAGCTGCGAGCCGATGTGGCAGGCGACACCGCTGACGACGAGTGCCGGCATCGCGTGGGCGCGTCGGTAGAGCTCGAACGCGTCGCTGATCGGCACGCCAAACTTGTTGCCGCGCAGTCCGGTCGAAATGTACGGGTGGGTCCTGGGGTCCACGTCGGGATTCACCCGGAAAGCGATCGGTGCGCTGCGACCGAGTCCGGACGCGAGTTCCGAAATAGTCTCGAGTTCCGTCGTCGATTCGATGTTGAAGCAGCGGATCCCCGCCTCGAGCGCGTAGGCGATTTCGTCGCGCCGCTTGCCGACGCCGGAGAACACCACGCGATCGGCGGAGCCGCCGGCGGCCAGCACGCGGCTCAGTTCGCCACCCGAGACGATGTCGAAGCCGGCGCCGAGGCGGGCGAACAGGCTCAGCACCGCGAGGTTGGAATTGGCCTTGACGGCAAAGCACACGGTCGCGTCGATTGCCGATAGCGCCTCGTGGTAGGCGCGATAGCTTGCCGTCATCGCTTCGGCGGAATAGACGTAGGTCGGGGTGCCGAAGCGCTCGGCGATGTCGTCGAGTGGGCTGTCTTCGAGCACCAACCGGCCATGCTCGCGGCGCAGGGTGGGGATCGGGAAGCTCATCGGGGGCTTGCCGTGGGTGCTTTGCTATGATCCGCCTGCCCGCCCTGTTGATCCGTGGCGGGGGTTGGCAGGTAGAGCGGGCCCTTGATACCGCAGCCGGCGACGAGCGTGGCCAGCAGGCAGGCGAACAGGGGTCGGGTGGGCATCGGATCGGCTCACGAAAAAGAGCGATCGTAACAGATGGGAGATGGCGAATGGACGAGCGCGAATTCAGTCGCCTGGCGGACCAGGAGATGGCGCGGATCGAAGCGGCGCTCGATGCCTGCGGCGGCGATTTCGACGTGGATCTCCAGCCGGGCGGCGTGATCGAGGTCGAATTCGACGACGGCAGCAAGATCGTGATCAACCGCCACACTGCTGCTCGCGAAATCTGGTTGGCCGCACGTTCGGGTGGCTACCACTTCGCGCCCCGCAACGGCCACTGGGTCTCCGCACGGGATGGCACCGAGCTGTACGCCGTGCTGGCGCAGGCGATAGGCGAGCAATCGGGGTCGCCGGTGAATTTGGCCGGCGGCTGATCACGCGCCGGCGGCGCCGTGCGTCACGGCAGAATCCGGATCGGGGCTTCCTCGACGGGCGCCGGTGGCTGCAAGCGCCGGTTGCGCCGGAAGTCGAAGAACATGCCGCCGTCGAGCTGCATGGTGTCCTCGAACAGGTCCTCCGGGGGCGGAGGCGGCAGGTTCTCCTTGTAGATCAGTTCGTCCTTGTCCGATCCGAAGGGGCGGATCGCGACCAGGCCGTCGGGTATCTCGCGTCGGGTGACCGGGACGTCCTTCAGTGCTTCCCGCATGTAGTCGATCCAGATCGGCAGGGCGGCTGCGCCGCCGGTCTCGCCGCGACCCAGCTTCTGGGGCTTGTCGAAGCCGACCCAGGTCACCGCGACCAGTTCGGGCGCGTATCCGCAGAACCAGGCGTCGATGTAGTCGTTGGTGGTGCCGGTCTTGCCAGCCAGATCACTGCGTTGCAGGGCTCGGGCGCGGGCCGCGGTGCCGCCGGTCACGACCTCGCGCAGCATCGAGTCCATCAGATAGGCGTTTCTGGGGTCGAGCACCCGTGCCGCGGTCTTCCTCGCCAGTGGCGGATCGACCTCGGCAAGGATGCGACCTTCGCTGTTGCGAATCTGCTTGACGATGTAGGGTTCGACACGGTAGCCGCCGTTGGCGAACACCGCATAGGCAGCGGCCATCTCCCAGACCGACGCCGAGCCCGAACCCAGCGCCATCGTCAGGTAGGGCGGGTGCTGGTCGCGCGTGAATCCGAAGCGGGTCGCGAAATCCTGCGCATAGGACGGATCGATCGACTCGAGAAGACGGATCGCGACCATGTTCTTCGAGCGCGCCAGCCCCTCGCGCAGCGTCATCGGACCGTCGTACTTGTTGTCGTAGTTCTTCGGTTCCCAGTCCTTGCTGCCGGTCACGCCGGCGGTGTAGCTGAGGGGTTCGTCGTCGAGCACGCTCGACGGACTGTAGCCCTTTTCCAGTGCCGCGCTGAAGATGAAGGGCTTGAAGCTCGAGCCCGGTTGGCGCTGGCCCTGGGTGACGTGGTTGAACTTCGACAGATCGAAGTCGAAGCCCCCGACCAGTGCCTTCACCGCACCGCTGTCGGGATCCAGCGACACCAGCGCGGCCTCGACTTCCGGCAGCTGGACCAGTTCCCAGCCTTTCCCCAGGCGTCGGATCCGGACGATGCCGCCGGGCTTGACGCGCTTCGCCGACGGCGCGCGGCGGGACAGCATCGGCGCCGCAAAGCGCAGTCCCTTGCCGCTGATCTCGATGGTCTTGCCGAGGCGGTAGACGGTTACCTGCTGGCTGTCGGCGGCGATCACGATGGCCGCCAGGAGGTCATCGAAGTCGTGGTGCTCGGCAAGCAGCTCGTCGAGCCGCTCTTCATCGGCGGCGGCCATGTCGGATTCGTCGATGTAGGCCTCCGGGCCGCGGTAGCCGTGCCGGCGGTCGTAGGCGAGCACGCCGCTGCGCAGGGCCGCGTAGGCGGCACGCTGGTCCGCGGCGGAGATCGTCGTGACGATGCGGATGCCGAGCTCGTAGGCGCGTTCGCCGAACTGCTCGACCGCAATGCGGCGCGCCATCTCGGCCACGTATGCCCCCGGCACGTTGCTGAGTTCGAGGGCGGAACCGGAGCCATTGGCGCCGTTGGCGAGCACCACCGGAGCGTCGTTCGCCGCGACGAATTCGTCTTCGGTGATGAAGCCGAGTTCTCGCATCCGCCGCAGAACATAGGCCTGACGGAGCTTGGCACGCTTGGGGTTGACCACCGGATTGTAGGCCGACGGCGCCTTCGGCAACCCCGCCAGCATCGCCGCTTCGGAAATGCTCAAGTCCTGTAAAGACTTGCCGAAATAGGTCTTGGCCGCGGTCGCGAACCCATACGAACGCTGCCCGAGGTAAATCTGGTTCAGATATACCTCGAGGATTTGATCCTTGGACAGCTTGCTTTCGATCTTGAGCGACAGGAGGACCTCGTAGAACTTGCGGCTCAGCGTCTTTTCGCGGGACAGGAAGAACGTCCTGGCCACCTGCATCGTGATCGTCGATGCCCCCTGGGCTCGGCCGCCCGAGACCAGATTGGCGACCGCGGCGCGCGCGATGCCCTTGAGATCGACACCGGGGTGCTCGAAGAAGCGTTCGTCCTCGGCGGCAAGGATGGCCTGCTTGAGCGTCTCGGGAACACTGACTATGGGAACGAAGCTGCGGCGCTCCTGCCCGTACTCGGCGAGCAGTTCGCCGTCGGCAGTGAAGACTTGCAAAGGGAGTTTCGGCTTGTATTCGGACAGCAATTCGATCGACGGCAGTCTAGGCCAGGCGATGATCGCGAAGACCGCGACACCCGCCAGCGCGATGGTGCCCGTTCCGATGACGGCTGTAACTGCGAGCGCGACCCAGCGCATGGTGAATCCGGGGCGATTGAAGGACGACGATTATAGTGGCCTGCCCCGCCCGGGCTCCAGTCGCCACCGTTTCGAAATCTTCCTTTACAGTGCCTGTGGTAGTTGCTAGGATTCATGCTAATTGTGGGTAGTGCGCGCAAAATATTGATTTATAAGGAAATTTCTGGTGACTGAGATTCCTTTTTTGTCGCGGAAGATGCGCCCCCTGATCGGAGTCGACATTTCCTCGTCATCGGTAAAGATGGTGGAACTGTCGGGTGATACCAAGCCCGGCTATCAGGTCGAGCGATACGCCATCGAGCCCCTTCCCAGAGACGCCGTTGCGGACGGCAACATCGCCAATCTCGAAGCCGTGTCCGAATCGCTGCGCCGATGCCTCCGGCGCATGGCGAGCAGCACCAAGCTGGTGGCGATGGCACTGCCGGCCTCGTCGGTGATCACCAAGCGCATCGTGCTTCCGGGCGGTCTGCGCGAGCAGGAGATGGAGCTGCAGGTCGAGTCGGAGGCCAACCAGTACATTCCGTTTGCGCTCGAAGAGGTGAATCTGGACTTCCAGGTGCTCGGCGGCATCGGCGACAGCGACGACGTCGATGTCCTGATCGCGGCGTCGCGCAAGGAGAAGGTCGAGGATCGCGTGGCCGCGGCCGAAGCCGCCGGGCTGAAGGCCCACGTCGTGGACGTCGAGTCGTTTGCCGCGCTGTCCGCCTTCGAACTGGTCGCCAAGGCGATCCCCGGCGGCGGCGCAGGCAAGATCATTGCCCTGGTGGATGTCGGCGCCCATGCGATGGACATCACGGTGCTGCGCGATGGCAATCAGGTATACGCCCGCGAACAGAGTTTCGGCGGCAATCAGCTGACTCAGGACATCGCCCGGCAGTACGGCATGAGCTTCGACGAGGCCGAGTCGGGCAAGCGTTCCGGAAGCCTGCCGGAGAACTACGAAAGCGAGTTGCTGCGACCCTTCATGGATGCGCTCGCGCTGGAGATCTCGCGGGCGCTGCAATTCTTCTTCACTTCGACCCAGTTCAACCAGGTGGATCAGATCGTCCTGGCCGGCGGTTGCGCCGCGATTTCGGGACTGTCCGAGGTAGTTACCGGCCGCACCCAGGTGCCGACCATCGTCGCCAATCCGTTCTCTGCGATGACCCTGTCCAACAAGGTCAGGGCCAAGAGCCTGATGGCTGACGCGCCGGCACTGATGGTGGCCTGCGGCCTGGGCCTGAGGAGGTTCGACTGATGATCCGCATCAACCTGCTGCCCCACCGAGAGCAGAAACGCAAGGAGCGTCGCCAGCAGTTCTACGGACTGGTCGGGCTGATGGCGTTGACCGGCGCGCTGGTCGGCCTCGCGGTCCATACCTTCATCAGCACCGAAATCGAACGTCAGAATGCGCGCAACGCGTTCATCCAGGCCGAAAACGCCGCCCTCGACAAGCAGATCGCCGAGATCCGGCGGCTGCGCGAGCAGATCGACGCGCTGCTCGCACGCAAGCAGGTGATCGAATTGCTGCAGACCCACCGCAGCGGCGTCGTGCGCCTGTTCAACGAAGTCGCCGTCCAGATGCCCGAGGGCGTCTATCTGACCACCGTTCAGCAGACCGGCGACAAGATCATGCTGGCGGGTTATGCCCAGTCCAACGCACGGGTATCGACGCTGATGCGCAATCTCGACGGTTCGCCCTACCTGGCCGATCCGCAGCTGATCGAGACCAAGGCCGCGATCGAGGGCAAGCGGCGCGTCAGCCAGTACCAGATGAGCGTGTCGTTCGAACGGCCCAAGCCCGAAAATGCCGGGGGGGTAGCTAAGTAATGGCCAAGACCTCTTTGCGCGATCGCGTAAATACGATCGACCTCAATCGCATCGCCCAGGATTTCCGGGGACTGGACCCCAATGATCCCGGCGTGTGGCCGCTGCTGCCGCGGGTGGTCACGATGATCGCCGTGTTCGCGGCGACCGTGGCGGCCGCCTGGTGGTTCGACTGGAAGCCGCTGAGCGAAACGCTCGATGCCAGCCGCAAGGCCGAACTGGACCTGCGCAACCAGTGGATCGCCAAGAAGACCCAGGCGGTCAATCTCGAAGCCCACAAGCAGCAGCTTGCCGATATCGATCGGGAGTTCGGTGCATTGCTCCGCCAGTTGCCGAACAAGGCGGAGATGGACTCGTTGCTGGCGGACATCAACCAGGCCGGACTCGGTCGCGGCTTGCTGTTCGAACTGTTCAAGCCCGGCAATGACGTGATCCACGATTTCTACGCCGAGATGCCGATCCAGGTGAAGGTCGCCGGCAGCTATCACGACCTGGGCGCCTTTGCCGAGGACGTCGCGCACATGCCCCGGATCGTGTCGCTGCAGGACATCGGATTGAAGATGAACGACGACGGCACGATGGTCCTGAACGGCAAGGCGGTCACCTACCGCTACCTCGACGACGAGGAACTGGCCGCGCAGCGCAATGCCAAGAAAGCGGCAGCGAAGGGACGTTGATATGCGACAGGAAATCAAGGGAGATCCGACCCCCCCGAAATCGCGGGTCGTGGCGCCGGTCCTGGCGGCGATCATGCTGGTGATGACCGCGGCATGTTCCAGTCCGCAGGAGGACATCCAGCAGTGGATGGACGAGCAGTCCAGGCACATGGCCGGGAAGGTACAACCCTTGCCCGACATCAAGCCGGCCGAGCAGGTTTCGTATGTCGGCTACGACTATCCGGACCCGTTCCGGCCGGCGGCGACGGCGATCGATCTGGACATGCCGGCGAGCGAGTTCCGGCCTGACCTGACGCGCCGCCGGGAACCCCTCGAGGCCTTCGCGCTGGAAACGCTGGCTTTCGTCGGCACGCTGGAAATGAACACCGAGAAGATCGCGCTGATCATGTTCCAGGCACCGACGACAGGCGAGCCGGCCGGGCAGAGCGAGGGAACGGTCTACCAGGTCCGCGAGGGCAATTACATGGGGCAGGATTTCGGCCTGGTGGCCGAGATCCATGACACCGAGTTGACGCTGAAGGAACTCGTCGAGGACCTGAACGGCGAATGGGGAGAGCGGGTGACGACGATGGCGTTGAAGGATCCGCTGGCCGAGGAGGCATCGAAGCGATGAACAAGAGCATACGCAAGTCCCTGCTGGCACTGGCAACGGGTTTGGCGGTCGGCGTCGGCGCGGCCAGCTTCACGGTGGTGCCCGCCCAGGCGGCGGAAGCGGAGGCGGTGCAGGGCAACCGCATCGAGGCGATCGACGTCAACAACCAGGGTGGGCAGGTGATCATGCGCCTGACGATGGCGCAGCCGGTCGCTGCTCCGCCGCCGAGCTTCAGCGTCATGACGCCACCGCGGATCGCCTTCGATTTCCACGGCACCAGCAACGGCCTCGGCGAATCGGTCCAGCGTTTCGACGCGGGCGACCTGCGCAGCGCCAATATCGTCCAGGTCGGTGATCGCACTCGTCTGGTGCTGAACCTGGACCGCGCGATGCCCTACGACACCCGCATCGACGGCCGCTTCGTGTTCATCACGCTGGCGCGCGGCGGCACGGATGTCGGCGCCACCGAGCCGAACGTCTATTCGTCGTTCGCCTCCCCGACGGGAAGCGCAGCTGCGGCCGGCGATCGGGCGATCCGCGACATCGCCTTCCGGCGTGGTGTCGACGGCGAGGGGCGCATCGTGGTCGAGCTGGCGACGCCCGAGACTGCCATCGACATCCGCCGGATGGGCTCGAACCTGGTCGTCGAATTCCTCAAGACCACCCTGCCCGAGCCGCTGCGCCGTCGCCTGGACGTCGCCGACTTCGGCACGCCGGTGACCGAGGTTGCGACCCAGGAACAGGGCGACACGGTGCGCATGACGATCAGCCCGCAGGGGCTGTGGGAGCACAACGCCTACCAGAGCGACAACCAGTTCGTGCTGGAGGTCAAGAAGGTCGTCGAGGATCCGCGCAAGCTGGTTCAGGGCCAGGGGCCCGGCTACCACGGCGAGAAGCTGTCGCTGAACTTCCAGAACATCGACGTGCGTTCGGTGCTGCAGGTGATCGCCGACTTCACCAATTTCAACATCATCACCAGCGATTCGGTCGACGGGCGCCTGACCCTGCGTCTCAAGGACGTGCCGTGGGACCAGGCGCTGGACATCATCCTGCAGGCCCGGGGGCTGGACAAGCGAAAGAACGGCAACGTGATCTGGATCGCGCCGCGCGACGAACTCGCTGCCCGCGAGAAGCTCGATCTCGAAGCCAAGGCCCAGATCGGCGAACTCGAGCCGCTGGTGACCGAGACCTTCCGCATCAACTACCACCAGGCTCGTGCGATCGCCAACTTCCTGTCGTCCGGGGAGCAGAGCATCCTGTCGAAGCGGGGCAGCGTGGTGGTCGACGAGCGCAGCAACAAGATCTTCGTGCAGGACGTGCCGAGCAAGCTCGACGAGTTGCGCGGCCTGATCGCCGAGATCGACCTGCCTTCGCGCCAGGTGCTGATCGAGGCGCGGATCGTCGAGGCCAGCGACACCTTCTCGCGGGATCTGGGGGCTCGCCTGGGCTTCGGTCTGTTCTCGCCGAAGACCGCCGCCAATGGCGCGCCGCGCTATTCGGCAGGCGGCGGGCTGGAACAGAGCGCGTTCTTCGGCGGCCTGCTCGAGGACCAGCCGATCTACCAGGACACCCGGGCGGTCAACCTGCCGGCACTGCCGAACAGCGGCGCGCAGCCCGGCCTGCTGTCGCTGGTGTTGTGGAACTCGAAGGCGACCCGCTTCCTCGATCTCGAGATCTCCGCCCTCGAGGCCGACGGCCGCGGCAAGATCGTGTCGCGACCGAAGGTCATGACCGCCGACCAGATCGAGGCGGTCATCGAGCAGGGCGTCGAGATTCCGTACCAGCAGGCCACCAGCTCGGGCGCCACCAGCGTTTCGTTCCGCAAGGCCAACCTGTCGTTGCGGGTCAAGCCGCAGATCACGCCGGACGGCCGGGTGATGCTGAGCCTGGAGGTGAACAAGGACTCCCGCGGCGAAGACACCCTGTCCGGTCCGGCGATCGACACCAAGCATGTCAAGACCGAAGTGCTGGTCGAGAACGGCGGCACCGTGGTGATCGGCGGCATCTACGTGCAGGACACCGCGTTCGCCACCAACAAGGTGCCGCTGCTGGGTGACATCCCGGTGCTCGGTCACCTGTTCAAGCAGAATACCAAGCGGGACAACAAGACCGAACTCATCGTTTTCATTACGCCGAAGATCGTCGAGGATCATCTCGTATCGCGCTGAACACGACGACTGGCATTCGGGAGCATTCATGTTCAAAGCAATTTTTTCGCGCCTGGCGATAACCCTGCTCGCAACCGGCCTCGTCGCCTGCGGTGGCGGCGGGGGCGGCGGGGACACCTGCATCGGCTGCCCGCTGGATGACGGCACGCCGACGGCAACCGGCACGACACTGACCCTGATCGTCAGTTCGCCGACCCTCGCGACCGACGGCGCGGATCGCGTGACGGTGCGCGCCACCGTCAAGGACGCGAGCAATGCCGCGGTACCGGACCAGGAAGTCCGCTTCAGTGCCGACAGCGGTACCTTGTCGGCGCCGTCCGCGGTCACCGACGCCCAGGGCGTGGCCGAGGTCGAGTTCAACTCCGACGACAACAAGGCCAACCGCCCCGCCCGCATCGAGGCGTTTCACGGTTCGCTGAGCGCGGATACCGAGATTTCGGTGTCGGGCACGACGCTGTCCTTCGGCGGCGACCTGGCCGGCGTGATCGGCCAGTCGGTGAACATGGTCGTCTCGCTGGCCGACGCCGGCGGCGCGGTGATCGCCAACTCGGCTATCTCGCTCAGTTCGCAGCTCGGCAATCCGGTGCCGGCCAGCGTCACCACCAATGCCCAGGGTCAGGCCGCGTTCTCGTTCGTGCCGACCATCGGCGGCAGTGAGCCGGACGTGATCTCCGCGTCCGCACTGGGTGCACGCTCCTCCCAGGCGGTGTCGATCTCGTCGGTCAATTTCCGCTTCGATTCGCCGACGTCGGGCAGCACCATCCCGGTGTCGAGCGCCGGCGGCTGCCAGCTCGTCGTGTTGAGCCTGTCGGGTTTCTCGGCGACCGAGCTGACCGTCACCAACCCGCGCGGCACGGTGCATCCGGACAACGCCTGCGCCCAGGGCAATTCCCCGTCGCTGACCGTGCCGCTGTCCAACGGTACCGCCTCCGCCTACGTCAAGGCGCCCAGTGCGGGCAATGCCAACCTGCTGGCGACCGCGACCGACGGAACCACCAATGCCTCGACGACGACCACGGTGAGCTTCATTGCCGTGCTGCCGGCGTCGGTGTCGATCCAGGGGACGCCGACCACCGTGGCGCCGACCGGCAGCAGCAACATCACCGCGCTGGTCAAGGATGCCGAAGGCAATCCGGTGGCCGGCAAGACCGTGACCTTCTCGGCCCCGAACGGCGGTGGATCGCCGTCGCCCGCCCAGGCGATCACCGACGAGGCTGGCCGCGCGCTGACCGTGTTCACCGCCGATCCATCGATCAGCGGCAAGGACTCGGTGATTCTGTCCGCGCTGGTGGTCGGTACCTCGGTCAGCGGCCAGACCGAGCTGACCGTGGCCGGCAACGCGGTCAATATCGTGATCGGCACCGACAATACGATCAGTGCCATCGAGCCGGTCAGCTTCCGCAAGCGCTTCGTCGCGCTGGTCGGCGACACCGCCGGCAACCCGGTGCCCAACCAGACGGTGACGATCTCGCTGAACTTCGGCAATTTCCGCAAGGGGTTCTACGAAGTCGTGACCGGCGCACAGCCGCCGTGGCGGCAGGTGGTGATGGATACCTGCGGACCGGAGGAGCCCAACAACAACGGCATCGTCGACGACGCGGAGATCGGTGACATCGACGGCGATGGCGTGTTCGAACCCAACGGCGCCGCCATCGTGCGCCCGATCGACGGGGCGTCCGGCGGTTCGACCGTCACGATCGTCACCGATGACGCCGGCGCGTCGGAGTTCTGGGTCGAGTATCCGCGCAACTATGCGACCTGGGCGCAGGTCGTCATCGTCGCCACCGCGGTCGTGGCCGGTAACAACAGCGTCGCCAGCAGCACCATGTACGTGCCGGTGTCGGCCGACGAGTTGAGCGACGAGTCGATTGCGCCGTCGCCGGTCATCTCGCCGTTCGGTGTCAATGCGGGATGTACGGATCCTAGCTGATCGAGTCGCGATTGCCGCCGGCCGGCGGAAGGGCCGCAAGCAGCAGTCGCCGACGGCCAGAATGTGAGCCCTGACCGGCCGGCGCCGAACGGACGCAGCAAGGCGTTTCCGGCAAAACCGACGCCCCTTCGTATATCCTGCGAAGGGGCGTTTCCACTTTCGGGCATGAGCATCGCGAACATCTTTCTGGTCGGCATGATGGGGGCCGGCAAGACTACGGTCGGGCGCGAACTGGCCAAGCGGCTGGGCCGGCGCTTCGTCGATTGCGATCACGCGATCGAGGCGCGGACCGGGGTCGCCATCCCGGTGATATTCGATATCGAGGGCGAGGAGGGCTTCCGCCGCCGCGAGAGCCAGGAACTCGAAGAACTCGTCCGCGAGCCGGATCTGGTGGTCGCCACCGGCGGCGGCATCGTGCTCGCCGAGGACAATCGCCGGTTGTTGAAGGATCGCGGCTTCGTGATCTACCTGGACGTGGCGCCCGACGTCCTGTTCGAGCGTACCCGCCACGATCGCAACCGGCCGCTGCTGCAGGTGGCGGACCCGCGCGGGCGCATTCGCGAGCTCTACCGCCAGCGCGAGCCGCTGTATCGCGAGGTCGCCGATCTGGTGGTGGCCGGGCGGCGCGGCTCGCCGGTGGCGATGGCCCGCACGATCGAGCGCGAAATGGAGAAGACATGCGAACGCTGAAGGTCGCGCTCGGCGAGCGCAGCTATCCGATCCACATCGGCGGCGGCCTGCGCCACCGCGCCGACCTGATCCTGCCGCTGCTGAAGACCCCGCGGGTCGTGATCATCAGCAACGACACGGTCGCCCCCCTGTACCTGGACGACGTCGCCGCAGCGCTCGCCGGTGCCGGCGTCGACAGCGGCAGCATCGTGCTGCCCGACGGCGAGGCCCACAAGGACTGGGCGACGCTGAACCGCATCTTCGACGGCCTGATGGCGGCCCGCTGCGAGCGCTCGACGACGCTGATCGCCCTCGGCGGCGGCGTCATCGGCGACATGGTGGGTTTTGCCGCCGCCACCTTCCAGCGCGGCGTACCGTTCATCCAGTTGCCGACCACGCTGCTGGCCCAGGTGGATTCGTCGGTCGGCGGCAAGACCGCGATCAACCACCCGCTGGGCAAGAACATGATCGGTGCCTTCCATCAGCCGCGCCTGGTGCTGGCCGATATCGAGACGCTGGCGACCCTGCCGGCGCGCGAGCTGGCGGCCGGGCTGGCGGAGGTGATCAAGTACGGAATGATCCGGGACGCGGAATTCTTCGACTGGCTCGAAGACAACGTCGCCCGGCTGGTGGCCCGCGACGGCGATGCGCTCGCCTACGCGATCGAGCGCTCGTGCGCCAACAAGGCCGAGATCGTCGCGGCCGACGAGACCGAGCAGGGCGTGCGCGCGATTCTGAACCTGGGCCACACCTTCGGCCATGCGATCGAGGCCGGCATGGGATACGGGGAATGGTTGCATGGAGAAGCGGTGGCCGCCGGCGCGATGATGGCTGCCGAGCTGTCGCGCATGCGTGGCTGGCTGTCCGATGCCGAGCTCGCACGGATCGAGGCCATCCATCACGCCGCCGGCCTGCCGGTGCAAGGGCCGCCAATGCCGGCCGGGCAGTATCTGGAGCTGATGGCCCACGACAAGAAGGTCGAAGCCGGGCGATTGCGCCTGGTGCTGCTCCAGGGCATCGGCCGTGCCGTGGTCGACGGCGACTCGCCGCGCGAGTCGATCGAGGGCGCGATCCGGAGGCGCGGCGGTGGCTGAAGCCGACCTCGCGCCCTACGCGGTCAGCGAGCGGAACTCCCGGGGCCGGAGGATCGCGGAGGACCCCCCGGCCGGTCGCGGCGAGTTCCAGCGCGATCGCGACCGCATCGTCCATTCCACCGCGTTCCGCCGGCTCGAGTACAAGACGCAGGTGTTCGTCAATCACGAGGGCGACCTGTTCCGCACGCGGCTGACCCACAGCATCGAGGTCGCCCAGATCACCCGCAGCATCGCGCGTGCACTGCGCTTGAACGAGGATCTCGCCGAGGCGGTGGCGCTGGCCCATGACCTCGGCCACACGCCGTTCGGGCATGCCGGCCAGGAAGCGCTCAACGAATGCATGAAACCGTTCGGTGGTTTCGAACACAACCTGCAGTCGCTGCGAACCGTGGATCTGCTCGAGGAACGCTACGCCGACTTCGACGGGCTCAACCTGATGTACGAGACCCGTGAGGGCATTCTCAAGCATTGCTCGCTGGCGCGGGCGCGCACCCTCGGCGAACTCGGGCGCCGCTTCATCGACAAGCGGCGTCCGTCGCTGGAGGGACAGCTGGCCAACTACTGCGACGAGATCGCCTATAACAACCACGACCTCGACGACGGCCTGCGCTCGGGCCTGATCACGCTCGAGCAGCTCGACGAGGTCGCGCTGTTCGCCCGCGAGCGTGCCCGGGTGCGCGAGCGGCACCCGGCGCTGCAGGGGCGCCGGCTGATTCACGAGACGATCCGCAGGATGATCAACCGGATGGCGCTCGACCTGATCGAGACGACCTCGGCCAACATTCAGGCGCATCGCGTCGAAAGCCTTGCCGAGGTCGGCGAAGCGCCCGAGCTTGTCGCCTACGGCGACGGGTTGCGTGAGCCCCTGCAGGCGCTCAAGGTGTTCCTGCGGGAGAACCTGTACCGGCACTACCAGGTGCTGCGCATGACCGAGAAGGCGCGCCGGATCATCCGCGACCTGTTCTCCGCCTTCCAGTCGGACCCGCGACTGCTGCCGCCGCAGTACCAGCGCAAGGCGCGGGAAGACGCGCCGCGGGCGATCGCCGACTACATTGCCGGCATGACCGACCGCTACGCGATCCGCGAGCACCGGCGACTATTTGCGGTCGGCGAAATCCATTGAGCGACGCGTTCGGGGCACGCGGATCCGCATGCCGCGGCGCAAAAAAACCTTGAAACCTGTTGCTTCGCTGCGGTAAATTCGAGCTTCCGCCAGTAGAGATCGGAGGGCTCCGCAAGGCGAGCCCGGCAAGCCGGTGAGCTTTTCGCGCCTCCGGCTTTTTTTGACGTCCGCACGCAAGCCGTGCTGCCAGCCGCGTCGGACCAAGCTGCATTCGACGGCGCGCAAGTAGTCGAGGAAAGACAGGATGGATTTCCCCCAGAAGCAGGGTCTGTACGACCCGAAGAACGAACATGATGCCTGCGGCGTTGGTTTCGTCGCGCACGTCAAGGGCCGCAAGAGCCACGAAATCGTCAGCCAGGGACTCGAGATTCTGAAGAATCTCGACCATCGTGGCGCGGTCGGTGCCGATCCGCTGCAGGGCGACGGTGCCGGCATCCTGATTCAGGTGCCGGACACCCTCTACCGCGAGGACATGGCGAGCAGAGGGGTGGATCTGCCGCCTGCCGGGGAATACGGCGTGGGCATGGTGTTCATGCCGAAGGAAATCGCCTCGAGGCTCGCCTGCGAAGCCGAAATCGAGCGTGCGGTGCGAGCCGAGGGGCAGGTTCTGCTGGGCTGGCGCGACGTGCCGACCAATGCGGAGATGCCGATGTCGCCAGCGGTCAAGGCCAAGGAGCCGGTGATCCGCCAGGTGTTCATCGGGCGTGGCCGCGACGTCATGGTGACCGACGCGCTGGAACGCAAGCTCTACGTGATCCGCCGTCGTGCGGCCAACGCCATCATGGCGCTGGAGCTCGAGCACGCCAAGGAATTCTACATGGTCTCGATGTCGGCGCGGACCGTGAACTACAAGGGCCTGCTGCTCGCCACCCAGGTCGGGCAGTACTTCGAGGATCTCGCGGACGAGCGCTCGACCTCGGCGCTGGCGCTGGTGCACCAGCGCTTCTCGACCAACACCTTCCCGAAGTGGAGCCTGTCGCACCCGTTCCGGATGATCGCCCACAACGGTGAAATCAATACGCTGCGCGGCAACTACAACTGGATGCGGGCACGCGAGAACGGCGTCTCCTCGCCCCTGCTCGGCGCCGACCTCGACAAGATCTGGCCGGTGATCTATCCGGGACAGTCCGATTCCGCAGCCTTCGACAACGCGCTCGAACTGCTGGTGATGAGCGGCTACTCGATGGCCCATGCGGTGATGATGATGATTCCCGAGGCCTGGGAATCCCACACCCTGATGGACGAGCGCCGCCGCGCCTTCTACGAGTACCACGCGGCGATGATGGAGCCCTGGGACGGACCGGCTGCGGTGGCGTTCACCGACGGGCGCCAGATCGGCGCGACGCTGGACCGCAACGGCCTGCGGCCGGCGCGCTACCTGGTGACCGACGACGACCTCGTGGTGATGGCCTCCGAGTCCGGCGTGCTGCCGATTCCGGAGAGCCGCATCGTCAAGAAGTGGCGCCTGCAGCCC
>JAGRGB010000147.1 GCA_020445745.1 Rhodocyclaceae bacterium | reverse complement strand
GAAGAAGGACAGGTTGGGCGCGAAGTCGTCGATATGCATGCCGCGCGCGAGGTAGCTCTCGACGTAGGTGAAACCGTTCGACAGCGTGAAGGCGAGCTGGCTGATCGGGTTGGCGCCGGCCTCGGCGATGTGGTAGCCGGAGATCGACACCGAGTAGAAGTTCCTCACCTGGTGATGGACGAAAAACTCCTGGATGTCGCCCATCATCTTCAACGCGAATTCGGTCGAGAAGATGCAGGTGTTCTGTCCCTGGTCCTCCTTCAGGATGTCGGCCTGCACCGTGCCGCGCACCGTGGACAGGGTCCAGGCGCGGATCTTCTGCAGTTCGTCCTCGGTGGGGTCGCGGCCGTTGTCGGCCTTGAACTTGTCCACCTGCTGGTCGAGGGCGGTGTTGAAGAAGAAGGCGAGGATGATCGGCGCCGGGCCGTTGATCGTCATCGACACGCTGGTGGAGGGCGCGCACAGGTCGAAGCCCGAATAGAGCACCTTCATGTCGTCCAGGGTCGCGATCGACACGCCCGAGTTGCCGACCTTGCCGTAGATGTCCGGGCGCGGGTCCGGATCGCAGCCGTACAGCGTCACCGAGTCGAAGGCGGTACTGAGGCGGTGGGCCGGCATGCCCTCGGAGACCTTCTTGAAGCGGCGGTTGGTGCGGAAGGCGTCGCCCTCGCCGGCGAACATCCGGGTCGGGTCCTCGCCCTCGCGCTTGAACGCGAACACGCCGGCGGTGAATGGGAAGGAGCCCGGCACGTTCTCCTTCATCAGGAAGCGCAGCACCTCGCCGTCGTCCTCGAAGGACGGCAGCGCGACCTTGCGGATCTTGCTGCCGGACAGCGATTCGGTGGTGAGCGCGGTGCGGATCTCCTTGTCGCGGATCTTCACGACATATTCGTCGGCGGCGTAGAGCTCCTTCTCCTTCGGCCACATCGCCAGCAGCTTCTTCGCCGCCGGGGTCAGCTCGCCGTCCTTCCAGTCGATCAGCTCGTCGAAGTGCGCTGCCGGCTTGCCGCACTGCTCGAACAGGCTCTTCGCGGTCTTCAGCGACTGGCGCTCGCGGGCGACCCGGGCCTGCGCGGCGGTGTGCTTGTGGTAGTCGCGCACGGTATCGGCGATCTCGGCGAGATAGCGCACCCGCTCCGCAGGCACGATCGCGCGGCCCCTGCTGGAGGCCTTGACGCCGACCGGCGGCAGCTTGCTGTCGGCCGCCTTGAGGCCCTTGCCGACCAGCGCCGGCAGCATCGCCTGGTACAGGCCGGTGACGCCGTCGTCGTTGAAGCGCGCCGCCATCGTGCCGAACACCGGCATCTCGTCGGTCGGCACCGCGAACAGCTCACGGTTGCGCTGGTACTGCTTGCGCACGTCGCGCAGGGCATCCTCGGCGCCCTTGCGGTCGAACTTGTTGATCGCGACGAAGTCGGCGAAGTCGAGCATGTCGATCTTCTCGAGCTGGCTGGCGGCGCCGAACTCCGGCGTCATCACGTACAGCGAGACGTCGACGAAGGGCACGATCGCGGCATCGCCCTAGCCGATGCCGGAGGTCTCG
>JAGRGB010000146.1 GCA_020445745.1 Rhodocyclaceae bacterium | reverse complement strand
CTGGCCGGCGACCGCCATGCCGGGCGGATCGGCGCCAGCCTGCTCGCCGCGCTCGGGCTGGGCGAGCTGGTGGCCGATTCGCCGGCCGCGTTCGCCGCCATCTGCCAGCGGCTGGCCGCCGAGCCGAAGCGCATCGCAGCGCTGCGCGTCGGCCTGCGCGACCGCATGCGGGCCGCCGGCGGGCTCGCCGACCCGGCCGGCTTCGCCGTCCGCTTCGATGCCGCGCTGGCCGCGGCCCTCAGCCGGCCAGCAGGATCTGGTGGGGCGTGGTCTCGATGATGTGGCGCCGCACGCTTTCCTTGTAGGCGGTGTCTAGCAGGTCGAGGGGATTGAATTCGTCGGTCAGCACGACCGCGCCGGTGGTGTTCACCGGGATCGGCGGCTGGGTCGCGAGTCGGCGAACCGACGCCGCCAGCGGGTGCACGTCGTCGAGGTAGGGCGGCCGGGCGAAGGCGAGGGGGCCGTCGCTGGCGAGCAGCACGAAGTTGCCGGCCAGCGGCTGGCCGGCCACCGGCTCGAAGGCCGGGTGCAGCGACACGCCGGCGAAGACTTCCTCGAGCGTGCGCACGATCGCCGGCAGCATCGCCTGGTCACCCTCGACGCCGCCGATCAGGTTCAGCGCCAGCACGCCGTCGCCGGAGAGCCGCTTCTTGACCGCCTGCAGGGCCTCCAGCGACAGCAGGTAGCCGGGCGTGGTGTCGCCGTTGAAGACGTCGAGCAGGATGTAGTCGTAGCGCCGGCCATCGCGGGCGAGGAAGGTGCGGGCATCCTCGATATGCACCGGGATCTGCTGCGGGAAGGCGAAGTGGCGGCGGGCCATGTCGCGCACCAGCGGATCGATCTCCACCACCTCGGTGTCGATGCCGGCGCGCGCCAGCCAGCTCGGCGCCGCCCCCATGCCGAGGCCGACCACCAGCGCCGAGCGGCCGCCGGGCCGCACCGCCAGCGGCAGCCGCGACAGCAGGTAGGCGTATTCATACACCGGCCGGCGGTCGGCGGCGTCCATGCCGCCCTGCACCAGGCCGTCGATGATCATCTCGCGGGTGGCGAGGCTGCCGCCCTGGTACTCGACCACCTTGACCGCGCCGTAGAAGCCGTCGTGGGCGGCGATCACGGTGGCACGGGTGCCGTTGTCGAGCATCACGCTCGGCAAGGGTGGCTGGCCGACCGCGACCGGCAGCAGCGCGAGGCCGGCGACCAGGCCGCGCCAGCGCCGCGCGAGCAGGTAGTGGACGATCGCCAGCGCGATCAACAGGCCGCCGGTCAGGCGCAGGCCGTTGCCGACGCCGACGTAGCCGAGCAGGTAGAAGCCGGTCAGCGCCGAGCCGGCGAAGCTGCCGGCCGTGGACACCGCGTAGAGCACGCCGGCGGTGCGGCCGAGCCGAGCCAGGTCGGCCGCCGCCAGCCGCAGCAGGTAGGGGGAGACGCAGCCGAGCAGGAACAGGCTGGGGCCGAACAGCAGCATCGCGGCGACGAAGGTGCCACCGCGCAGGCCGAAGCCGAGCCCGAACTCCATCGCCCCGACCTTGACCATCGGCACCAGCAGCACGTAGGCGCCGGCCGCGGCGATCAGGCCGTACAGCCAGTCCGCCGACGGCCGGCGGTCGGCGAGCCAGCCGCCGAACGCGTAGCCGCCGGCCAGCGACAGCAGGGTCACGCTGATCAGCGCGGTCCACACGAACAGGCTGACGCCGAAGAACGGGCCGATGACCCGCGCGCCGAGGATCTCGATCACCATCACCAGGCCGCCGGTCAGGCCGGCGGTGGCGAACAGCAGGCCGCGGGCGACCGGCACGACGGTGACGGTGGAACGGGACGGGTCGGCGGATTGCGGCATCTGGGGTGAGGACCTGGGTGCGCGAACAGTGCGCATGATAGGCGAGCGGGCGCTTGCGCGCAGATCGCTGCCGGCTGCCGCCGTCCGGCGGGCCCGGGCTATGACCGCATCGGCTGGATCGTCGCGCGGATCGGCGTGTCCCGCGCGCCGTCGATCGGGGCGGCTCGCAGTGGGACACAGGGGCGGGAAAGACTGGCTGGCGGGCGATCGGTGTTGGTGCAGGTTGGCACTTGCGCCGCAGCCGATCGCGACCGGTGCGGCGCCGCCTGCGGGGATCAGTGCAGCACGGCGAGGGCGCGGCTGGCTTCGTCGCGGGTGTAGAAGCGGCCGTCGCGGACGAAGCCGGAGACCACCGAGTCCTTGATGCGCAGCACCCGGCCGCGGGCGTCACGGGCCTCGACGGCTTCGGCGGGCAGGCCGTCGACCAGATGGAAGGGGGCGGCGCGGCCGTCGGCGAAGCGCGACGGATAGACCTGCAGGGTCTCACAGTCGCGGAACGCGGGCCGGAAGCCCTGGTCGGCGTTGCGCTGGCTGACGCCGCCGCTGCCGGCGAATTCGAGGTTTTCGCGAATCAGGCGTTGTCGGGCGTGCTCGTGGTGCATGGCTGTCTCCTGTCGGCTGCGCCCTCGCTATGCTTGCTCTCCTGCCCATTGGACCGATACGAAGCGGGGCTCCTTACCGACTGGGTCGCGGCTCCGGCGGTCAATGGTTTTGCATGGCTCGGGCGGGTCGTGCGATTGCGCACGACCGCTAGCGCGGACCCGTTTCGGCCTCGTCGCCGGCGCGCGCGGGGGATGCGTCGCCCTGTCGATCGGTGCGGGCCGAGGCCGACGGTGCCGCCGGCAAGTGCCCTCGTCGCTGCGCGACGCCGCCCCCGCTGCTATCTTTGGCGCATCGCAGCGCCCGAGTGCCGGTGTCCGATCCGGCGGCGATGCGGGAGGGAGTGCCGATGCTGTCGAGATTCGTCGCCGTTGCCGCCTGTTGCCTGGTCACGCTGGCCGATGCGGCGCCACCGATGCCGGCGCCGGTGTTGCCCGATACGCTGCATTGGGGCGGGCCGCCGGGCAATCCGCTGGTCCGCGGGGCATGGCTGCTGGGTGCCGAGGATGGTGACGGCCTGTATGCATTTCGGGTCGAGCTGAAGGCCGGCGCCCGGCTGCCGGTGCATACCCATCCGGACACCCGCTACTCGACGGTGCTGAGCGGCACCCTGTATGTCGGCTTCGGCGAGCAGGCGGATGACGCGCGAATGGTCGCGGTGCCGGCCGGTGCGGTATATGTGGCGCCGGCCGGCCAGCCCCACTACCTGCACGCGCGCGATGGCGACGTCATCTACCAGGAAGGTGGCTTCGGGCCGACCGCGACGACGCCAGTGGCCCGCTGAGGGGCGCCGCGGGGCTTGAAATCGCGAACTCCGACCCCATTCTCCGATGACTGGGCGCGGCTTGCGCCGCGCTCGCCCGATCGGCGCCGCGGTTGCGCGGAAGCGCCGGTTGACCGGAGATCCTCGTCATGCGCCCGATGTCCGCGCTGCTGCTGCCGTCGCTGCTGTGTGCACTGCTGCCGTTGCCGAACCGGTCCGCCGTCGCGGCCGAATTCGCGACCGCGGTGACCGTGAATATCGATCAGGCGCGCGTCGCACCGAGCCTGGTGTCCCTCGCCGAGGCCCTGTTCCGCCGGCAGCGGCCACTGGCCACTGCGGACGGTCGTGGTGGCGAGCCGGCGGCTGCGTCGAATGCGCCAGGGCCGTCGCCGGACCTGCTCGCCAAGCTGGTCATGCATCGTCTCGCGACCGGCCATTGATCGCAGGTCTCGTGAGCGACCGATCGGCTCCGGTGCCTGGCCCGCCCGCGATGGCGCGGCGTCTGCGACGGCGGTTGCCGGCGTGAGGCCCGGAGCCGCCGGAGCACTGGCAGACCTGGTGCTGGCACTCCATGCGCTGGTGGTGGTGTTCGTCGTCAGCGGGCCGTTGCTGATCGTCGCCGGACGTCAGATGGGCTGGCGCTGGGTCCGGGCGCCGGCCTATCGCTGGAGCCATCTCGCCGCGATATTGGTCGTCACGGTCCAGGCGTGGCTCGGCCGGCTGTGCCCGCTGACCCTGTTCGAGGCCGAGTTGCGCGCCGCGGGTGGTGCCGGTCTGCGGGCCCGCGGCTTCGTCGCCCACTGGCTGCACGAGTTGATGTTCTTCGATGCGCCGCCGTGGCTGTTCGCCATCGCCTACAGTGCTTTCGCGGCGCTGGTGCTGTGCCTGTGGCAGTGGCACCCGCCGCTGCGCGGCTGGCGCTCGGGGCCGTGACCGGTAGTCGGCCGCTCCCGGAGCGACCGGGAGCACGATGCTCGGCGAGTTGAAATGGCAAGAACGAAAAAAAGGCACGGCCCCGGGCCGTGCCTTTCGACGATGCGCGTCGGGCGGACACGCGAGCGCGTGCCCGGGACGATCACGACGCCTTGCGACGACGCCGGCTGAGGGCCAGGCCGGCAAAGCCCATGCCCATCAGCGCCATGGTGGCGGGCTCCGGAACGACCCGGATCTGTCCGGCGCGACCGAAGCGCAGGTTGTCGATGGCAAAGCCGGCCGGCTCGCTGCCGACCAGGTCGAGGAACACGCCGGCGATCCTTTCGGCGCCGTCGTCGGTCACCAGGCCCAGGAACTCGATCCCGGTGCCGGTGTTGGTCACGGTACCGAGCAGCGAGCCGTCACGGGCAAAGGCGGTGATGCCAGTGCTGTTGGCGGCATTGAAGAAGCCGCCGTCGAAGCCGACGCCGGCCAGGTCGATGTCGAACAGGATCGCGATCGGGCCGTTGAAGGTGGGCGTTCCCGACAGCACCGGGCTGGTCGGGTTGGCACCGTCGTTGGTGATGAAGGTGTCGGGCGAGGCCGCATCCAGCGCCAGCGGTCCGGTGGGATTGCCGACCACGCAGGCCGATGCCGCGGCACCCGGGCAGTCGACCGCCGGGGTCGCGCTGAGGCTCTGGCCCTGGAAGAAACCGTCGAAGGTCACGGTCGGCGAACCGGCGCCGCCGCCGTAGGTGGCCGGCGCGTAGGTGGGGTTGACCGTCCCCACTGCGAACTCACTGAAGGTGATCAGGCCGGATCCGGCCAGAAAGTCCGCTTCGGCGACGCGAACGACCGCGGCGTTCGCGCTGCTGGCCGCGACTGCCATGCATGCGGCGACACCGGTCGCCGCAATACCTCTTTTTACTGCGGAAGTGATACTCATCGAGTGATCCTCCAAGAGACTTGCGAAGTTTGTTGTCAGCGAGATGACTAGAAAATCACTCGCTCGAAAATCGTCGAAAGCACGCACCATGCCAATTCGCATCAGCTCTAATAAAATATCTATTGTTCAATGACTTGAAGCTTGGCGTTGGCCAGCCTGTCACCCATCGGAAATTTCCGTGTAAAGATTTTCGACAATTCTCGTGGCCGTCATGGCCGCCGCCAGGGATTGCTGGATGATGCGATCTGCATCGCGGTCGGATCTATGCGCCCCGCGCCAGCGGGGGGTGCTGGCGCGAAGATGTCTGCCGGTCACCAGGGGCCGGCGTCCGTGACGGCCGGCAGGAAGAATGCCTCTGCCACTCAGGGTCTACGGATCCGCCGGGCCGATGGCTTGCGGCGACCCTCCGACCGTTCCATCGACACGGGCCGGCCTGGGCACGCGTCGTCCTTGCCGAAGATGGCGACCCGCAACTGCGCTCGTTGCGCCGCGCCCGGGGGCACGGTCGGGCGAATACGGAGGTCGAAGCTCGTTCCTCGGCGCGGGCCGGTGTGGCAGCGCCGCGCGGACCCGCACGCGGGATCGCCCGCCATCAGCCGTGGCGCCCACGGCCAGCGCTGGCGCGGCCGCGCAACGGGCCGCCGAAATGAAAGAAGCCCGCAGCGGGCGGGCTCCGAGTGGATCCGGGGTCGTTCACATGTGGCTGGAGCGGCCGGCCTTGGTCTCCTCGTACCACAGCTCGTGGTGTTCCTTGGCCCAGGTCTCGTCGACCTCGCCCGTCTTCATCGACTCCATCGCGCCTTCGACGCCGAGCGTGGCCATGTAGATGTGGCCGAGCGACATTGCCAGCAGCAACACCGCGCCAATGGCGTGCAGCAGCACCAGGTTCTGCATCAGCTCGCGGGTGCGATCGATCAGCGCCGGGAAATCCAGCAGCAGCCCGGTGCCGGCCACGAACAGGCCGAGGAAGGTCACGCCGAGCCAGAACCAGGCCTTCTCTCCGAAGTTGAAACGACCCGAGGGGATGTGGTCGCCGGAAGAGAACATGCCGCCTGCCCGGGCTATCCACTGGGCGTCGCATTTCGCCCAGACGTTGTCGCGCAGGAAGACGAGGATCAGCAGGATCGTGAAGGCGAGGAACACCGGGCCGAGATAGTTATGCACCAGCTTGCCGAGGCCGAGCAGGCCGCCGAGTCCGCCGCTGCCGATCAGCGGCCCGAGGACACTGCGGCCGAACAGGACTGCCAGCCCGGTGAGGCCCATCAGGATGAAGGTGATCGCCGTACCCCAGTGCACGAAGCGCTCGAACGGCGTGAAGCGCTGGATCTTGCGCCCGGTCGGCGGCGCCGACAGCCTCATCGGTCCGCGGACCAGGTAGAACAGCACGATGATGCCGAGCATCGCCAGCAGGATCATGGCGCCGTAGCGCTTCAGCGGGCCGTTGCGCTGCTCGCGCCATTGCTGGCCGGCGGCATTGATCAGCACACCGGATTCCGCGCCGTCGACCTGGCTCAGTCCCGGAACCCCCTGCCGCACTTCGCGCCAGTAGTTGGCGACCGGATCACCCGGCGGCTTTGCCGGATCGGTCGCCGCCACCGCCATCGACGGCAGCATCGACAGCGCCATTGCGATGGCCGCCAGCCGAATCAGCCATGCCAGCGCAGCCGAGCCTCGCGAAATAGCTATCATGGATTCTTCTCCCGTCCCAGTAGGTGCCGCGCCGCCGCCGCGCGACCCGGGATCGGGCCCCACGGCGGGCAGGCACGTCGGGCGTTCAGCGCCGGGTGCCGCCGAGCGGGTTGAACTGGAGGTTCTGGCCCCAGGCGCCGCGGTTGGAACCCCGTGCCACGACCCGTTCGCGGAAGATGTCGGACACCTCGTTGGCGTCGCCGGCGAGCAGCGCCTTGGTCGAGCACATCTCGGCGCACAGCGGCAGCTTGCCCTCCGCCAACCGGTTGCGGCCGTACTTGGCCCGTTCGGCCGGCGAGTTGTCCTCTTCCGGCCCGCCGCCGCAGAAGGTGCATTTGTCCATCTTGCCGCGCTCGCCGAAGGCGCCGTCCTGCGGGAACTGCGGGGCACCGAACGGGCAGGCGAACAGGCAGTAGCCGCAGCCGATGCAGGCGTCCTTGTTGTGCAGTACCACGCCGTCCTCGGTGGTGTAGAAGATGTCTACCGGGCACACCGCGGCGCAGGGAGCGTCGGTACAGTGCATGCAGGCCACCGAGATCGACTTCTCGTTGGGCTCGCCGTCGTTGATGGTGACCACGCGGCGGCGGTTGATGCCCCACTGCACCTCGTGCTCGTTCTTGCAGGCGGTGACGCAGGCATTGCACTCGATGCAGCGCTCCGCATCACACAGAAATTTCATCCTTGCCATGATCGACTCCTCTTAGGCCGCGGCGATGCGGCAGCAGGAAACCTTGGATTCCTGCATCTGGGTGACCGAGTCGTAACCGTAGGTCATCGCGGTGTTGGCGGATTCGCCGAGCACGAACGGATCGGCCCCTGGCGGATACTTGTCGCGCAGGTCCTTGCCCTCGAACACGCCGCCGAAATGGAACGGGATGAAGGCCACGCCCGGCTCGACGCGCTCGGTGATCAGGGCCTTGACCTTGATCTTGCCGGCCGGGGTCTCGACCCACACCATGGCGTCGGGACGGATGCCGTTGTCGTTGGCGTCGACCGGGTTCAGTTCGACGAACATCTCCTGCTGCAGCTCGGCCAGCCACGGGTTCGACCGGGACTCGTCGCCGCCGCCCTCGTATTCCACCAGGCGGCCGCTGGTCAGGATGATCGGGTAGTCCTTGGCGTAGTCGGTCTCCTGGATCGACTGGTACAACACCGGCAGCCGGTAGAAGCTCTTGCGGTCGGGGTAGGTCGGATAGTCGGCCACCAGGTCGCGCCGGGTCGTGTACAGCGGTTCGCGGTGGATCGGCACGCGATCGGGGAAGGTCCACACGACGGCGCGTGCCTTGGCATTGCCGAACGGCGCACAGCCATGCTTGATCGCGACGCGCTGGATGCCGCCGGAGAGGTCGGTCTTCCAGTTCTTGCCTTCGGCCTCCTGCTGCTCTTCGGCGGTCAGGTCGTTCCACCAGCCCAGCTTCTTCAGGAGGTCGGCGGTGAATTCCGGATGGCCGCCCTTCAGTTCGCAGCCGACCGGGTAGGAGTCACCTTCGGCGAGCAGGTTCTTGCCTTCGAACTCGACGCCGAAGCGGGCCCGGAAGCACAGGCCGCCTTCGGCCACCGGCTTGCTGGTGTCGTACAGGACGTGGGTGCCCGGGTGCTTCATCTCGGGTGTGCCCCAGCACGGCCACGGCAGGCCGTAGGTGTCGCCGTTGGCAGGCCCGCCCTTGGCTTGCAGCGAGGTGTAGTCGAAGGTGTGCCAGTTCTGCTGGTGCAGCTTCAGGCGCTCGGGGCTCTGGCCGGTGTAGCCGATGGTCCACATGCCCTTGTTGAACTCGCGGGTGATGTCCTCGATCAGCGGCTCGTCGCCGTTCACCTGGATGTGCTTGCACAACTGATCGGCGAAGCCGAACTTCCTGGCGAACTTGTAGAGGATGACGTGGTCCGGCAGCGACTCGAACATCGGCTCGATGACCTTGTCGCGCCACTGCAGCGAGCGGTTCGAGGCGGTGACCGAGCCGTAGGTCTCGAACTGGGTGCAGGCCGGCAGCAGGTACATGCCGTCCTGGCGGTCGGGCAGCACCGAGGTGACCGTCGGGTACGGGTCGATGACGACGATCAGGTCGAGCTTCTCCATCGCCTTCTTCTGGTCCGGGCCGCGGGTCTGGCTGTTCGGCGCGTGACCACAGAACGTCATCGCGCGGATGTTGTCCTTCTGCGCGACGTTGGCCTTGTCCTCGAGCACCCCGTCCACCCAGCGCGATACCGGAATGCCGTTGGTGTTCATCGGCTTCAGCGCGGTGTCGCCCTTCTTCTCGTAGCTGCCCTGGTCGAAGCGGGCGGACAGCCACTCGTAGTCGATGTCCCAGACCCGGCACCAGTGCTTCCAGGCGCCTTCCGAGAGGCCGTAGTAGCCGGGCAGGTCGTGGGACAGCACGCCCAGGTCGGTGGCGCCCTGCACGTTGTCGTGGCCGCGGAAGATGTTCGCGCCGCCACCGCTGGTGCCGATGTTGCCCAGCGCCAGCATCAGCACGCAGTAGGCGCGCGTGTTGTTGTTGCCGGTGGTGTGCTGGGTGCCGCCCATGCACCACACCACGGTGCCCGGCTTGTTGGTGGCGAGGGTCTTGGCGGCCAGGTACATCGCGTCGCGGCCGATGCCGGTGACGCGCTCGACCTCGTCCGGGTGCCAGCGCTTGACCTCGGCGCGGATCTCGTCCATGCCGAACACCCGCTGCGAGATGAACTGCTGGTCTTCCCAGCCGTTCTCGAAGATGTGCCACAAGAGGCCCCAGACGAAGGCGATGTCCGAGCCGGGACGCAGGCGCAGGTACTGGTCGGCCTTGGCCGCGGTGCGGGTGAAGCGCGGGTCGGCGACGATCAGCCGGGACTTGTTGCGCTCCTTGGCGAACAGGATGTGCTGCATCGCCACCGGGTGCGCCTCGGTCGGGTTCGATCCGATCAGGATCATCGCCTTCGAGTTGTGCATGTCGTTGTAGCTGTTGGTCATCGCACCGTAGCCCCAGGTGTTGGCGACACCGGCCACCGTCGTCGAGTGGCAGATGCGGGCCTGGTGGTCCACGTTGTTGGTGCCCCACAGCGCCGCGAACTTGCGGAACAGGTAGGCCTGCTCGTTGCTGTGCTTGGCCGAGCCGAGCCAGT
>JAGRGB010000145.1 GCA_020445745.1 Rhodocyclaceae bacterium | reverse complement strand
CATGCAGTTCCATGCCGGGTTCGTAGTTGGGCCCCTGTTCGCCTTCGCGGGTGAGGCCCATGTCGCCGGTCGCTACACCCTTGACCGCGCCGTTCTCGTCGTAGAGGACCTCGGCGCCGGCAAAGCCGGGATAGATCTCGACACCCAGCGCTTCGGCCTGTTCGCCGAGCCACTGGACGACGTTGCCGAGGCGGACGATGTAATTGCCGTGGTTGAGGAAACAGCCGGGCAGCAAGCCGTTGGGGATCGCGCGACCACCGGTCTCCGACAGGAACAGGACCTTGTCCTCGGACACCGGCGTGTTGAGCGGAGCCCCCTGTTCCTTCCAGTCCGGGATCAACTCGGTCAGCGCGCGGGGGTCCATCACCGCCCCCGACAGGATGTGGGCCCCCAGTTCGGCAGCCTTTTCGATCAGGCATACCGAGTAGTCGTGCCCCTTCTCGGCCGCCAGTTGCTTCAAGCGGATTGCCGCCGCCAGCCCGGCCGGGCCGCCACCGACGATCAGCACGTCGAATTCCATGGACTCTCGTTCCATATTCCCTCCTTCGGTCGTTTCGAGCTTCGATCTCGCTGCAACTGCCTGTTCTTGCCGGGGCAATGGCCCCTGATTCCCGGGCCCGGCCTGGGCCGGCCATGCACCGAACGGGGCACAGCGTACACCTGCAGCAGGGTCTGGCCCAGTGTCTCGGTGATCCCCGGTCTTCCCTTGCCCTGTGCTACGCCTCGGCAGCCTCGCCGCGCCCCGCTTGCCGCAATGCGAGACACGCGCACCTGGCGCTTATATTTGCGCAGGTCTCAACATACGGATGCGTATGGTACATGAACTCGGGGACACTTGACGAGTGCCCGGACAATTTATTTCGACGGCCGAAGATCGGCGGCAAGCATGTTGCGGTGCGCCGCAGATCATGCCGGCGTGCTGTGGCGGCAAGGCTGCCGATCGCGGTGCGCGAGCGCAGCCGGTTGCAGCGATTGCCGGGAAGCGGTGGAGAATGACGAGCGTCGGCGAGGTTCGCGGGGTGGGCGATGCGTCGCCGTGCGCTGACCCGGCACACCGGCCATCGGGAGGCATGGCCGGTGCCCGCCGCGCGGCGGCAGTGCCCGGTCGGCGTGGATGGATCACGGCACCGGCGCCGCGCTTGCGTTGTCCGACCAATGACGCAGCACCGTTCGATCGATGCCCAGCGGTTCGCGGCGGTCGAACGGCAGCGCACCGGCAGCTGACGGGCACAAGATCCGATCGGAGGAGGCAGCAGTGAAGATTTCGAATGACAGGCCCTTGTGGCAGCCGTCGCGGTCGCGGGTGGACGATGCCGTGCTGACCCGCTTCATGCACCGGGTGGCTGCCCGGCACGGTGTCGGCGTGGCCGACTACGATGCCCTGCATGCGTGGTCGGTGGGCGACATCGCGTCGTTCTGGAGCGAGTTCTGGGATTTCGCCGGCGTCATCGGCGACAAGGGCGGCACGGTCCTGGTGGACGGCGACCGCATGCCCGGCGCCCGGTGGTTCCCGGAAGCCTCGCTGAACTTTGCCGAGAACCTCCTGCGCAGCCGCGACGAGACCGACGCGCTGGTGTTCTGGGGCGAGGACGAGGTCAAGAACCGCCTGAGCCATGCCGAGCTGTACCGCCAGGTCGCCCACTTCGCGGCGGCGCTGCGCGACCTCGGCGTCGGCCGGGGAGACCGCGTCGCGGCCTACATGCCCAACATGCCCGAGACCGTCGTGGCGATGCTGGCCACGGCGTCGATCGGCGCGATCTTCACCTCGGCCTCGCCGGATTTCGGCGTCCAGGGGGTGCTCGACCGTTTCGGCCAGACCGAGCCCCGGGTGCTGGTGGCCGCCGACGGCTACCACTACAACGGCAAGGTCGTGGATGGTCTCGGCAAGCTGGCCGAGATCGCCCGCCGCCTGCCGTCGTTGCAGCGGGTGGTGGTGGTGCCCTACGTGCACCAGCGACCGGATATCGCCGCCATCCCCCATGCCCGCCTGCTGTCGGACTTCGTCGCCCTGTTCGCCCACGAGACCGGCATCGCCTTCGAGCAGCTGCCCTTCGACCACCCGCTCTACATCATGTATTCGTCGGGCACCACCGGCGTGCCGAAATGCATCGTCCATTCGGCCGGCGGTGCGCTGCTGCAGCACCAGAAGGAACACCGGCTCCATGCAGACGTCGGGCCGGGGGATCGCCTGTTCTACTTCACGACCTGCGGCTGGATGATGTGGAACTGGCTGGTGTCCGGGCTGGCGTCCGGCGCCACCGTGCTGCTCTACGACGGCTCGCCGCTGGTCTGCGAGGGGGACGTCCTGTTCGACTTCGCGGATGCCGAGGGGATGACCCACTTCGGCACCTCGGCCAAGTTCATCGACCAGCTCGCCAAGCTCGGCCGCCGGCCGATCGACAGCCACAGTCTGGCCTCGGTGCGCAGCCTCCTGTCCACCGGCAGCCCGCTGGTGCCGGAAGGCTTCGACTACGTGTATGACGCGATCAAGCGCGACGTGTGCCTGTCGTCGATCT
>JAGRGB010000144.1 GCA_020445745.1 Rhodocyclaceae bacterium | reverse complement strand
GCGTTACTTCGTGTGCTTTAAGGGACGCGATTGGCGGTTTTCGGAGAAGGACAAGCTGCTACCCCTGTTGCTTCCGTTCCGGAAACGGCCTCATGTGAAGGTAAAGGGCGAGGCGAATCCCTACGACCCACGGTATGACGAGTATTTCTCCTGGCGGCTCAGCCGCAAAATGGATGCGACGCTCGAGGGTCGCCGGAAGCTGCGCTGGCTCTGGTGGTGGCAGGAAGGTCGCTGCCCCATCTGCGAGCAGAAGATCACGCGAGATACTGGGTGGCACTTGCACCACATAATCAAGCGATCGCAGCGTGGCTCGGACAAGCTCACCAATCTGGTGCTGCTGCATCCGAACTGCCATATGCAACACCACTCGTTGGAAAGTACGGCACTGCCGGCGCCAACAGGTTCGTGCAGGACCGGTGCTTAGTGGTTGCCTGAGCCGTATGCGGGGGAACTCGCACGTACGGTTCTTAGGGGAGGGGGTGGCCGTGATGCCACCTCCTTACCCGCCTGATGAAGAGGGTTCGATTCCCTTCACCCGCTCCAATAGACGACCGACCGCTGACGATCGCACACTCGGCTCCAGCGCACGCGGACCGGACCGTTGCCGACGAAACCCGCACAGCTTGGTGTGTCCGGTTTCATCGCGAGGCCGCGATGCCCGAGTGCCGACCTGCCCCTGCGCTTCCCGCCGTCGCCTCGATGAAATCGCCGAGCAAGCGGGCAAATTTCCCGGGCGCCTCGAACGGTGCCAGATGCGCGGCATCGGCGAGTATCTCGAAACGCCCCCGCGGTGCGCGACGCGCCATCGATCGCAGCAGGTCGGGTGGCGCGAGGCGGTCTTCCGCGCCGGCGATGCACAGCACCGGCATCGCCAGGCCCGGCACTGTAATGCGCCGATCGAAGCCCGCGACCGCGCGCGTGGCGGCGGCATAGGCCGCGGGCGGAATGCTCGCCATCAGAGCACGGTGTCGCTCGACCAGCGCGCCGTCGATCGGCTCGGCCATCATCGCCGGAATTTCCGCCACGGCGATCTCTGCCATGCCGAGCCCGGCAGCGAGCGGATCGAGGCGTCGCGCCAGGTATTCGCGCTGACGGCGCCCGTCGATCGTGCCGAATCCGGGCGTCGTGCAGGCGAGTACCAGCGCATCGAGGCGGTCCGGCCGGCGCGCGGCGAAGTCCAGTGCGATCATGCCGCCCAGGCTATGGCCGACGACGATGCAGCGGTCGATGCCGGCTGCGTCCAGCAAACGTGCCAAGGCGTCGCACCACGGCACAAAGCCGATGAGCTCGTCACCGCAGGCCCCATCATAGCCGGGCAGGTCCCACGCCAGGACCCGGAGCCGTGGTGTGGCCAGCAGCGGCAACAGCGGGGCCCACGCTTCGGCGCGGGTCGACACCCCGTGCAGCAGCACTACGCAGCGGTCCCCGCCGCCGGCGTCGATCCAGCGTGGCGGCTTCACTCCCGCGGCGCGAGCTTGCGATAGGCCCCGGCGTGGAACAGCAGGGGGGGGCGGTCGCTGGTGCCGAAGCGCACCACCTCGGAGACGAACACCAGGTGGTCGCCGCCCGGATGGCGCACGGTGTTGCGGCATTCGAAGCGTGCACAGCAGCCGCCGAGCAGCGGCACGCCCTCGATGCCGTCGGTCAGATGCAGGCCCGCGAACTTGTCCGAGTCGCGCGACGCGAAACGGTGGGAGATATGGATCTGATCTTCGGCCAGCACGTTCACCGCGTAATAGCGGCAGTGCTCGAATACCGGTCGAACCTTGGTCTGCAGGCCGAGACTCCAGACGATCAGTGGTGGCTCGAGCGAAACCGAATTGAAGGAATTGACGGTCAGCCCGACCGGCTGCCCATCATCGTCGCGGGCGGTCACCACGGTGATGCCGGTAGCGAAGCTGCCGAGCGCATTTCGCAGTTCGCGGGTGAAATGCTGGGAGTGAGGGCTCATGGTCCTTGGTCGCGGTCCGTGCCTGGGCCGGAACAGCCGGGCCGCTGGCGGCTTTCCGGGATTATCGCCCGCTGCAGCGCACGACGTCGACTTTTGCGGGCACAATCGCGCATCCCCGGACCATCGACGGCCGCATGTCCGATTTTGCCCAGACCCTGATCCGTTGGCAGCGCACCCACGGTCGCCACGACCTGCCATGGCAGGCGTGCCGCGACCCGTACCGCATCTGGATCTCCGAGATCATGCTGCAGCAGACCCAGGTGGACACCGTGATTCCCTATTACCGTCGATTCCTCGCCCGTTTCGCGACCATCGACGCGCTGGCCGGCGCGAAGCTCGAAGAGGTGCTGGCATTGTGGAGCGGCCTCGGCTATTACGCCCGTGCCCGCAATGTCCACGCCTGCGCGCGGATCCTGGTCGCCGAGCACGACGGCCGCTTTCCGGCCCTGGCGGAGGAAATCGCCCGTCTGCCGGGCATCGGCCGATCGACCGCCGCGGCAATCGCGGTCTTCGCCTTCGGCGCTCGTGCCGCGATCCTCGATGGCAACGTCAAGCGTGTGCTGTGCCGTCACTTCGGGATCACCGGAGATCCCGCCAGCAGCCGCGTGCTTGCCGAGCTTTGGTCGCGGGCCGAATCATTGCTGCCGGCCGCCCGGGTGGACGTCTACGTCCAGGCCCAGATGGATCTCGGTGCAACCGTTTGTCTGCGGACAAGACCGCACTGCGGGCGCTGTCCGCTTCATGACTCCTGCACCGCCCGCCGCGAAGGCCGCACGGCGGAACTGCCGTCGCGCCGCACCCGACCGCCGCGGCCGCAGCGCCACCGGCAGATGCTGGTGCTCCGCGCCGCTGACCGGCGCGTTCTGCTCGAACAGCGCCCCGCTGCCGGACTGTGGGGGGGAATGCTGGTGCTGCCGGACTACGACGGCGAAATCGACGAACTGGCCGGCTGGCTTGCGCCACGATACGGACTGCGCCCGTCGGCGGTCCTGGCGTTGCCGCCGCTGCGCCACGCATTCACCCACTTCACGCTGCAGATCAGCCCCTGGCTGGTAGATGTCGAGGAGACCTCGCGCCGGCTCGGGGAATCCACCGCGCGCTGGGCCGACGCCTCTTCCCTCGACGCGCTGCCGCTGCCCGCTCCGGTGCGGCGCATCCTCGAGGGTCTGGCGGCGCTCAATCCTCTCCCAGCAGCTTGTGCTGGTGCAGGTAGGTCTGGATGATTTCCAGCCGGCTCAGTACATCGTCGAGTTCGAGCAGGGCCTGGCGCGCATCGATCGGAATGGGCAGCAGCTCCGAATAGCGGGCACCGACCCAGCCGGCGTCATCCAGCCGATGGGGCCGGAACACGCGCTCTCCGAGCTCGGCGACGATGCCGGCCAGCAAGGGCACCAGCTCGGCCTGGGCTTCGGGTACCGGCAGCGAGGCGGGTTCTCCGAGCCATTTCACCGTGGCGGTGAGCAGACCGTCCTGCTCCACCTCGTGGTCGACGATGCGAAAGCGACGTTCGCCGCGGGTGACTATCTCGAGGATGCCGGCCTCGGCCATGTCGCATTGTTCTATGCGCGCCTCGGTTCCGACCAGCCTGGGTACCGCCGCTTCGCCGACCTCACGGCCGGAGGCGATCGCACAGACACCGAACACGGCATCCTCCCGCAGACAGCGTCGGACCATGTCCATGTAGCGGGTTTCGAACACCCGCAGCGGCAGCCGGCCCTCGGGGAAGAGCACCGTGTTGAGCGGGAACAGGGGCAGTCGGGAAGTATCGTTCATCGCTCCGTGCGGCGCCATGCCGTCTAGGTATCGGCTTCCGGCCCGGGACTCGCCAGTTGCGCTCGCGCCCGGGCTTGTTGAAGAACTCGTGGGACCCATTCTGCGCGATCATCGCGCCCTGGTCCATGAAGTTCGCCCGGTCGCCGACACGTTTCGCACGGTCACCGGCACGGGCACCGGACGGTGCGGCAACGAGATCCGCACCGGCGGATCGAAGATGGCGCAAAGCCTTGCCGCGGCCTGCCCGGTCGCCCGTGCCCGAGAATCGTCGAAGCGCGGGCCGCCGCGCCGCCGGCGCAGGCGCCGACCTCAGGGCTCGTCACCCCATCTCACGGCGAGACGGTGGTCGACCTGAAACTGGTCGAGAACCCGGGCAACGACGAAATCGACCAGGTCCTGGACCGATGCGGGGCGGGTGTAGAAGGCCGGGTTCGCCGGCAGGATGCACACGCCCAGGCGCGCCAGCTTCAGCATGTTCTCGAGATGGATCGCCGAGAACGGCGTCTCGCGCGGCACCAGCACGAGCTTGCGCCCTTCCTTGATGACGACGTCGGCGGCACGCTCGATCAGGTTGTCGGAAAGGCCGCCCGCTATCGCCGCGAGCGTGCCCATCGTGCACGGGCAGACGACCATCCCGTCGGGCGGATTCGAACCCGACGCCGGTGGCGCGAACCAGGCCTCGCGTCCGAACACCCGGATGCGGCCGCTGGTGCCGGCGAATCGCTGGCGGAACAGATCCTCGACTTCCGGGGCACGCGACGGCAGCGCGAGATCCATCTCCTGGCGCGCAACGACCTGGGCGACCTGCGAATAGAGCAGCCACACGGTGTGCCCGGCCGCCATCAGGCATTCCACCAGCCGGATGCCATAGGGCATGCCGGAGGCCCCGGTCAGTGCGACGGCAAAGGTCTTGGCAGCGCTCATCGGAAATCCCCCACGGGCCATTTGCGAAGACTAAACCAGGGCGCGATGACGCCGCCAGCAACCCGCTGCCCCGGCACGGCCGGACAGCGGCTCCTGTGCTCGACGAAAATCACCGAAACCGCCTGCGCCGATCGCCGTAGATCTGCCGCGCGACCCCGCCCGGTCGCCGGGCTGCGGATCGACGGCGGCGCAGACGCGCGCGTCAGGCGTCGCCCCACCCCCCCGCTGCGGCGCCGCGAGCGGCACAGCTCCGATCATGCCGATGACGGGGATTCCGTCCGTTGCCACGACTTCGCGCCGACGCGTTCACCCCGGCGGCGCGCACGCGGCGCTGGGCGGGCGGGCACAGGCGGCACGATATTCCTGCGCCAGGCGTGCCGCCAGATCGGCCACCGCCGGGATATCGTGGATCGTCGCGACGCCATGGCCCGCGCTCCACAGGTCGCGCCACGCCGTGGCCTCGTCGGCGAGGTCCTTGAGCTTGCCCTTGCCCAGGCTGCGGGTAAGTTGCTCGCGATCGAAGCCCGCAGCCTCGAGGCTTGGCCACAGGAAATTGGCATCGGTGCCCGACACCGCGTCGGTGTAGACGATGTCCGCGGCCGTGCAGTCGACCAGCATCTGCTTGTAGGCGTCGGGCGCCATCGACTCGCGTGTGGCGATGAAACGGGTGCCGAGGTAGGCGAAGTCCGCGCCCAGCAGTTCGGCCGCTCGCACCGACGCGCCGTCGGAAATCGCACCGCCGAGAATCAGCACGCCGCTCCAGAACTCGCGGATCTCCCGCACCAGACTGAAGGCGCTCTGGGTGCCGGCATGTCCGCCGGCACCGGCAGCCACCGCGACGATGCCGTCCACACCGGCCGCGATCGCCTTCTGCGCGTGGCGCGCGTGGATCACGTCGGAGAACACCAGCCCGCCGTAGGCGTGGACCGCCTCGACCACCTTGCCCGGGTGGCCCAGGCTGGTGATGACGAAGGGGCAGCGATGCGCGACCAGCAGCCGGAGATCGGCTTCCATCCGCGAGTTGCTCGGATGCAGGATCAGGTTGACCCCGTACGGCGCGCAGCCCGGGTCGGCCGCCACCGGGTCGAGGCCACTGAGCCATTCGCCGAGCGTCGCGCTGCTGCGGGCGTTCAATGCCGGAAAGCTGCCGGCGACACCTGCGCGACAGCAGGCGCCGACCAGATCGGGACCGGACACCAGAAACATCGGCGCGGCGATGGCCGGCAGGCTCATCGCGCCCTGGAATCGTTCGGGTACGGGCATGGGCTCTCCTCCCTGTCGACTGTTTCGGCACGCCGGGTGAAGCTACCACGGACCGGCGGCCAACCGGCAACTCCGTGCAGGCAGGCAAGCCGCACGGGCCATGCTAGGCTGCGCGGCAATGGGCAAGATCGAAACCCTGCTGTACGGCATCGGCCTCGCCGGCGTCGCGGTCAACGCGGCCGCGGGCGTGCTCGAGGCCGGCCGCAAGCCCTTCGACCTGTTCGGCATGGTCGTCGTGGCCCTCGTGGCCGCCCTCGGCGGCGGCACGTTGCGGGATCTGCTGCTCGATCGCACGGTGTTCTGGATCGCCGACCAGAGTTACCTGGTATGCGCGATCCTGGCCGGCATGCTGACTTTCGCGGCGGCTCGTCGCTGGCGCCTGCCGCCACGCCTGTTCCTGGTGCCGGACGCCATCGGCCTCGCGCTGTTCACGGTCAGTGGCACCAAGATCGCGCTGGCGCTCGGTACGCCGTGGCTGGTGGCCAGCGTGATGGGCGTCGTCACCGGTGTCGTCGGCGGCATCCTGCGCGACGTGCTGTGCAACGAGGAACCGCTCATCTTCAGTGGCCCGCTGTACGCAACGCCGTCCTGGATCGGCGCCCTGCTGCTGGTCGGGCTCACCGAGATCGGCACTGCCGCCGCTCCGGCCGCGCTGTCTGCCGGCGCCTTCGTGCTGATCGCGCGGCTGGCTGCGCTGCGCCTCGACCTGCGACTGCCGACCTACTCGGCACGGCGCTGAGGCGCCGGCCGGTAGCGCAAGCGACCGTCCTCGATGGTCAGGCCGTCGTCCTCCAGCCGCGCGACGCGGAGGTCGACGACCAGCGGCCAGTCCGGCAGGGGTGTCGCGCCGGCATCGCGCGCCCCGGCACCACCAGCCGTGCCGAGCAGTGCCGTCAGCCGACCCAGGTCGAGTCGCCGGAGCGCACCCGACACGTGCGCCGGTGGATCGTCGGCGGCGTCAAAGCCGAAGGCGAGCGCCAGCGGCGCGTCGTCGAGGGAACCCGTGATGCGGCCTTTGGCCGCCGCGGCGGCAAGGTCGGCCTGGAATTCACCGGCGGCGGACAGGCGCAACGCATCGGGCATGCCGGCGGCCACGGTCAGCTCCACCGACTGCAGCCCGATCGCCAGCTTCGACGCCGCTCGCTGGAACGCGAAGCTGCCGGCAAGCGCGAGGCTGGTCGGCAAGGCGGCGGGCTGCGCCGCCAGCCGTGCCGACAAGCGCCCACCACGCACGGCCGATGCATCCGCGCGGACCTCGCCCAGGCTCGCCCACAGCCCGGCCGCGCGCCGCCCGCTCGTGGCTGCCAGTGACACCAGCGGCAGGGACAGATGGTCAGCGGCGATGTCGATCGCCGGCAGCGACAGCGCAACGCCGATTGCTGCGTCGTCCGCCGCGGCGAGCATTGCCGACGCGCCGATGCCGCGCAGTTCCGCCCGTGCCGCGGCGGCCACTGCCAGTTCCCCGACCCGCAGCCGAAGATCGTTTGCGACGCCGCGCCCGGGCACTTCGATGCGCCCACCGGCATCGACCGATCTCAGGCTCGTCGTGGCGAGATCGATGTCGGCGCCGACGACAAACTCGGCGGTCAGGGCGATCGGCCGGTCGATCGCGAGGCTGCCGCTCACCGTCAACCCGGCCCGGGCACCGTCGTGCGCCGGCGTCAGCCCCAGGCGAGCGAGCCGCAGTTGGCCGCCGACGCCGGCAACCGGAGCGAGTGACAGCCTGGCCTGTTCGACGACGATCTGCGGCAGCCCGCGCCGCGCCCCGCCATCGCCGCTGCCGCCCGCCGATGGCCATGCCGGTGACACCTCGCCGTCACCAGCCGGACGCCACGCCACGCCGACCGCCCGCACCCGCTCGATGCGACCGGCGAGCAGGTCGGCGACACCCGCCGACGCGAGCGCCAGCTCGTCGACCGCCAACAGTGGCGCGCCGGCCGGACCGAGCCGCAAGTGCCGAACGAACACCGTCGGGGGCGCGCCGGCCAGGGCGATGGCGCCGATGTCGACCGCGACACCCAGGCGCTCTTCGAGCGCCTGGGCCAACCGCATCTCCAGCCATCGCTGGCGCTCGGCGATCACTGCCAACAGGCTGATTGCCGCCAGCGTGGCGGCAACGACGAACGGCCAGCGGCGCCGGCGGCTCACCGGAGCGGGCGCCGGCCCGCGCCGGGCGCGGGCACTCATGCCGGCGCCGGCGGCAGGCGAATCGTGAACGTGCTGCCGATCCCTGGCCTGCTGCTGACCTCGACGCTGCCACCATGACGCTCGACCACGGTCTTGACGATCATCAGGCCGAGGCCGAGGCCGGCGACCCGACGTCCGGTGCGCTTCTCGAGGCGGCCGAAGCGCTTGAACAGCAGGCGCTGATCTTCGTCGCTGATGCCGTCGCCCTGGTCCCGCACATCGAGTTGCCAGCCCCGCGGGTCACGCCCCAGCGCAATCCTCACCTCGCTGCCTGCCGGACTGTACTTGATCGCGTTGGTCAGCAGATTCAGTAGCGCACGCTTGAGCATGCCGGGTTCGCACGATACCGGGCAGTCGCCGATGTCGTCGCCGTCGCGCACGACCTGGATATCCTTGGCGCGCGCCAGCGCCCAGGCGTCCTCGACGGCATCGTCGATCAGCTGGTTGAGGTCGTAGATCATGAACCTGCGCACGTCCACGCCTTCGGCACGCACCAGGCGGAACAGGTTCTCCGTGAGTTCTAGCGCCGAACGCGCGAACATGCCGACGCGGCGCAGTTCCTCGCGCGGCATTCCCTCGGCGTGCTCCTCGTCGTCGTCGAAGCTGTCGACCATGGTCACGATCGACGACAGCGGCGAGCGCAGATCGTGCGACAGGTATTGCATCGCCGATTCGCGTCGCTCCTGAGCCTGTTTTACCTGGGTGATGTCGTCGAACGTCATCACCAGCGCATCGCTCGGCCAGCGGCGGTCGTGAAGCGCCGCGATCGTCACCAGCAGCTTGCATTCGTCGGCGGCCTCGACCTCGACCGAGGCCGGCGCGTCCGGGCTCGCCGGCAAGCCGCATTGCGGCTTCAATTCGGCCGGCCAGTCGATCGCCTGCAGCGCGGCCAGCAGTTCGTCGGCGCTGCCGCCGCCGAGCAGCGTGCAGGCACGCCGGTTGTACAGCGCCACCGTGCCTTCCGGGGCCACCACGACGACCCCGGTCGGCAGGCCATCGAGCGTGTCCATCATGAAGTCGCGCAGCTTTCGCTGTCGATTCGCGATCTCCCGCAGCGCGGTCAGCCGCCGATCGATCGGATCGGCCGCAAGCGGGGTCGCCCCGCTGCGGCCGGCGATCGGACGCCAGCGGTCGGCCTCCCGCTGCAGCGCATCGAGTTCCTCGTCGAGATAGCGATGGGTGGCTTCCAGCCGGCGCCAGCTCCACAGCGGATAGGCGAGCATGCAACCCAGCAGGGCACCTGCCGGCGGCAGCCACAACTGGAGCTGGTGCAGCACCAGCCACGGCACGAACAACACCACTGCCGACGCGCCGAAGGCCGCGAACAGGGCTTCGCGCGGGTTCAGCCTGACCATCGCCAGCATCAGCAGCGACACCGGCAGGACGGAGAGCAGAATCGCGGTCGGCGGCGGCAGCGAGCCGATGCCGCCGCCGCTGCGCAAGGCGGAGTAGATGTTGGCATTGACCTCGACGCCGGCCATCGGTCTCGTGAACGCGGATGTCGGCGTCGGCACGACGTCTCCCATGCCTTTCGCCACGGCGCCGATCACGATCGTGCGCCCGGCGATGCGGGAGGCATCGACCCGTCCCTCGAGGACATCGACGAACGACACCTGATCGAATATGCCGGGCGGGCCGGCGAACGGAATGCGCAGCCATTCGGAGCGACCGGTGCCGCCGACTGCCGGCTGCATCTCGGCGTAGCGCATCGCGGCCGCGGGATCGGTCAATTGCAGCAGGGCGAGCGCCAGCTGGGGGGTCTTGTGTTCGCCGTCGTGCTCCCACAGATGGACGCTGCGGACAATGCCATCCGGATCGAATTCGACGTGGACATGACCGAGCGCCGCGGCATCCCCCGAAAACAGGCTGGCACCGTCCAGGCCCGAGCCGACCGCCGGTGGCATCGGCAGCACCACCCGGCCATGGGCTCGCAGGGCGTCCGCCAGTGCCTGATCACTGCGGGGATCCTGGTGGTCGGGCTCGGCAAACAGCACGTCGAGCGCCACCGGGCCGGAGCCCGCCTGCCTCAGGCGTTCGATCAGCCGACCGTGAACTGCCCGCGGCCACGGCCAGCGGCCCAGCTTGGCGAGGCTTCGCTCGTCGATCGCGATGATCAGCAGGCGGTCGTCGATCGGACGATAGACGGTCGCCATCGCGACATCGTAGAAGACCTGGTCGATGCGCCACAGCCAGCCATGGTGCACGACCGCAGCCGCAATCAGCGCGCAGCCGACGGTGACTCCGATCCATTCGACGATGGCCCTGGACGTTCCAGGGTACAAGATGTTCACGATAGTTGCGTTCCCGGGTCGGGCGACTCGGCAGGCAATGGTGGCCCCCCATATCGCCCATTCCTTGATGCGGCGACGGGATTTTACCCTTCGCCACCAATCGCCTCAGGCCTTTCTGATATAACTCGTGCGAACCGCTTGGCACACGTCACGAGAATTTGATTTCGTTTGGTCCTACCGGAGAAGGAAATGAGTTTTATCTCGGAATTCAAGGAGTTCGCGGTCAAGGGCAACGTCGTGGACATGGCTGTCGGCATCATCATCGGCGCCGCCTTCGGCAAGATCGTGGACTCCCTCGTCAAGGACCTTGTCATGCCGGTGATGGGCAAGCTGATCGGCGGCGTGGACTTCCGAAACCTGTACATCAATCTCGGCGACGCCACCTACGAGACGATGGAAGCGGCCGAGAAGGCCGGTGCGCCGCTGATCAAGTACGGCATGTTCATCAACACGGTGATCGATTTCCTGATCATCGCGATGGCCATCTTCGTCGCCATCAAGGTCATCAACAAGCTGAAGCGTCACGAAGAGGCGCCTGCCGAGCCTGCACCCGAGCCGGATCCGGAAGATGTCGTGCTGCTGCGGGAGATCCGCGATCTGCTGAAGAAGTGATGAGCGTCGCCGCGGGGGACACGGCACGAGCCTCGTCGCCCGCCTCGAACCGTGGCGTTTGCGCCGATCCCGATCGCCGGCAGCGCCTGCCTGGCGGACCCGGGGTCCATCACACGCCGCTGAAACGGGCTCGCGACATGGCCAGCGAGGACGCCCTCGGCCGCCTCGTCAGGCCGGCTCGCGCTCGGTCTGCTCGCCGGACAGCCGCTCCAGCCGGTAGCCGAAGTTGTAGGTGGGAACCAGGCGGAAGCCGTTGTCCGGCCGCAGGTTGAGCTTGCTGCGGACGCGACTGACATGGGTGTCGACGGTGCGCGTAGCAAGATTCGCGGTCTGCCCCCAGACGGCTTCCAGCATGTGCCCGCGCGACAGCAGGCGGCCCAGGTTGCGAAACAGGAACACCGCCAGTTCGAATTCCTTGTCGGTCAGTTCGACCGGCTCGCCGGCCATCGTGACACGCTTGCTCTGGAGCTCGAAGCAGTACTGGGCGATCTCGATCTTCTGGCTGCGGGCATGGGGTCGGGCACGACGCATCACCGCTTCGATTCGCGACATCAGCTCGAGCTTGCGCACGGGCTTGACCAGATAATCGTCGGCACCGGCATTGAGCGCCTGGGCGATGTCCTCCTCGGCATCACGGGCAGTGATGAAGATCACCGGCATGTCATTGCCACGGTCCTCGCGCAACCAGCGCAACACCTCGTGGCCGCTCATTTCCGGCAGCATCCAGTCGACCAGGGCCAGATCGAAGCTCTCGCGGCCCGCCATGCGCACGAAATCCCGCGAACCACGAAACAGGTGCACGTCGCATCCTTGGTCGGCGAACCACTGCTCCAGGGTGTCACCCTGAACCACGTCGTCTTCGACAATCGCTACTCGCACCACCCACGACCCTCACTTTATTTCATTGTTATGCCGGCCACCGCGACAACGCCGCTCGGGCTACGAGACCGAAACGTACGGGTTGAATCGCCGTTCTTCACCAAAGGTGGACATCGGGCCGTGGCCCGGAATGAAGGCCACGTCGTCGCCGAGTGGCCACAGCTTGCCGCGAATCGAGCCGAGCAGGATGTTCATGTCGCCGCGCGGGAAGTCGGTGCGCCCGATCGAGCCGGCGAACAACACGTCACCGACGATCGCGAGCCGCGCCGAGCGGCTGAAGAACACCACGTGCCCGGGCGTATGGCCCGGGCAATGCAGGACTTCCAGCGTTTCCTCGCCACAGGCCACGTGGTCGCCGTCCTCGAGCCAGCGCGTCGGCTCGAACGCCTCGCCATGGGGAAAGCCGAACATTCGCCCCTGCTGCTCCATGGCATCGATCCAGAAGCGTTCTTCCTTCTGAGGCCCCTCGACCGGCAGGCCGAGTTCGCGGCTCAGGGCCGCGGTCGCGCCAGCGTGGTCGATATGACCATGGGTAAGAAGGATTTTCTCGGGCGTGACACGCTCACCGGCAATCGCCGCGCGGATCCGGTCGAGATCGCCGCCCGGGTCGACGATGGCCGCCTTCCGGCTGGAACTGCACCAGATCAACGAGCAGTTCTGCTGGAATGGGGTGACCGGGACGATGCGATATTCGAGCACGTTGTGGGTTCGGGCCGGGGCCGCTTTCAAAAAACACTAATATACGTGCAATACCAGTGCCAGTTCTAGCCTCGGAAAACCCGTACAGGGCAGTGCCGGCAGCCGCTCCCGGCGCCGGCGGTCCAGCGGCGCGCGGCGCCGACGCCGCGCATCCCAGATGAATCAGGCGGCGGCCATCGGCGCGCCGCTGTCCGCAGCACCGCTGAGACGGAAGCGCTGACTCGCTTCGTCGAGGCCCTGCACCTGGTCCCGCAGGCTCTCTGCTGCGGCGGCGGCCTGCTCGACGAGGGCCGCGTTCTGCTGCGTGACCTCTTCCATGTGGCTCATCGCCATCGCCACCTGATCGATTCCCGCGGCCTGCTCGCCGCTGGCCTGGGCTATGTCGACGATGAGCCCATTGAGCCCCTCGAAGGCGGACACCACCTGGTCGATGACGGCGCCGACGTTTCTCACTTCCGAGACACCCAGGTTCACACTGTTCTGCGAATTGTCGATGAGGCCCTTGATTTCCTTCGCGGCATCTGCGGACTTCTGGGCGAGATTGCGCACTTCGGTGGCGACCACCGCGAAGCCCCTGCCCTGTTCGCCTGCACGCGCCGCCTCGACGGCGGCGTTGAGTGCCAGGATGTTGGTCTGGAAGGCGATCGACTCGATCAGGCTGACGATGTCGGCGATGCGGCCCGAGCTCTTCTCGATCTCGCTCATCGTGCCCACCAAGCGGGCCATCGCCGCGCCGCCCTCGAGCACCCGCCGGCGCGACTCGTCGGCCATGTTGCGGGCCTTGGCGGCACCTTCGGCGTTGCGCTTGACCGTGGCGTTCAGTTCCGCCATCGAAGCTGCGGTCTCTTCCAGGCTCGATGCCTGCGATTCCGTCCGGCGCGACAGATCCGCGTTGCCGGAGGAGATCTCTTCGGCCGCGACACGGATCGAGCCGGCAGCCTCCTGAATGCCGTCCAGCGTCTGGCCCAGCGCTCGCACGGTCTGGTTGGTGTCTTCCTTGAGCTGGCCGAACACGCCCTGGTAGTCCGCGTCGATATGCTGGGTCAGATCGCCATGGGCCAACGCGCGCAGCACGCGCGCCACGTCGTCGAGCCCGTCTTCGGTGGTGCCCGACAAGGTGTTCAGATCGTCGGCGAGCTGCCGGAAGAAGCCCTCCTTGCCAGCCACCTCGACGCGCCTGCTGAAATCGCCACGGGCGGCAGCGGCGATCAGAGCCGCGATCTCCTGCTGCGCCTGGCGTTCGACCCGCAGATGTTCGGCCTTGACGCGCTCGTTTTCTTCCAGCGCGTCGATCGAGCGCTGGGTACTGTCCAGGCATTCACGAAAGACCCCGTGCAGGCCGGCAGTCTGCACCTTGCGGAAGTAACGTCCTTCGCCGGCCATGCGCAGCACCGTTTCCTGCTCGCGGAAACAGCTTTCGAGCTGGTCCAGCATGTTGTTCACGTGCCAGCACAACTCGCCGACGCTGTCCTTGCGGCCGATGTCGGTGATGCGACCGGTGACCTGGCCCTCGGCGACATCCGTCACCACCTGTCCGAGTCGCGCCATGCGTTCGTCGGCAACCGGCCTGGGTGCCGCCCGCCGCGGCAGCGACAAGGCGGCCGCCAGGACGAGCAGGACCAGCGCCGGCCAGTCGGCACCATGCCGAAACGTCAGCCAGCCGGCGGCGAGGACGATTGCCAGGACCGGCGCGTAGCCAAGCCGGTCAGAGCGCGAGTACCAGTTCTTCATAGCTCACCCCTTTCTGCTTGAGAACGCCGCCGAGCAGCGCCAGAGACACGTCGCAGGCCTCCTTCGAACCGGACGCCCGCTCCGCGTCGAGCATCTGGCGATAGAGGCCCTCGACGATCTCGATCGCGGAACGCTTCGGTGCCCGTCGCACCGACAGGTAGCCGATGATGTTGCGCTGGGCGTCGTAGTCTGGGGTGACATTGGCCATGACCCAGTAGAAACTTCCGTCCTTCGCCATGTTCTTGACGTAGGCGAACACCTCGCGGCCTTCCGCGATGTTGCTCCACAGAAACCTGAACACGCCCCGCGGCATGTCGGGGTGGCGGATGATGTTGTGCTGGGCGCCGAGCAGTTCCTGCTCCGAATAGCCTGAAAATTCGATGAACGTCTCGTTGCCGTAGGTGATGCGCCCCTTCAGATCGGTCTTCGACACGATGAAGTCGTGCTCGCGCATCCGCTTCTCGACACTGGTCGGCTCGATCCTGTTCTTCATCCCGCCTCCGTCCTGCAGGGCCCCGTCGCCCCGATTCGTCGTGCCCCCGCACGCCCCGCTGGCGGTGCTTCGGGTCACGCGAGCGCCGCGCAAGCGACGTGCGCCGATGGAGCTGGATATCGGATCTGCATTGCAAGACTTGAGCGAAGCTTGCCTGTGCGGCGCACAGGCGGTCCGCGGGCGAGTCGTCAGGAGGCCTGCCAGGGCCCCGCCAGGGGTCGTGCCGGCGTGGCGATCGACTGCCAGCGCATCAGCCGCGCCGCATTGCGGTTGCGATAGCTCAGCAAGGGCATCACGCCGCGCGCCAGGGCGGCCGAACCGGCTGCCTCGCCCATCGCGACTTCCGCGCACGGCTGCTGGTGCACTTCGCCGTCCTCGCGATAGACGTGACTCGGCAGATCGTCGAGCTCGCATTCGTCGTCCGGGTCCATCTCCCAACCCGCGACCTGGAAGGCGCGGCCGCACAGCATTGCCAGCGCCGGCGCGGGCGGGCCCCACAGATAGGACTGGTGGCCACGGCCGGCGGCCATTTCCTCGAACGCGAAGGCTCCCACCGGATCGGTAGCGGCACCGTAGGGCAGGCGTTGCAGCACGCCGGGCAAGGCCAGTCCGACGAAGGCCGCGACACTGCTTGCCCGCAATGCATTCCAGGCGCTGAAGGCCGGCGCGTCGGCATCCGGCCAGTTGCCGGCGCCGACCAGCTGGTCGACCGAATCGCAGCCGAGCAACTGCGGTCTTGCGGCGGCCAGCAGCGGTGCCCCGGCCCGCGCTGCGATCGCACCGAGCAGCGTCAGCAAGGCCATCTCGGCCGCCTCCGGGCCAAAGTGCTGGTCGCAAGCCAGCAGCGACCAGCGCCGCCCCTCGGCGCCGCCGCCGACGTCGCCGCAGATCAGCTTCTGTATCACCGACGCGGACATGTCTTCGGCATGGGTCGAGACGTCCTCGAGCAGCGACTCCCGGGAGTAGTCCATCACGAAGACCTGCAGCGATTCGCCACAATCCATCCCGCGCACCATCATCTCGACGCTGCGCCACAGGGCCTCGAGCGCCTGAAACTGCGGGTGGTGGAGGACCTTGCGCATGTGATCGGCAATCGCCTCGTCGGCCGCAGCCAGGTACTGCTGCTGTTGCGGGTTGTCGTGCACCACGTGTGGCGCGACGATGCGTCGGACCAGTTCGTCGATGCCGCCCGCCGCCGCCGGCGTTGGCGCTTTGGTCGCAGCCGGCTTGCGGCCGAGCAGGCGCTCGATGTCGGCAGCGCCTTCGTCGACGGCAGTCGCAGCGGGCGTGCCTGCGGCCGGCGCCGGCGCACCGAGGGCCGCCGCGGCCCGCTCGAACAGTGCCGGATCCCGCAGTTCCCGGCGCAGCCCGCGCAACCCGGCGAACAGTTCCACGCGGGCGAACAGGCTATCCGGATGGAAGTCGTCGACGCAGGAAAACTCGAGCTCGACGGTGGTCTCGCCGAGATCCAGCGAGAGCCGCGGCGCGAGGCGGGCGAGCACCTGGTCGAAGTTGTCGATGTCTATCCTGAGCGGCTTGCGCTCGCCCAGGGGGCGGCCGCCATGGCCGCCGAAGCCGCCGAGAACGAGGATCCGAAAGGGCGCCTCCGGGTTCGGCCGTGACGCGCCGGAATTGCCGAACGACAAGTCGAAATCCATCGCTGCTCCCCGCCATTCCCGAGCCGGCAGTGTCGGCGCCACGCGGCGCCAGGTCAACAACCGGGAACGCTCAGGTAGCGGGCGGACCGACGAACAGGGTCAGCACCCCGGTGTAGCCGTAGAGGCGGTCGCGCGCGATCTCGCCGCCGGCGAAATAACCGGTCAGCGGCACCTCACCGAGGACTTCCCTGACCGCCAGCAATTCGGCGTTGGGCGAGCCGAAGTGGCCGCCGCCGCGCCCCGAACAGCTGACATACAGCGCACCCCGGATTTCCCGCGTACCCACTTCGTGGCGCAACTCTTCCGCCGAGCGCAGCAGATCGGCCCGCGCGGCGCCCGGATTGCGCGCACAGAACGCCAGCTCCATGCCGTTTTCTATCTCGTCGCCGACCGCCAGCACCTGGGCCTGGGGATCGACCCCGAGGATATGACGGACCAGGGTCTCGGTGCCGAACTGGCCGGGCCGCCGAAGCTTGTCGTCGTGCCCGCGGCGCAGCCCGATCAACGTGGACGCAAGGGCGTGCGCGAGGGTCTCGTCGTCGCTGTCCTCGGCCAGCGACAGATCCTCGAGCACGCACTGCAGTGCGGGCCGATCGTCGAGGCGGATCAGGTAGTGCCCCTGGGATTCGGTTATCCGCCGCGCCGGCCCGATCGGCTGGCTGCCCTGGGTAACCCGGGAAAGAATCTCGACCTGCGGTCCGAAGGCGACACCGGACAGGCCGCCGGAGAGCACCTCGCCGGCAATCTGCAGGCTGTTCTGGCGGGATGCGGCGAGGCCGCCGAAGAGGTAGCCGGTCGTCGTGCGGTCGGCCAGCTCGACCAGCAGTTCCTGAAGATCCGGGGTGTTCCCCTCCGAATGAACCAGCGCGGTATGGGCTTCGAAGTCGCGCTCGCGGCCGAGCGGACGCCGGCCGGAGAAGATCCGGAACGCATCGCGCGGCAGATCGGTCAGCAACAGCGACAGGGCCGGCCGATCGAAATGCTCGACGCCGCTGGCGGACACGCCAATGCCGACCGTGCCGACCCATTCCACTGCGGGCAGGTGCCGGTTCAGGCCGGCAATGATGGCTTCCGCGTCCATCGAGAAATAATCCGTCAGGTAGCAGAAGCCGAGGCTGAAGTCGCGCACGGCCGCCTGCACCGCGATCTGGCCCTGCAGCTGGGCGACGCACTGGTCGAGCGCCGCCTCCCACTGGGGGTGGCTGGCGTGGGCGGAGAGGAATCTCTGGGCAGGCATGTGGGGGGGCGCCTCGCGAGCTGTTGTGATTTCGACCGCGAACCACGACGCCAGTTTAACCTGCCGTCGCCGAACGCCACCGTCGCCGCCGCGAGACGCCCCCGGCCGTCGTGATCGCCCCCGTCGCGTCCCCGCTCACGCCGCGAGCATGGCGCTGTCGATCGGCAGCCGGTAGATGCGCTTGCCGGTGGCCGCAGCGATCGCGTTCATCACCGCCGGCGCGAGTGGCGGCACGCCGGGCTCGCCGATGCCGGTCGGCGCCGCCGAGGAGTCGACGATGTGCACCTCGACCTGCGGCATCTCGTTGATCCTCAGCACCGGGTAGCTGTCGAAGTTGTCCTGTTGCACGATGCCGTCCACGAGCGTGATCTCGCCGTGCAGCAGCGCCGCCAGCGCGAAGCCGATGCCGCCTTCGATCTGGGCACGGATGTTGTCCGGGTTGATCGCGGTGCCGCAATCGACCGCGCACACGACCCGGTCCACCGTCGGCGTTCCGTCCGCCGCGACGCTGACCTCGGCCAGTTGCGCGACATAGCTGTTGAACGACTCGTGCACCGCGATGCCGCGGCCCCGGCGCACGCCGGGCCGCGACGCCAGCGGCGTGCCCCAGCCCCCCCTTTCGGCGGCAAGCTCGAGCACCGCCGCATGGCGCGGATGCCCGCCGAGCAGCGACAGCCTCAGCTCGACCGGATCCCGGCCGGCCGCAGCGGCCAGTTCGTCCACGAAGGTCTCGATGGACGCCGCGGTGTGGGTCGAGCCCACCGAGCGCCACCACAGCACCGGAACCGGATTGTCGGTCGGGGTGTGCAGCTCGACCTGCAGATTCGGAATCGCGTAGGGCAGGTTGGCCGCGCCTTCGACCGAGACCTTGTCGATGCCGTCCTTGACCAGCACCTTTTCGAACGGCGATCCGGTCAGGATCGACTGGCCCACCAGCCGGTGGCGCCAGCCGACGATGTTGCCGTCGCCGTCGATGCCGCCGCGCAGCGCGTGGTGGAACATCGGCCGGTAGTAGCCTGCCCTCATGTCGTCCTCGCGCAGCCACACCAGCTTGACCGGCGCCCGCCCGCCGATCGCCTTGACGATCTGGGCGCATTCCAGCAGGTAGTCCGAATCCTTGCACGCGCGACGGCCGAAGCTGCCGCCCGCATACAGCATGTGGATGTCCACCTTTTCCGGCGGCAGGCCGAACAGCGCGGCCAGCGCGAACTGATCGCCGGTGTGCATCTGCTCGCCGTTCCAGACTTCGCAACCCTCGGCACCGAGGCGCATCACGCAGTTCATCGGCTCCATCGCGGCGTGGGCCAGGTACGGAAAATCGTAGCTCGCCTCCAGCACCTTCGCGGCGCGCCCCAGGGCACCCTCCGCGTCGCCTTCGGCACGGGCCACGGCGCCGGGGGAGGCGGCCATCTCGCGGTAGCCGGCGAGGATCTCGTCCGACCCCTTGCGATACGCCTTGGCATCGTCCCACGCGATCTCCAGCGCGTCGCGGCCCTTCTTCGCGGTCCAGGTGTCCCGGGCCAGCACCGCCACCCCTTGCGGAATCCGGACGACGTCATCGACACCGTCGACGGCCTTCGCGGCGCGGGCGTCGAACGACCTCACGGTCGCGCCGAAGCGTGGCGGGTGGGCCACCACGGCCACCAGCATGCCGGGTAGCTGCACGTCCTGGGTGAATACCGCGCGGCCGGTGGACTTGTCCGCGGTGTCCTTGCGCGCGGCACGCTTGCCGATCAGCTTGAACTCGCCGGGCGACTTGAGCCGCACCTCGTCCGGCACCGGCTGGCGTGCCGCCGCCTCGGCCAGCGCGCCGAAACGCGCCGAGCGTTGCGACGGCGGATGGCCGACGATGCCGTCGGACACGCGGATCTCGGCCGCCGGCACCTGCCAGGCGTCGGCCGCCGCCGCCACCAGCATCGCCCGGCCGGCAGCGCCTGCCTTGCGCATCTGCTCCCACGAGTTGGCCATTGCGGTACTGCCGCCGGTCCCCTGGGCCTTGCCCCAGAACAGATTGTTGTAGCGGCTGGCATCGGCCGGAGCGCCCTCGACCCGGACCTGCTCCCAGGCCGCATCGAGTTCCTCGGCGACCAGCGTCGCGAGGCCGGTGTAGGTGCCCTGCCCCATTTCCAGATGCTTGCAGATCACCGTCACGCTGTCGTCGGCGGCGATGCGCAGGAAGGCATTGGGTTCGAATTCGACCGGCGCGGCAAGACCGCTGCCGGCCTTGCCGGGCCCCGCCTCGGCCGCCAGCGCGGCCGGCAGCACGAAGCCCAGGGTCAGTCCGCCACCGGCCTGCAGGAAACGCCGGCGGCTGAGGTTGTCGATCACGCGGTTCATGTCAGGCCTCCCTGGCGAGGGATTCGGCGGCATCGTGAATTGCCGCGCGGATGCGCACGTAGGTCGCACAGCGGCAGACGTTGCCAGCCATCGCCGCATCGATGTCCGCGTCGCTCGGATCGCGGTTCGAGGAAAGCAGCGCCACCGCGCTCATCACCTGACCCGACTGGCAGTAGCCGCACTGGGCTACGTCGAGCTTGTGCCAGGACGCCTGGACCGCCTGCCCGACGCGGCCGGCATCGACACCCTCGATGGTGGTGATGCGCTTGCCGGCAGCGGCGGAAACCGGCGTCATGCAGGAACGGGCCGGGACACCGTCCAGATGCACCGTGCAGGCACCGCACAAGGCCTTGCCACAGCCGTACTTGGTGCCGGTGAGCTGCAGGGTATCGCGCAGCGCCCACAACAGCGGCGTATCCGGCGCGACGTCGACACGTCGCGTCATGCCATTCACTTCGAGTTCGATCACGCCAATCCTCCTGTGCTCGCTTGCTTCGTACGCAAAGCATGGTTCACTGTCGCGGTAGCTGCCAGCCCGCCGCCACGCGAAAAATGCAAACTTATTGCCCAATCGTCCACGATCGGCATCGGCGGCCTCGCGATCGGCTGCTCCCGCAGCTAACCTCCCCTTATGGACATTTCGGTCAGCACACCCCTGTCGCAGCCCGAGGCCCCGCCGGCCCAGGCGGAACTGACGGAGTTGATCCTGCGCCACTGTCCTTCCGACGGCAGGGTCGACACCGCGGTGCCGGGCCTCACCCTCTTCCGCGGTTCGTCCACCCAGGCGCCGGTGTGCGCGATGATGTCCGCCACGTTCGCGACCATGGCCCAGGGCGCGAAGCGTATCGAACTGTCCGGCCACAGCTACGATTACGATGCCCGGCACTACCTGATCTCCTCTGTGGACCTGCCGATGTTCGCCCGGGTCACCCGCGCCAGCCCCGAGCAGCCGTACCTCGGCGTCGCGGTCGCGCTCGATGCGCTGGTCATCGCGCAACTGGTCAATGAGATCGGCGATTCGCCGCGGCGTTCTACGCTCTCCGAATTGGGCCTCGCGGTGGCGGAGATCGACGACGATCTGCGCGACACCGTATTGCGGCTCGCACGGCTGGTGGACGCGCCGCAGCACATCCCGGTCCTGGCGCCGATCGTCAGCCGCGAACTGCACTATCGCCTGCTCACCGGCGCCCTCGGTGCGCGCCTGCGTCAGGTCGCGATCCAGGGCAGCCACGGCCAGCAGATCGTGCGGGTGATCTCGTGGATCCGTGAACATATCGACCAGCCGCTGCACATCGACGAGCTGGCCAGCCTGGCCTCGATGAGCCGCTCCTCACTGCACCATCACTTCCGCGCCCTGACCGCGCTGAGCCCGCTGCAGTACCAGAAGCAGTTGCGCCTGCACGAGGCGCGACGGCTGATGCTGGTCGAGCGCATCGATGCCGCTAGCGCCGCCCACCGTGTCGGCTACGAAAGCCCGTCGCAGTTCAACCGTGAATACCGGCGGATGTTCGGCGCACCGCCGGCCCGCGACATCGCCGGCTTCGCGGCCAGCTGAAGCTCAGCCGCGCGCCACCAGCATCAGATTGCGCGGTGTCAGCCGGCGCGCGCAGAAGCTGCCCAGCGCCACCTCGAAGCCGGCCGCCTCCAACGCCACGGCGAGATCGAGCACCAGCCAGGTTTCGAGGGCCCGCCGGAAGGCCTGGCGCACCAGCTCCAGGCGGCGCACCTCGGCGCGCCGCCGCTCGCCCGCCGCGAGCCAGTGGTGCCAGTCGAGCCGTGCCGGCAGGATCAGGGCCTCACGCTCGGCCAGAGCCCGGCAGAATCGTTCGAAATCGCCGGCCAGCCACGCCGCCGGCACCGGCCGGAAGGTCGGCCTCAAGGGCAGATCGAGGGCAGCGGCCATCGCCTTGAAGCCGAGTTTCCAGGCCTGGTCGCGCGCCAGCCGGGGCCGCGCACCGGCCGGTGCCGTGACCAGCTCGGTGACCGCCAGACGCAACTCCGGGGCTGCCAAGGGCAGCTTCGCCTGGGCCGACAGGGGACGATGCAGGCCGTCGACACCGTGATGGTAGCAACACGGCGCGATCCGGTAGCCGACCGCCCCCGCGCTCGCGGCGTCCCGCACCAGGCTGCGATGAAGCTCGCCGCAGGCGTGCAGGGCCACCACTTCGCGGCCGCGCAGCCTCCCTGCGGTGCCCGGTGCCAGCACATCGACACATTCGCTGTGCTGGTGCACGCCGGCGCGCCGGGCCAGGCGGTCGGCCTCGGCACAGAGCAAGGGGTCGCGCTCGAGGGAACACACGTCCACGCCGTCGGCGAGGGCCAGGCGACGCCCGAGATGCCCCTTGCCGGCACACCACTCGACCAGCGGTGCGTGGACCGCGGGCGCCACCGCGGCGAACGCCTCGACCTGCCGGCGCTTGCGCTCCGGTACCGACTCGGCGGCCGTGCGCGGGGCTGCCGGCAGATCGCGCAGCGGCAGCGGATCGGCAGCGGACAGCGCGCGCAGCTCCGCGAGCCCCGGCAGCCGTCGGCCGAGCCAGTCGGCTGCGGCCGCGGGATCGGCGGCATACCCGTCCACGGTGGCCTCGTCGAGCGCCAGGACTGCCGCGGCCAGCGCCGGATGCGACCGCGTCCACCCGGGTCGGTGCTGGTGGAACGGTGCTGGTCGCCACACCTCGCCATGGGCGGCGAGCAGGGCCTGAAGCTGCACGAAGCGATCCGCATGGCGCATCGGGGCGCATCCCTCGACGGGAGAATTCGCCCGCATTCTGCTCGCAGCCGGGGACCGGCGCCAGCGCCGCTACAGCCGCCGCACCCGCGGCCGCGCTGCGCTCGCGTACTCGTGGAACATGTCGTCGAGCCACGCCTCGACGGCATCGGCGCCGAGCTCCGGCGGAATCTCGATGTCCCGTGCCCGTCTTCGCTTGCCTTCGTTGCCGAGGTGATAGACCAGCCATCCGCGCCCCTCACGCACCACTTCGATCGGACGCCCGAACAGATCGAAGCGCAGGCGGCCGCGTTCAAGCATCGGCGGGACCGGCCAGCGCCTGCCAGATCAGACGCAGCGCGAGCAGGGTCAGGACGATGTCGAACAACCGCGAGAAATGCCGGTCGTCGATGCGCTCGAGCAGGTGCAATCCGACCCAGGTGCCGGCCGCGCCCGCCGCGATCATCGCCACCATCAGCCCGAGCCACGGCGCCAGATCGAAACCGGCGCCCTGGAACACCGCCGCCTTGAGCCCGTGCTGGCACGACATCGCGGCGGCGAAGGTCGCCACGGTGCGAAAGCGTTCGGCGTGGATCTGCTTGACGAAGGCGGCCACCAGCGGACCGGTGGCGCCGGCGAACAGGGTCACGAAGGTGGTCACGGCACCCGCCAGCGCGGTGCCGACCGGACCGAGCGCCATCTTCGGCAGCCGCGGTCCCCAGCACAGGTAGAGGATGAAGGCGGCGATGCACAGGTAGAGCACCGCCGGCGGCAGTCTGACCAGCACCAGCGCGCCGACCAGCGCACCGGCGAGCGCGCCCGGCACGAAGGCGCCGATCACCCGCCAGTCGATGTGGCGCCAGGCCAGCACCGCCCGTCCGAAATTCGAACCGAACTGGACCACGCCGTGGACCGGCACGATGACCTGTGGCGGCAGCACCTGGGCCATCACCGCCAGCAGCATCACGCCGCCGCCGGCGCCGAGGGTGGCGGTCAGCAGCGAGGTGATGCAGGCGGTGGCGACCAGCAGCAGCCAGATCCCGGCGGGCAGGCCCGCAAACCAATCGTAGATTGCCATCCGCCCCTCCCGCGGTCGCGCGTCACCGGCATTCTAGCCGCTCGCCTGACACGCTCGCGGTCAGTCGGCCGCGGCCGTTGCCGCGCTAGGGCTTCAACCGATAACCGGTGCGGAAGATCCACGCGACGATCGCGACGCACACCAGCAGGAACAACAGGGTCATGGCCAGGCTGATCAGCGGACTGACGTCGGAGATGCCATAGAAGCTCCAGCGAAAGCCGCTGACCAGATAGACCACCGGGTTGAACAGCGTCACCGTCTGCCACAGCGGCGGCAGCATCTTGATCGAATAGAAGGTGCCGCCGAGAAAGGCCAGCGGCGTGACCACCAGCAGCGGCACGAGCTGCAGCTTCTCGAAACCGTCTGCCCAGATGCCGATGATGAAGCCGAGCAGGCTGAAGGTCACCGCGGTGAGCACCAGGAAGGTCACCATCCACAGCGGATGCTCGATGCGGATCGGCACGAACAGCGCGGCCGTGACCAGGATGATGGTGCCCAGGATCAGCGACTTGGTGGCCGCCGCCCCGACGTAGCTGACGACGATCTCGAGATACGAGACCGGCGCCGACAGGACTTCGTAGATGGTGCCGGTGAAGCGTGGGAAGTAGATGCCGAAGGAGGCGTTCGACAGGCTCTGGGTCAGCAGCGACAACATCATCAGGCCGGGCACGATGAAGCTGCCGTAGCTGACCCCCTCGACCTCCGGGATGCGCGAGCCGATCGCCGCGCCGAACACCACGAAATACAGTGATGTCGAGATCACCGGCGAGATGATGCTCTGGGTCAGCGTGCGCCACGCGCGGGCCATCTCGAAGCGGTAGATGGCGCGGATCGCATACAGGTTCATGCCTTCTCCCGGACCAGGCTGACGAAGATGTCTTCGAGGGAACTCTGCGTCGTGTTCACGTCCTTGTAGGCGAGGCCGGCCGCCGACAGCGCGTTCAGCAAATCGCCGATGCCGCGCCGGTGGCGTTCGGCGTCGTAGGTGTAGGTCAGCGTCTGGCCGTCGTCGGAGCGCTCCAGCGCCCAGTCACCGAGCGCCGCGGGGATCTCGGCGAGCGACTCCTGCAGGTGGACGCTGAGCTGCTTCCTGCCGAGCTTGTGCATCAGCGTGGCCTTGTCCTCGACGAGGATGATCTCGCCCCGGCTGATGACCCCGATGCGATCCGCCATCTCCTCGGCCTCCTCGATGTAGTGGGTGGTCAGGATCACCGTCACGCCGTTCGCCTGCAGGCCGCGCACCAGTTGCCACATGTCGCGCCTCAGTTCGACATCGACACCGGCGGTGGGCTCGTCGAGGAACAGCACGCGCGGTTCGTGGGACAAGGCCTTGGCGATCAGCAGCCGCCGCTTCATGCCACCGGACAGGGTCATGATGCGGTTGTTGCGCTTGTCCCACAGCGACAGGTCGCGCAGGATCCGTTCGACCAGTGCCGGGTCGGCCGGCTTGCCGAACAGGCCGCGGCTGAAGCTCACCGCGTTCCACACCGACTCGAAGGCCTCGGTGGTCAGCTCCTGGGGCACCAGCCCGATCAGCGCGCGCGCGCGGCGGTAGTCGCGGACGATGTCGTGGCCGCCCACCGTGACCCGCCCGGACGAGGCATTGACGAGGCCGCAGACGATCGAGATCAGCGTCGTCTTGCCGGCACCGTTGGGCCCCAGCAGCGCGAAGATCTCGCCTTCGCGAATTTCGAGATCGACCGGCTTCAAGGCCTGGAAGCCGCCCTCGTAGGTCTTGGTCAGGGCGCAGATGGCAATCATCGGGTTCATCTGCACGACGATAGCAGAGGCCGGGCGACGACAGGCTGGACATTGCCACGGGACTTCGTGCACCCTCGTCGTCTATCGCGCCCGCGCGGCGACGAAGTGCCCCAACCGCGCCACAAATACGGTCGACGCCCTGCATGCAATCCATTGCCACCCTCGCCGCACTGCTCGCCGTCGCGGTCCTGCTGGTACCGCTGTTCAAGCGCGCCGGACTCGGCACCGTTATCGGCTACCTCGCCGCCGGCGTGCTGATCGGCCCGTGGGGCTTCGGCGTCGTCCGCGACCCGGAAAACCTGCTCCACACCGCCGAGGTCGGGGTCGTGCTGCTGCTGTTCGTGATCGGCCTGGAGCTGCAGCCGTCGCGACTGTGGGCCCTCAGAAAATCGGTTTTCGGCCTGGGCAGCCTGCAGGTCGGCGGCTGCGCCGCGCTGATGGCGCCGGCCGCCCACCTGCTCGGCCTCGACTGGCCGCTGGCGATCGTCGTCGGCCTGACGCTGGCGCTGTCGTCGACCGCCTTCGTGCTGCCGACCCTGGCCGAGCGCAACGAGATGGGCTCGCTGTTCGGCCGCGAGACCTTCGGCATCCTGCTGTTCCAGGACCTGCTGGTGATTCCGCTGCTGGCGGTGCTGCCGCTGCTGGGCAGCCAGGACAGCGGCGCCGAGGGGACCAACCCGTTGATCGGCGTCGGCATCCTGGTGGCCGCGATCCTGATCGGGCGCCCGCTGCTCGACCTGGTGTTTCGCCACGTGACGCGGATCAACAGCCGCGAGATGTTCACCGCTGCGGCGCTGGCCACCGCGCTGGGCCTCGGCCTGCTGCTGCAGGCCGGCGGCCTGTCGATGTCGCTGGGCGCCTTCGTCGCCGGCGTGCTGCTGTCGGATTCCGACTTCCGCCACGAGCTGGAAGCCTCGATCCTGCCCTTCCAGGGCCTGCTGATGGGCCTGTTCTTCATCGCCGTCGGCATGGGCATCGACCTCGGCATGATCGTCCACCATCCGCTCAATGTCCTCGGCCTGACCCTCGCGCTGGTCGTGATCAAGGGCGGCAGCTTCTTTCTGCTGCGCCGCATCACCGGCTGCGACACCCGACGCTCGCGGATGCAGGCACTGATCCTGGCCCAGTGCGGCGAATTCGCCTTCGTGCTGTTCGGCGCCGCCCAGCAGGGCGGACTGCTGCCGGCGGGCGTGGTGGCCCAGCTCAACCTGTCGGTGGCGCTGTCGATGGCGCTGGCGCCCTTCCTGATCATCTGGGGCGACCGCCTCGACGCGCGCTCGGCCCCTGCGGCCGAGACCCCGCCGCCGGACGACATGCCCGACGAGCACGCGCCGGTCGTCATCGCCGGCTTCGGCCGGGTCGGGCAGATCGTCGGGCGCGTGCTGCTCGCCCGACGGGTCCGCTTCACCGCACTCGACAAGAACCACTCGGAGGTCAAGACGATCCGCCGCTTCGGCATCGAGGCCTTCTACGGCGACGCCGCCCAGCTGGAAGTGCTGCACGCCGCGAAGGTCGGCGAAGCCGAGGTCTTCGTGCTGGCAATCGACGACATCGAGTGCTCGCTGCGCAGTGCCGAGACGGTGCGCCGGCATTTCCCCGCGGTCACCATCATCGCCCGCGCCCGCAACCGCTTCCACGCCTATCGCCTGATGGATCTGGGCGTCGAGCTGATCATTCGCGAGACCTTCCTGTCGAGCCTGGACATGGCGCGCCAGGTGTTCGAGACCCTCGGCAAGCCGCCCGAGCGCGCCCGCGACATCGTCGCCCGCTTCGCCGACTACGATGCCCGGATCCTGCGCCGCGAACAGGCGCTCTATCACGACGAAACGCAGTTGATCCAGACGTCGCGGGAAGCGATGGACGAGCTCGCGAGCCTGCTCGAGGAGGAGGTACCGGCGCCCCCGGCCAGCGCCGACCCGAGCCCGCCGGCGCCGCCCGACGACGACGCGGCCGCCACCCCCGCGGAGGCGTCCGAGGTCGCCGCACCGGCCACCGACGACACCCCGGCGCTGCTGCGCAGCGCCCGCGACGGCTGACGGCCAGCGTCAGGCGTCGCGGGCGCCGATGTGGCCGGCGAGGCCGATCAGGAAGTCCACGTACTGGCGATGTCCGTGCGGAAATGCGAAGTTGAGGCGTAGCGGATCGGCGGCATCGGTGATGCCTTCGGCCGCCTCCGCGGCGGCCCCGCGATCGATGCTCAAGCCCGGCCGCCGCACCTCGCCACCGCTGCTGTCGACGAACAGCACCGCATTGTCGGTGGCGAAGCGACGGCCCAGATCCTGCACCAGATGCAGGAAGCCGCGATCGCTGCCGCCGCGCGCCGGCCGGCCGGCGGCATCGAGCGACGACGTCACGGTGTCGCCGACGGCGACGATGCGCGGCATCCGCCGGCGCTCGAAGTTCGCCTCGGCCAGATCGAGCAAGGCGGTGTGGCTGCGGGGGGCATCGCGAACGCTGAATTCGGCGCCCAGTGGGTGGCTGCCGAAGCGGGCCCCGTAATAGCGGTTGAGCAGGGCCAGCACACCGGCTTCCTTGATCGCACCGGACAGCATGAACTGGAAGTCGGTGGTACCGGCCATCTCCGCGCGCCCAGGCGCGAGGCGTTCGCCATCGCTGTCGCGACCGAGGTTCGGCGCCAGATGCAGGAAGAAGGCATCCGCCAGTCCGTGGCCGGCGGCGGCTTCGAGCAGGTCCGTCATGAAACCCTGCAGTTCCCGCTGGAGCTGCTGGTAGATGGCGCCCCGTCCGCCACAGGCCTCGAACACGACGTTGATGTTGACGGTCGGCGAGACGCGGTTGTCGAGCACCGCGGCATCTGCCAGTTGCGCGGCGCGCGACGGCGTCAGGCGGTGGCCCGGGCGCGCCAGGAATTCGCACAGGAAGCGCCGAGCCCGCCCCGGAACGTCGGCGAGAAAGCGCAGCTCGGCACCGCTGACACCGGGGTGCGACACGACGCCGTCCACGTCCTGCCACTGCACCCCCCCGGCGGCGAGCCCGGGCAGGTAGCGTCCCGCCGCCTGCCGACGGCCACCGAGGCTGCGCTCGACGATGCCGTTCATGCCGCGGCTGCCGACGTGCTCGCCATTGGTGAGCACGAAGAAGCTCCCCCGCAGGCGTCGGCACGCCGACAGGTATTCCGGGTCGATCTGCCGTCGCCGCGGATCGGCGACCAGCCCCATGCAGACGCCGTCGAGATCCTGGATGATCAGCGGCGGCGGTCCTGCGCCGAGGGCGTCGGCGAGTTGCTGGTGGTCGGTGGACAGGAATTGGCGATTCAGCATCGGTCCCGATTGGAGTGACGGCCCGCCGGCGGCGCCGGGGCCGTCCAGTCTACCGTGCCGGTCGGTCGACGCGGGCCGCGGGCGGCCGGGACCGCGCTTTCGGATCGATGCCTCGCGCCACATGCAGGCCGCCCGACACGCCGCGTCGGCGACCCCGCGACACGCTTTTTTAATCCCCGCCCATTAAGTCGAAAGTTATAGCGCCGATAATTTTTGGCCGCATGCACCAGGCATGGACAAGCGCCACGGAGCCCAAACACGTGAACCCGGTCAATTTCGATGCCCTGCCGCCCCTGTCACCGCGCGCCGCCGAACTGCTGGTGATCAAGATCGAGGACGACGACGCCGAACAGCAGCTGCTGAACATCGTCTCGAACGAGCCGCTGCTCGCAGCCCGGCTGGTCGCCGTCGCCAATTCGGCCGCTTGCGCCGGTTCGCCGGCACGCATCGCGTCGGTGCGGCAGGCCGTCCGCCGGATCGGCATGCGCCAGGCGATGCAACTCGCGACCGCGATACTGTTCGGCCAGCCGGTGTCCGCCCACCTGTCCGACCAGGCGCGCGAGCAATTGTGGTTGCATTCGGTGTCCATGGCCACCTCGTGCCGCGAGGTCGCCCGCCTGCTGAAGTACCAGGACGGCAGCGATGCCTACCTCCATGGCCTGCTGCACGACCTCGGCTACATGCTGGCGGAACTCACTTGGCCGGGCGCCCTTGAGCGGGTCTGCGTGTTCGCGCTCGAACACACCCTGACGATCGAGGAGGCCGAACGCGAGCAGTTCGGCCGCGAGCACGGCGAACTGACCGCGATGCTGCTGGAGCACTGGCAGGCGCCGACGCCCTTCGCGCGGGTTCATCGCAATCACCACCAGTTCGCCGGCCGCTCCAATTCGCTGGCCGGGATCCTCTGCGCCGCCGAGTCGATCATCAGTCTCGACGAATTCGGCCAGGGTGTCTTCGGCGGCACGGCGAATCCCTTCGCCTGCCTGGCGCGCCCCAGGGACGTGGTCGAGTCGCTGCTGCTCCGGCAGCTGCGGTTGGAACAGCGCCAGCTCGACCAACTGCTGGATCGCATGATCGACAGCGTGGCCGAGATCGCCGGCCTCGGACGCAGCATGGCGGCGGTCTGAGCCAGGGCCCGCGCGCAGCTCCCGCGCGCCGTCGGATGCCCCCGCCGATCGCAGCCGCGATCGTCATGCGCCGCGTCGGTGCCCGCGGACGGTCGGCAGCGACCCGATTCGGGGCTGCATTTTTCTGCTGGGCCCGCCACAATCGGCACGATGAGCGTTCGATCACCGATTGCGATCACCGTGCTCGCGCTGGCCGCCTGCGCCAGCCCCGCGCCCGAGGCCCCGCTGCCGGAGACGCCGCAGGCCGCCGTGCCGGCGGCTGGCGGACGCGACGATGCGGCGAAGCCGGCGACCACCGTCGCCGAGCGCGCCCAGTGGTTCACCGCCCTCGCCTGGCCCGGGAGATGCGAGCGCGCGTTCGCCGTGACCCGCAGCGGTGACGACGGCGGACTCGAAATCCATGACCTGGCCGATGGCAGTTCGATTGCCCTGGTACGCTGCGCGCCCGGTGCCTACCAGCCGACCAGCGTCGTGATGCATTTCCGCCGCGAGCGTCCGCGAGCCACCGCACGTCTGCTGGCCCTGCCGTACTATCGATCGCCCTACGGTGAGGAAATCATCCGCGCGACAGCCCCCAAGATCACCGGCGAGACCCGTTGGCTGGCGGATCAACAGTCGCTGGTGGTGCTGTCGCTGTCCCGCCAGAGCGCCGACTGCGGTGTATGGACGCGCTATTCGCTCGCCGGCGGCAAACCGGAGATCACCGGCCTGGCCACCCGCCTGCCGTGTCCTGAGGGCGCCGACATGCCGGTCGGCGTGAACGGTGGCGACCCCCCACCCGGCTGGCGCGTTGTCCAGCCCGACTGACGAAGACCGCGACGGGCATCGACCCGGGCGGATTCACCACCGGCGCCAGCACGCGGGCGCGGCAATCGGAGCAGCCGGCCACGGGTCGATCGGCTATGCTGCCACTGCGGTGCCCGACGAAGAATCCGGCCGGCCCCCGGCAGGCCGCCGACGCCCAGGAGACCATCGATGTCCGTATACGCCCTCGACGACCAGGAGCCGACGATTGCCGACAGCGCCTACATCGCGGACGAAGCCACCGTGATCGGCACGGTGCGAATCGCCGAGCAGGCCAGCGTCTGGCCGGGTGCGGTGGTGCGCGGCGACAACGAACCGATCACCATCGGCGAGGCCAGCAACGTCCAGGACGGGGTCGTGCTGCACGTCGATCCGGGCTACCCGCTGAACATCGGCGCCCGGGTCACGATCGGCCACCAGGCGATGCTGCACGGCTGCACGATCGGCGACGGCACACTGATCGGCATCCAGGCAGTGGTGCTGAACGGCGCTGTGATCGGTCACGACAGCCTGGTCGGTGCCGGCGCGATCGTCACCGAAGGCAAGGTCTTTCCGCCGCGCTCGCTGATCCTCGGTGCACCGGCCCGCGTCGTCCGAGAACTGACCGAGGCCGATGTCGCGCGTCTCGGCACCGGCTTCCGTTCCTACGTGGACAAGGGCATCCGATACCGCAAGGGCCTGCGCCGGCTGCGCTGACGGCGCGCTGCACCGCGCATCGATCGTCGATCGGGCGCGGACGGCGTCAACCGGGGCTCCTGACCGTCACGACGCGCCCCGCGACGATGCCCGGGCGAGGCCGGAACGGGCCAGGTCAAGCAGTCCGCGGGTCGACGCGTCGTGCGGGCCGACCGCGCCGCCGTCGAGTTCGGCGGCGATCCGGCCGGCCAGCTGCTTGCCGAGTTCGACACCCCACTGGTCGAAGCTGTTCACCCCCCACAGCACGCCCTGGACGAAGACCTTGTGCTCGTAGAGGGCGATCAAGGCGCCCAGCGAGGCCGGCGACAGGTCCGGCAACACCAGGGTGTTGCTGGGGCGATTGCCGGCGAACACCCGGTGCGGCACCAGCAGTTCCAGCGCCTCTCCGGCGAGTCCTGCCGTGCTCAGTTCGGCGCGCACTTCGGCCTCGCTCTTGCCCACCATCAGCGCCTTGCTCTGGGCGATGCAGTTGGCCAGCAGCAGTCGCTGGTGCCCGGGCAGGCCGTGGCCGACTTCGAGCGGCATGATGAAATCGACCGGGATCGGGTCGCTCCCCTGATGCAGCAGCTGGAAGAAGGAGTGCTGGGCGTTGGTGCCCGGCTCGCCCCAGACCACCGGACAGGTGGCGACGCCGACCTGCCGCCCGTCGCACGACACCGACTTGCCGTTGCTCTCCATCTCGAGCTGCTGCAGGTAGGCCGGCAAGCGGGCCAGGGCCTGGGCGTAGGGCACGACGCAGACGCTGGCGGTACCGAAGAAGGCGCGGTACCACAGGCCGATCGAGGCCAGGATCACCGGCATGTTGGCGGCAAGCGGCGCCTCGACGAAATGGCGATCCATGCGCGCCGCGCCGTCGAGCAGCGCCCGGAACCCTTCGGCACCGATCGCCAGCGCGATCGGCAGACCGACCGAGGACCACATCGAATAGCGCCCGCCGACCCAGTCCCAGAAGCCGAACATGTTCGCCTCGTCGATGCCGAACTCCCGCACCCGGGCGGCGTTCGACGACACCGCGACGAAATGCTTCGCGATGTCTGCCGCCTGCCCGCCATGGGCGAGGAACCAGGCGCGGGCGCTCGCCGCGTTGGTCATCGTCTCGAGCGTCGTGAAGGTCTTCGAGGCGACCACGAACAGCGTCCTGCGGGCCTCGACCCGATCCAGCACGGCGGCCAGCTGCTCGCCGTCCACGTTCGACACGAAGTGGATCGTCAGCCGCCCTCGGCGACGGCCGGCGAGGGCTTCGCAGGCCATGCACGGGCCGAGGTCCGAGCCCCCGATGCCGATATTGACGACATCGGTGATGGCATCGCCGGCATGGCCGGTCCAGCGGCCGTCCCGCACTGCCTCGGCGAAGTCGAGCATGCGCGCCCGTACCGCGAGCACGTCCGGCATGACGTCGACTCCGTTGGCGTCGTGGCGCACACCGGCGCTCTGGCGCAACGCGGTGTGCAGCACCGCACGGCGCTCGGTGTTGTTGATCGGCCGCCCGGCGAACATCGCGTCGCGCGCCGTGTCCACCCCGCGCTCGGCCGCCAGCGCGGTCAGCAACGACAGCGTCGTGCCGTCGAGGCGGTTCTTCGAGTAGTCCAGCACCAGCCCGCCCGCCGACAGCGACATGCGCTCGAAGCGGCGCGGGTCGTCGGCGAACAGCTGGTTCAGGCTGGTGGCGGCGAGCACCGCATGACGTTCGCCCAGCGCTTGCCAGGCGTCGGTCTCGGTCAGCCGTTTGGTCGGCTGTTGCAATCGCCCATTCGATGAATCCATGGATCCGCTTCCCGCTCACGATCGCCCCGCGCGAATCGCTCGCGGGACGCGCCACCGCCGCGGCACAGGCCGCGTTGTCTGCATCGAGGATACCGGCCGGGGACTCGATCGCCCACCGGACCGGGCGCACGCCGCCGCGACGGCTTGCGGCGTCCGCCCTGCGCCGGCCCGCCCGACGACGCGGGACACGGCACGCCGTTCGGAGAGCCATGCCACCGGCGTCGCCAGCTAGCAATACCACAACTGGCGATTTCGGCGTAAATCGCGGGCACACCGGCACCGCAGGCCGACCCGGACGCAAGGTCTTGTCTGAGTGCGCCCGGTTCGTCCCGAGATCCACGTTTTTTGGCGAATTCACGCGCGCGACCGCGCCCCGGCTTCTATGGTGTCAGGAGGGGCCGCCCGTCCGGCTCACACCGGCAATGCGATGCACGGTACCTCCGGGCGATCTTTTCGCAATGGCCTCGCGGGAGGAGGATCGAGATGGCCAGGCTGCAACGAACTCGGACCCCGATGCTGGACCTCGCCTACGAGACGACCGGGCCGGCCGACGCCCTGCCCGTGGTCCTGGTGCACGGCTTTCCCTACGATCCGCGGGCTTTCGACGACGTCGTGGCGATTCTGGAACGGGAGGGATTGCGCACCGTCGTGCCCTATGTGCGCGGCTACGGCGGAACCCGCTTCCTCTCGCCGGCCGCGATGCGATCGGGCCAGCAGGCCGCGGTGGGGCACGATCTGCACGACCTGCTCGACGCGCTGCAGCTCGACGAGGTCATTCTCGCCGGATTCGACTGGGGTGCCCGCGCCGCGTGCATCGTCGCCGCGCTGTGGCCCGCCCGTGTCCGCGGCCTGGTGAGCTGTGGCGGCTACCAGATACAGGACATCGCCGCCGCACCGGTGCCGAGCGACCCGGAGAGCGAGCGCCGGTGGTGGTACCAGTACTATTTCCATACCGAACGCGGGCGCAACGGGCTGCTGCGCAACCGCCACGCGTTGTGCAAGCTGCTGTGGAAGCTGTGGTCGCCGACCTGGTCCTTCGACGACGTGGTCTTCGACTGCACGGCGACCTCTTTCGAGAACCCGGATTTCGTCGACGTCGCGATCCACTCGTATCGCCATCGCCACGGCAATGCCGAAGGCGATCCGCGCTACGCGGCCACCGAGGCACGCCTTGCGACCCTGCCGGATATCGGCGTTCCGACGATCGCCATCCATGGCGCCGTCGATGACGTGACGCCGCTGCGGGAACCGGACGGTCACGCACGGCACTTCACCGGCAGCTACGACAGCCGGTTGCTGGAAGGCGTCGGCCACGACGTGCCGCAGGAATGCCCGGCGGAATTCGCGCGCGCGATCCTGGAACTCCGGACGGGCTGAACGGAAGGCCGGATCGCGCGGCCTGCCTTCGGCGCGTCCGACCCAGCGGCGGCCGCCAGCGATGCCCGCGCGCCACTGCTTGCGGCGGGGGCGTCGCAGCCGATCCGGATCACCAACGGTCGGGCGCCACGGAACACCGGCCGACGCCACCGGCTACGCAACCGGACAGGCAGCAGACATCGCTATGGATCAACACCTTACGAGCGATTCGCCGGCCGGCGGCAGTCGCCCGGTGGTCGCACTGTGGTGCAAATGCTGCAATGCACAAAAAGCTATTGACGCCACCTCCAGTCCTTGTCCATAATGGAATTGTGCAGTGCAGCAAAGCAGTCGTGAGCTGACAACTGCGAATGAATCGAACCCTTTACAGCAATCGAAACCTGGAGCCTGAAAATGTCGCAAGTCATCACCCCGGAAAAAGTCGCCGCCGCCAACTCGGCCGCCCTCGAAAGCCTCTCGGCCGTGTCCTCGCTGGGCCTGTCCAGCGTCGAGCGCCTGGCTGCCCTCAACCTCAACACCGCGCGCGCCGGCCTGTCGGATGCCGCCGCGAACATCGAAGCGCTGAGCGCGATCAAGGACCCGCAGGCGCTGGTGAGCTTCGTGCAAGGCCTGGCCGAGCCGACGCTGGCAAGTGCCCTCGCCTACGTCCGCAGCGTCTACGGCATCGCCACGGATTGCAGCGAAGAGCTGAGCAAGGTCATCGACGCGCAACTGGCCGAGATGAACAAGGCCGTCGCCGTCGCGCTGGACGAAGTGTCGAAGTCCGCGCCGGCCGGTTCCGACGTCGCCGTGGCTGCCGTCCGGTCGGCCATCGCTGCCGCCAACGAGACCTACGACACCGTCGCCAAGGCTACCAAGCAGGTCGTCGCGCTGGCTGAAGCCAACGTGCCCGCCGGCACCGCGGTCAAGCCCGCCCGCAAGGCCGCCAAGAAGGCCGCCTGAGCCTCGCCGCCCCCCCCCCCGCAACGCCCCGCCGGCAATCGCCGGTGGGGCGTTGTCGCGCCATGGGATGTCGAGCGTCCGCGGACCACGTCTACCGGGCCGCAAGAAAGCGCTGCCGCGTCGAAGGTCGGCGCCGGGATGGCCGCCCTCCGATGGCGCTCGAACAACGACAACGCGCCCCCTGGACCGCGCTGTACGCGCGGGTCGACTCGCCCGCCGCCCGTCACGAGGGCTCGACGGTCATCGGTGGCCCGATCGCCGCCGGGAGCGCGCGTCCGTTCCCGCCCCGGCACCTCGGACATCCCACCCGCAGGCAGCTCCCGCAACGTCTCTGCGGTCATCCCCCGCAGGCATGCGGCGTTTCGCAGCCGAAAGGGCTATCGCCGCCCCTCACTGCGTAATACCCTTGCTCGTGATCGCCGCCAGCCTCCTCCGGGCAACGGCCCAGCACAAAAAATCAAACACTTGCCGTGACCGCCCGGGTCGACCAGCCGGCTGGGCAGTCGTCCCCCTTCAGCGACCAGCGACTGATTGCCATGATCATTCAAATAGTCAGCATCGTCTTTCCGGTCTTCGCGGTCATCCTCGTCGGCTTCGTATACGGCCGCCGCCACCGCCCGGACATGATCGCGACGAACCAGGTCAACATGGACGTCTTCGTTCCGGCGCTGATCTTCTCCGCCCTGGCGGGACAGTCCTTCTCGCTGGCAGACGTGCAGATGATCGCGATCGGCGGCGTCGTCATCGTGCTCGGCCCCGGCCTGCTCGGGCTGCCGATCGCGCACAAGCTCGGCTATCAGGCAAAGACGCTGTTGCCGCCGATGATGTTCAAGAATGCCGGCAACATGGGCCTGCCGCTGCTGCTGCTGGCCTTCGGCCACGAGGCGCTGCCGGCGGCGGTGATCCTGTTCCTGATCGAGAACGTCCTGCACTTCACGATCTCGAGCCTGTGGCTGGGGAACAACGTCAAGGTCTGGCGATTGCTGAGGGAACCGGTCTTCATCGCCGGCGCGGCGGGCATCGCCGTGAGCCTCACCGGCGTCACGCTATGGCAACCGGTGCTGGCTGCCTTCAAGGTGATCGGTGACGTCGCGACCGGCCTCATGCTGTTTGCACTGGGCGTCCGACTCACCACCGCACCCCTCGGCGAGTGGCGCATCGGCATGGTCGGCGCGCTCGCGACGCCGGCCTCCGGGCTGTTGCTGGCGGCACTGTTCTGCTGGGGCTTCGACCTGTCGTCCCGCGAGACCGATGTCCTGATCCTGTTCGGCGCGCTGCCGCCGGCGGTGCTGAACTACATGTTCGCCGAGCGCTACGCCCAGGAGCCGGAAAAGGTCGCCGCCATCGTGATCCTCGGCAACCTCTTCGCGTTGGTTTCGATCTCGCTGGCGCTGGCGTTCCGCCTCGCAGGCTGAACGCCGGCGGGGTTTCGGCCTCGCCCCCAATGTCCGGCAACGCCGCGGCCTCCGCCAGGCGGCTGGCGACGGTGCCGGATTCGCTCGCCCGGCCCGCAGACAGGCCCTCCAGCGGCCTGCCTGCTGTTGCATACTGGGCCGTCCGCCATCGCGAACTCGAACAACGGGCCCACGATGGCAATCCAAAATGGATTCGAGGAGGCAGCTACCGCCGATGGGCCCGATGATCGGATACTCGTATTTCGCGGTGATCCTGCTGGGATTTCCGCTGGCGATTCTGTTCGCGGTTTTTTTCGCCAAGACCAGGCAGTATCGCCAACTTGTCTGTGCGCTGATGTGGCTATGCCCGTTCGGCTACGAGGCATTCATCCAGAGCCGTTGCACCGGCGAATGCAACATCCGGGTCGATTTGTTGGTCGTCTATCCGCTGGAGTTGATCCTGCTGGCAGTTGCAACCACGACTTGTGTCGTATCGATCCGCAAGCATTCGAGACGGCGCGACAAGGGGTCCGCCCGATGAGGCAGCGCGCGAGGCCGCCCCTGTCGATGGCGGGCGCCGACGTTGCCGAATGCATGAACGCGTGGCCGACTCGATGCGCACAACAACTGGATGCCCGACTCGAGACAAGGCGGTCGTGATCCGCGAAAACCCACACTCCGATCGCCACATGCCTGATTGCAGGCAGGACACGCCCGGCAAGGCCCGAGACCAAACCGTTCCGAGGCTCGTCGCTGCGAATCGGGACGACCCGGCCTAGGCCAGGAACACCCCCCGCAAGATCTCCGCGAACCGCCTCGCCACAGCCTCGCGGTCGGTATCGGGATCGCGCACGCCACGGATCACCAGACCGTCGAACATCGCGGCGGCGACGACGGCCAGCTCGGCGACGGTCTTGTCGTCGTCCGGCAGGCCTCGTGCCCGCCGCGCCTCGGCGATGGTCTGGCGCAGGCTCTTGAGGCTGCAGGCGTCGGCTTCGCGAACGATGCGGGCAATGTTCGGGTTTCGAGATGCCTCGGCGGCGATCTCGAGCTTCAGGCTGGCGTCGCGCGGATCGAGTTTTTCGGCCACACCCAGCGGGATGCGATCGATCATCGCTTCGAGGACGTCGGCCGAAGCGCGCATGCCGGCGGTGAAATCGAGCACATGGTCGAGATCGCGCCGCACCAGCGCGGCGATGATCGCTTCCTTGTTCTCGAAGTAGTGGTACACGTGGCCCGGGCTCATGCCGGCCAGCTTGCAGATCTTGGAGATGCTGGCGCGGTGGAAACCCTGTTCCAGCACGCAGGTCTGGGCGGCGGCGAGGATCTGCTCGCGCCGCACGTCGGCCTTCGAGGCCGGGTTGCGTTCGTCGTCGGCGATCATCCGGGACACCCCCTTATCACAACTTTACGCACGCCGACCGAGGTCGGCGCTTGATCATGGCGCCAGCCTAACATAGAATGAGCGCTCGATATAGAATGATCGTTCAATCTATTGGCAACGAACGCGCCGCCACCCACCCGGCTGCGGCGCCCGACACTCACGCGAGGCAAAACATGCGCGCTACCCCGTCCCGCTCACTGCGCCCGCTGGCCATCGCCAGCGCCGTGGCGATCCTGCTGGCGGCCTGCAGCCAGGCCGCGACGACCCCGCCCCCCCAGGCCACCGCCAAGCCGATGGTCGGCGTGATTCGCGCCGACACCGGACCGGTCATGCTGACCACCGAGTTGCCCGGACGAACCACGCCCTACCTGGTGGCGGAGATCCGCCCGCAGGTCGGCGGCATCGTCCAGCAACGCCTGTTCCGCGAAGGCAGCGAAGTGGCGGCCGGCGACGTGCTCTACCGGATCGAGGCGGCCAGCTACCAGGCAGCGCTGGACAGCGCACGCGCCAACCTCGCCCGCGCCAAGGCCTCGCTCGAGTCCGCGCGACTGAAGGCGGAGCGCTACGCCGGGCTGGTCGGCATCAAGGCGGTCAGCCGACAGGACAACGACGATGCCCAGGCCGCCCTGCTGCAGGCCCGGGCGGACGTGGCGACGGCCGAGGCCGCGGTGCGCACGGCCCGCATCGAACTCGGCTACACCAGGATCACCAGCCCGATCGCCGGACGCATCGGCCGCTCGGCGGTCACCGCCGGCGCGCTGGTCACCGCCAACCAGGCGAGCGCGCTGGCGACGGTCCAGCGCCTCGACCCGATCTACGTCGACCTGACCCAGTCCAGCAGCCAGTTGCTGGCGCTGCGGCAGCGCGTCGCCAGCGGCGAGCTGACCCGCGACGGCGACCGCCTGCCGGTGACCCTGACGCTCGAGGACGGCAGCACCTATCCGCATGCCGGCAGCCTGCAGTTCACGGAAGTGAGCGTCAATGAGTCGACCGGCAGCGTCACGCTGCGGGCGGAATTCCCGAACCCCGACGGCCTGCTGCTGCCGGGCATGTACGTGCGCGC
>JAGRGB010000014.1 GCA_020445745.1 Rhodocyclaceae bacterium | reverse complement strand
GCGACACGACAACCGCTGGCCAAAGGTCAGCATGCGTGGCCGGCGAAAGATGGCTGGTTGGGATGACGACGAGCGCATGCGCGTCCTCGGTATCGAGCCGCTATGACGCATAAGTGCGGGAGCCCTGGCGCTGCGGCCGAGGCAAGTGAGCGATTGCGAAGGTGCTTTGAGATTGGCATGGAGGCCCCCATATTTTTCGGAAGTTGTTGACCGGACAGGTCATGCGCGCCGGAGCAATGCTTGTGCCACGTTCCCGTGTGCGGCCACTGCTCGTGCCGTAACCGGCTGAAACGAATCCATTAGATCTTCGCTGCTCCGACTTCCCCCTTCGAGGCGAGGTCGGCTCGAAGGGCCTCGATCGGACGTCTGTAAAGAATTTCGACAAGGCCTCACCGGCTTGGGCAGGGCGCGGGTGCGCCGCTCGCCCGGTGTTGCCCGTGAGATTGTGGGATTGTGTGGTGGGTGTGGCGTATCGATGGCATGAGCTCGAGCAGTTCAGCGCTAAACGCGTCGGACGTGGTGGTCGCGGTTCGCGTGGGCCAGTGCCGAAAGCCGCCGTGGGGTCACCAGAGGTTCCGAATGCGCGCATTCTTGGCGCCTGCGCAGCCCCAGGGCCGACATTGCGCCAGTCGTCTCGACCGAGGGATGCCGGGTGACATGCGGCCGACATGGTGCGCACAGCCGATGCGTGACCCGTCGACGGCTCGAATTCTCCGTGCTCACGGTGTCCACCGTGGTCGGAACCGGCTGCGCTTCCGTCGAACCTCGCGTCCACCAGACGGCGACCTGGACGCCCGGGATCGAACCGGTTCGCGCTGCGCCTAGGTTCCGGCGGGGCATCTCTGAAGCTGGCCTGGACAGCTTGATCAGCGCGCTGCCTGGCTGGCCCGCCGACCCCCGACGTGGGATTTCGCGGCTAGACGAGCGCCTCTGCGCAGGCGGGATGACTCAGGAATGCAGCCGGGCTGGCGCTCGCGCCATAGGCGCCGGACTGGAAGACGACGACCAGATCGCCGACCGCGGCGTCTGGTAGCGCGACCTTGGCGGCGATGATGTCGAGCGGCGTGCACAGCGGACCGACCACGGTGCAGGGTTCCGCGGCCTCGTGGCCGGCACGGTTGCCGATCATCACCGGATAGTTCTTGCGCAGCACCTGACCGAAGTTGCCCGAGGCCGCGAGGTTGTGATGCAGACCACCATCGGTGACGAGATACGTATGGCCGCGGGAGCGCTTGCGGTCGATCACCCGACAGACATAGATGCCGGCTTCGCCGACGAGGTAGCGGCCCAGTTCGAGTACCAGCCTCGTGCCGGGCAGGTCGACGGCGGCGCGGCGCGCGATCTCCTCGAGGTTGAGCGCGATGGCGTCGAGCGGCAGTCGCGTCTCGCCCGGGAAGTACGGAATGCCGAAGCCGCCCCCGAGGTTCAGCACCCGCACCGGTGCCGGCGCGCCCGCGGCCAGTTCCACCGCCAGTCGGTAGGCGTTCTGCTGGGCGTCGATGATCGCGTCGGCCTGCAGGTTCTGGGAGCCGGCGAAGATGTGGAAGCCCTCGAATGCGAGGCCCAGGCGTCCGATCTCGCCAAGCAATGCGGGCACCTGTTCGGCGTCGATGCCGAACGGCTTCGGGCCGCCCCCCATGCGCATCCCGGAACTCTTCAGCTCGAACGGCGGGTTCACCCGCAACGCGACCCTGGCAGCGACACCGAGGCGCTCGCCCGCATCGGCCAGGGCCGGCAGCTCGCGCGCGCTTTCGACGTTGACGAGAATGCCGGCGGCGACCGCGCGCTGCAATTCCTCGACGCGCTTGCCAGGGCCGGCAAAGCTGATCTCGTCCGGGGAACAGCCGCTGTCGAGAGCAACCTGCAACTCGCCCGCCGAGGCCACGTCGATGCCGTCGACCAGGCCGGCCATGTGGCAGACGAGGGCTGGCATCGGGTTGGCCTTCATCGCGTAATGAAGGCGGATCGCGTCGGGCAGGGCGCGGCGCAATTCGGCAACGCGCGCGGTGATCAGCGACCGGTCATAGGCGTAGAAGGGCGTTTGCCCGATGCGTGCGGCGATTCTCGTGAGGGGCTGCCCGCCGACCTGCAGTTCGCCGGCGACGACAGCAAACTGCGTCATCGGGATGTGGCTGGACGTCTTTCCGGTGTTCATGACGGGTACCAGTTGCTGGCCATCGGCGTTATTCGGGGGCGAAGCGCTGCGCCAGCGCGATTCGGTCCACCTTGCCGTTGGGGTTCTTCGGGAGCGTGCCGTCGAGCGCGTCCACCCTGGCGGGTACCATGAACGCCGGCAGCTGGCTGCGGCAATGGGCGAGGATCGCGGCCGCGTCGATTTCGGCCGCGCCGGCCGGAGGCGTCGCGACCAGTGAAATCGCCTCGCCCAGCGTCGGATGTGGAACTCCGAAAGCCGCACACTCGCCGACCAGCGCCGACGCATAGACCGCCTCCTCGACTTCGGTCGGGCTCACCCGGTAGCCCGAGGTCTTGATCATGTCATCAGCTCGGCCGACGAAGTACAGATAGCCCTTGTCGTCGCGCCGCACGGTGTCCCCGGAGAACACCGCGATCTCTTCGTGCGTGCCGCCTTGGCTGCGGCGCATTGCCGCGGGCAACGGACGGAAGCGCTCGGCGGTACGCGCTGGATCGTTCCAGTAGCCTTGGGCGACCAGCGGTCCCCGCTGAACCAGTTCGCCTGGTTCGCCTGCCGCGCATTCGCTGCCGTCCTCGCGCACGACGGCGACATCCGCATTCGGAATGGCAAGCCCGATCGAATCGGGCCGCAGATCGATCTGCTCCGGCGGAAGGAAGGTGGCGCGAAAGGCCTCGGTGAGGCCGTACATCAGGTAGGGCCGGGCCTTCGGAAACCGCTTGCGCAGCACCGTCAGGGTCGCCAGCGGCATTCGCCCGCCGGTATTCGCGAAGTAGCGCAGATGCGCTCCCCGGCAGGCATCTCCCGCCAGCTGCGCCAATTGTATCCACAGTGGCGGTACCGCCGTCAGGCCGGTCACGCCTTCCGCGTCGATGCAGTTGGCGACGTCGCGCGGGAACAGGTAATCGAGCAGGACGACCCGGGCGCCCACACGAAAACCGGTGGTCAGCTGCGAGAATCCGGCGTCGAAGGACAATGGCAGCGCGGCCAGCAGCACGTCGTCCGCCCGATTGCCGAGATAGCCGGCGACGCTCTCGGCGCCGGCGAGCATGTTGCGGTGGGACAGCACGACCCCCTTCGGCCGCCCGGTGCTGCCGGAGGTGTAGAGGATCGCGGCAAGGTCGGATTCGACGATCGGTGGCACCGGCGACGGCGGGGCCCCGCGAAACGCAGCGAGCTTGTGCACCTGGAAGTGCCGGGACGGCTCGCCGACATCACCGTCGTCGCAGACCAGCACGTGGGCCAGTCGCGGGCAGTCGTCGAGCGCCGGCAGCAACTGGCGCAGCCGCGCGGAGCTGGTGAGCAGCACCCGGACGCCGCAATCGGCGAGGATGTAGGCGAGCTGGGCGGGCTTGAGCAGCGGGTTCGCCGGCACGAAGACGGCACCTGCGCGGGATGCGCCAAAGATTCCGGACACCGTCTCGAAGCGCTTTTCCAGGTAGACCGCGACCCTCTCACCGGTCCGCACGCCAAGGGTGGCAAGCGTTCCGGCGAACTCCTCTATCCGGGTCTGCAGAGTGCCATATGCGAGGTGGCGGCCGCGATGGGTCAGCGCGTTCGCATCAGGGGCGCGATCGGCGGCATTTGCGGCGAGGTGGTGAAGCAGGAAGGTGGCGCTCATCTTCGGCGGGTCGGCGTCCGCCCCGGGCAGGCCGCACAGCGATCGCGCCTTGCGGGGACTGCTGGCGCTATATAATGCGGCCCTCGGGCGCCGTGACGCCGCACGATCATTTTCGGGAGCTTGACTTGCAAGTCGAAGAACAAGTGCGTTCCATTCTCGACGCGATCCTCGGGCTGGAAGGACGGGCCAGCAGTTTCGAGCCGGCGACGCCTCTGCTCGGCGCGTTGCCGGAACTCGACTCGATGGCCGTCATCGGCGTGCTCAACGCGATCGAGGAACATTTCGACTTTACTATCGGCGACGACGAGGTCGACGGCAGTACGTTCGAAACTTTCGGAACGCTTGCGGAGTTCGTGCGCGCCAAGCTGCAATGAATTTCCCTGCCGCATCGAGCGGCCTACTTGCTCTTGATCATCGTGCCGACGCCATGATCGGTCAGGATTTCAAGCAGCAGGCAGTGTTCGACGCGTCCGTCGATGATATGCACCGATTTGACGCCGTTGCGGGCGGCGTCGAGGGCTGAGCCGATCTTCGGCAGCATGCCGCCGGAAAGCGTACCGTCCTCGACCAGGCCGTCGATCTCGCGGGGTGTCAGGCCGGTCAGCAGAGTCCCGTTCTTGTCCAGTACGCCTGGGGTATTCGTCAGTAGCATGAGCTTTTCGGCACTCAGGATTTCGGCCAGCTTGCCGGCAACCACGTCCGCGTTGATGTTGTAGGTCTGGCCATCCTCGCCGACACCGATCGGGGCGATCACCGGGATGAAGTCGCCCTGATCGAGGAAGGAAATCAGGCTCGGGTCGATCTGGGTGATTTCTCCTACCTGGCCGACATCGACGGTGTCGCCGAGCGGGGCGTTGTGCTTCTGCATCAGCAACTTCTTTGCGCGGATGAAGCTCGCGTCCTTGCCAGTCAGGCCGACGGCCTTGCCGCCGTGCTGATTGATCAGATTGACGATTTCCTTGTTGACCTGACCGCCGAGCACCATCTCGACGACCTCCATCGTCTCGGCGTCCGTTACGCGCATGCCCTGGACGAATTCCCCCTTCTTGCCGACACGCGTCAGCAGGCTCTCGATCTGCGGTCCGCCGCCGTGCACCACTACCGGATTCAGGCCGACGAGCTTGAGCAGCACCACGTCGCGGGCGAAGCAGTCCTTCAGGTGCGGATCGGTCATCGCGTTGCCGCCGTACTTGATGACGATGGTCTTGTCGAAGAATCTCTTGATGTAGGGCAGCGCCTCGGCAAGGATGGCGGCCTTGCGGGCAGGCGTGATGTCGGCAGTCGATGTGTCGGGCATCTCAGGGCACTCCCGTGTGAAGTTTGCAGCGTCTGATTGGGGTGAATTGTAATCGTTGCCGATCGGACGTGTTGCAGGCACGGCGTGCTTCGCGCGGGGCGTGGCGCCAGCCCCGCTGTCGTGGGCGCCGCTCGGGCGTCGGAGACATGCCCGGAATCGCGCTAGCGCCGAGGCGTGGTCAAAGGCGTTGGCGCTGGCGGGCTTGGCGGCGGACGTTGCGGGCCGGCCGTCGGCGGTCCGTCGCCGGCCTGCGCTGGCCTCTCGGCCATGGCGTGGTGGGCCGCCTCGGCCACCAGGCGTGTCGCCAGCGAATTCCAGTGGGCATCGTACGGTCCGACTTCGAGGGCCAGCGGGCTGGCCGCCAGGTGGCGGGCAAAGACCGGCGCCAGGTCCACGACCGTCAATCCAGCTTCGCGGCAGCGTGCCATCAGGCGTGCCCGCCCGGGCTCGGTCGGCCTGTCGCCGTTGGCCAGCGCCTTGCGGTCGGCGTCGAACAGGAGTGTGTAGCGGATTCCGTCGTCGCGCGGCAGGGCCGCCAGGAATGCGTCGATCACGGCTTCGGTCTGCTGCCGCCGGTCGGTCGGCCGGGGCTTCGAACGCAGTCTGGGTGTGGCGTCGGCGGCATCCACGGTGGCGCGCAGATTTGCGACCACCCGCGCCGGGTCGAAACGAAGCTGGGAAAACAGATACTGGGCCAGGGCCGATTTCCGCATCAGGCTCTTCAGTGCACCGGCCCGGGGCATCAGCTCGGTGCGTGGCCGCAGGGTCCTCGGATCGACGCAGGGGCCGTGCACGTTGTTCGAGCCGCACAGCGTCTGGGGGACGTCGTAGCGTTCGATGACGAGCACGAAATCGTGGATCGCGAAGCGCTCGACGGCGAAACGCACGCGCTCGGCGTAGTCGAGAAGGCTGGAGCCGGGTCCGCCCATCGCATATACCGGGCGGCCGAGCAGGCTTTCCAGATGGGCGTCCACGCGCGCCTCGGGCGCCAGCATGTTGGCCTCGATAAAGCTGTCGCCGATCAATGCCACGGCGTCCGGGTTGCGGACGAAGTCGTGGCGGGCGAGGAATCCGAAATTGTTCGCCGTGTGGGTGTGGGCGTTCCTAAGGTCCCAGCCGGTGGCGATCGTGAAGCGGTGCCCCGGCGGGTATGTCAGGATGCGGGGCGCCACGTAGTAGCCTGCATGGGTTGCCGATGCGACCGGAAAAAGGCGCAGCAGGAGTTCCAGCACGAGCAGCAGTGCGACGGCACCCGCCAGCGCGAACAGCGCAAGCCTAGAAGTTGAAGTAGATGAACGCACTGACGGCACTTCGCGTCTCGTTGACCAGGACCAGCAGCACGACCGCGGTGGTGGCTGCGCCGAGTGTCGCCGCGGCGAAGGCCGGTTGGGCGCCGCAACGCAGCCGGACCGCCTCGCCGATGCGGTTGCTGTTGGGGCACAGGAAGGCAAGCACGGACAGCGTGCCGCACCACAGCAGGGCCCGCTCGACGGCCAGGCCCTGATTCCACAGCAGGACGTGGGCGTCGACTGCGCTGGCCTGCCCGGCGATGCCGGCCATCGCCTGCACGATCGCATTGGCGCTCGCGAAATCGACGGCGCGGAAGAACACCCAGGCGACGATCGCCGCCAGCATCGTGATCAGCCAGGCTGCCAGCTTGTGGGCCCGATGGGCTGCGATCCGCGCATGGTGGCGACCGAGGGCGCGACGGTAGGCATGATCGATGGCCAGGTAGATGCCGTGCAGTCCGCCCCAGAACACGAAGGTCCAGGCCGCGCCGTGCCACAGGCCGCCGAGCAGCATCGTCATGAACAGATTTGCATAGCGGCGCGCCGGTCCGTTGCGGTTGCCGCCGAGCGGCACGTACAGGTAGTCGCGCAGGAACGCGGACAGGCTCATGTGCCAGCGCCGCCAGAAGTCCGAGATGTTCAGCGCCCGGTAGGGGGAGTCGAAGTTGTAGGGCAGGCGGATGTTGAACATCCACGACAGGCCGATGGCCATGTCCGAATAGCCGGAGAAGTCGAAATACAGCTGGAACGTATAGGCGAGCGCGCCGAGCCAGGCTTCGACGATGTCCGGCGAGGCGCCGGCGGCGGTGCCGTCGAATATCGCATCCGCATAGGGTGCGATGCCATCGGCCAGCACGACCTTCTTGAACAGACCGAGGGCGAAGATCGACATGCCGCCGGCGATGTTGCCGAGCTTCGGCCGATAGGTCGACGCCTCGCCGAACTGCGGCATCATCTGGGCGTGGTGCAGTACCGGCCCGGCGATCAGGTGCGGGAAGTAGGTGACGAACAGCCCGTAGTGGATGAAGCGGTACTCACGGACGCCTTTCTGGTACGCGTCGGCCAGGAAGGCGATCTGCGTGAAGGTGAAGAACGAGATGCCGATCGGCAGCGTGATGCGGGCCAGTTCCCAGTCGGCGCCCAGTGCCGCGACCAGGCTGTCGAAGAAGAAGTTGGCGTACTTGAAATACGCCAGCAGGGCGAGGTCCACGGCGATGCCGGCCACCAGCCAGCGGCGCGCATCGCCGCGCGCCGGGCTTTGGGCGATGCGTGTGCCGACGAAGAAGTTCCAGCAGATCGAGCCGACCAGCAGCAGCGTGAACTCCGGCATCCAGTAGCCGTAGAAGAACAGCGAGGCGGCGAACAGCCAGCCTGCCGCCAAGCCTGGCGAGCGGGGGCCGAGCAGGAAGAACAGCGCGAACACGGCCGGCAGATAGAGCGCGGCGAATTCTACGGTGGTGAAGAGCATGCCGAGGCGCAGGAAGGGCGAATTGCGAACTTATCAGCAGCGCACCGCGGGGGTTGCCAAGTCTTTCACGGCAGTACCGAGACCGTGAACGAACGACGCCCCACGAGGGGGCGTCGCAGGGCGCAGCCGGCCTGACTCAGGGCCGCCGCATCGCGTCGAAGAACTCGGCGTTGCTCTTGGTGGCCTTGATCTTGTCGAGCAGGAATTCCATCGCCTCGATGTCGTCCATGC
>JAGRGB010000143.1 GCA_020445745.1 Rhodocyclaceae bacterium | reverse complement strand
GCGTGCGGGTGTCACCACATAGGTCGGGTGCAGGTACATCCCGCGGCGCGCCTCGTAGTTCAGCCGCCCCAGACCCGAGATGTCCTGTCCATTGAAGTCCAACTCGGTCGTGTCCTGCAGACACAGCCACCGGATGGTTCCGCATGCGCTCGCGGGTACGCTCCCAGTGAGGCGCCAGTATCGCCTGCCAGTCGACCTCGTCGTTGCCCAGAAAGCGGTACGCCGCGAGCGTCTCGCCCCAGCCTCGGCACGCCATCGGGATACTCGCCGTCGGCTTGGCCGACAGTCGCTCCATCAATACCTTCGCCCGCTTGTTCAGTCTCCCGTCACCCAACGCCATCCCTGCAAGCTCTTGCGCCACCCAGCCATTCGTCGACAAGCAGTCACCCAAATTGCGAGAGTAGACGCGTTTTATTCTGAGTTTACAAGCACTCCTCGCAAGTCATTGACTGTGAACGATTATTTCCGGTGCCTCGACGACGGCTCTGAGTTGTGTATAACGAGATGGCGTTGGCTCTATGGTGAACTGCGGCTGTTCAATGGCTATCGGGTTCATCGACGACCACCGACGAAAGCGTCCCCAGCATAATAGGTCCCATAAACCTCTGGCACGAAGCAAACAGGAAAGCGTAGTGCGGGAAAACCGCATGCTGCGTTTGACGCGGCGGGGGCTGGAAACGTGGCAGGGTCGAGATCATGTGACACTCGCAGACGAAAGGGCGAGCAACAGGGAACACCAACTTCGACCTAAACCGGCGCGCCAGTCCTCGACCCTACCGATGAGCGGGATGTGGAAACGGAGCCACGGTTCGGCTATTTGGGCATCGACAGACGAAAGGGTCGGTAACGGAGATGTCCAACCTACCGCCACCGCGCCACATCTCGACTCCACACGCGGGCGCGGCGAGCCGAATCAGATTCGGCGGAATCCAGCGCTGTTTTTCATGCAGGTGGCGGCTTCATTGGCGCAGCCGGTTGCCCCTGCCGTTCCTTGCTGCAAGTCAAGTCTATTTGGGTAGCGGAGGGCTAGAGTCCGAATGAATCGGGCTGGCCCCGAGTCTCGATTCGCCACTGCAATGACTTCAGGAGGACGCCCAAATGACTCACGATGACCCCAAGAACCCCGCTTCCAAGCCCGATCTCGAGCGCCGCCGCTTCCTCAACTCGGCCGCGCTGACGGGCCTCGCCGGTGCCGGTCTGGCGACCGGACTGACCGGTTGCCAGCAGGAGCAAGCCGCGGCGCCAGCGCCCGCGGCAGCGCCGATGGCGGCGGCCGCCAGCCACGCAAACGATGAAGTGGCGCCGGGCCAGCTCGACACCTACTACGATTTCTGCAGCGGCGGTCACTCCGGCGAGGTGCGCATCTACGGCCTGCCCTCGGGGCGGCTGTTCAAGCGCATCCCGGTGTTCAACATGGACTGCCTGGTCGGCTGGGGGGTGACCAACGAGTCCAAGGCGATCCTCGGGACCAAGCCCAACGGCACCCCGAAATACACCACCGGCGACACCCACCATGTCCACCAGACCTACAAGGACGGCACCTACGACGGCAAGTACATCTTCGTCAATGACAAGATCCACGGCCGCCTGGCGCGGGTGCGCATGGACACCATGGAGTGCGACAAGATCACCGAGCTGCCCAACATACAGGGCTTCCACGGCACCTTCCCGGATAAGCGCGACCCGGTCGATGCGAGCATCAACTACACGACGCGGGTGTTCTGCGGCGCCGAGTTCTCGATCCCGCTGCCCAATGACGGCCGCGACCTCGAGGACGGTTCCAAGTACCACTCGCTGTTCACCTGCGTGGACTCCGAGTCGATGGAGGTCCGCTGGCAGGTGCTGATCGACGGCAACTGCGACCTGGTGGCGAGTTCCTACGATGGCAAGCTGACCTGCACCAACCAGTACAACACCGAGATGGCGGTGCGTTACCAGGACATGATGACAGTCGAGATGGACGCCTGCCTGTTCTTCAACGTGGCGCGCATCGAGCAGGCGGTCAAGGACGGCAAGTTCACGACCATTGGCGACTCCAAGGTGCCGGTGGTGGACGGTACCCGCGGCGCGAACGCCGACCCGAAGACGGCGCTGACCTGCTACGTGCCGATCCCCAAGAACCCGCACGGCGTGAACATCAGCCCGGACGGCAAGTACTACGTGTGCTCGGGCAAGCTCTCGCCGACCGCCAGCGTGATCGCCCACGACCTGGTGCTCAAGTGGTTCGAGGGCGAGATCAAGGACGCCCGCGAGGTGGTGATCGCCGAGCCCGAGATCGGGCTCGGCCCGCTGCACACCGGCTTCGACAACAAGGGCAACGCCTACACCACGCTGTTCCTCGACAGCCAGATCGTGAAGTGGAACGTCGAGGCCGCGATCAAGGCCCACAACGGCGACACCGCCGCGACCGTGGTGCTCGATCGCATCGACGTGCACTACCAGCCCGGCCATGGCTTCACGTCGATGGGCGAAACCCGCGAGTCGGACGGCAAGTACTTCGTCTCGGACAACAAGTTCTCCAAGGACCGCTTCCTGCCGGTGGGCCCGCTGCACGCCGAGACCGCGCAGCTGATCGACATCAGCGGCGACAAGATGAAGCTCGTCGCCGACCACTCTGTGTACTCCGAGCCGCACGACTCGATCATCGTCCGGCGCGACATCATCAAGACGCGCCAGATTTACGACCTTGACGAGTTCCCGCTGGCGATCAAGGACTACAAGGACTCGGGCGTCTATCGAGACGGCAAGAAGGTCACGGTCAAGCTGATCAGCGCCGCGCCGGCCTTCAGCCTGGACGAGTTCTCAGTCAAGAAGGGCGACGAGGTGACGATCATCCTCACCAACTTCGACAAGGTCGAGGATCTGACCCACGGCTTCGCGATCCCGAAGTACGACATCAACTTCCTGGTCAACCCGCAGGAGACCAAGTCGGTCACCTTCATCGCCGACAAGCCGGGCGTGTACTGGTGCTACTGCACCAACTTCTGCCACGCGCTGCACCTCGAAATGCGCATGCGCATGTTCGTGGAGGCCTGAGCGCAGGGGAGCGGCCCCGCAGCCGCGGGGCCGCATGCGCGCAAGCGAGTCATCAATGAATTCAAGGCAAGTCATCACCCGCTGGCTGCGGACCGCGCTGTGGGCCCTCGCGATTGCCGCGAGCCTTGCGGTGGCCGACACATACGAGGCCAGGCTGGCCCCGGAAGTGAACAGCGCGCCGCGGCTGTGCGACTACGTGCCGTGTGCCGAGGTGCTGCCAGGCGCGGAAAGCTTCTCCGAGCGCAAGGGGGCTCCGCGCTACGTCGAGGGCTACCGCAGCGAAGACGGTAAGCCGGTGCTGGTCGGCTACGTGATGCTGTCCACCGACATCACCGACACTCCCGCCTACTCGGGCAAGCCGGTGATCACCCTGATCGGCATGGGCACCGACGGGCGCTTCACCGGGGTCAAGGTGCTCAAGCACTCCGAGCCGATCCTGCTGCTGGGGATCCCCGAGTCGGCGCTGGTCGACTTCAACGCGCAGTACATTGGCAAGTACGTCGGCGACGATATCGAGATCGGGCGCTCGCGACCCGAGAAGAACATCATCGGACTGGACGCGATCACTGGCGCCACGGTCACGGTGGTGGCCCAGAACCAGGTCATGATGACCTCTGGCGCGGCGGTCGCGCAGCAGGTCGGCATCCTCGAGCCGGTGATCCGCCCGCAGGCGCGCTTCGTCGATGCCGGGGCGAGCCCGGACTGGGCGGCGCTGGCCGCGGACGGCAGCATCGGGCGCCTCACCGTCGAGCGCAGCGAGGTCGGCCTGGGCCGCGGCGGCGAGCCTTTCATCGAGCTGTGGTTCGGCGACCTGAACGCTCCCCATGTCGGGCGCGCGGTGCTCGGCAAGGGCGGCTACGAGAGCCTGATGGGACGGCTCAAGGAGGGCGAGCATGCGATCTTCGTGATCCGAAGCCGCGGTGACGAGTCCTTCAAGGGCTCGGGCTTCGTGCGCGGCGGCATCTACGACCGCCTGCAGGTGCGCCAGGGCCGCGACACCTTCACCTTCCGCGACCTCGACTACCTCAACGTCTACGGGGTGGCCGCCGCCGGCGCGCCGGCCTACAGCGAATCGGCGATCTTCATCATTCGCGGCAAGGGGGTGTTCTCGAGCGCCTACCCGTGGAAGCTGGTGTTCCTCGGCAACAAGGTGGACCGCGCCACCGGGGCGCGCACCTTCGCCAACTTCGATTCCGAATACTGGCTTGCCGATGCCTACCTCAAGGGTGGCCGGCCCGTGGTCGAGACGCCGGACCCGACCTGGTTGCGGATCTGGAAGGAGCGCGCGCTGGCGATCGCCGCGTTCACGCTGCTGCTGGTCTCAGTGGCCGCGGTCTACGCCAGCCGCGACCGCCTGGTGCGGCGCTCGAACCACAAGAACAAGTGGCCGGTGAATAGCTTCAAGTACATCGCCTGGGTGTTGTCGATCGGCTTCGTCGGCTTCGGCCTGCTCGCTCAGCCCTCGATCACCCAGGTGCTGACCTGGTTCCACTCGCTGCTCTTCCAGTGGCAGTGGGAGCTTTTCCTGACCGACCCCTTCATCTTCATCTTCTGGGTCTTCATCATCGTCACGGTCTTCATCTGGGGGCGGGGCCTGTTCTGTGGCTGGCTGTGCCCCTTCGGCTCGCTCTCCGAACTGATCTACAAGATCGCGCGCGTGGTCGGGCTCAAGCGATTCCAGCGGGTGCCCAGCAAGGCTCTCCACGACAAGCTCAAGTGGATCAAGTACTGGGTCTTCTTTGTGCTGCTGGCGGTGTCGATGTTCGACCTCGGGCTGGCCGAGAAGCTTGCCGAGATCGAGCCCTTCAAGACCACCTTCCTGGTCGGGATGTTCAACCGGACCTGGCCCTACACGCTGTTCGCGGCCGGCCTGCTGGGCTTGTCGATCCTCATCGAGCGGCCCTTCTGCAAGTACCTGTGCCCGCTCGGCGCGGCGCTCGCGATGCCGACCACGTTTCGCTGGTTCGGGCTCAAGCGCAAGCAGGAGTGCGATTCGTGCAAGGCCTGCGCCAAGAGCTGCGGCTCGCTCGCGATCGATAGTGACGGGCGCATCGACCAGCGCGAGTGTCTGCTGTGCATGGACTGCATGATCTACTACTACGACGACCACGGCTGCCCGCCGCTCTCCAAGGAGCGCCGCCGGCGCAGCAAGGACGGGCTGGAGCTCACGCCGATCGGCGCCAACGGCTATTTCATCCCGATCAAGCCGGTGCCCATGGGCAAGGGGAGGAGCTGAGCGATGGTCGATCCGCGCATGCCCAGCGATCCGGTCGAGCCGCCCTATGCGGGGCAGGGCAGGTTTGGCGGCTGGCTGCTCGCCGAGCTGTGGGACCACCTCTGGCCGTGGAGCCGCGCCGGCTTCGCGCGCAGCCGCAGCATCCAGTCCGCCGGCCTCGCGCTGGCGGTGGCGGCGAGCACGGTGTGGGTCCTCGCGGCGCTCGGCCAGGTCGCCGCCGGGGTGTTGATCGGGTGGTGGTTCGGCTGGAGCGTGTTCGAGGTGCGGGTGCGCATGGACGCCAAGCCTTACGTCAAGGAGGGGCCCTGGTGGGGGCGGCGCTACCGCCGCGCCAACCTGATGGACATGGTGTGCTACGTCAGCTTCAAGAACCTGCTGATCGGAGCTTCGCTGTTCATCGCCCTCAAGTCGGCCGGCGTCTTGAGCCTGCCATGAGAGCCCTGCTCGCGCTGCTGCTCGCCTGCGCGCTGCCCGCGCCGACCCACGCGGCGCAGTGGACGGTGGCCCCGGGCGAGTCGATCCAGGCCGCCATCGAGCGCGCCGCGGCGGGCGACATTGTGCGCGTGCGGCGCGGCCGTTACTTGGAGAACCTGCGCATCGACAAGCCGCTGACCCTGGTCGGCTCGGACTTCCCGACGATCTCGGGGGGCCTCGCCGGCGACGTCATCCGGGTCAGCGCCACCGACGTCACCATCGACGGCTTCGTGATCGCTGAGTCGGGTAGCGACCTCGGCAAGCAGAATGCCGGAATCTACCTCCAGCCCGGCTCGGACCGCGCGGCGGTCAACAACTGCCAGTTCGGCTACGTGCTGTTCGGGATCTGGATCGAGAAGTCGCGCGACGTGGTGATCAGCAAGAACGTCATCACCGGCAAGCGCGACCACCGCTCGGCGAGCCGCGGCAACGGCATCCAGCTGTACAACAGCCAGGGCGCGCGGATCATCGGCAACGAGATCAGCTTCGTGCGCGACGGCATCTACGTCGATGTCTCCAACAACGCCATTTTCCGCAGCAACCGGATCCACAACGTGCGCTACGGGACCCACTACATGAACTCCCACCACAACACCTGGGAGAACAACGATTCCTACAACAACCGCGGCGGCCTGGCGCTGATGATGACCCGCCACCAAGTGGTTCGGAACAATCGCGCGTGGGGCAATTCGGACCACGGCATCATGCTGCGCACGATCCAGGACTCGCTCGTCGAGGGCAACGTGGTGGCCGGCAACGCGCGCGGTTTCTTCATCTATGACGCCGAGTACAACGTGCTGCGCAACAACCTGGTGGTGGATAACCGGGTCGGCGTTCACCTGTGGGCCGGCTCGATCCACAACGAGGTGGATGGCAACGACTTCATCGGCAACCAGACCCAGGTGAAATACGTCGCCGCGCGCGATGAATTGTGGGGGATCAAGGAAGGCAACCACTGGAGCAATTATCTTGGCTGGGACCGCAACGGCGATGGCCGCGGCGACCTGCCTTACGAGGCCAACGACGTGGTGGACCGATTGTCCTGGCGCTACCCGATGATGAAGCTGCTCATGGCCAGCCCCGCGCTGCAGACCCTGCGCCTGATCTCGCGCCAGTTCCCGCTGTTGCGCGCGCCCAGCGTGGTCGATCGGGTGCCGCGCATGGCGGTCGGCCACCAGGACTGGAGAAGCTGGTTTGGAAAGGGCATTACAGGTTCCGATTGATCTCGCGCCAGCGCAGGCTCCGGCCGCGACGCGCGCACCTGCCGTGAGCTCGGCCGCGATCGTGCACGCGCGCCAGGTGGTGCGTCGCTTCGGCGCGGTGTGCGCGGTCGATGGGGTCGATCTCGAGGTGCGGCGCGGCGAGCTGTTCGGCCTCATCGGCCACAACGGCGCCGGCAAGAGCACGCTCTTCAAGATGATGCTTGGGCTGCTCGCACCCAGCGCCGGCGAGATCCGCATCGACGGCGTCGCCACCATCGACACGGGCTTTCGCGAGGTGCGTCGGCGGATCGGCTACCTGCCCGAGAACGTGGTGCTCTACGACAACCTCTCGGGCCTCGAGACGCTGCGCTTCTTCGCTGCCCTGAAGGGCGCCGACAAGGCCGAATGCGCGCCGCTGCTGGAGCGCGTCGGCCTCGACGCGGCGGGCAAGCGCCGCGTCCGCGACTACTCCAAGGGCATGCGCCAGCGCCTCGGATTCGCCCAGGCCTTGCTCGGCAGGCCGCACCTGCTGTTCCTCGACGAGCCCACCAACGGCCTCGACCCCGAGGCGATCCGCGAGTTCTACGCGATACTGGGCGAGTTGAAGGCGCAGGGCGTGACCATCATCCTGAGTTCGCACATCCTGGCCGAGATCCAGCAGCGGGTGGACCGCCTGGCGGTCATGGCCAATGGCCGCATCCAGGCCCTGGGCAGCGTGCAGGCGCTGCGCGAGCAGGTCGACCTGCCGCTGTGGTTCGAGGTCAGGGTGGCGCCGGCCGACTTCGAGGCGGTGCGCGCGGCGCTCGGCCACCTCGCGGTGAGCGCCATCGAGGCGCGCGACGACCATATCGCCGTGCAGTGCCGCCGCGAGAGCAAGATGGCGGTGATCGAGGCGCTCGCGGCGCTGGACGGCAAGGTGCTCGACCTCTCGGTGCGCGAACCCTCGCTCGAAGACGTGTTCTTCGTAGGCCGCCCATGACGCTCGAACTGCGCCAGATCGCCATCATCGCCGGCAAGGAGTTCCGCGACCGCCTGCGCAACCGCTGGGTACTCGCGGTGGCGCTGATCTTCACCGCCTTCGCGCTGGTGATCGCCTACTTCGGCGCCGCCCAGCAGGGCAGCGTGGGCTTCAGCTCGATCGAGCTCACGATCGCCTCGCTGGTGAGCCTGGTGATCTACCTGATCCCGCTGATCAGCCTGGTGCTGGGCTTCGACGCCATCGTCGGCGAGCGCGAGCGCGGCTCGCTCGAACTGCTGCTGTCGATGCCGCTGACCCGGCTCGAGCTGCTGCTCGGCAAATACCTCGGCCTCGCCGCGGCGCTCACGGTGTCGACCGTGGTGGGCTTCGGCCTCGCCGGTGCGATCCTCACCGCCCGGCTCGACGCCAACGCGCTGTTCCACTACGCCGGCTTCATGTTGAGCTCGGTGCTGCTGGGGATGGCCTTCCTGAGCCTCGCGCTGATGATCTCGGTGCTCTCCGCCGACCGCACCCGCGCCTCGGGGCTCGCAATCGCGCTGTGGTTCTTCTTCGTACTGGTCTTCGATCTGCTGCTGCTGGGCGCGCTGGTGGCCACCGGCGGGCAGTACGGCGGCGAAATCTTCCCCTGGCTGATGCTGCTCAACCCGACCGACGTTTTCCGCGTGCTCAACGTCTTCAGCCTCGACGAGGTCAGCACGCTCTACGGCCTCGCCACGGTCTTCCCCGCCGGTCTCGCCGCGCTGTGGAAGCTGGGCATGGTGATGGTGATCTGGATCGCGGCGCCGTTGGGCGTCGCAGCATGGAGATTCAAGCAATGAAGCGGGTGATCGAACTACGCCTGGCGGGCACCGTGCTGTCGCTGGGGCTGCTCGCCGGCTGCAGCGAACAGCCCCCCAGCGCGCCGGTGGCGCACGCCATCGAGCCGGGCACCGCGTGCGCGCTCGACGGCATGCTGCTGGCGCATTTTCCCGGCCCCAAGGCGCAGATCCACTTCAAGGGGGACGAGTTGCCGGAGTTCTTCTGCGACACTGTGGAGATGTTCTCGGTGGTGCTCAACCCGGAGCAGGCCCGGATGGTCACCGCGATCCTGGTCCAGGACATGGGCGCCGCCGACTGGGAGTCGCCCCGCGGCCACTGGATCGACGCGCGAAGCGCCTTCTATGTGGTGGGTTCGAGCAAACTCGGATCGATGGGGCCGACCATCGGCGCCTTCGCGGCAGATCCCAAGGCGGCCGAGTTCGCGCAACACTATGGCGGCCGCGTGCTGCGCTTCGGCGAGGTGAGCCCAGAGATGGTGGTCCTCGACGGTGGCGTGATGCGCGACCAGAAGATGTGAGGGCAGACTGATGGCCAGTTTCTACGAGGGTCTGGAGCGGGGCGCGGCGGAAGAGATCGAGCGCCTGTCGCGACTGATGTTCGAACTGCGCAACAACCGCGACCAGCTGCTGGCGACCTGGAAGGTGCGCGAGGCGGACGCCTTGCTCGAACGCATCCGCGCCGGCGAAGTGGACGAGCACCCTGCCTACGAGGCCTGGCTGTCGCTGCGCATCCTCGACGACACCCGCCTCGCGACGCGCACCCTGCTCGATGAGCGACTTTGGGAGATGAGCCTGCGATGAGCCTGCACTTCGAACTCGCCGAGCGGATCGGCCAACACTTCGCGGATCACCTCGCCGCGCCGCCCGAGCTGCGCCAGGACGCGATCCTGGTGACGCTCGCCAACGGCAGCCGGGTCGAGATCCGCTACGCCGCGGTCGATGCCTACTCGCTGCGCTGGGGAAGGGGTGAGACACAGCAATGCATCGACACCGCGCCCTGCCACCCCGAGCTGGCGACCTCGCCGAATCACCTCCACCGCGCAGACGGAAGCCTGGAGGCCGACCCATTCACTCGCATCGGCGCCCCGCCCTGGGACAACGTACGCGTCGTGCTGGAACTCGCCATCGCCGGTCGATGAAACGTCACGAACAGTCGAGTGGCCGGTGGCTCGCTGCAAGTGTCCCTGGTCGGCTCACCGGGGCTTGCGCCTGGCGTCGCCGAAGATCTCGACATGCAACGCGTCGCCGGTGTAGGCCAGCAGGGGCAGGCTGACGATCAGCAGTGGCGGCAGCAGCAGACTGGCGAAGACCCCGGCGGCCAAGGCCAGGGCCCACAGCGCGTGGGCAAGCGGGCTTCGGAAGGTGGCCCGTACGCTGGCCATGACGGCTCCCACCAGGCTCGCCCGACCGCGCACCAGCAGTGGTACCGAGTGCGCTGTGACCGCGAACACCAAGTTGGCGATGACGAAGCCGGTGGCCGCGCTGGCGGCGTGAAAGCGCAGCGATCGCGGGTCGAGCGGCAGTGCCGCGGCGAGGCCCTGGCTGCGTTCGCCGAGCATGAAGCTGTAGAGCGTGCCGGCGTCGCTGAGCCAGATCAGGAACATCAGCAGGCAGAACAGCGACAGCGCCCACAGGCCCCGCCGGGCGCCGCGAATCGCGCCCAGAATGGCGGCCACTCCGGCCGGCCGCGAGTGCCTGACCGCGCTGCTGACGCCCAGCAGGCCAGCCGACAACACCGGACCGAAGAGCAGGAAGCCGCCGAGCAGCGGGATCGTCATCGCGGCCAGGTGCAGCGCCTGCGCACCCCACACCAGCAGGGTCCCGGCGACTGTGAACGCCGCGCCGAAACACAGGCTCGGCCTCGGCGCGCGGGCCAGCACCTGCCAGCCCGCCGCGAACGCCCGCAGCAGGGCACGGGGACCGACCGCGCGCGGCTGAGGCGCGGGGTGCTGCAGTTGCGCCTGGGGGCTCATGCGGGCTCCTGCCGGTGGCGTTTCACGGTCGTTCAGCCGACCAGCGTTGCGTAGAGCATGGGCAGGCGCTGGGGCAGCTGCTCGGGCTTGCGGATCACGGTGTAGCCATCCACCCCGAACAGGTGGGGCAGGTAATCGGCGCCTTCGCGGTCGATGGTGACACAGAAGGGGCGTACGCCGAGGGCGCGCGCCTCGTGAATCGCGACGCGGGTGTCCTCGATGCCGTAGCGACCCTCGTAGTGATCCATGTCGTTGGGCTTGCCGTCGGAGAGGATCATCAGCAGGCGCATCGCATTGGGCTGGCTGGACATCAGCCGGGTGGACTGGCGGATCGCGGCGCCCATGCGGGTGTAGTAGCCGGGCCTGAGCGCGGCGATGCGGCCGCGCGCGATGCGGCCGTAGGGCTCGTCGAAGGCCTTCACGCGCTGGAAGCGGATGTGGCTGCGCTTCAGCGACGAGAAGCCGTACAGGCCGAAGCGGTCGCCGGTGGCGCCAAGCGCTTCGGCGAGCAGCATCAGGCTGTCGCGGATCACGTCGATGACCTTCATGTCGTCGCTGACGTGGGCGTCGGTGGACAGCGACAGGTCGGCGAGCACCAGGCAGGCGAGGTCGCGTTCGCGGCGTTCGCACTTGAGGTAGCGGTTGTCGTCGCCGGTCAGGTGTCCGCTGCTGCGGTCGGTCCAGCCGCGCACGCAGGCGTCGAGGTCGGCCTCGCTGCCGTCGGGCTGGCCCTTGAGCCAGCGCCGCGACGGGGTCAGCGCCTCGAACTGGCTGCGCAGGCGTCGTACCGCGCGGGTGAGCCGCGCCGGCAGCTCGCAGGCCACGGCGTCGCGCGGGTGAAGCAGGGTCAGGCTGCAGTGGTCGCGCAACAGGCGCTGCCGCTTCCAGTCCCACTCGGGCAGCAGGATGCCGCTCTGCAGCGGGATGTCGTCGTGCGCGTCGGAGGGCAGGTCGAGGTCGAAGCGCACCGTCGAGGCGGTCTCGCTGGCGCCCTCGCTGAGCGCCAGCTCGTCCATGTCGTCGGCGGCCCGGGCGGCGTCGGCGTCCGGGTCCTCGTCCATCGAGCGGTTGACCTTGACGTACTCGGCCCACGACAGCAGGCTCTCGGCGCGAAACGGCAGGATGAAGCCGTCGCGGCCGTCGGGCTCGTCCTCGCGGCGTGCGCTGCGGCGCTTGTCGCGCCCGTCCTGGGCTTCTCTGTCGCCGGCCGTCGCCGGCTCGCTCATCGTCGAAGGGCGGCTGCGGCGGTCGAACAGCTCGGGGGCCGGGTAAAGCCACAGCGGGACCGGCTGCGGCGGTTTGTCCGCTGCGGGTGCGCGCTGGACCCGGGCCGGGTCGGCGAGCGCGTTGCGGATCGCGGTCTCGAGCGCCGCGTCGGCCGGCGGCAGCTTCTCCGGCGCGATGCGCAGCGCGATGCAGGCGTCCACCAAGCGCCGGTAGCGGGCGCGCAGGCCGGGCCAGGCGGCGAGCGTGTGGCGCGTGGCCTGCTGGTTGGCGCTCAGCCAGTCGGTGGCCTCGGGCGGGGTCGCGGCGGCCTGGGCGATCAGCCACAGGTAGAGGTCGCGGTTCAGCCCGCGCTCGGCGAACAGCGCCAGCTGCGCCGGCAGGCGCAGCGTCTCCTGGTCGCGGCTGGCGTGGGCGACGCGGGTGTCGGTGCCGGCCAGCCGCGACAGCCAGTGCCGGCGCGCGCCGTGCTCGGCTTCGGCGGCGGCGGCGACGCGCAGGCCTGCGTCGCCGCCGAGCGCGCGGAACAACGTGCCGGCGGTGCGCTCGATGTGCTCCAGCTCGACCGCCGCCTCGGGGTGGTGGCGCGTCGCGCTGCGGGTGATGAAGCGGTGCCAGATGCCGCCGACGAACTCTTCCATGTCACTGGCCCTCCTTCCAGGTCGGCCGCCTGGCCGACATCACCGCCTCGTTCTGGCGCGCGGCCTCGGCCGATACCCACTTCAGCAGTGGGCCGCCGGGGTTGTCGCGCTGGGTGGTCCGGCAGGCGGTGATGCACTGGGCGCACTGGGTGCAGGTGAACATCTGCTGCTTGACGGTGCGCGGCTTGAGGCGCATCGGGCAGGCGTGGTTGCAGGCCGAGTAGCAGCTCGCGCACTCGGCCGCGCGCTCGCGCTCGAAGCCGACCACCATGGCGCCCTTGTTGCCCATCCAGGCGAGGCTCTGGAACAGGCCGACCGCGCATGCGAAGCGGCAGAACAGGTGGCGCGCGAACAGGAACTCGATCGACAGCACCACGATGCCGGCGCTAATGAAGATGAACTGGTTGCGCGTCGGCGTGCCGTTGAGCAGGTTGCCGTACACCTCGAAGGGCGGCAGCAGGTAGGTCAGCAGCACCACCGCCCAGGTGAAGGCGAAGGCGACCGCCAGCGGCACCGTCAGCAGCCACCAGCGCGCATCGAAGCGGACCCGCGTGCCGTCGGGTTCGCGCGGGGGCAGCTGGCGGGGCTCCCACACGCTGGGCTTGCCGGTGGCGCGAAACAGCAGCCGGTTGATGGTCTCGACCACCGAGAAGTGCGGACACAGCCAGCCGCAGTACAGGCGCCCCCATTTCCAGGCGGTGAAGATCAGCAGCGCGCCGGCGCCGAGGATCGGCACGAAGATGCGCAGCAGCACGTTGGCGGTGATCTCGCCGAGGCCGATGCGCCCGGCCGAGAAGTCGTCGAAGCCGACGTGCCACTCCATGCCGAGGAACCAGGCGTGGCCGGCGACCAGGTCGTAGCGCAGCAGGTCGAAAACCGGCGCGACCACGAAGAGCACGAAGAAGCCGACCTGGGTGAGGTAGCGGCGCCGCTGCAGCGGGCTGTCGCTGGCGGCGGCGATGATGGGAATGATGCGCTGGCGCGTCATGTCAGCGCTCTTCGCAGGGCCGCCCGATCAGCGGGTAGACGAAGTTCCTGCCGGCCAGTGCGCGGGCCAGGCCGAGCGCGCCGAAGAAGATCAGGGTGGTGTGGCAGGTGGTGAAGTAGAGCACCAGCACCACCCAGGTGTAGGCCGCGTCGTAGCCGCCGATCAGCAGGATCAGCGCGTTGGCGCCGATCAGCAGCACGCCGGCCCACAGGCTCGCCGCCATGGTCTGGGCGAGGTGGCAGCGCGCCAGCGGCGGGGCGTCCTTGCGGTAGCGCAGCCACAGACCGCACAGCACCAGAAAGGCCAGGCCGGGCGCCAGCATCAGGTTCACCAGATAGGTCGCCTCGGCGGCCACCGCGAGCGCGAAGCCCGGCGTCGATTCCGGGGCCTGCTCCGGGGCCGATCCCGGCGCGTGGCGTGGCTCGGATTCTTGCATCGGCGGCGCTCAGCAGCCGAAGGTGGCGCTGACCACCTCGTTCAGCGCCTCGGCGACCTCCGGGTCGTCGGTGAGGCTGTCGACGATGGCGCTGCGGCAGGCCTCCAGCGGTGCCAGGCCCGAGCCGACCAGGCGCGCGGCATACACTAGCAGCCGGGTCGACACCACCTCTTCGAGGTCGACGTCCCTGAGCCGGCGCAGGCTGGCGGCGATCGACACCAGGCGGCGCGCGAGCATCTCGTCGCAGCCGGTCTCGCCGCGCAGGATGGCCTCCTCGCGCGCGGCCGACGGGAAGTCGAAGCGCAGGCTGACGAAACGCTGGCGGGTGGAGGGCTTGAGGCCCTTGAGGAAGTTCTGGTAGCCCGGGTTGTAGCTCATCACCAGCATGAAGCCGGGCGGCGCCTCGAGCAGCTCGCCAGTGCGCTCGACCGGCAGCACGCGGCGGTCGTCGGCCAGCGGGTGGATCACCACCGTGGTGTCGCGCCGTGCCTCGACCACCTCGTCGAGGTAGCAGATGCCGCCGGCGCGCACCGCGCGGGTCAGCGGGCCGTCGCACCACATGGTCTGGCCGTCGCCGATAAGGTGCCGGCCGACCAGGTCGGCGGCAGTCAGGTCGTCGTGGCAGGCCACCGTGAACAGCGGCAGCTCGAGCCGCGCCGCCATGTGCGCAACGAAGCGCGTCTTGCCGACGCCGGTCGGCCCCTTGATGAGCAGCGGCAGGCGATTGCGCCAGGCGTGCTCGAAGAGATCGATCTCGCCGCCCGAAGGCTCGTAGAACGGGGCCTCGGTGGCGGGCGGGGGGGTGACGCGTGTGTCCATGACGGGGATCTCCGTTCAGGCCGCCGGGGCCTGCAGAAAAGTGAATGCGATGACCGCTAGGACCACCACCAGCCAGCCGCCGACCAGCCACGGCCACGGGCGGCGCACGCCGCGCAGGCCCATGAAGTCGAGCGCCACGGTGCGCCCCTTGAGAAAGGCCAGCGCCAGCACCACGCCGGTCACGCCGGCGCCCGGGCTGGCCTCGGCGAGCCACCACGACAGCGCGGTCGCGAACATCAGGAACAGCCACAGCAGGTCGATATGTCGGGTCGTCATGACAGCCTCAGTGCAGTGCGCTCAGTGCAGTACATAGACCAGCGGAAACAGCACCAGCCAGACCAAGTCGACCATGTGCCAGTAGACGGCCCCGCTCTCCAGCCCGGAGAGCCTGCCACGCCGGTAGTGGCCGCGGCGCACGCCGTGCCACAGCACCGCCAGCACCAACATGCCGAGCACCACGTGCATGAAGTGGAAGAAGGTCAGCGACAGGTAGAACATGTAGAAGGTGTTGGTCGACAGGCCGATCCCTTCGGCGAACTTGTCGGCGTACTCCAGGCCCTTGACCAGCAGGAAGCCGCCGCCGCAGGCCAGCGCGGCCAGCAGCCAGCGCGCACCGGTTCGCAGGCGCGCGCCATCGACCGCCAGCACGGCGCGCGCCACGCACCAGCTGCTGCTCACCAGCAGCACCGTGTTGAGCGCGCCGGCGTCGGGGTCGAGCGTCTGCTGCATCACTGCGAACAGGGCCACGTCGTGGGTGCGTGCCACCGCGTAGGCGATGAAGAAGACCGCGAACACCAGCAGCTCGGCGAGGATGAAGAACCAGACCGCGAGGTCGCCCGGCGGGGCGAGCGGGGCCGCCTCGACGGTGTCGTCCTGGTTCAGTGTCATGGTCGCGCTGGTGTCCATCACTGCAGACTATCGGGTGAGCCGGGTGTGCTTCCTTGACCCAGGCCAAGAATGCACCCCCTGCCCCGGAAAGGGTCTTTGCCGGAGGCGTGTAGCGCCGGGCGCCGCAAACGCGACGCGGGCCCCGAAAGGCCCGCGGTCGCGGCGAAGGGCGACGCTCAGGCCGCGGCGCGCGTCTCTCCCTTGACGAAGAAGCTGGCGATATAGACCACCAGGCCGATCAGGAAGACCACGCCGGTCCACTCGCGCATCCAGTAAAACAGGCTGATCTGGTCCTGCGTCGCCATGAAGGACATCGGCGTGTCGCTGAAGCGCTGCAGCCACACCTGCAGGATGCCGGCGGCGGTCAGGAACAGCGTGATGAAGACCATCGCGATGGTCATCAGCCAGAAGCTCCACATCTCCATCACCTGCGCCTTGTTGCTGTTGGCTGCGCGGCCGCGCAGCACCGGCATGGCGTAGCTGATGATGCAAAGCACCACCATCACGTAGGCCCCGTAGAAGGCCATGTGGCCGTGCGCTGCGGTGATCTGGCTGCCGTGGGTGTAGTAGTTGACCGGTGCCAGGGTGTGCAGGAAGCCCCACACGCCGGCGCCCAGGAAGGCCATCACGCCGGTGCCCAGCGCCCACAGCGTGGCCGCCTTGTTGGGGTGCTCGCGGCGGCGGCGATTGACCATGTTGAAGGCGAAGACCGTCATCGCGAAGAACGGGATCGGCTCCAGCGCCGAGAAGATCGAGCCCCACCACTGCCAGTACTCGGGCGTGCCGATCCAGAAGTAGTGGTGGCCGGTGCCGATGATGCCGGTGATCAGCGTCAGCGTGATGATCACGTAGAGCCACTTCTCGATCACCTCGCGGTCGACGCCGGTGACCTTGATCAGCACGAAGGCCAGCAGCGCGCCGAGGATCAGCTCCCACACGCCCTCGACCCACAGGTGCACCACCCACCACCAGAAGTACTTGTCCAGCACCGGGTTGGACGGGTTGTAGAACGAGAACAGGAAGAACACCGCCAGCCCCCACAGCCCCAGCAGCAGCACCAGCGCGATCGAGGTCTTGCGGCCCTTGAGCACGGTCATGCTGATGTTGAACAGGAAGGCCAGCGCGACCACCACGATGCCCACCTTGGTGATCAGCGGCTGCTCCAGGAACTCGCGTCCCATGGTCTCGAGCAGGTCGTTTCCGGTGAGCTCGGCCAGGGTCGCGTACGGCACCGTGAGGTAGCCGACGATGGTCAGCGCGCCGGCCACCAGGAAGATCCAGAACATCGCGATCGCCAGCTTCGGCGAGTGCAGCTCGGTCTCGGCCTCTTCCGGGATCATGTAGTAGGCGGCGCCCATGAAGCCGAACAGCAGCCACACGATGAGCAGGTTGGTGTGCACCATGCGGGCCACGTTGAACGGAATCTCGGGGAACAGGAAGTCCCCGACCACGTACTGCAGGCCCATGATCAGGCCGAACAGGATCTGTCCTACGAAGAGGCCGATCGCCGCGATGAAATAGGGCTTTGCGACGGCCTGTGACTGGTATTGCATCTCGGTCACTCCTTGCGATTCGATTGGCGGGCGGCGATCAACCTTCGACGTTGGGCGGCCAGTCGTTGGTATTGATCTCGGACATGTACTTGAGGAAGGCGACCATCTGGTCGAGCTCCTCGTCCGAGAAGTTGAACTGCGGCATCTGCCGGCGCCCCGGGGCGCCGGTCGGCTGGGACTTGATCCACGCCTTGATGAACTCCGGCCCGCGGCGCACATAGACGTTGCCCAGCTCGGGTGCGAAGTAGGCGCCCTCGCCGAGCAGCGTGTGGCAGCCGATGCAGTTGTTGACCTCCCACAGCTTCTTGCCGGCGACGACTTCCTCGGTGAGGTTCTGCCGGTTGTCCCGCTTGGGCAGCGTCGCCATCGAATCGAAGGTCAGCGCAAGGAACAGCAGTATGAAGAACACCGTCCCGCCGTAGAAGACGTTGCGCGCCATGCTCTTGGTAAAGGTTCCGCTCATAGAAAAGTCTCCATCGTCATGTGCTGCCCGATGCAGCCGGGGGGGCAATGGTGCTGCACCGCGGCAGTGCATCGCCTTGACATGAGTCAAGACGCCACCCGGGCGGGTGAAATGACTTGTGGATTTCCGCTTTGCGGTTCAGTTGGCGCCGCTCGCCGCAATCGCGCGCAGATCAGCAAGAACCGGCAGTGTCACGGAAGGCGTAGGGCGCGGAGTGGCAAGCGGAGTGGTTTTGTTCCGTAAGCTATTGATTATAAACAACTGGCAACGGCCTGCAAAGCCGTGTACCCCGGTTCGATTCCGAGTCGCGCCTCCAAAAATCAAAGACTTAGGCTCACTTCGGTGGGCTTTTTTCTTGTCTGAGCGCCCAAAAGCTCAGTCTTGCCATTCCACCTCTCTCATAAGCCACTCGTTAGCGTGACGATTTGCCGTTGACGGGAGATGGTTCGGGGCTAGCTGCCGTCCGGCTTGTGGTGAATCGTGTCAAACGCCATGTACCGAGCGAAGGCAATGCCACACAGTGACGCGAGGCTCCAATTCCGGAGAGGCGGAGGTCGCTGCGCATTCCACTGAACGTGACCGCCTGCTCCACGGATCGTGACCGGGGTTTGTGCGCGCAAGCGTGGTGTTCAGATTTTATCCGTATCGGTCACGATCGCGGTCGATACGGGCGTTGGCGCAGGCTTATCCACAGGCGACCGCCAGCGCGCCTCATACGCTGGCGGGCGGGCGCCTGTGGGTAAGCCGTGTGATCGCGCGGCCTCATGCTTTTTCCTTTTTTCTCATCGATTCGCCCTTGAGGGTGAGGTTGTGAGCGGCGTGAACGACGCGATCGAGAATCGCGTCGGCGAAGGTTGGATCGCCCAGGTAGGCGTGCCAATGCTCGACGGGTAGCTGGCTGGTGATCAGCGTTGCGCGCGAGCCGACCCGATCGTCGAGCAGTTCGAGCAGATCGGAGCGTTCCTGCGCCGAAGGCGCGGCCAGTCCCCAGTCGTCGATCACGATCAGATCCAGGCGGGCAATCTGCATCAGGCGCCGGCTGAAGCTGCCGTCGGCGTGCGCGATGCGCAGTTCCTCGAAGAGGCGCGGCAGACGCACGTAATAGGCTGACTGTCCGCCTTGTCCAATGGACCAGCGGTGACAAGTCGTGTGCCGGCATCCAGCGGATGACGGCTCCGGGGATCAATGAACTTCGATTCTTCATCCCGCTTCGGCATGCGCGGCTCCGCCCAATTCTTCAGTTGCTCGTGCTCGGGTAGTCGATCGGCCTCACCGTTCATTTCTCCACGGTACGCGAAGTGGCGGCCGAAGTTCAGCAAATGCTCGGAAAGGCTGGTGGGCAGGGTGACATTGGACGAGTTCATCGATATCGCACCGATCTGGAATGGGATTGGAAACAGCCGGCGCTCTACCCAATGGGCACCTAAGCCCCGCCAGTGGCTACAGGGAGAGCAGATAAAGACATGCCGAGAGCGTGACCAGCGAGCCCAGCGTCGTCAGCAGAATCACGCTCCCAACGACAGCCGCCTCGCGCCCGTAGAGGCTCGCCAGCATGTAGGGTCCGGTGCCGGTCGGTAGGGCACTGAGCAGCAATGCCGAATTCGCCCACAGAGCGGGAAGCTCAAAAACGCGAAATGCGAGGATCCCGGTGATCAGGGGTTGCAGGAACAACTTGGCGATCACCAAACCGGCCGTGCCCTCGCTCTGCCCGTCCTGTTTCTGAGCGAGGAACGCTCCCAGCGAGACCAGTGCGCAGGGCATAGCGGCCGCACCCAGAATGGACAGGATGCTTGCCAGCGCCGGAGGCAGCGGTTCGCCTGCGACGGCCCAGAAAGCGCCCAGCACGGGCGCGATCACCAGAGGGTTGCACGCCAGCGCCCTGGAGACCTTGGCGAGGGCCCGCAGCGGGTGCTTCTCCTGCTGGAGGCCAATCTCGACCAGGACGACCCCGAGCGCAAAAAGGGCGCACGCGACTATCAGGGTTGCAATCACGGCCGGCAGCAATCCATCGTCACCGAGGACCAGCATGCACAAGGGAATTCCGAGGAAGCCGGTGTTGGCATACGCCGCGCTGAGGCCGTCGATGCTGGCGTCGGCGAGCCGACGCGTCTGTCGCATCCGGTAGGCGACGGTGAGTACCAAAACGAGAACGCAACCCGCCCCGACCGACGCGACGAATCCCGGCTGCCAGATCTGTTGCCAAGTCGCGGTTGCCGTCACCTTGAACAGTAGGGCCGGTAGCGCAAGCTAGACAACGAAGCGATTGAGTTCCGATGAAGCCGATTCACCAAGGCGTTCGGTGCGACGGCAGACATAGCCGAGCAGCATGAGGCCGAAGATCGGCAGGACGACATTGATGATGGAGGACATGATCGCAGCCGGATGGGAGGTGGCCGTATCTTAGGATCGTCAATTGATACGATCCAATGCTATATTGTCTAATAACTAATACGGATTGCGCATCGATGGCCATCGACTTCCGGCAGCTTCGCTATTTCATCGCCTTGGCCGACACCCTTCATTTCGGTCGTGCCGCGGCCCGCCTGCATATCTCCCAACCCCCTCTGAGCCGCCAGATCGCGGCCCTCGAAGAAGAACTCGGCGTGGCGCTGTTCAAGCGCACGTCCCGCCAGGTGGAAATGACCGCCGCGGGAAGTCATTTTCATGCGCAGGCAGTGCGCATCGTTGAGGCACTGAACAGCGCGGTGCGAAGCACGCAGGCCACCGAGCGTGGCGAGCGCGGGGTGCTGCGTGTTGGCTTCACGATGAGCGCGGCGTGGAGTGTTCTGCCGCCGCTGATCAAGACCTACGGCAGCGGTTATCCCGACACCGATGTCCAACTCAGCGAGGTGCTGCCCCGCGAACTGAATGACGCATTGATTTCTGGTAAGGCCGATGTCGGTATCGCGTTTCCTTGGCAACGGCCTCCCGGCCTCGAATACCTGCCCATTCACGCGGAACCGCTCTGCGCGGTGCTCCCAGCGGGCCATCCGCTGGCGCAAACGCCGGAAATCGCGATCGGCGAACTCGCGAACGAGCCCTTCATAACCTTCCCGGCGGCGACGGCCCCCGCGCTCCACGAACTCGTGATTGGCAGCTGTCGTGAACAGGGATTCGAGCCGCACATCCGTTTGGAAACCCACCTTCAGCAAACGATCGTCAACCTGGTGGCGGAAGGTCTCGGCGTGTCGCTCGTTCCCCAGTCGATGAGCAAGATGCAATTGCCGGGTGCAGTATTCCGATCAGTTGCTGACGCGAGGATGGTGGAGCAAGGCCTCATCTGGGCCGCCAGCAATGACAATCCGTGCTTGAAACACTTCCTCGATTGCGCGCGTAGCTATGGCGAATTGAATCGGCCGGACATCCATCGGCGCAAGCGCGGGAAAACGCGTTTTGCGAACTCGCGAACGAGCCATCCATAACCTTCCCAGAGGCAACGGCGCGAGCGCTCTACGAACTCGTGATCGGCAGCTGTCGCGAACAGGGACTCGAGCCGCGCATCCGTCTTGAAACCATTTCGTTATACACAACTCAGAGCCACCCTTAAGCCGCCCGAAATAATCGTTCACTCTCAATGACTTGCGCGAAGTGATTGTAAACTCTAGCAAAAAGGCGTCTACTCTCGTAATTTGGGTGACTGAGTGTCGACGAATTGCTGGGTGGCGCGGGAGTTTTCGGGGATGGCGTTGGGTGACGAGAGGCTGAACAAGCGGGCGAAGGTATTGATGGAGCGGCTGTCGGCCAAGCCGACGGCGAGTATCCCGATGGCGTGCAGAGGCTGGGGCGAGACGCTCGCGGCGTACCGCTTTCTGGGCAACGACGAGGTCGACTGGCAGGCGATACTGGCGCCTCACTGGGAGCGTACCCGCGAGCGCATGCGGAACCATCCAGTGGTGCTGTGTCTGCAGGACACGACCGAGTTGGACTTCAATGGACAGGACATCTCGGGTCTGGGGCGGCTGAACTACGAGGCGCGCCGCGGGATGTACCTGCACCCGACCTATGTGGTGACACCCGCACGC
>JAGRGB010000142.1 GCA_020445745.1 Rhodocyclaceae bacterium | reverse complement strand
GGTCCTGGTCGTCGCCATGGTAGCCGGGGGTCAGCGGCACGCCGGCGGCCTCCATCAGCTTCTTGGCCTCGGACTTCGAGCCCATCGCGCGGATCGCCGACAGCGGCGGACCGATGAAGACGATGCCGGCGGCGTCGCAGGCCTTGCAGAAGGCCTCGTTCTCGGACAGGAAGCCGTAGCCCGGGTGGATCGCCTGGGCGCCGGTCTGGCGGGCCGCGCCGATGATGCGCTCGATCACCAGATAGCTGTCGCGGGCCGGCGCCGGCCCGATCAGCACGGCTTCGTCGGCCAGCCGCACGTGGCGGGCGCCGGCGTCGGCTTCCGAATACACGGCCACCGTGCGGATGCCCATTCGGCGGGCGGTCTTGATGACCCGGCAGGCGATCTCTCCGCGATTGGCGATCAGGATCTTGTCGAACATGATGTCTCCGTCATTCTCCGGCTGCTGCCGGCTGCGCCGCTGTCGCGGCCGCGAGCCCGGCCGGCGTGGCGGCGGGCAAGGCTGGCACGATCGCCATCGACCCTCCCGGTCTCAGGCCTGCCAGTCGGGCCGGCGCTTGTCGAGGAAGGCCGACAGTCCTTCGCGAGCCTCCGGTGTCGCCCGCAACTCGGCGATGCGGCGGGCGGTGTCGGCCAGCAGCGCGTCGTCGACCGGGCGCAGCGTGATCGCGCCGATCAGATCCTTGGCGGCGGCCTGGGCCAGCGGTCCGCCCTGGAGCAATGCGCTGACCTGGGCCAGCACGGCATCGTCGAGGGCGTCGTCGGCCACCGCCTGGTGGGCGATGCCGAGTTCGACGGCATGCACCGCGTCGATCCGCTCGGCGCTCTGGAAATAGCGAAGCGCCTGGCGCTCGCCGATCGCACGCAGCACGTAGGGCCCGATCGTCGCCGGCACCAGGCCGAACTTCACCTCCGAGGTGGCGAATACCGCGCGCTCGCCGGCGACGCAGATGTCGCAGGCACAGGCCAGTCCGAGGCCGCCTCCGAGTGCCGCACCATGCACCCGGGCGACGGTCGGCTTGCGGCAGCGGGCGATGCGCTCGAGCATGCGCGCCAGCCGCATCGCGTCGGCGTGGTTGTCGGCGATGCTGGCCTCGCCGGCGGTCTTCATCCAGTTGACGTCGGCGCCGGCCGAAAAGCTGTTGCCGCGGCCGGCCAGCACCACGACCCGCACGCTGGCGTCGCCGTCGAGTTCGGCGAAGGCCGCGTCGAGCTCGGCGATCAGGGTCTCGTTGAATGCGTTGTGGCGCTCCGGACGGTTCATCCAGATGGTGGCGATGCCGGCGCCGTGTTCGATCTCCAGGGTCTGGTACATGGCTGCGCTCCTCACATCCGGAACACGCCGAAGCGGGTCGGCCGGCTCGGCGCGTTCAATGCCGCCGACAGTGAAAGTCCGAGGACGCGTCGGCTCTGGGCGGGATCGACGACACCGTCGTCCCACAGCCGAGCGGTGGCGTAATAGGGATGGCCCTGGTGCTCGTACTGCTCGCGGATCGGCGCCTTGAAGGCTTCCTCGTCCTCGGCGCTCCACGGCTCGCCACGGGCCTCGAGGCCGTCGCGGCGCACCGTCGCCAGCACGCTGGCGGCCTGCTCGCCGCCCATCACCGAGATCCGGCTGTTGGGCCACATCCACAGGAAGCGCGGCGAGTAGGCGCGCCCGCACATGCCGTAGTTGCCGGCGCCGAAGC
>JAGRGB010000141.1 GCA_020445745.1 Rhodocyclaceae bacterium | reverse complement strand
TCTGCGGCCGCCGGGGCCTCGGCCGCAGCAGGGGCCGGAGCCGCCGCCGGCGCCGCGGCGGCCGCCGCGGCGCCGCTGTCTACCTTGATCAGCAGCGAGCCTTCGGAGACGGTGTCGCCGAGCGATACCAGCACTTCCCTGACCACGCCGCTCGCCGACGAGGGCACGTCCATCGTCGCCTTGTCGGACTCCAGCGTGCAGATCGCGTCTTCCTCCTTGATGCTGTCGCCGACCTTGACGAACAGCTCGATGACCGGAACGTCGGAGAAATCGCCGATGTCCGGGACCTTTACTTCAACCAGTTGACTCATTGTTCGTTCTCCTCGGCGCTCAGACGGACATCGGGTTCGGCTTGGCGGGGTCGAGCTGGTACTTGACCAGCGCCGCGGCCACCTTGTCGCGCTCGATGCTGCCGTCGTCGGCCAGCGCCTTGAGCGCCGCCAGCGTCACCCAGTGGCGATCCACCTCGAAGAAGTGGCGCAGCTTCTCGCGGGTGTCCGAGCGGCCGAAACCATCGGTGCCGAGCGTCACGTAGCTGCGCTTGACGTAGGGACGGATCTGCTCGGCGAACAGGCGGATGTAGTCGGTGGCGGCGATCGCCGGGCCGGCGAAGCCCTCGAGCTTCTGTTCGACGTGTCCCTTCCTGGGCTCCTCGAGCGGGTGCAGCAGGTTGTGGCGCTCGGTGTCCTGGCCGTCGCGGGCGAGTTCGTTGAAGCTCGGGCAGCCCCAGATGTCGGCCTCGACGCCCCAGTCGTTCCTGAGCAGCTCGGCCGCCGCGATGACCTCGCGGAAGATCGTGCCCGAGCCCATCAGCTGCACCCGCGGGCCGGCGCCTTCTCCGCCCTTCCTGAACAGGTACATGCCCTTGACGATGTCGGCCTCGGCACCGGCCGGCATCTCGGGGTGCTCGTAGTTCTCGTTCATCACGGTGATGTAGTAATAGACGTCCTGCTGCTCGGCGAACATCCGTCGCAGGCCGTCCTGCACGACCACCGCCACCTCGTACTGGAAGCTCGGGTCGTAGCTGATGCAGTTGGGGATCATGTTGGCCAGCAGCTGGCTGTGGCCGTCCTCGTGCTGCAGGCCCTCGCCGTTGAGCGTCGTGCGCCCGGCGGTGCCACCGATCAGGAATCCCCGGGTGCGCTGGTCGGCTGCCGCCCAGCACAGGTCCAGCGTGCGCTGCAGGCCGAACATCGAGTAGCAGATGTAGAACGGCACCATCTGTACGCCGTGCACGCTGTAGGCGGTGCCGGCGGCGATCCAGTCGGCCATCGAGCCGGCCTCGTTGATGCCCTCCTGCAGGACCTGGCCGGTCTTCGACTCCTTGTAGAACATCAGCTGGTCGTGGTCCTCGGGCACGTACTTCTGGCCTTCCTGGTTCCAGATGCCGTACTGGCGGAACATGCCCTCCATGCCGAAGGTGCGGCTCTCGTCCGGCACGATCGGCACGATGTGGCGGCCGATCTGCTTGTCCTTCAACAGGGTGTTCATGATCCGCACGATGGCCATCGTGGTGGACAGCTCGCGCCCTTCGCCGGAGGCCTTCAGCAGCGCGGCGAAGCTGTCCAGCGCCGGCACCTCCAGCGCATCGGCCGTGCGGCGGCGGCTCGGCAGGAAGCCGCCGAGCGCCATGCGGCGGTCACGCATGTACTTGTACTCGGCGGAATCCTCCGGGAATTTCAGATAGGGCAGTTCGTCGAGCCTGTCGTCGGGCACCGGGATGGCGAAGCGGTCGCGGAAGCGTTTGACCGACTCGGCATCGAGCTTCTTCTGCTGGTGCGAGATGTTCATCGCCTCGCCGGACTGCCCCATGCCGAAGCCCTTGATGGTCTTGGCGAGGATCAGGGTCGGCTGGCCCTTGTGATTCACTGCGGCATTGTAGGCCGTGAAAACCTTGAAAATGTCGTGGCCACCACGATTCAGATTCCAGATTTCGTCATCGGTCCAGTCTGCTACCAGCGCCTTGAGTTCGGGCGTGTTGAAGAAGTTCTCGCGCACATAGGCGCCATCCTTCGCCTTGAAGGTCTGGTACTCGCCGTCGCACAACTCCATCATGCGTTTCT
>JAGRGB010000140.1 GCA_020445745.1 Rhodocyclaceae bacterium | reverse complement strand
TACATCATGATCCTGCCGGCCTTCGGCATCGTCAGCCAGATCATCCCGACCTTCGCCCGCAAGCCGCTCTTCGGCTATGCATCGATGGTGTACGCCACGGCCTCGATCGCGATCCTGTCCTTTGTCGTCTGGGCCCACCACATGTTCACCACCGGCATGCCGGCGGCCACCCAGCTCTTCTTCATGTACGCGACGATGCTGATCGCGGTGCCCACCGGCGTGAAGGTGTTCAACTGGGTGGCGACCATGTGGCGCGGCTCGATGACCTTCGAGACCCCGATGCTGTTCGCGGTGGGCTTCATCTTCGTGTTCACGATGGGTGGTTTCACCGGCCTGATCTGCGCGATCGCCCCGATCGACATCCAGGTCCAGGACACCTATTACGTGGTCGCCCACTTCCATTACGTGCTGGTCGCCGGCTCGCTGTTCGCGCTGTTTGCCGGCACCTACTACTGGTTGCCGAAATGGACCGGGCACATGCCGTCGGAGAAGATCGGCAAGTGGCACTTCTGGTGCTCGATCGTGTTCTTCAACATCACCTTCTTCCCGATGCACTTCCTGGGGCTGGCCGGCATGCCGCGCCGCATCCCGGACTACGGTCTGCAGTTCGCCGATTTCAACGCGCTGGCCTCGGTCGGTGCCTTCGGCTTCGGCCTTTCGCAGCTGCTGTTCGTGATCGCGATCGTCAAGTGCGTGCGCGGTGGCGAGCGCGCGGCGGCGAGAAGCTGGGAGGCCGCCGACGGCCTCGAATGGACCGTGCCCTCGCCGGCGCCGTACCACACCTTCGAAGAAGCGCCGGTGGTGCGTTGACATGGTCATGGCAGCCGAACCGCCGAAACGCCATAATCTGCGCACCGCGCTGGTGCTGCTGACGATCGCCGCGACCTTTTTCGCCGGTTTCATGATCAAGGTGGCGCTGTTCGGCCTATGAGCCAGGCTAGGGAAAATCGGGCCATGCTGGTGCGGCTCGCGGTCGGCGCGGTGGCGATGTTCGGCTTCGGCTTCGCGCTGGTGCCGTTCTATGAAAAGATCTGCGAGGTCGCCGGGATCAACGATCTCGGGCGGCGTGATGACGGCGTCGTGAACACCCAGGTCGACACCACGCGCACCGTGACGATCGAGTTCGATACTAATCTTCACGATCTGGCATGGCAGTTCCGGCCGCTGCAACGCTCGGTGCGGGTGCATCCGGGCGAGCTCGTGCAGGTCGCCTTCGAGGTGGTCAATACCCGCGACTACGCGGTCGCCGGTCAGGCGATCCCCAGCTACGGGCCGCGCATCGCGGGGGCCCATGTGCGCAAGCTCGATTGCTTCTGTTTCGCGCGGCAGACCCTCGCGGGATACGAGCGACGGGTCATGCCGGTGGTGTTCGTGCTCGACGCCGATCTGCCGACCGACGTCAGTACCGTGACGCTTTCCTACACCTTCTTCGAAGTGGCAGGTACGCAGGCGGCCGGCAAGGACGGCGGCGGAGGGGCCGGGTGATGGCCGCACCGCGAGCCGGATTCCTGGCGACGATGCGGGCGGTGCTGTGGTCCTTCATCGGTGTGCGCAGGCGGAAGGACTACCACGACGATGCACGCTCGCTCGATCCTCGCGCGGTCGTCGTCGCCGGCCTGCTCGGTGGCTTGATCTTCGTGCTCGTGCTGGTGGCCGTGGTCAAGTGGGTGGTGCCCGCATGAATGCGTCCGTGGACGCGCTGGTTCAACGTGCCGGACGGCGAGCCGTCCGGTCTGAATGCTGAAATTTAGGGAGACGTCAAGATGGGCCACGCATCCGATCACTACTTCGTTCCGCAGCCGTCGAAGTTTCCGATCTTCGGCTCGGTCGCGCTGCTGCTGATGGGCGGTGGTGCGGTGATGTGGCTGAACGGCGTGTCACCCGGCAACTGGATGGTGCTGGCCGGATTCCTGATCCTGGTCTACATGCTGTTCGGCTGGTTCGGCCAGGTCGTCCGCGAATCCGAGGGTGGCAGCTACGGCAGGAAGGTGGACAAGAGCTTCCGCTGGTCGATGGGGTGGTTCATCTTTTCCGAGGTGATGTTCTTCGCGGCGTTCTTCGGCGCGCTTTTCTACGTCCGCTCGATCGGCCTGCCGTGGCTCGGTGACGAGAACAATGCATTGCTGTGGCCGGGTTTCGAACCGACCTGGCCGAACGCCGGTCCGGTCTTCGAGGATCCATTCACGCCGATGGCGGCGTGGGGCATACCGGCGCTGAACACGATGCTGCTGCTGTCGTCGGGAGCGACTCTGACGTGGGCCCACTGGGGTCTGCTGAAAGAGAACCGCAGCCAGTTGATCAACGGCCTGGCCCTGACCGTCCTGCTCGGCGTGACCTTCCTCGGCTTCCAGATCTACGAGTATGTCCATGCCTACGGCGCGATGAACCTCAAGCTCACCACCGGCATCTACGGCTCGACCTTCTTCATGCTGACCGGGTTTCACGGTCTGCACGTGACGATCGGCGCGATCATGCTGACGGTGATGCTGTTCCGCTCGGTTGCCGGTCATTTCACGCCACACCGGCATTTCGCCTTCGAGGCGGCCGCCTGGTACTGGCACTTCGTCGACGTCGTCTGGCTGTTCCTGTTCGTCGTCGTCTACTGGCTATAGGTGCTGGGTGATCAGGCCGGTGCCGTAGCCGGCCATCAGCAGGATGAACAGGAATATCGACAGGCCGACCCGCAGCGCCAGCGCGCGCACGGTGCGCGTGCCGCTGCCCCGGTCGCGCAGCAGGAACACCAGCGCCGAGCCGAGACTCAGGACGATCAGCAGCAGTAGCAGGATGACAACGATTCGCACGGGCACTCTCCGATTGGGCAGTGTCCAGTCTAATCTCCTCCCCGGCGCGAATACAGCCGGAGCGTTGCGGTGATCCGGACCCCGGGCGTGGTTTCGCTGCTGCCCTACGTGGCCGGCATCGCGCTCGCCGTGGCCGGCGTGCTGCTCGGCCAGTGGCAGTTGCGCCGTGCCGGCGAGAAGGCCGAGCTGCAGCAGCGCATCGAACAGCGGGAGAACGCTCCGGTTCAACGGCTGGCGCCGGGCGGGCGGTTCCAGGTCTGGCGCCGGGCCGTGTTGCGGGGGCGCTGGCTCGACGTGCCGCCGGTGCTGATCGACAACCGGACCTATCGGCGACGGGCCGGCTATCACGTCGTCGCCCCCTTCGAACTCGAAGACGGCCGCACCGTGCTGGTCAATCGGGGCTGGCTCGCCGCCGCTGGCGACCGGAGCCGCCTCCCGCGGGTGGTGCCGCCGCCTGCAGGAATCGTCGAGGTGCTCGGCTCGGTGCGCGAGCCCGAGGCCGACCCGTTTCGCCTCGCGCCGGATGCCGCCGGCAGCCGGCTGCGGCAGAACCTGATCCCGCTCGAGATCGCGGCGCTGCTCGCGCGTCCCGTGGAACCCTGGATCCTGGCCCAGACCGGGGCGGCCGACGATGGACTGGTGCGCGACTGGCCCCGACCCGACGCCGGCATCGAGCGACATCGCGGCTACGCTTTCCAGTGGTTCGGCCTGGCCTCGCTGGCCGCCGGCCTGACCGTCTTCTTCGGCTGGCGCAGGATGCGGCATGGCAGCCGGGCGTAGCGGTCGCGCGACACTGGTATTGCTGGCGGCGGTCTGTACCTTGCCGGTGATCGCGTCGTACGTCGCCTATTACCTGTGGCGTCCGGCCGATCGGGTCAACTACGGCGAGTTGATCCCGCTGACGCCGATGCCGGCGCAACTGGCAGCCGCGGTGCCCGAGATCCGCGGCCGCTGGACGCTGGTTTACGCGACCCGGGGTGCGTGCGACGCAGCCTGCGAGCAAGCGCTGTATTACATGCGGCAGGTGCGCACCGCCCAGGGCGAGCACATGGAGCGGGTCGAGCGCCTGTGGTTGCGGGCCGGTGACATGCCACCGCGAAGCGGGCTGCTGGACGGGCATGAAGGCCTGATCGTGGCCGAGGTCGATGGCGCGCTGATGGCGCGGCTGCCCGGCCTCGATCATGTGCTGTTGCTCGACCCGCTCGGCAACCTGATGATGAAGTTTCCCGCCGATCCCGACCCGAAGAAGATGATTCGCGATCTGGCGCGGCTGTTGAAGTACTCGCGAAGCGGATGAAATCTCTCAGACGAATGATCCTCGCGGCGCTCGGCCTGACCCTGGTGGTGGTCGTGCTCGGTGCCTACGTGCGACTGTCGGACGCCGGCCTGGGGTGTCCGGACTGGCCGGGCTGTTATGGCCACGCGACGCCGGCGCAGGCGGTGTCCCAGATCCGCGCGGCCGAGTCGGTGCAGCCGGGTGGTCCGGTCAGCCTGCCGAAGGCGTGGAAGGAAATGATCCATCGCTACCTCGCCGCGAGTCTCGGGGTGCTGATCATCGCGATCGCGATCCAGTCGTGGCGCAAGCGGCGCGAGCCCGGCAGCGCACCGCGAATCGCCACGGCACTGATCGGCGTGGTCGTGTTCCAGGGCCTGCTGGGCAAATGGACGGTGACCCTGCTGCTCAAGCCGGCAATCGTCACCGGGCACCTGCTGGGCGGACTGACGACGCTGGCACTGCTCGCCTGGCTGGCGCTGCGGGCATTCGCGATCGGTCGCCGGCCGGTGCCGAACGGCCTGCTCGCCACGGCGCGGCTGGGCCTGCTGTTGCTCGCGGTCCAGATCGTGCTGGGGGGCTGGACCAGCACCAACTACGCGGCACTGGCCTGCCAGGACTTGCCCCTCTGCCACGGCGAATGGCTGCCCGACACCGACTTCGGCAATGCCTTTCACGTCGTGCGGGAACTGGGCATGGACGCCGATGGCGAACTGCTGTCGCAGCAGGCGCTGACCGCGATCCACTGGAGCCATCGTGCCGGTGCCCTGGTGGTCGGCAGCTATCTGCTGCTGCTCGCCGTGCTGCTGGTGCGCCATCGCGCGCTGCGCGCTCTCGGCGCGGTGCTGTCGCTGGCGCTGGTCGCCCAGCTCGGGCTCGGCATCGCCAACGTACTGAACAGTCTGCCACTGCCCCTGGCGGTGGCCCACAATGCCGGCGCGGCGCTTCTGCTGCTGGTGCTGGTGGCAATCAATCATGCCCTGGCTCGCGACCACGCGTCGCGGCCGGCGCTCGGGAGCACCCATGCGAACGCTTACGCTTGACGGACGGTCGGGAGCCCAGAAGCTCAAGAGCTTCTACGTGATGACCAAGCCACGGGTGAATAGCCTGATCGTCTTCTGTGCGGTGATCGGCATGTTCCTGGCGGTGCCGGAGGGGCTGCCTGCAGCCTCGGTGGTGTTCGCCGCAACGGTCGGCATCGCCTGTGTGGCCGGTGCCGCAGCGGCGATCAATTGTCTCATCGAGCAGGGCCTCGATGCCCGCATGGCCCGCACCCGTGGCCGCCCGCTGCCGCGGGGCGAGCTGGGCTCGGGCGAGACGCTGCTGTTCGCCGGGCTGCTCGGCGGTTTCGGCCTGCTGGTGCTGTACCAGGCGGTCAATCCGCTGACGATGTGGCTGACCTTGGCGACCTTCGTCGGCTATGCAGTCGTCTACACGGTGTTGCTGAAGCCCCGCACACCACAGAACATCGTCATCGGGGGGGCCTCGGGCGCGATGCCGCCGGTGCTGGGCTGGTCCTCCGTGAGTGGCGAAGTCAGCGCCGACGCGCTGCTGCTGTTCCTGATCATCTTCGCGTGGACGCCACCCCATTTCTGGTCGCTGGCGCTGTACCGCACGGCAGACTATGCCCGTGCCGGGCTGCCGATGCTGCCGGTGACCCACGGTCCGGAATTCACCCGGCTGTCGATCCTGCTCTACACGCTGGTGCTGTTCGGCGTCACCCTGCTGCCCTTCGCGACCCGCATGAGCGGCCTGCTCTACCTGGCCAGCGCCCTGGTGCTGGGGGCGATGTTCCTGCGCCGGGCGTGGTCGATGTGGCGCGACTACAGTGACGCGCTCGCGCGGCGCACGTTCCGCTTCTCGATCGTGTACCTGGCGGCGTTGTTCGCGGCGCTGCTGTTCGATCACTACCTGGCGTTGTGATGGTCCCAGCGGACCGCCGCAGCGCCGATGCCGCCGGTGCGCGACGGTGATCGGACGGCTGCTGGCAGCGCTGCTTGCGGCATGCCTGCTGTGCGCCTGCGACGCCGGGCCGCGGCAGCCGGGATTCAACGGCACCGACATCACCGGTGCCGACTACGCCAAGGATTTTTCCCTGACCGACACGCAGGGAAGGCGGCGCAACCTGGCCGATTTCGCCGGCCGCGCGGTGGCGGTGTTCTTCGGCTACACGCAGTGTCCGGACGTCTGCCCGACCACCTTGTCACAGATGGCGGCGGTGATGGAACTGCTCGGCGACGATGCCGATCGGCTGCAGGTGGTGTTCATCACGGTCGATCCGGAACGCGACACGCCGGCACTGCTGGCCGACTACGTGCCGATGTTCGACGCGCGCTTCATCGCGCTGTACGGCTCCGTCGCGGAAACCAGGCAGGTGACCAGGGATTTTCGGGTGTTCTACCGCAAGTCCGGCGATGTCTCGGCCAACCGTTACACCGTGGACCACTCGGCAGGCCTCTACCTGTTCGATCCGTCGGGGCGTCTGCGGCTGTTCTTTCGGCATGGCGAAGCACCGGAGCGGATCGCAGCCGACGTCCGCCGCCTGCTGGCCGGCGACTGAGCGCGGGGCATTCCGTCGCCTGCGCTTCAGCCGATACCCATGTCACCGAGCGCGGCCAGCAACGCGTCGCATTCCTCGTCGGTGCCGATCGTGATGCGCAGGAAATCCTCGATGCGCGGCTGCGCGAAGTGGCGCACGACGACCCTGCGCGCCCGCAGTCCGGCGGCGAGGCTCGCACCGCTGTGCCCCGGATGGCGCGCGAAGACGAAGTTGGCCGCAGACGGCAGCACCTCGAAACCGAGCCCGGCCAGTGCCTTGCCGGTGCGCTGACGGGTGGCGACGATGCGCTCGCAGCACTGGCGGAACCAGTCCTCGTCGTCGAGCGCCGCCGTCGCTGCGCGTTGTGCCAGCCTATCCAGTGGATAGGAATTGAAGCTGTTCTTGACCCGTTGCAGGGCTTCGATCAGCGGTGCCTGGGCGAGCGCGTAGCCGACCCGGATGCCGGCCAGCGACCGCGACTTGGACAAGGTGTGCACCACCACCAGGTTTTCGTGGTCAGGCACCAGGGTCGCCGCCGAGCGACCGCCGAAATCGACATAGGCTTCGTCGATCACCACCACCGAGCCGGGATTCCCGGCGACGATGCGCTCGATGGCATCGAGGTCGAGCAGCCGCCCGGTCGGCGCGTTCGGGTTCGGGAAGATGATGCCGCCGTTGCTGTCGAGGTAGTCCTCGGGCCGTATCTCGAATTCCGCAGTCAGCGCCACCTCCCGGTAGGCGATGCCGTACAGGGCGCAATACACCGGGTAGAAGCTGTAGGTGACGTCGGGGAAAAGGATCGGCCGCGGGTGATCGAGCAGGCCCATGAAGATGTGGGCCAGCACCTCGTCCGAACCGTTGCCGACGAACACCTCTGCCGGCTGCAGCCGGTGGCGGTCCGCGATCGCGGCCTTCAGGCCGTCGCTCTCCGGGTCCGGGTAGAGCCTAAGGCGAGCGCCGTCCGTACCGATCTCGTCGCGGATCGCGTCAACGACCCGCGGCGAGGGCGGGTAGGGGCATTCGTTGGTGTTGAGTTTGACGAGGCCGTCCACCTTGGGCTGCTCGCCCGGCACGTAGGGGGTCAGGCCGTGGACGACGGCGCTCCAGTATCTGCTCATCTCGGGACTCACGGGGGCGTTCGCGATCATCGCGGTGCAGCCGAAATGCTATCATGGCGGGCCATACAGCAATCCGGGCGGCCCCTTCCGCCTGCAGGTCCATGAGGCAAGCCGAAATCACCCGAAATACGCTGGAGACCCAGATCCGGGTGAAGCTCGACCTGGACGGGCAGGGGATCTCGAGGCTCGAGACCGGCATCGGCTTCTTCGATCACATGCTCGACCAGATCGCACGGCATGGCGCTTTCGACCTCGAGGTCGAGGCGCGCGGCGATCTCCACATCGATGGCCATCACACCGTCGAGGACGTCGGCATCGCGATCGGACAGGCGTTCGCGCAGGCCGTCGGCGACAAGAAGGGCCTGACCCGCTACGGCCACGCCTACGTTCCGCTCGACGAAGCCTTGTCGCGGGTCGTGGTGGATCTGTCCGGCCGGCCTGGCCTGGTGTTCGAGGTGGCATTTACCGCCGCCGCGATCGGCGGCCTCGACACCCAGCTTGTCCATGAGTTCTTCCAGGGCTTCGTCAATCACGGCAACGTGACGCTGCACGCCGACAACCTGCGTGGCTGCAACGCGCATCATCAATGCGAGACCCTGTTCAAGGCCTTCGGCCGGGCGCTGCGCATGGCGGTGACGCCCGATGCCCGGCTGGCGGGCAGCATTCCTTCGACCAAGGGCACGCTCTAGCGGGTCCGCGAACCTCCGTTCGAACCAACGAGCATCCGGAAAATCACACCAGCATGAACAGGGTCGCCGTCATCGACTACGGGATGGGAAATCTGCGCTCGGTGCAGAAGGCGGTGGAGCACGTCGCCGGCGCCGCCGTCGATGTTCGGGTGACCTCGGATCCGGACGAGGTGTCGTCCGCCGAACGGGTGGTGTTTCCGGGACAGGGCGCGATGCCCGACTGCATGCGCGAACTCGAGCGGCGCGGCTTGCGCTCCGCGGTCGTCGAAGCGGCATCGAGCAAGCCGTTTCTCGGCATCTGCATCGGCCAGCAGATGCTGTTCGAGCACAGTCAGGAAGGCGACGTCGGCGGGCTCGGCGTGTTTGCCGGCGAGGTTCGCCGCTTCCCTGAGGCGGCGATGCATGCTGCCGACGGCAGCCGCCTGAAGGTGCCGCACATGGGCTGGAACCGGGTACGCCAGGTCAAGCCGCATCCGCTGTGGTCGGGCATCGAGGACGAGGCTCGTTTCTACTTCGTACACAGTTACCATGTGGACCCGCGGGACGCCGACCTCGCCGCCGGCGTCACCAGCTACGGCCTGCTCTTTACCAGTGCAGTGGCTAGGGCTAATATCTTTGCGGTCCAATTCCATCCCGAGAAGAGCGCCGACGCCGGTCTGCAGATGCTGCGCAACTTTCTCGCCTGGCAACCCTGAGCGCTCCGCGGCTCGCATACCCCGAACCACCTGATCCGGTTTCCCGCAATGCTTCTGATTCCCGCCATCGATCTCAAGGACGGTCACTGTGTTCGCCTTCGGCAGGGCGAGATGGAAGATGCCACGGTATTTTCCGAAGATCCCGTGGCGATGGCCCGGCACTGGGTGGATTCCGGTGCACGCCGCCTGCACCTGGTGGACCTCAACGGCGCGTTTGCCGGCAAGCCCAGGAACGAGGCGGTGATCAAAGCGATCGTCGCCGAGGTCGGCGACGAGATTCCGGTGCAATTGGGTGGTGGCATTCGCGATCTCGACATCATCGAACGCTATCTCGACGACGGCGTCAGCTACGTCATCGTCGGCACCGCGGCGGTCAAGAATCCCGGCTTCCTGAAGGATGCCTGTACCGCCTTCGGTGGCCACATCATCGTCGGCCTCGACGCCAAGGACGGCAAGGTCGCCACCGACGGCTGGTCGAAGATGACCGGCCACGACGTCGTCGACCTCGCCCGCAAGTACGAGGACTACGGTGTCGAGGGCATCATCTACACCGATATCGGCCGTGACGGCATGCTCACCGGCGTCAATGTCGACGCCACCGTCAAGCTGGCGCGGGCGCTGCGCATACCGGTCATCGCCAGCGGCGGCATCGCGACCATGGACGACATCGACGCGCTGTGCGCGGTCGAGTACGAAGGCATCGAGGCGGCGATCACCGGCCGCGCCATCTACCAGGGCACCCTCGATTTCGCGGCGGCGCAGGCGCGTGCCGACGAACTCGGCGGCTGAACACGGCGATGCTGGCCAAGCGAATCATCCCCTGCCTCGACGTCAACGCGGGTCGTGTCGTCAAGGGCGTCAATTTCGTCGAGCTGCGTGATGCCGGCGACCCGGTCGAGGTCGCACGACGCTACGATGAGCAGGGGGCGGACGAAATCACCTTCCTCGACATCACGGCCAGCTCGGACGCACGCGACATCATTCTCCATGTCGTCGAGCAGGTTGCCGAGCAGGTCTTCATCCCGCTGACCGTCGGCGGCGGCGTGCGTACCGTCGACGACGTGCGCCGACTGCTCAACGCTGGTGCCGACAAGGTCAGCATCAACACCGCCGCGGTCGATAATCCCCAGGTGGTCGCGGATGCCAGCGCCAAGGTGGGCAGCCAGTGCATCGTCGTGGCGATCGATGCCAAGCAGGTCGAGCCGGGCCGCTGGGAGGTATTCACCCACGGCGGACGCCGACCGACCGGTCTCGACGCGGTCGCCTGGGCACGTCGGGTCGAGGCTCTCGGCGCCGGCGAGATCCTGCTCACCAGCATGGACCGCGACGGCACCAAGAACGGCTTCGACCTCGGCCTGACCCGGGCCGTGGCCGACGCGGTGAGGATTCCGGTGATCGCCAGCGGCGGTGTCGGAAACCTCGCGCATCTCGCCGACGGGGTCTCGGAAGGGCGCGCCGATGCGGTGCTGGCCGCGAGCATCTTCCATTTCGGCGAACATACGGTGCGCGAGGCCAAGGAGCTGATGCGGGCGCGCGGTATCGAGGTGCGCCTGTGAACACCGCCCACAAGTGGCTCAACGAGGTGAAATGGGACGAACAGGGGCTGGTGCCCGCGATCGCCCAGGACGCCGCCTCCGGCGAAGTCCTGATGTTCGCCTGGATGAACCGCGAAGCCCTCGAGCGCACCGCCGAGAGCGGCGAGGCGGTGTATTGGTCGCGGTCGCGGCGCAAGCTGTGGTTCAAGGGCGAGGAGTCGGGCCACGTGCAGCGCGTTCAGGAGATTCGCATCGACTGCGACGGCGACGTCGTGTTGCTGAAGATCGAGCAGATCGGGGGCATCGCCTGCCACACCGGGCGGCGAAGCTGCTTCTTCCATAAATTGCTCGACGAGGGTCGCTGGGCGGCGGTCGAGCCGGTCCTCAAGAATCCAAAGGATATCTACAAATGATCGACATCGAAGTGCTGCACCGGGTCTCTGCAACCCTGGCCGAACGCAAGGCCGCGGATCCGGATTCGTCGTATGTCTCGGGACTCTACGCCAAGGGCACCGACGCGATCTGCAAGAAGGTCGCCGAAGAGGCTGCCGAAACGATCATGGCGGCCAAGGACGGCGACCGCCTGCATCTGGTCTGGGAGGTGACCGACGTGTGGTTCCACACGATGATCCTGCTCTCGCACTTCGGTCTCGGCGTCGACGACGTGCTCGCCGAATTCCGCCGCCGTGAAGGCGTGTCCGGCATCGACGAGAAGAAGTCCCGCGGCGCGACCTGAGGAGGCGGCAATGTCCGACTGCATATTCTGCAAGATCGCCCGCGGCGATATTCCGGCCAAGGCCGTCTATGAAGACGAAGAAATCATCGCTTTCCCGGATATCCAGCCGCAAAGGCCGGTCCATATCCTTGTGATTCCGCGGCGGCACATCGGCTCGCTGGCGGAGGCCGGGGCGGACGACCAGGCCCTGCTCGGCAGAATGCTGGGGCTGGCTGGCCGGATCGCCACGGAACAGGGCAGCCCGGACGGGTTCCGGGTGATCATCAACACCGGTCCGATCGGTGGCCAGGAAGTGATGCATCTGCACATGCACGTCGTGGGCGGGCCGGAGCCGGTCGGGCCGATGTTGAAGCGGAATTGAGGAGGTATTCATGGGTTCGTTTAGCATCTGGCACTGGCTGATCGTGCTGGTCATCGTGATGCTGGTGTTCGGTACCAAGAAGCTGCGCAACATCGGCCAGGATCTCGGCGGCGCGGTCAAGGGCTTCAAGCAGGGCATGAAGGAAGCCGCGGACGACGAGCCCGGCAAGCTTTCCGACGGCGGTGCCGGCCAGACCATCGACGGCGAGGCCAAGCAGAAGACTCATACCTGAGGATCGGACGGCGGCAGCCGTCCGGTGCCCGAGCGCGACGATGTTCGACATCGGCTTTTCCGAACTGATGCTGATCGGCCTCGTGGCGCTGATCGTGATCGGCCCCGAGCGCCTGCCCAAGGTCGCGCGGACGGTCGGCCATGTCCTCGGCCGCGTGCAACGCTATGTGGCGGACGTCAAGTCCGACATCCGCCGTGAGATTCAGCTCGACGAATTGAAGAAGCTGCAGACCGAGATGCAGGATTCGGCCCGGCAGTTCGAGACCACGCTGCGCGAGGAGGTCTCCGAGGTGAAGTCCTCCCTCGACCAGAGTACCGCAGACGCGAGGGCCAGCATTGCCGAACTCGAAGCACAACTGGCCGAGGCCCGCGCCGTTGCCGGGCAGGCCGCGGCGCCGCCGTCTGCGGCCGCCGAGCCCGAAGGCGGCGCCGGGCCTCAGCTCGAACTGGGGCTGGAACGGGATCGCGGTCCGGGCAAGTCGGGCTGACGCGGACTCGCCGACGTGCAGGAAACCTTTCTTTCCCATCTGATCGAATTGCGCAGCCGGCTGGTGCGGGCCGTCGGTACGGTGCTCGCGGTGTTCGCCGTGCTGAGCTTCTGGGCCGGCGACATCTATGACATCCTCGCGCAGCCGATGCTGCAGACCCTGCCGGCCGGTACCCGGATGATCGCCACCGGCGTCGTCACCCCGTTCTTCGTGCCGATCAAGGTGACCCTGATGGTCGCCTTCGTGGTGTGCCTGCCCGTCGTCCTCTACCAAGCGTGGGCCTTCGTCGCACCGGGCCTCTACGCCCACGAGAAGCGTCTCGCCCTGCCGCTGGTGCTCGGCAGCACGGTGCTGTTCATGATCGGCATGGCCTTCTGCTATTTCATCGTCTTCGGCTGGGTGTTCAAGTTCATCGCCGAGTTTGCCCCCGACAGCATCAACCTGGCGCCGGACATCGAGGAGTACCTGTCCTTCGTGATGACGATGTTCCTGGCCTTCGGCCTGACGTTCGAGGTGCCGGTGATCGTGGTGCTGCTGACCCGGGTCGGCATCGTCGACATCGATGCGCTGAGGAAGGGCCGGCCCTACGTGGTCGTCGGCGCGTTCGTCGTCGCCGCAATCATCACGCCGCCCGACGTCATCTCGCAGTTCATGCTGGCGATGCCGATGTGGCTGCTCTACGAACTCGGCATCGTCGTCGCGCGGGCGGTCGCGCCGCGCGAACAGAACGGCGAGGTCGTCCCCGGCACCGGCAACGACGACTGACCGGTGCGGCAGCCGCGGCCGGACTTCCCGTGGCTGCGCACGGTGGAGCCGCCCGGACGCGACGCACGCGGATCAGTCGATGCGCGCCGTCGTGCGCGACGGGCGGGTGCCGATGGTGACCTCGAGATCGCGCTCGCGACCGCTGCGCCGCACGTGGAACAGGTTGCGGCTGCCCGGCGACAGTTGCGAAATGATGTTCAGCATGTCCCTCGGACCAGTGATCGCGCGACCGTCGATGGCAAGCAGCACGTCGCCCGGGCGCATTCCGGCGCCGTCCGCCGGTCCGCCCCTCACGACGCCGGCGATCAGCGCGCCGTGGTCGTCCGCAAGGCCGAACGATTCGGCGAGTTCCGGCGTCATCTCCTGGATCTCGACGCCGATCCAGCCACGCGTCACGCTGCCGCTGCGGATGATCTGTTCCATCACCTCGCGCGCCAGCGAGGTCGGGATCGCGAAGCCGATGCCCAGCGAGCCCCCGGAGCGCGAGAAGATCGCCGCATTGATGCCGACCAGGTGGCCGTTGGTGTCCACCAGGGCTCCGCCGGAATTGCCCGGATTGATCGCCGCGTCGGTCTGAATGAAGTTTTCGAAGGTGTTGATGCCGAGCTGGGAACGGCCGAGGGCCGAGACGATGCCCATCGTCACGGTCTGGCCGACACCGAAGGGATTGCCGATCGCCAGTACGACGTCGCCGACCGAAAGCGAATCCGGTTGCGCGAACGTGATCGCCGGCAGCGGCGCGTCGGTGGTGATGTGCAGCACCGCCAGATCGGATTCCGGATCGCGGCCGACTTCCATGGCGTGAAAGCTGCGACCGTCGTTGAGCGAGACCTCGATGTCGTCGGCCGCCTCGACCACGTGATTGTTCGTCAGGATGTAGCCGTCCTGACTGACGATGACGCCGGAGCCGAGGCCCGCCGAGCGGCGCTCCGGGCGGTTGTCGAGGCGGTCCCCGAAGAAGTGGCGGAAGATCGGGTCGTCGAGCAGCGGATTGCGCGGCGCGCGGACGTCCTTGCTGGTGGCGATGAACACCACCGCGGGAAGCACCCTGGACGCGGCGTCGGCGTAGGATACGCGGGCCACGAGTCCCTGCGCCGGAGGGGGGGGCGTCGCCTCATGCAGTTCGACGATGGTCGGCGACGGGCCGATCGGCTCGTTGGCGAGCCAGTCGGGGCGCAGGCTGGCCACGACGAACAGCGCCGCGACGCTGATCGTCACCGCCTGTGCGAAGATCAGCCACAGGCGGCGCATGGTTCGATGCCGCGCGCGAGGAGCGGGTCGCAGCAAGGGGGTGGAACATGCACAGAGGAGAGCTTGAACGGCATCTTGGCGAACTGCTGGCGGTCGAGCGTGCGCGGGATTATTGCCCAAACGGTTTGCAAGTGGAAGGCAGGCGCGAAGTGCGGCGGGTGCTGTGCGGCGTGACCGCGAGCCAGCAACTGGTCGACCTGGCGGTGAGCGGAGCCTTCGATGCGATCGTCGTGCACCACGGTTACTTCTGGAAGGGCGAGGATCCGTGCCTGAAGGGCATCCGCCGGCGTCGCATCGCCACCCTGCTCGGCCACGACATCAACCTGTTCGCCTACCATCTGCCGCTCGACATGCATCCGAAGCTCGGCAACAACGCGCAGTTGGGGCGGCTGATGGGCTGGTCCGGCGAAGCCTGTTTCGGTGATCAGGAGCTCGGCTGGATGGCACGGCTTGGCGCACCCGCCGCGGCAGTCTCGCTGTGTCGCGCGATCACCGCGCGCCTTGGGCGCGAGGCCCTGCTGGTCGGCGACCCGTCGCGGCAGGTGTCGAAGGTCGCGTGGTGTACGGGAGGCGCGCAGGGCCTGTTCGACGAGGCGATCGTTGCCGGCGCCGATCTCTACGTGTCCGGCGAGATCTCCGAGCAGACCACCCATCTCGCGCGAGAATCGGGAGTCCCCTACATCGCGGCGGGGCATCACGCCACAGAGCGCTACGGCATCATGGCGCTGAGTCGCCACCTCGCCGACACCTGTGGTCTGGAGACGCATTTCGTCGACCTCTACAACCCGGCGTGAGCGGAGCTGAGCGCGGGGGAACTATTTCGGGTCGATCTCGAGGGGATCCATGACCAATTCCTCGGCCAGTGGTCCGGGCTCGCAGGATTCGGTGGCCGGCGCCTCGTCCTTGTCGAAGTCGCCCGGCATCTGCTTGAAGTGCCCGACCAGTTCGTTGAGCACGCTGAGCAGGAACAGAATCTCGTCCACGACGGCAATCGGAAAGCCCTGCCGGGTGCCGTCGCGGTTGTCGCGCAGCAGCGCATGGAGATAGACCTGAGCGTCGCGGGTAGCCCAGATCTTCGTCAGGTTCTTGACGATGTGCGGCAGTGATTCGACGGTGTCCTGGGACAGGCGCACCACGTCGAATTCGTCCCACGACACCACCTTGACGTTGAAGGTTGCATTGAGCTGGCGGGTCAGGGTGTCGAATTCGCCGCGCATGTCGCCCGCCTTGTACACGTCGAGCAGCTTGATCCATGGCGAGACGCCCTGCTTCGGATTGTGGCGGATGAAATCGGCCAACGTATGGGCTGCACCCTGGATGCGGCCGAAGGACATCATGATGTCGGCCAGTTCGACCGCAGACTCGTGCTCCTCGCCGAGTTCCTCCTCGTCGACCACCGCCGCCGCTGCACCGGCCGAAAGATCGTCGGCCGGCGGTGTCCAGTCGAGCGGAGCGAAATCGACGGTCGGCGCCTCGCCGCCGACCTCGTCGAGGTCGAGATCGTGTCGCTGCACCGGGATCTGTGCGCCGTCGTCGTCGAGCGGAAAGTCGACCTTCATGCCGCCGATGCCGTCGGCCGAACCTGCCTTCGCTGCCTTCCCGCCGTGCAAGGAGTGTTCCCTGCTCGCCCCGTCGCGGGGCTCGAATGCGGGTTCCGGGGCTGTGTCGCGGCGCCGGCGCAGCATCAACAGGAGTGCCAGTACGGCCGCCGCGAGCGAGCCGGCGACGGGCAGCAGCCAGTCCGGCCAGCGCCGTTCCGTCGCTCCGGACGGCGCGATCGGTTGCGCAGATGCTGCCGGGGCGGCGTCTGCCGCCGCACCATCGCCGTCGGAGGCCTGCCGGGTGGCACCGCGCGGCTCGATCCCGGGCGCCGCCGTGATGCCGGTGTCGGTGGCGAGCCGGTCGAGGCGGCTCGACTCGGCGGCCAGTTGCGCCTGAAGCGCCTCCAGCTCGCGAATTCTGGCGACGATCTCCATCTGCGTCATGATCTTCTCGTCGAGCGCCATGACCAGTCGCTGCTCTTCGCGCAATCGTTGCCTTTCGGCTTCGGAGGTGGTGCTCGCGCGCGCGGGGTCCGACAGCGAGAAGCTGAGCTTGAGGTGGGTCGCCGGGTCGCCGCCGAACAGCACCAGGCGATCGGCGACGGGCGTCGTGGCTGCGCCGGGCTGCGCTGCCGCGGGTGCCTTGCGGGGATTCGGTGGTGGCTCGGCGGCAGCAACGGTCGGCGCCTTTGCGATCGGCTCGCGTGGCGCCGGCGCTGCCGGCGAGCTGCGGCGTTTCGGGGCGCTGCGGGCAATCCGTGCGAGTTCGTCGGCGTCCACACCGGCGTCGGCCGGTAGCGGCGCGCCCAGCGAGGGGCCATCCGGGAACAGCTCCGGTGCGCGCTTGCGGGCCGCCGCGATGAAGCGCCGGCGTGCGCCCCGGTCGGATGGAAAGGCTCGCAAGGCCAGGTCGTTGAGCGAGGGTCCCGCCGGCACGCGGGCCGCCGTGCTGGCACGATCGTCGGCGGTCGGCCCGGTCACCGGCCGGGCCGCGCCGCGCCCGGCGGCAAGGGCCGGATTGGCCGGCAGCAACAGCGTGTACTCGCGGCGCAAGCCGCCGTCGCAGCCGGCGGCGATACCGAGCTTGAGAATCGGATGATAGGCGGGCTGGTTGTTCGAAACGATCAGGAAGGTCCCGGTCAGCCGGCGTTCGATGGCCAGTCGGGCATCCCGCACCCATGGCAGTTCGTTGCCGGTGGCGGGGGCGAGCCTGACACAGGCCGGATCGAGCTCGTCACCGGTGCCGACCAGGGCGATGCGGACGCGCAGTGACTGGCCGATCGCGGATTGTTCGACGATCTCGCCGAGGCCCAGCGCCGACGCAGCCGTGGCATGCACGATGCCGGCACCGATGGCGACGGAAGCGAGCAGCCGGCGGGAGAGCGCCGGGGCGGCCGGGAGGAGGCCGCGAATTGTGGCTTTCCTGGACAAATTGCTGCCTGTTTTGGTCGAGTCGGAGCAATTTACGGCAGCGTTTCCAGGGAGTTGACGGTTTGGTGCGCATTAAAGGCGAACGGTGGCCGTCAGCGGTCCCGACGGTCCTGCTGCGGAGGTCGCATGTTGCGCCGCACCGGCCTGTCAAAAATCGAGTCGCTTTCGGCTATAATCACGCGATTCTCCCGGTCTCACGTGAGAAGCGTGCGCAGTCGTGGTTGCGCACGGGAGCGGTTGCGAGTCCGGCTGAGGGAGGGCGGAGTCGCTACCGCGGGGGGGTTGCCTCCGAATGTCCCATAAACCAAAGCGTTCGCGGTCCGGCGGGTCGCGGCAACGATCAAAGGGCTACCATGAAGATTCATGAGTATCAGGCAAAGGAAGTGCTGAGGAAATATGGCGTCGTCACGCCCCGTGGCGAAGCGTGCTTCTCCGTTGATGACGCAGTGAAGGCGGCGGAGAGCCTGGGTGGTTCGATCTGGGTGGTCAAGGCCCAGATCCATGCAGGTGGCCGCGGCAAGGGCGGCGGGGTCAAGCTGGCGCGTTCGCTCGACGAAGTTCGCAGCAATGCCGGACAGATCCTGGGCATGCAGCTGGTTACCCACCAGACCGGTCCGGAAGGCCAGAAGGTCCGCCGCCTGCTGGTCGAGGAAGGTGCCGACATCAAGAAGGAGTACTACGTCGCCGCGTTGACCGACCGCGCGACCCAGAAGGTGGCGATCATGGCCTCCTCGGAGGGTGGCATGGACATCGAGGAAGTCGCCGCCAAGACCCCCGAGAAGATCATCAAGGTATTCGTGGATCCGCTGGTCGGCCTGACCGACGAACAGGCCAATCAGCTGGCGGCCGGCATCGGCGTGCCCGCGGCCTCGATGGAGCGGGCCGTTGACACGTTCAAGAAGCTCTACACCTGCTACATGGAAACCGACGCCTCGCTGGCCGAGATCAATCCGCTGATCCTCGAGGGCAACGGCAATATCAAGGCGCTCGACGCGAAGTTCAACTTCGATTCGAACTCGCTGTACCGCCATCCCGAGATCGTCGAGATGCGCGACCTCGACGAGGAGGACGCCGACGAACTCGAGGCCTCCAAGTACGATCTGGCCTACATCAGCCTCGACGGCAACATCGGCTGCCTGGTCAATGGCGCCGGTCTGGCGATGGCGACGATGGACACCATCAAGCTGTTCGGCGCTTCGCCGGCCAACTTCCTCGATGTGGGCGGTGGTGCCACGACCGAGAAGGTCACCGAGGCGTTCAAGATCATGCTCAAGAACCCCAAGGTGAAGGGCATCCTGGTGAACATCTTCGGCGGCATCATGCGCTGCGACACGATTGCCAC
>JAGRGB010000139.1 GCA_020445745.1 Rhodocyclaceae bacterium | reverse complement strand
TCGGCGCCAACGCGATGCTGGCGGTGTCGATGGCGGTCGCCAAGGCCGCCGCCGAGGAGGCCGGCCTGCCGCTCTACCGCTACTTCGGCGGCATGGGCGCGGTGTCGATGCCGGTGCCGATGATGAACGTGATCAACGGCGGCGAGCACGCCAACAACAGCCTCGACATCCAGGAATGCATGATCATGCCGGTGTCCCAGGGCAGCTTCCGCGAGGCGCTGCGATGCGGCACCGAAGTCTTTCATCACCTGAAGAAGCTGGTGGACGGCCGGGGCTACCCGACCACGGTGGGCGACGAGGGCGGTTTCGCGCCCAACGTCAGCGGCACCGAGGAGGCGCTCAACCTGATCCAGGAGGCGATCGCCAATGCCGGCTACGAGCCGGGCACCGACGTGCTGCTGGCGCTGGACTGCGCCGCCAGCGAGTTCTACAAGGAAGGCAGCTACGTGCTGAAGGGCGAGGGCCTGACGCTGAGCTCGGAAGGCTTCGCCGACTACCTGGCGACCCTGGCCGACAAGTTTCCGATCGTTTCGATCGAGGACGGCATGGCAGAGGACGACTGGGCCGGCTGGAAGCACCTGACCAACGTGCTCGGCAACCGGCTGCAACTGGTCGGCGACGATCTGTTCGTCACCAACACCCGGATCCTGTCCGAAGGCATCGAGCGGGGCATCGCCAACTCGATCCTGATCAAGATCAACCAGATCGGCACCTTGTCCGAGACCTTCGCGGCGGTCGAGATGGCCAAGCGCGCCGGCTACACTGCCGTCATCTCCCATCGCTCCGGCGAGACCGAGGACTCGACGATCGCCGACATCGCGGTCGGCCTCAACGCGATGCAGATCAAGACCGGCTCGCTGTCGCGTTCGGACCGTATCGCCAAGTACAACCAGTTGCTGCGCATCGAGGAAGACCTCGGTGACGTCGCCACCTATCCCGGTCGTTCGGCGTTTTACAATTTGCGCAACCGCTGAGCGAACAATCGGGCATGCAGGGCGCATCGAGCCGCTAGAATTGGGGCCGGGACCGCAAGGACCGGCCCCTTTTTCCCGGACAAACCACCTGTCATGCGCTGGCCAACGATCATCCTCGCCGCCCTGCTGGTCCTGCTGCAATACCCGCTGTGGTTCGGCAAGGGCGGCTGGTTGCGGGTATGGGAGGTCGACCGCCAGCTGCAGGACCAGCGTGAACTCAACGAGGGCCTCGAGCAGCGCAACGCGGCGATGGAGGCCGAGGTGCGGGATCTGAAGACCGGCTTCGAGGCAATCGAAGAGCGCGCCCGCTTCGATCTGGGTCTGACCAAGCCCGGCGAGGTGTTCGTGCAGATTCCCCGCGAGCGCGATTGAACGGCCGGCGGACTCAGTCGGCGGGCAGCGGCGGCATGTGCACGCCCGCCACGTGCTCGCAGGCCCAAAGCGCCATCGCCCGGACGATCGGCAACAGCGCGGCACCGGCTTCGGTGAGGTGGTATTCGTAGCGCGGCGGGTGCTCCTGGTAGCGGCGCCGGCTGACCAGGCCGTCGGCCACCAGTCGGCGCAGACGATCTGCCAGGATGTTCGACGGAATGCCCTCGGCACCCTCCTGGAAGTCCTTGTTGCGGTGCTTGCCGAAGAGACCGATGTCCCTCACCAGCAGCAGCGTCCAGCGGTCGCCGACCACGTCGAGCGCGGCCGCGATCGGACACCCGGATCGTTTCGCCTGCACGGTTGACTCCCTCGTTGCGATCACCCCACGCCGTCGCGACGCACCCGCCGGCGCCGCGACGGTGCCAGTTCGATCATCGTGAATGCATGACTTGTTTTTTGCAAGTTAAATGGCTAGAGTGAATTGCGTTTTGCAAGTCACTAAAGGAGAGCCGCAATGCCGATCGACCTGATCCTGCCCGCCAGCATGAGCCTCGCGATCCTCGCCTGGAGTCTGGTCTTAGTCTGGTACGTCCACCCCCACCTGCGCCCACTGCCGGTGGAACAGGCGCTGCGGCCGCTGTTGTTGCTGCACAGCTTCCGCTACGTCGGCCTGATGTTCCTGATTCCCGGCGTCACCAGCGAGGCGCTCGACCTGCGCTTCGCCGCGCCCGCCGCCTATGGCGATCTCGTCGCCGCGCTGCTTGCGCTGGCGGCGATCGTCGCGTTCCGGCTGGGGCGCCTGCCTGGCCTGGCGATGGCCTGGCTGTTCAGCCTCTGGGGCTTCGCGGACCTCGTCAACGCGGTCGCCCGCGGCATTCGCTTCACGCCGGACGGCGCCCTCGGCGCGACCTTCTGGATCCCGGCGCTGATCGTGCCGCTGCTGCTGGTGAGCCATGTCTACATCTTCCAGCGCCTGGTCGCGGAGCATCGCCTGCAATCCGCGAGGGTGTCGGGGCAGGGGGTCTGAGCGCGCACGCCATTTGCCGCGCGGCCCGGCACCGCGCGGCAGAGGGGCATGGGCGGTCAGTTGAACAGGTGCAGGATGCCGTCGAGACCGACGTGGCTGATCGCGCAGCGGGTGCGGGAGCGCACCACCGGCTTGGCGTGGTAGGCGATGCCGAGGGCCGCCTCCTCGAGCATCAACAGATCGTTGGCGCCGTCGCCGACCGCGATGGTCTGGGTCGTCAGCAGGCCGATCTCGTCACGGATGCGGACCAGCGCCTGGCGCTTGGCGGTGGCGTCGACGATGTCACCGAGCAGGCGGCCGCTGAGTCGGCCATCGACGATTTCGAGTTGGTTGGCGAAGGCGTGGTCGAAGCCGAGGTTTTGCAGCAGGCGATCGGCGAAATAGGTAAAGCCGCCGGACACCAGCACGGTGCGGATGCCTGCCTGGCGCAGGCCGCGCATCAGCGTCTCGGCGCCCGGGTTGAGCCGCAGCCGCTCGTCGTGGACCCGCCGCAGCGCGTCCTCGCCGAGGCCCTCGAGCAGCGCCACGCGCCGCGTCAGGCTCTCGGCGAAATCCAGCTCGCCGCGCATCGCTGCGTCCGTGATGTCGGCGACCTCGTGCCCGACCCCGTAGATGTCGGCGAGCTCGTCGATGCACTCGATGTCGATCAGCGTCGAATCCATGTCGGTGACGAACAGGCCGAAGTCGCGCAGGCGGCGCTCCTCCGGCACCCACGCGAAGTCGAGCTCGCGCTCGGCGCAGTAGTCGGCAACGTCGTCGCAGTCGGCCGCATCGAGCAGGCGGAAGGCGCTGCCGGTGATGCGCTGGATGCCGGCGGCCGCGGTCATGCCGGCCAGCTCCTTCAGGGCGCGGGTCGGAATGTCATCGCCCTGGACGACCAGATGCATCCCTAGGCGCTCCGCTGGGGCAGGCCTTCGAGCAGCACCTTGTGGGCGGTGGTGATCATCTTCGCGGTGGTGTCCCAGCCGACGCAGGCGTCTGTCACCGAGCAGCCGTATTTGAGCTGCGACAGATCCTTCGGGATCGGCTGGTTGCCGGCCTCGATGTTGCTCTCGATCATCATGCCCACCACCGAGCGGTTGCCCTCGCGGATCTGGTGGCACACGTCCTTCATCACCAGCGGCTGGAATTCCGGCTTCTTCCACGAGTTGGCGTGGCTGCAATCGACCACGATGTTCTCCGGCAGCGCGGCCTTGGCCAGCGCCTGCTCGGCGAGCGAGATCGACACGGTGTCGTAGTTCGGCCGGCCACCGCCACCGCGCAGCACGATGTGGCCGTAGCGGTTGCCGTTGGTGCGCACGATCGCCGACTTGCCGTGGCTGTTGATGCCCAGGAAGCTGTGACGGTTGGACGCGGAAATGATCGCGTTGATGGCGACGTCGAGGTCGCCGTCGGTCGCGTTCTTGAAACCCACCGGCGTGGACAGGCCCGAGGCCATCTCGCGGTGGGTCTGGGACTCGGAGGTGCGCGCGCCTATCGCCGTCCACGAGATCAGGTCGCCGTAGTACTGGGGCGCGATCGGATCGAGGGCTTCGGTGGCGGTCGGCAGGCCGACCTCGCAGACGTCGAGCAGGAACTGGCGGGCCTTCTGCATGCCTTCGTCGATGCGGAAGGAGTCGTCCATGTACGGGTCGTTGATGTAGCCCTTCCAGCCGGTGGCGGTGCGCGGCTTCTCGAAATACACCCGCATCACCAGCAGCATCGTGTCGGCGACCTCGTCGGCGAGCGCCTTGAGGCGTCGTGCATAGTCGAGGCCGGCGACCGGATCGTGGATCGAGCACGGCCCGACCACGACGAAAAGCCGGTTGTCGTCTCGATCGAGGATGCGCTGCAGCGCGCGGCGTCCGTGCTGGACGACGTCTGTGGCGGTCGGGGTCAACGGCACCAGCGCCTTGATGTCCTCGGGCGAGGGCATATCGTCGAAGGTACCGACGTTCAGGTTGTCGGTCTGGGCGACGCTCATGGTCGGCTCCGCACGGCATTGGGGGGACCGCATTGTAACGCAAGCCGGCTGGCATTCGCCGGCCCCGGGATCGGGCCGGTCGGGGGCCGCCGGCAGCACCGCCGCGACGGCCGGGCGGTCGCGCGCGGTCGCGCCTACAGCGGTCCGTCGTACTCGCCGCGGGCGGGGTAGTCCGACTTGACGACGAAATCGAGGGCGCCGATCAACTCGGCGAAATTGGGGCGTGCGAAGGGCATCGTCTGCACCGCCCCGTAATACAGGCTGCCGTCCGGCCGCACCAGGAACAGTCCCGGCTCCGAGAAGCGCTCGGGTTCTTCGATGCCGATCGAGGTCTTGCCGCGGCTGGTCGAGATGTAGAGCCCCCAGTCGCGCGCGGCCGACAGCGCCAGCCCGTGGGCGAAGCGCAGCCGCGACGCATTGATCTTGTCGGCCATCGCCGCGGCCCGCTCGGCGGTGTCGCTGGAGATCGCCACCGCGCCGACGCCGCGTTGCTCGAACTCGGGCAGCAGGCGCTCGAGTTCCATCAGGTACTTGGCGCAGATCGGGCAGTGCAGGCCGCGATAGAAGACCAGCATCGTCAATAGCGCCGGCTGCTCGTCGGCCAGCACGAAGCGCTGTCCGGCGAGGGTCGGCAGATCGAGGGCGGGGACCGGCTGGCGGGGCATCAGCATGGGTGTCTCCATCGGCTGTCGTTGGTCAATGCTTGGCATTTTCCTGTACGAACGATATCTTTATGTTCGTTATAGTTTGCAGAGCGTACAAGATCATGGCGATCGATCGCCTCAGCGCCCTGATCTCCGGCTTGATGCCCAGGCTTTCGCTGCGCTGTGCCGGCGACCCGGACGGGCTGGCGCAGGCGGCCCGGGGCGACGGAAGCGGACTGGTGGTCCACCTGCTGGTCGCCGGCACGATGTCGTTCGGTGACGAACGCGGGGAGTCCGCCCTGGTGGCACCGGCCGTCGTCGTGCTGCGCAACGACGTCGAGCACCGGCTCGCCAAGATGCGCGATGGGGTTTCGCTGATGAGCGCCGAGATCGCCTTCGACGGCCCCGCCGGCGAGGTGCTGGTGCAGGCATTCACACATCCGGTGGTGGCCGGGCTGGAGAGCGCCGGCGCCGACCTCGCCCATCTGCTGGCATTGATCCGCGGCGAACTGGCCGAGCCTCGCTGTGGCCGTCAGGCACTGCTGGCCCGCGCCGGCGAGATCCTGCTGATCACCGTGTTGCGCCACCTCGTCGCCCGCCCCGGCAGCGCCGCCGGCATACTCCGCGCCCTCGCAGACGAGCGCATCGCCCGCGCCGTGGTGGCTATTCACGAACAGCCAGCCGCAGCCTGGTCGCTCGAGTCGCTGGCCGAGCGAGCCGGCATGTCGCGCACCGCCTTCGCCCAGCGCTTCCGCGACGAGATGGGCAAACCCCCCGGCAGCTACCTCGCCGGCCTGCGGCTGGCGATCGCCGAGCGCAGCATCGGCCGCGGCGAGGGCCTCAAGCGCGCAGCCCGAGCTGCCGGCTATCGCAGTCCGGCGGCGCTGTCGCGGGCGCTGGGGCGGCGGCGGGGGAGTCCGGTCGAGTTGGGCAAGGGGGTGCTATGAAGATAGACCTGACCCTTATGCGTTTCTCGGTCGCATGAAGGGGGACAAGCCCTTGCCTGCCGTCGATCCAGTTGCCTCTGCTTCGGCGCTGGCGCCGCTGAAAGGCCCGGTGTTCCGCATGCTGTGGCTGGCCTGGCTGGCCGCCAACGCCACGATGTGGATGAACGACGTGGCATCGGCGTGGCTGATGACCTCGCTCACCGACAGCGCGCTGATGGTGGCCCTGGTGCAGGCTGCCTCGACCCTGCCGGTGTTTGTGCTCGGGCTGCCCAGCGGGGCCCTGGCGGATATCGTCGATCGCCGCCGCTATTTCGCCACCACCCAGCTCTGGGTCGCGCTGGTGGCGGCAATCCTGAGTGCGCTGGCCTTCCTCGACGCCCTCACGCCGATGTTGCTGCTGGCGCTCACCTTCGCCAACGGCATCGGCATGGCGATGCGCTGGCCGGTGTTCGCGGCGATCGTGCCGGAGGTGGTGCCGCGTCACGAGCTGAACGCGGCGCTGGCGCTGAACGGCATCGCGATGAACGTCTCGCGGGTTATCGGCCCGGTGGTCGCCGGCGCCCTGCTGGCCAGCGCAGGCAGCCCCTACGTGTTCGTGCTGAACGCGCTGCTGGCGGTGATCGCCTTCGGCCTGATCCTGCGCTGGCGCTCCGAGCCGAAAGTGAGGGCGCTGCCGGGGGAGCGCTTCCTGGCAGCGATGCGGGTCGGGCTCCAGCATGTGGTGCAGTCGCCACCAATGCGCGCGGTGCTGCTGCGGATCTTCCTGTTCTTCCTGCAGTCGGCCTCCCTGACGGCGCTGCTACCGCTGGTCGCCAAGGGCATCGTCGGCGGTGGCGCCGCCACTTTCACGACACTGCTGGCCGCGATGGGCTGCGGGGCGGTGGCGGCGGCCCTCTACATTCCGCGACTGCGCCATCGAATCGACCGCGATGCGATGGTGCGCTGGGGCATCTGCGTGCACGCGGCCGCTTCCGTGCTGGTGGTGCTGTCACCGAACCTGTGGCTGGCGGTGCCAGCCATGACGCTGGCCGGCATGGCCTGGATCGTAACCGCCAATTCGCTGACGCTGGCTGCGCAACTGGCCCTTCCGAACTGGGTGCGGGCACGCGGCATGTCGGTCTACCAGATGGCCCTGATGGGCGGCAGCGCCTGTGGCGCCATGCTGTGGGGCTACGTCGCCGGCCGCAGTTCGGTGGCCACCAGCATCGTCGCGGCAGCGCTGCTGGGGCTGCTCGGACTGCTGCTGACCCGTCGCATCAGTGTCGGCAGCGGAGACGATCTCGACCATTCGCCGGCCGAACTGCCCCGGGTGATTCCGGACGCCGTGATCGACATCCGCCCGGGCGAGGGGCCGGTCATGGTGACCGTGGAATACCTGATCGATCCGGCATGCGCCGCGGAGTTCAGCCACGTCATGCAGCGCACGCGCAAGGCCCGATTGCGCCTCGGCGCCCTCTCCTGGGGACTGTTCCGGGATACCTCGATGCCGGGGCGCTACATTGAGTACTACCTCGACGAGAACTGGATCGAGCACCAGCGCGGACTGGCCAGATTCAGCGCGGCAGATGCCGAACTGCGCCAGCAGCGCCTCGCCTTCCACACCGCCGATGTGCCGCCGCGGGTGCGGCGCTATGTGGCGGAGCCGGCGAGCCGGGCGTGCGGCTGAGTACGGCTGGGGTCAAGTACGGTTGGGGTCAAGTCTATAAACATTGCATGAACAAGTACGGTTGGGGTCAAGTCTATAAACATTGCATGAAGGGTGCTGATCGAGGTCTGATAGCGCGGCGGAATGGTGCTTCGGGATCGCGGGGGCGGCGGCAGATCGGCGCCGACGGGTTGTCGTTCGCCACGACCATCGAGCCGCGATCTGCGACCCGGAGAACGACGAACTCACGCCCGACCGGGCCGAAGCCGGCAGCGTTGCCGGATCACGGCTGGGCATGATCGTCGCGCCCGATCCGGCGCAGCCGCCCGGTCACTTCCGCATCGAGACCAACAGGACGGGTGACCATGCGCGCCCGTGCCGGCGCCGTCGAAGCGTCAGATCACCGCCTTCATCAATTCCCGCACCGCCTGCACCCGCTGCTTCAGCGCCGGCGCCTCGACCTTGCGGATCAGGCGGTCGGGGCCGGCCATGCGGGTGTTGCGGTCCTTCTGGATCAGCTCGATCACCTTGACCGGGTCGATCGGCGGGTTGGCGCCGAACTGCACGGTGATCTGGGCTTCGGAGGCATCGAGCTTGTGGATCTCGTAGGGCTTGAGCAGCAGGCGCAGGCGGTTGCTAGCGATCAGCTCCCGGGTCAGGGGCGGCATCGCGACGACGCGGTCGATCAGCTCCTCCTGGAGGTCGCGCAGTTCGTCCTCGGATTCACAGTTGGCGAGGCGCTTGTACAGGGTCAGGCGCTCGCCGACGTCCGAGCAGTAGTCGTTGGGCAGCAGCGCCGGGGTGTGCAGGTTGATCTCCGAGACCACCTCCAGCGGCTGGCTGAGGTCGGGCTCCTTGCCCGCCTGCAGGTCCTTGACCGCGCGCTTGAGCATCTCGCTGTAGAGCGTGAAGCCGATCTGCTGGATCTCGCCGGACTGGTTCTCGCCGAGCACCTCGCCGGCACCGCGGATCTCCAGGTCGTGCATCGCCAGGAAGAAGCCGGCGCCCAGCTCCTCCATCATCGTGATCGCCTCTAGCCGCTTCTGCGCCTTGGCGGTGGGCTTGGCGTGGGCGTCGGTCAGCAGGTAGGCGTAGGCCTGGTGGTGGGATCGCCCGACCCGGCCGCGCAGCTGGTGTAGCTGGGCCAGGCCGAACTTGTCGGCGCGGTTGATGATGATGGTGTTGGCGGTCGGAATGTCGATGCCGGTCTCGATGATCGTCGAGCACAGCAGCAGGTTGGCGCGCTGGGTCGTGAAGTCGCGCATCACCCGCTCCAGCTCGCGCTCCGGCAACTGGCCGTGGCCGACCACGATGCGCGCCTCGGGCAGCAGCTCGGCCAGGGTGTCGCGCATGTTGTCGATGGTGTCGACCTCGTTGTGCAGGAAATACACCTGGCCGCCGCGCTTGAATTCGCGCAGCACCGCCTCGCGCACGATGCCGCGGCTGTGGCGCTGGACGAAGGTCTTGATCGCC
>JAGRGB010000138.1 GCA_020445745.1 Rhodocyclaceae bacterium | reverse complement strand
TCCGGCCGGACACGACGCCGCGTCCGGCGGCCGAAGTGGTCGAGCGATGGTCCGCCTGCCTGCAGCGAGCCGCCCCGTTCGAGGCACGGGCGATCACGTCGTCCGTCCATCAGGTATCGGGTTCCTGCGGGCCGGGTCAGCGCTTTGTCGCAGTGTGGTCGAGCGCGCCCGGCGGCACCCGCCTGGCCGTCGACGGTCTCGGTGCCTCCTGGGCGCTGGCGCCTGGTCGCGGCAGCCGGATCGACGGCTCCGGGGCGCTCGCGCTGACGGTCGGCGAGCGACCGGTCGTGCTGGCGAGCGAAACTGCGGAAGGCTGGCCGCGAATCGAGGTCGTCGACTAGATGCCCGATTTCGTGCACCGACCGAACACCGCTGCCCATTCGCCCGGGCGGATCGCCTGGATCGACACGGCCAAGGCGATCGGCATCTGTCTGGTGGTTTATGGCCACGTTGCGCGAGGCACCGTCGCCGCGCTCGCCGGCGCCCCGCCGCGGGGTTTCGAAATCGCCGACAGCGTCGTCTACTCGTTTCACATGCCCTTGTTCTTCTGGCTGGCGGGGCTGTTCGCGGTCGCCTCCTGCGCACGCCATGGCGGGCGCGGACTGATCGCCGACAAGCTGGTCACGATCGGCGTGCCCTACCTCGTCTGGTCGCTGGCCCAGGGTCTGCTCGAAGTCTGGGCCGGCGAATTCACTAACGGCACCGTCCATTACGCCGATGTGATGGCCCTGCTGTGGGCGCCACGCTCGCAGTTCTGGTTCCTCTACGTGCTGTTCCTATGTTTCTGCCTGCTGACGATCGCGCACCACGCATTGCCGCGCTATGGCGTCATCGTGCTGACCGTTGCCGCGTTGTTGCTGTATGGCAGCTACGATGTCTGGCATGGGCTCTGGGTTCTCCCGGCGCTGTCGCGCAGCCTGGTGTACTTCTGCTTCGGCATGCTGTGCGGCCCCTACCTCGCCCATGACCGGCGCTCGGCAGGGGCGGCCGCGCTGCTCGCGTCGGTGGCTGCCTTCGTCGCCGCCCAGTTCGTGTTTCACGATGTCTTCGGCTTGCGGCATGACGACTATGGCTGGGCGGCGTTGGCGCTCGGCGGCTTATCGATCGCCGCCGTCGTCGTCGTCTCGCGCGCTCTGGCGGGCCTGCATGTGGGCGTATTGCTGTTGATCGGCGAAGCCTCGATGGCGATTTATGTCATGCACGTGATCGTCGCTGCGGGGCTGCGGGTGTTCCTGATGCACTTCGCCGGCATCGAGGGCTACGCGATCAATCTCGTGCTTGGCATTGCGGCCGGCGTGATCGTGCCCCTGCTGATCTGCCGGCTGGCCGAACTGGGCCACTGGCAGGGACTCGCCGGTGCCGCGATCGGTATCGGACGGCGGGCGGAAGCACGATGAGCCGGCGAGCCATGCTCGTCAATGGCCGTTTCCTCGGCCGCAGCGTCACCGGCGTCGATCGCTTTGCTGGCGAACTGCTGAGGGCACTGGTCGCGCTGCGCCGTCAAGGCGGCGACGGGGTGCCCGATCTGAAGGTCGTCGTGCCGCGGGGAACGGTGGTGCCGGACTGGCTCTCGGACACACCGGTGGCGGTGTGCGGACGCCTCGGCAGCCATGCCTGGGAGCAACTGGAACTGGCCCGCTTCGAGCCCGAGGGCCTGCTGCTGAATCTCTGCAATTCCGGGCCGCTCTCGCGGCGCCGCCAACTGGCCGTCATTCACGACGCGGCGACCTTCCGCGTGCCCGATGCCTACAGCTGGAAGTTCCGTGCCCTGTACCGAGTGATGTCACCGCGCCTCTACCACGGCTCGCAATTGGTGGCAACGGTGTCCGAATTCTCGCGACGGGAGCTCGCCGCACTGTTCGGCGCCCGCG
>JAGRGB010000137.1 GCA_020445745.1 Rhodocyclaceae bacterium | reverse complement strand
TCGAGAACCTCGACCCGATGGGCGTGCATACCGGTGACTCGATCACCGTGGCTCCGGCCCAGACCCTGACCGACAAGGAATACCAGATCATGAGCAACGCCTCGATCGCGATGTTGCGCGAGATCGGGGTGGATACCGGTGGCTCCAACGTGCAGTTCGCGATCAATCCCGACGATGGCCGGATGATCGTCATCGAGATGAACCCGCGCGTGTCGCGTTCGTCGGCGCTGGCATCCAAGGCGACCGGCTTCCCGATCGCCAAGGTGGCGGCCAAGCTGGCGGTCGGCTTCACGCTCGACGAACTGAAGAACGACATCACCGGCGGCGCCACCCCGGCGTCGTTCGAGCCGTCGATCGACTACGTGGTCACCAAGGTCCCGCGCTTCGCGTTCGAGAAGTTCCCGCAGGCCAACGATCGCCTGACGACCCAGATGAAGTCGGTCGGCGAGGTCATGGCGATGGGGCGCAACTTCCAGGAATCCTTCCAGAAGGCATTGCGCGGGCTCGAGGTCGGCGCCTACGGCCTCGACGAGGTGGAGGCCGACGTCGAGGATCTCGATCACGAGCTCGGCAACCCCGGTGCGCAGCGCATCTGGTATGTCGGCCAGGCCTTCCGCGAAGGGATGAGCCTCGAACGGGTGCATGCGATGACCCGTATCGATCCGTGGTTCCTGGCCCAGATCCAGGACATCGTCGCCACCGAGAAGTCGCTCGCCGGCCGCTCCCTGAAGAATCTCGGCGCCACCGAGCTGCGCCAGCTCAAGCGCCAGGGATTCTCCGACCGGCGCCTCGCCAGACTGCTCAACAGCGACGAGACCGCGGTGCGCCTGCACCGCCAGGCGGCCGGCGTGCGGCCGGTGTTCAAGCGGGTGGACACCTGCGCCGCCGAGTTCGCGACCGCCACCGCCTACATGTACTCAAGCTACGAGGAGGAGTGCGAGGCGGCGCCGACGGACCGCAAGAAGATCATGGTGCTCGGCGGCGGGCCGAACCGCATCGGCCAGGGCATCGAGTTCGACTACTGTTGCGTGCACGCCGCGCTGGCACTGCGCGACAACGGTTTCGAGACGATCATGGTCAACTGCAACCCCGAGACCGTGTCGACCGACTACGACACCTCGGACCGGCTGTACTTCGAGCCGATCACCCTCGAGGACATTCTCGAGATCGTCCATGTCGAAAAGCCGGTCGGCGTCATCGTGCAGTTCGGTGGTCAGACGCCGCTGAAGCGCGCCCGCGCGCTGGAAGCCAACGGCGTGCCGATCATCGGCACGTCGCCGGACATGATCGACGCCGCCGAGGATCGCGAGCGCTTCCAGCGCCTGCTGACCGAGCTGGGCCTGCGCCAGCCACCCAACCGCACCGCCCGTACCCCCGACGAAGCGGTGCGACTGGCTGCCGAGATCGGCTATCCGCTGGTGGTACGGCCGTCCTACGTGCTCGGCGGCCGGGCGATGGAGATCGTGCACGAACAGAAGGATCTCGAACGCTACATGCGCGAGGCCGTCAAGGTGTCGAACGAGTCGCCGGTGCTGCTCGACCGCTTCCTCAACGACGCCACCGAGGTGGACGTCGATGCGCTGTCCGATGGCGAGCAGGTGATCATCGGCGGGATCATGGAGCACATCGAGCAGGCTGGCGTGCATTCCGGCGATTCCGCCTGTTCGCTGCCGCCCTACACGCTGTCGCCGGCGCTGCAGGACGAGTTGCGCCGCCAGACCGAGGCGATGGCGCGGGCCCTCGACGTCCGCGGGCTGATGAACGTGCAGTTCGCGATCCAGGGCGAGGGCGACGATGCGATGGTCTATGTGCTCGAGGTCAATCCCCGCGCCTCGCGCACCGTGCCCTTCGTGTCGAAGGCCTGCTCGCTGCCGCTGGCCAAGATCGCGGCGCGCTGCATGGCCGGCATCTCGCTGGCAGAGCAGGGCATCGACGGGGAGATCGTGCCGCCGTACTACTCGGTCAAGGAGGCGGTCTTTCCGTTCGTCAAGTTCCCCGGCGTCGATACCATCCTCGGCCCCGAGATGAAGTCCACCGGTGAGGTGATGGGCGTCGGCCGAAGCTTCGCCGAGGCCTTCGTCAAGTCGCAATTGGCGGCCGGTACCCACCTGCCCAGGTCGGGCCAGGTCTTCATCAGCGTCAAGGCGAGCGACCGCAAGGCCGCCGTCGAGGTGGCCCGGGAACTGCACGGGCTGGGTTTCACGCTGCTCGGCACGCGTGGCACCGCCGCCGCGATCGAGGCCGACGGCTTGCCGGTGGGTGTGATCAACAAGGTCACCGAGGGCCGGCCCAACATCGTCGACGTGATCAAGAACAACGAAGTGTGCATGGTGATCAACACCGTGGACGAAAAGCGGCAGGCGATCGCCGACTCGCGTTCGATCCGGACCAGTGCGCTGGCCGCCAAACTCACCATCTTCACGACCATCGAGGGCGCCCGCGCCGCCTGCATGGGGATGCGCCACCTGGCCGGCCTCGAGGTCTATTCCGTGCAGTCGCTGCACGCCGAATTGAGCTGAGCCATGATCAAGACACCCCTGACCCTGCACGGCGCGGAGATGCTGCGGCAGGAGCTGCACCGCATGAAGACCGTCGATCGCCCCGAAGTGATCGCGGCGATCGCCGAAGCCCGTTCCCACGGCGACCTGTCGGAGAACGCCGAATACGATGCCGCGAAGGAGCGGCAAGGCTTCATCGAGGGGCGCATCAAGGAACTGGAGGGCAAGCTCGCCACAGCCCAGATCATCGATCCCAAGCTGCTCGACGCCGACGGCAAGTGCGTGTTCGGGGCCACCGTCGACCTCGAGGACCTCGATTCCGGCCAGGCCGTGACCTATCAGATCGTCGGTGACGACGAGGCCGATCTGAAGCAGGGCAAGATCTCGATCAGTTCGCCGATCGCGCGGGCCCTGATCGGCAAGTACGCCGGTGACATCGCCGAGGTGCAGGCGCCCGGCGGCATCCGCGAATACGAGGTGATCGACGTTCGCTACCAGTGAGCGCTCGCCCAGCCGCGGGTGGTGCGCCGGCCTGTTCCAGCTCGCCGCGACCCTGTGGGCGGGTGCCCAATGGACGGTCGGCTACCTGGTGGCGCCGACCCTGTTCGCGCTGCTCGACGATCGCCGCGAGGCAGGGCGCATCGCCGGCTTCATGTTCGAGCGGGTCAACCTGCTCGGCCTGGCGTGCGCGGCGGTGCTGCTGACCCTGTTGATCGCCGGCGGCCGCGGCCCGGCGCCACGCCGGCGCCTGCTGCTGGTCGTCGCCGGCATGCTCGGCCTGACGCTGGCGATGCAGTTCTGGATCCAGCCGACGATGCACGAACTGAAGCTCGCCGGCGAAGCGGCCGGTGCCCGCTTCTCGCTGTGGCACCGCGTGTCGAGTGCGCTCTACCTGCTGCAGTCTCTGCTGGGCGTGCTGCTGGTGCTGGGCGCCCGGCGCAGGCCGCCGTGCTAGCCGGCGGATGTCGTGGAGCCGGCCGCGGCCCGGGCGCGCTGCTGCGCTCCGGATCAGCGCCGCCGGGATCCGGCCGCGGTCGACGGCGGCCGCCGCTCGGCTTTCTCCTTGCTGGCCGCGGCGCGGCGCACTTTCGGCGGCCCGCCACCGTCGGCGAGGGTCTGCGCCGCGCGCTTGGTCAGAGGCGCGGCACGACGTGGCCGGCGCCGCGACGGGGGGGCAGTCCTGGGGTCGTCTTCCGCCCGCTCGCGCCACACCACGAGCAGCTTGCCGATGGTTTGCACCGGCGCCGCTCCGGTTTCCCGGCATATCTCTTCGAGATAGCGACGGCGTGCGTCGCGGTCGTCGCCGAAGACCCGGATCTTGATCAATTCGTGGGCCCGGAGCGCCGTGTCGATCTCCTTCAGGACCGCCGCAGACAGGCCGTTGGCCGATATCGCGACGACCGGATCGAGATGGTGGGCGAGAGCTTTCAATTCCCGTCTGCGGGCAGGCGAAATTTCGTTCATGGTGGCGGTTCCCGGGCAAGGGGCGCGATTCTACTCCGATGAAACCGAGCAAGACCAGCAAAGCGTGGCTCAACGAGCATGTCCACGACCACTACGTGCAGCGCGCCAGAAGCGAGGGTTTTCGCGCGCGCGCGGCGTTCAAGCTGCTCGAGATCGACGACCGCGACCGACTGCTGCGACCGGGCATGACGGTGGTCGATCTGGGCGCTGCGCCGGGATCGTGGAGCCAGGTCCTGTCGCGCCGGCTGGCCGGCAGCGGTCGTGCGATCGCCCTCGACCTGCTGCCGATGGCGCCGGTTGCCGGCGTGGCGTTCGTTCAGGGCGACTTCGCCGACGACGCGGTGCTGCGCGAACTCGAAGCGCGCCTCGGCGAGCGCCCGGTGGACCTTGTGTTGTCGGACATGGCCCCCAACTTCTCCGGTGTCGCCAGCATCGATCAGGCGCGGGCCTATGCGCTCGCCGAACTGGCGCTGGAATTTGCCGAACAGCGTCTGGCGCCTTCCGGGCGGTTCCTGGTCAAGGTTTTTCAGGGGCCCGGTTTCGACGACTATCGCCGCCATCTGGGCGAAGTATTTTTGAAAGTGGCGGTGCGCAAACCGAAGGCCTCGCGCGACCGCAGCAGCGAGGTGTATTTCCTCGCCCAGGGTAGAAAGTAGATGGGGCGTTTGCCCACTTTGAACGTTAGCACATAGAATCAGTCCATTGAGCAGAGCAGCTGGCCCCAGTCGGGCCCATTCGGGAGTGCAGCTTGAACAATCTCTTCAAAAACCTGGCGATCTGGGTCGTGATCGGCATCGTGCTGATGACCGTCTTCAACCAGTTCAATACGCGTCAGGTCGCCCAGAACACGATGGAGTACTCCCAGTTCATGGAAGAGGCCCGCTCCGGACGGATCTCCAAGGTCCTGGTGGATGGTCGCGTACTCAAGGCCACCACCCAGGAGGGCCGGCAGATCACGATCTACACGCCGGGCGTACAGGACATCTGGATGGTTTCCGACCTGATGAAGTACGGCGTCAAGGTCACCGCGGCCAAGCCAGAGGAAGAGCAGTCCTTCCTGATGAACATCTTCGTGTCGTGGTTCCCGATGCTGCTCCTGATCGGCGTCTGGATCTTCTTCATGCGCCAGATGCAGGGGGGCGGTCGCGGCGGCGCGTTCTCGTTCGGCAAGTCGCGGGCGCGGATGCTCGACGAGTCGGCCAACTCGATCACCTTCGCCGATGTCGCCGGCTGCGACGAGGCCAAGGAGGAAGTGTCCGAGCTGGTCGACTTCCTGCGTGATCCCTCCAAGTTCCAGAAGCTCGGCGGGCGCATCCCGAAGGGCGTGCTGATGGTCGGTTCGCCGGGTACCGGCAAGACCTTGCTGGCCAAGGCGATCGCCGGCGAGGCCAAGGTGCCCTTCTTCTCGATCTCCGGCTCGGATTTCGTCGAGATGTTCGTCGGCGTCGGCGCGGCGCGGGTGCGCGACATGTTCGAGCAGGCCAAGAAACAGGCGCCCTGCATCATCTTCATCGACGAGATCGATGCGGTCGGCCGCCAGCGTGGTGCTGGCCTCGGCGGCGGCAATGACGAGCGCGAGCAGACCCTGAACCAGTTGCTGGTCGAGATGGACGGTTTCGAGGGCCAGACCGGGGTCATCGTGATCGCCGCCACCAACCGGCCGGACGTGCTCGATCCGGCCCTGCTGCGACCCGGCCGCTTCGATCGTCAGGTGGTCGTGCCGCTGCCCGACATCCGTGGCCGGGAGCAGATCATCCGGGTGCATATGCGCAAGGTTCCGATCGCTCCCGACGTCGATCCGATGGTGCTGGCCCGCGGCACGCCGGGCTTTGCCGGTGCGGACCTCGCCAACCTGGTCAACGAGGCGGCGCTGTTCGCGGCGCGCGCCAACAAGCGTCTCGTCGACATGGACGATTTCGAGCGCGCCAAGGACAAGATCATGATGGGCGCCGAACGGCGCTCGGTGGTGATGCCGGAAGAGGAGCGCCGCAACACCGCCTACCACGAGTCCGGCCATGCCGTCGTCGCCAAGCTGCTGGACAAGACCGATCCGGTGCACAAGGTGACGATCATCCCGCGTGGCCGGGCGCTCGGCGTGACCATGCAGTTGCCGGAACAGGACCGTTACAGCCAGGATCGCGAGCGCCTGCTGCAGACGATCGCGGTGCTGTTCGGCGGTCGCATCGCCGAGGAACTGTTCATGAAGCAGATGACCACCGGCGCGTCCAACGATTTCTCGCGGGCGACCGATGTCGCCCGGCGCATGGTTACCCAGTGGGGCATGTCCGATGCGCTCGGCCCGATGGTCTATGGCGAGGAGGAGGGCGAGATCTTCCTCGGCCGTGCCGTCACCACCCACCGCAACGTGTCGGAAGCGACGATGCAGAAGGTCGACGCCGAGATCCGCCGGATCATCGATCAGCAGTATGCGCTGGCCCGCCGCCTGATCGACGACAACCGCGACAAGATCGAGGCGATGACCGCGGCACTGCTCGAGTGGGAAACGATCGACGCGGACCAGATCAACGACATCATGGCGGGTCGCGAACCGCGCCCGCCGAAACCGTCCGGACAGCCGCCGCGTCCGAAGAGTGACGACTCGTCCGGTCCGGAGCCGAGCGCCGCGACTTCGGCGGCCTGAGGCCGCCGTCGTGGATGCGACCCCGGGGGCGGCATGGCCGCCCCCTTTCAATTATCCCGAGCCCTGCCCATGCCGGAACTGATTTGCGGTGGCTTCCGACTCGACCTGGGGCGGCCGAGGATCATGGCGATCATCAACCTGACCCCGGATTCGTTCTCGGGGGACGGCCACCATCGCGACCACGACCGCGCGCTGCGCCACGCCGAGCGCTGCATCGAACAGGGCGCCGACCTCGTCGACCTGGGCGGCGAGTCGTCGCGCCCGGGGGCCGAACCGGTCGCCGAGGACGAGGAGCTGGCGCGGGTGATTCCGGTCGTCGAGCGTCTGGCCGGCTGCGGCGTGCCGATCTCGGTGGACACCGTCAAGCCGGCCGTGATGCGTGCGGCGATCGCCGCGGGAGCTTCGATGATCAATGACATCCGCGGCTTCACCGACCCGGCCGCGGTTGCCGCGGTGCGCGACAGCGAGGTTGGCCTGTGCGTGATGCACATGCAGGGCGAACCGCGCAGCATGCAGGACGATCCTGCCTATGCCGACGTGGTCGCCGAAGTGGAGGAATTCCTCGGTCGGCAGCTGGCCCGCCTGGAGAATCACGGTGTCGCACGCAGCCGCGTCGTGGTCGACCCGGGTTTCGGCTTCGGCAAGCGGCGCGGCCACAACGAGGCGCTGTTCAGGAACATCGGGCGGCTGGCGAAGACCGCCCCGGTGATGGTCGGCGTGTCCCGCAAGTCGGTGCTCGGCATGGTGACCGGCCGCGAGGTCGGCGATCGCCTGCTGCCGAGCGTCGTCGCGGCGCTGCTCGCCGCGCAGAAGGGTGCGGCGATCCTCAGGGTGCACGATGTCGCGGAAACGCGCGACGCCCTGCGCCTGCTCGAGGCCTTCGGCTAGCGCGGCGCGGCGACGCACGGCGAGGGCAGCGATTGTCGGCCCCGGCACAGGGGCAGGAATCTGGAGATCAGCGACTGATGGGCAGAAGATATTTCGGTACCGACGGGGTGCGTGGCAAGGTGGGCGAGGCGCCGATCACACCCGATTTCGTGATGCGGCTGGGCTATGCCGCCGGCAAGACCCTGGTCAGCCGTGAGAAGCTGCCGCAGGGGGAGCGGCCCGGCGTGCTGATCGGCAAGGACACCCGGATCTCCGGTTACATGCTCGAGGCCGCGCTGGAGGCCGGTTTCGCCGCGGCCGGCGCCGACGTGATGCTGGCCGGGCCGATCCCGACGCCGGCGGTGGCCCATCTGACCCGGGCCTTGCGGCTGCAGGCCGGTGTCGTGATCTCGGCCTCCCACAATCCGTTCTACGACAACGGCATCAAGTTCTTCTCGGCCAATGGCGCCAAGTTGCCGGATGCCGTCGAGGAAGAGATCGAACAGCGGCTCGACCAGCCGATGGGCTGCGCGGAATCGGCCCGTCTCGGCAAGGCACGCCGGATCGAGGACGCGGCCGGCCGCTACATCGAATTCTGCAAGAGTACCTTTCCCAACGAGCTGGATCTGCGTGGCCTGCGCATCGCCCTCGACTGCGCCAACGGCGCCGCCTATCACATCGCGCCGCGCGTGTTCCACGAGCTCGGCGGCGAGGTCGTCACGGTCGGCGTCGAGCCCAATGGCCTGAACATCAACGCCGAAGTCGGTGCCACGCGGCCGGAGGTGCTGCAGGCCGCGGTGCTGCAACACCGGGCGGACGTCGGCATCGCCCTCGACGGCGACGGCGACCGCGTCGTCATGGTCGACCAGCGCGGCCGGATCTACGACGGCGACATGCTGCTGTACGTGATCGCCCGGGCGCGCCACGCCGAGGGCCGGCTCGACGGCGTGGTCGGAACGCTGATGAGCAACCTGGGCTTCGAGCATGCGGTGGCGCGGCTGGGCGTCCCCTTCGAGCGCGCCAGGGTCGGCGACCGCTACGTGCTCGAGCTGCTGCTGCAGAAGGGCTGGAAGCTGGGCGGCGAGAATTCTGGCCACATTCTGTGCCTGGATCGCCATACCACCGGCGACGGCATCATCTCGGCGCTGCAGGTGCTGGCCGCACTGCGATCCGGCGACACGGACCTGCCCCGGGCCTGTGAAGGACTGGAGTTCTATCCTCAGGTGCTGGTCAATGTGCGCCTGCTGCCGGGCTTCGACTGGCAGGCCGACGCGGACATCGCGCAGGCGCGCGAAGCCGCCGAGCGGGCCCTCGGCGACGAAGGCCGGGTGTTGCTGCGACCGTCCGGCACCGAGCCGCTGCTGCGGGTGATGGTCGAGGGGCGGGAGCGCGAGGCCGTCGAGACCCACGCCAACCGCATCGCGGAAGTCGTCAGGCAGGCGACGAGCTAGCCGCTCGATTCGGGGCCCTGTCACCCAACGGTAACGAAACGGTCATAGAATCGGCTGCTAGTGGTCCGCTTCGTAAATCAAGGGACATGACGAAAGTGATGAATTGGGCCTCGTGGCAAGGCGCGAGCCACAGCGATAGCCGGGACTATCGTGGCGACGAGCAGCGCCGCCACGGGGCGCGAGGGGCGCTTTCGGGTTCCGGCATTTGCGAGACGGGCCACTAGAGGCCAATCCCTGCGTCACTGCCGACTTGAGCGTTTCCACCCGCCTGTTCCACTGCCTGCTGTGCCTGCCGTGCCTGTTGCCGGGCAATCTGGGCGCGCGCCCGCTGGTGACGGTGGACGGCTCGAGCAGCGTCTATCCGATCACCGAGGCGGCCGCCGAGGACTTCCAGAACCTGCGTCGGCGCACGATCTGGGTCACGGTCGGCATTTCCGGCACCGGCGGCGGATTCCGCAAGTTCTGCAGGGGCGAGATCGACATCGTGGACGCTTCGCGCCCGGTCACCGACGAGGAGGCGCGCCGCTGCCACGCCAACGGCATCGACTTCTTCGAACTGCCGATCGCCCTCGACGCGCTGGCGGTGGTGGTGGCGCACGACAATCCGCTCGGCGAGATCGGCGTCGCCGAACTGCGGCGCATCTGGGAGCCCGCCGCCCAGGGTCGAATCATGAGCTGGCGCGAACTGGGCAAGGGCTTGCCGGACCGACCGCTGGCGCTCTACGGCCCCGGCAGCGACTCGGGCACCTTCGAGTATTTCACCGCCGCGATCGTCGGTCGTGCGCGGGCCTCGCGCGGCGACTACACCGCCTCGGAGGACGACAACCTGCTGGTGACCGGCGTTGCCGCCGACCCGTCCGCGCTCGGCTATTTCGGGCTTGCCTACTATCTGCGCAACGCTGACCGGGTGCGTGCGCTGGCGGTGCGTCCGCCGGCGGGCGGTGACGCGATCCTGCCGACGCCGGACAACGTGCGGGCCGGCCGCTACCAGCCGCTGACCCGCCGGCTGTTCATCTACGTCAAGCAGGATGCGGCACGCAGGCAGGCGGTGCGCGACTTCGTCGACTTCTACCTCGAACATGCGGCGGAACTGGTCGACGAGGCCCGCTACGTGCCGCTCGACGCCGACCATTACCGGCTGCTGCGGGCGCGCTTCCGTGCCCAGAGCATACCGGCCGGTGACGGAGGCGGGCGATGACGGTGGTCAGGACGTGGCACGCGCGACGGCGCGCCCGGGAGCGCCTGTTGGAGTCCTTGCTGATGCTCGCAGCGCTGGTCTCGGTCGCGGTCACCGTGGCGATCGTCTATGTGCTGGTGGCCGAGTCGATGGCATTCTTCGATTCCGTGGGGTTCGCCGAATTCGTCGCCGATTCCCAATGGACGCCGCTTTTCGAGGACGCCCACTACGGCATCGGCGTGTTGTTGTCGGCGACGCTGACCTGTACCGCCGTGGCGCTGGCAGTGGCGCTGCCGGTGGGGGGCTGGATCGCGATCTACCTGTCCGAATTCGCCTCTCCGGCGATCCGCGACATCGCCAAGCCCTTGCTGGAGTTGCTCGGTGCGGTGCCGACCATCGTCTATGGCTACTTCGCGCTGATGTTCGTGACGCCCTTGCTGCGCTACCTGATACCCGGGCTGCCGGGCTTCAATCTGCTGTCGGCCGGGATCGTGATGGGCATCATGATCATCCCCTACGTCAGCTCCCTGTCGGAGGACGCGATGCGGGCAGTGCCGATGGCCTTGCGCGAGGCATCCTGCGCGATGGGCGCCAGTCGGCTGCAGACCGCGCTGGGCGTGGTCGTGCCCTCCGCTGCGGCCGGCATCGCCAGTGCCTGCGTGCTGGCGGTTTCGCGGGCGATGGGTGAAACGATGATCGTCGCGATCGCGGCCGGCAGCCAGGCGCGGCTGGGCTACGATCCGACGGAGTCGGCCGCGACGCTGACTTCCTACATCGTCCAGGTCGCACTGGGAGATGTCGACCAGGGCGGCATCGCCTATCGAACGGTGTTCGTCGCCGGGCTCGCGCTGATGCTGCTGACGCTGACGATGAACGTCGCCAGCCACGTTCTGCGCCAGCGCTTCCTGCGGGCGAGTGTCCGCTAGATGGACGAGGGCGACGACATCCACATCGGGCGCCATCTGCAGCGCCGGCGGCGGCTGGAGATCGTCTTCGTCGCGGCCGGCCTGCTGTGCCTGATCCTCGGCATGCTGACCCTGGTGACGCTGTTTGCGGAGATGGCGCGCCAGGGCCTGCCCCGGCTGGGCATCGATTTCCTGTCCCGTTATCCGTCACGCCATGCCGAACTCGCGGGCATCCTGCCCGCCTGGGTGGGATCGTTGGCGGTGATGGTGGTGACCGCGGCGACCGCGGTGCCGCTCGGCGTCGGCGCCGCCGTCTACCTCGAGGAATACGCGCCCAGGAACCTGATCACCGCGCTGATCGAAATCAACCTGACCAACCTCGCTGGCATGCCTTCGATCGTATTCGGGCTGATGGCGCTCGGCATCTTCGTGTTCGAATTCGGCCTCGGCCGCAACATCCTGACGGCGGGACTGACCCTGGCACTGCTGATCCTGCCGATCATCATCGTGACCGCCCGCGAGGCCTTGCGCACGGTGCCCGACAGCCTGCGCGAGGCGGCTTTCGCGTGCGGCGCGAGTCCCTGGCAGGCGCTCCGGGATCACGTCGTGCCGGCCGCCGGACCGGGGATCCTCACCGGCATCATCATCGGACTGGCGAGGGCGATCGGCGAGACCGCGCCGTTGATCGCCCTCGGCGCCGTGAGCTTCGTCTCGTTTCTGCCCGAATCGCCTATCCGCGGCGAATTTCCGTTCATCAGCTTCGACTGGCTGAGCGCGCCTTTCACGGCGCTGCCGGTGCAGATGTTCAACTGGACGACCCGGCCCGACCCGGACTTCCGCGCCAACGCCGCCGCTGCCGCCTTCGTGCTGGTGGCGATGGCGCTGGCGATCAACGGCCTGGCGATCTGGCTGCGTCACCGCATGCGACGGGAGGCCCGATGGTAGTGGAGCGCCGGCAACGGGACGCGGCTTCGGCGTCGCCGCGGCTCAAGGCTGCGGTTCGCGACCTGAGCTTCTACTACGACCGCCAGCGTGCGCTCAGCGATGTCGCGCTGCCGATCCGCGAGCATCGCGTGACCGCGCTGATCGGCCCGTCGGGCTGCGGCAAGACGACGCTGCTGCGCTGCTTCAACCGCATGCACGACCTCTATCCGGGCAATCGCTGCACCGGCGAGCTGCGACTCTATCCGGACGACATCGACCTGCTGTCGCGCGACGTCGATCCGATCGCGGTGCGGATGCGCATCGCAATGGTCTTCCAGAAGCCCAATCCGTTTCCCCGTTCCGTCTACGAGAACGTCGCCTACGGGCTGCGGGTGCGGGGCATGCGTTCGCGAGTCGTGCTCGACGAGCGGGTCGAGCAGGCGCTGCGCAGTGCCGCGCTGTGGGACGAGGTCAAGGACCGGCTCGATGCGCCGGGTGCCAGCCTTTCGGGCGGTCAGCAGCAGCGGCTGTGCATAGCGCGGGCGCTGGCCACCGATCCGGAGATGGTGCTGTTCGACGAACCGACCGCGGCGCTGGATCCGGTCGCCACCTCGAACATCGAGCAACTCATCTCCGAACTGCGAAGCACCGTGACCATCGTCATCGTCACCCACAACATGCAGCAGGCGGCACGGGTCTCGGACGACACGGCCTACATGTACCTGGGACGGGTCGTCGAATTCGGCACCACCGACGAGATCTTCATCCGGCCGCGGATGAAACAGACCGAGGACTACATCACCGGCCGCTTCGGCTGATCGCCGCCTGCGCGGTTTGACCCGGCGCGGGCCAGCGAATAAACTCCGCGCGTTTTGACCTTGGTACGCTAGGTCCATGGCGCGCAAGCTGATAGCGGCAAACTGGAAGATGAACGGCTCGCTCGGCAACAACGCCGCGCTGGCGCAGCGGATCGTCGACGGCGCCGCATCGCTGGCGTGCGAGGTCTTGCTGTGCGTCCCGTATCCGTACCTCGGCCAGGTCGGTGGGTTGCTCGCCGGTTCCCGCGTGGCGCTCGGCGCCCAGGACCTGTCCGAGCACGACGCCGGCGCCTATACCGGCGAGGTCAGTGCCGCGATGCTGAAGGACGTCGGCTGCTCGCACGTCGTCGTCGGCCACTCCGAGCGGCGCAAGTACCATGGCGAGTCGGATGCCCTGGTGCTGGCCAAGGTCCACCGTGCTCAGGCGGCCGCCCTGGTGCCGATAGTCTGCGTCGGCGAGAGCCGCGAGCAGCGTGAGGCGGGCGACACCGAGCGTGTCGTGCTGGGACAGATCGAGGCGGTGTTCGGCGGTCTCGACGACGCCGCAGCCCGCCGCCTGGTGCTCGCCTACGAGCCGGTGTGGGCGATCGGAACCGGCCTGGCGGCGACGCCCGAGATGGCGCAGGCAGTGCATGCGTCGATCCGTGGCGCGTTGGTGGCCAGGCTCGGCGACGAAGCCGGCGCGGTGGCGATACTGTACGGCGGCAGCGTCAATGCCGACAATGCGGCTGCGCTGTTCGCGATGCCCGACATCGACGGCGCCCTGGTGGGCGGTGCCTCGCTCGACGCCGAGGCCTTCATATCAATTTGCGTCGCCGGTTCCGGGCGATGACAACTGCGGGAAGAGTTGCACATGGGTAGCTATCTGTTTTCGATCGTACTGACCGTTCACGTGCTGGTCGGCCTGGGCGTGATCGGCCTGGTGCTGCTCCAGCACGGCAAGGGGGCCGACATGGGCGCCGCCTTCGGCAGTGGGGCGTCCGGCAGCCTGTTCGGCGCGTCCGGTTCGGCCAACTTTCTGAGCCGCACGACGGCGGCGCTGGCGACGGTGTTCTTCGCCACCAGTCTCGGCCTGAGCTACCTCGCGACGGATCGGCAGAAGGCGCCGGCGAGCATCATGGACGCAGCGCCCGAAGTCCCCGCCGCAGCTACCGAAGCGCCGCCGGCGGCTCCCCAGGAACCGTCCGACTCGAAGGCTCAGTCGATTCCTAAATAAGTTAAAAGACTTTGCTCGGGCACTGCAGCAAGATATACTTTCGTGCGCTTTGGCTGTAGCGCCGACGTGGTGAAATTGGTAGACACGCCATCTTGAGGGGGTGGTGACGAAAGTCGTGTGAGTTCGAGTCTCACCGTCGGCACCAACCAGGATTCAACGCCCGCTCATGCGGGCGTTTCCATGCGAAAAAATTCGCCATAACGATAAGGCGATAAGAAAAGAGGGAGCCACGAATGCTGGAAAACTATTTCCCGGTACTGGTCTTCATCGCGGTCGGTCTGGCCTTCGGCTGCGCTCCCATCCTCATCGGTCGACTGGTTGCGCCCTACCGCCCCGACGGCGAGAAGAACTCGCCGTACGAATGTGGCTTCGAGCCGTTCGAGGACGCGCGCATCAAGTTCGACGTGCGCTACTACCTGATCGCGATCCTGTTCATCCTGTTTGACCTCGAGATCGCGTTCCTGTTCCCGTGGGCGACGATTCTCCAGGAACTGGCCGGCATCGACTCGCTGCGGCTGTTCGGCTTCTTCGAAATGATGGTCTTTCTCGGCATTCTTCTGCTGGGCTACATCTGGGTCTGGAAGAAGGGCGCTCTCGAGTGGGAATGAGCCTCTCGCAACGTGCAGGCAACTAGTCCAACATATCGCGGGGGAGGGGGCTTATGAGTATCGAAGGTGTTTTCAAGGAAGGTTTCGTCACGACGTCGCTCGACACCGTGATCAACTGGACCCGTACCGGGTCGCTGTGGCCGATGACCTTCGGCCTCGCC
>JAGRGB010000013.1 GCA_020445745.1 Rhodocyclaceae bacterium | reverse complement strand
TCGTCGAGTGGCAGATGCGGGCCTGGTGGTCCACGTTGTTGGTGCCCCAGAACGCGGCCATCTTGCGGAACAGGTAGGCCTGCTCGTTGCTGTGCTTGGCCGAGCCGAGCCAGTAGACCGCGTCCGGTCCGGACTCCTCGCGGATCTTCAGGATGCGGTCGCCGACCTCGTCGATGGCCTGATCCCAGCTGATCTTCTGCCACTTGCCGCCGGAGAGCTTCATCGGGTACTTGAGGCGGCGCTCGCCGTGGCCGTGCTCGCGCACCGAGGCGCCCTTGGCGCAGTGCGAGCCGCGGTTGAACGGGTGGTCGAAGGCCGGTTCCTGGCCGGTCCATACGCCGTCCTGGACTTCCGCGTAGATGCCGCAGCCGACCGAGCAGTGGGTACAGATCGTGCGTTTGATCTCGGTCTTGGCGTCCGCCGGCGGCGACTTCGCCGATGCCTTGCGGATCATCTGCGGGGCCAGCATCGTTCCGGCGGCGACGCCGCCGGCAATCGCGCCGGACCGGGTCAGGAAGCTGCGGCGGGACAGGCCGTCGTGCGGCCGGCCGTCATGGGCCCCGGTCGACGACGGGGTCGATTTGGGTGTCAGTTTCATGGTCTCCTGCTCCTGATTCTGGTGTGCGCGGCGCGCGATCAGATGCGTGCGGTCCTGTAATAGGCGCGTACGTGCTCGGTCTCGTGGTAGCCCTGGCTGCGCTTCGCCTCGGGTGCGGCGTCGTCCTTGGTGGCCGCCGAGGCGCCGGTTGCGAACGCCGCCGCGGCGGCGCCACCGGCAATGCCGGCCTTGCGCAGGAAACCGCGTCGTGCGGCATCGACCGGATGCTGCTCGGATTTCTTGTTCATTCCGCTCTCCTCCTTGTCAGGCAGGGCCCTCAGGCTTCCAGCCGAAGCGCCTCCACGCCCATGAAAACCGCTCCGAAGCCGCCGACGGCGCGGTAGAAGCGCGCCGACGGACAGACCCGGAGATCCTCGAAAAAGCGAATGCACCAAGCCTTCAGGTGACGTTCGTGAAAATTCCGGCCGTGCTCGCGGGCGAAGTTCTCGCCCGGGCGCAGCAGCAGGGACATGACCTCGCACAGGGCCGCGACATGGTCCTCCGGCTCATGGCTCTCGGGGTCGGCCTCGAGCCCGAGGCGGCGCAGGTCGGCACGCAGCTCGACCAGCGGCTGCTCCATCAGGTAGCCGGTCCTGTACCAGGAGCCGTAAGGTACGATCTCGCCCTTGCCGAGGCCTACGAAGAGCTGCTGGAACTCGTCCAGGACGTCGCCGGCGATGGCGTCGCCGGCGGCGACCGACAGGGTCTGCCAGGCATCGGCCAGGCGACTGCCGTCGCCGGCATCGACTTCCAGATCGGCGAGCCAGTCGAGCAGATCCTGCCCCGGCGGGGCGGCCAGCAGGGAGCCCAGCAAGGCGTAAGTGTCGGCACGCAGGGCGTCGTCTACCGCAGTTCGGGTGGCCATCGGGTCGGGGCCTGTCTTAATGGTGGTTGGCGTCATTGGCGGCTCCCCGGCCGGCGCGGCGGGGCGACTGCCTCGCCGAGGCCCACCAGCCCGGCATCCTCCTCGTTCATCGCGATGTCGATGACGCGGCAATCGGCACACATCTCGAGCCGACGGGCGGCTTCGCCGGCGAACATGTGGTGGCCGGCGAGCCGCTGCTGCATCGTGCGGATCATGCTGCGGGTCGCAAACGGCTTGCCGCAGCGGATGCATTCGAACGGCGCCTCTTCCTTCAGCGTCCGAGGCCGCGTCCTGACTTCCGGGTCGAGCTGGTAGCGGGCAGCCAGCGACAGCACCCGTTCGGGACAGGTTTGCACGCACAGGCCGCACTGGACGCAGCGATCCTCGATGAACGACAGCAGCGGTCGCTCGCGGCCGGCGCCCAACGCCTTGACCGGACAGGTGGATACGCAGGTATTGCACAGCGTGCATCCGGCGGCGTCGATGTCGACCGTGCCGAAGGTGGCGCCGGCGGGCAGCGGCACCGCCAGGTCGCCGACCGGCAGGCCTGAGTTGTGGTACAGGTGGGCAGTGGCGGCGGATATCAGCGCGCGCTTGTCGCTGCTGCCGGCATGCGCGGCGAGGGGTTTCATTGCACGCACCGTCGGCGTCGGTCGGGCGGCGAGCTGGTCCGGATCTTCGACCAGGGCAACGTGGCGGTCTCCACCGACTGCCTTCAGGATGTGCTCCGCCACCGCCAGCTCGCGGCCCAAGGCGCTGCGCACCGCATCGGTCAGCCGAGGTGCCAGCAACACCACCTCGACCGCACCACGGGCCAGCGCCTGCAGCCAGGTGTCGAGTCCGGCCGCTCCGATCTCCTCGATCTGTAGCGGCAACCAGTGGCCCGCCAGCGCCTGCCCCTCGGCCTCGATCCAGCGGGCACCGGCCTCGGCGTCGTGGAGCAGCAATCGCGGCGCCGAACCGCCGGCGCCGAGATAGGCCGCCAGCAGGCGTTCGACCCGGGCCTGCAGCACCTCCGGTTCCGGGCAGTCGTAGCGGATCGCACCGGTCGGGCAGGCGCTGGCACAGCCACCGGCGCCATGGCAGAGGTGGCTGTCGAGCGCGATGGCACCATCGACACTGCGGATCGCATCGGCCGGGCAGGCATCCAGGCACCGGGTGCAGCCGATCTTGCCGTTGGCCGAATGGGCGCAGAGCTGTGGATCGAGTCGCACGTAGCGGGGCTTCTCGAAGGCGCCGACCAGGGCGCGGACCGCAGCGGCGACGCGGTCGGGGTCGAAGGCGGGCGCCGCATGCAGGTAGCCGGGTGGCGGCAGCTCGTGCCCGATCCGTGGCACGTCGTTGAGGTCCACGACGATGTCGCAGAACTCCCGGGCAAAGGCCAGGCGGGCGATGTCGCGGTGGGTGCCGCCGACCTCGGCCGATATCCGGAAGTGGCCGAGATGGCCAGCGACCGTCGCTGCCGGCAGTTGCAGCAGCGTCAAGTCCGGTGCCAGCGCCGCGGCCGCCTCGATCTCGGCGGTGATCTGCTCGGGCAGCGCCTGGGTCACGATGGCGCACAGCGGAACGCTGTCCGCCAGTGCCGCTGCGAGCCGGCGGATGCGGTCCTCCGGGCCCAGGATCACGGTGTGGCCGGCCGACTCGTAGCCGACCGCCGGGCCGCCGGCGCCGGCTGCGATGCCGATCACCGCGAGCGCCACGGTGCGGGCCTGCCGATCGGCAGCGTCACGCTCGGGCGGCAGGTTCGTGGTCGTCGGAAGGATCGTCGGCATGGCTCAGGCCTCGCCCTGCAGGTCGGCGCCATCGGCGTCGTCGGCGCCCGGCGAGGGGGCTTCGTCGGGCTCCGGCCGGCGGGCCAGCTCGTCCTGGAGCTGGCGTTGGGCCCACTGCTTCATCTGGTAGGTGACCGTGTCGCCGAGAGCCTCGAGCCGGCTGTAGTCGTCGTCGTAGTCGTTGAGGCCGTCGAGCACGCCGCACATCGGCAGCCGGAACAGCCTGTCCAGGGCCTGGCGGCGCAGGCCGTCCGACACGCCCGCGGACAGGAAGCAGGAGAAATCGGAACCTTCGTCGAGACCGTCCACCGCGGGCATGTCCTGGTCGGTGAGGGGGGCCGGCTGTGCCTCGGCCGTCGTCGGTGATTCGAGGGGCGTCGGCTGTGGCTCCGCGGGCGTCTCGCCGCGCTTCAGGCGCGACCACCGGCCGATCACGGTTTGCGGTGGGCAGGGCGTTTCAGACATGGTCGTCGGCGTCCTTCTGGTGTTTGCCGCGTTGCCGGCGGCGGCTCTTGCCGAGCGCGATCTCGGGTTCGCCGTGGCGCGCGATGAAGGCTTCGATCCAGCATTGCAGCGCGTCCGGCATCGGGCACGAAAAGACATCCTCGTCGCCACCGTCCATGTAGGCCGAGGCGACGTCCTGGCTGGCGGTTACCAGTGCCGGCACCATCGTCCCGTCCTCGCCGGCACGACAGTGGACGAACAGCCGCGGTGCGCGCGACGTCAGGTTGAAACGATAGGCAGAACGCTCGTCGCGGTGCAGCGTCAGGCGCAGACCCGTCCACACCTGGATCTCGGCGCCACCGTCGGGATCGCTGCGACGCTCGACCATGGCCGGTGCGCTGCCCGATAGGCGGGTCCGCTCGCTGTCGACGCCCAGCAGCGACCAGCTGTCGGACGACCAGATCGCGTTGCCGACCCGGCGCCGTTGCAGATGGAGCTTCAGTGGCCAGCTGTCGACCTCGGCCGACAAGGCGTCCGGCATGGCGTCAAGCATTGCTCGCAGCCTCGCCCGGGCCTGTCCGCAGCACGACGATCGACCGTGTCGCGTCAAAAAGCAGAATTGCCTCCGTCCTCGAAATTGCGTGCGGCCTTGTGTCAGAAAGACCACATCGCTTGTAATTGGTTTCAGATAAGCATCGGTCGTACCGTGCATATGAGGAAAATAATTACCAGATCGGAGTAATAGCCCGATCGCTTGCGGCCAATGTAACATCGTTCCAGGACACAGTTTGTCACATGGGCCAATTTGCACCGGATCGAAATCCGGCGAGCGGCGGCACGCGGCCGACGGGGTGCGGCGACGCGGAGCCCGGTCCGGCAGATTGACAAGGTCGGGGGGCGTGCAACAATCGAGGTGCCCAATCTTCGAGCAGATCGCCGTGCCGAGACCCGAACTGACCGACGCGCGCCGCCCGCTCACCTACGGCATCGACGCGGTGAATGAGCTCGGCGAATCCGTCCCGACCCGGATCGCCGGCGAACATCCGCTGACCATCTATGTGGACAATCGCGAGCTGGTGACCTTGATGACGCTCGGTGGCGCACCCGAGGCGTTGACCATCGGCTATCTGCGCAACCAGCGGCTGGTGGATGCGATCGACGAGATCGCGGCGGTGCAGGTGGACTGGCAGGTGAACGCCGTCGCGGTGCGAACCCGCGGTGGCCGTGGCATCGCACCGGAGCGTGTCGACAAGCGCACGGTGACCACCGGCTGCGGCCAGGGCACGATGTTCGGCGACCTGATGGACGAACTCGAGCGCGTGCATCTGCCCGGCGATGCCCGTCTCGACCAGGCCACGCTGTACGCGCTGCTCGACGCGGTGCGGACGCACGAATCGATCTACAAGCAGGCCGGGGCCGTGCATGGCTGCGCACTGGCCCGTGGTGGCGAGATCCTGATGTTCGTCGAGGACGTCGGCCGCCACAATGCGGTCGACGCGATCGCCGGCCAGATGTGGCTGGAAGGCCTGGACGGTGCCGACAAGTTGTTCTACACGACCGGTCGGCTGACCTCGGAAATGGTGATCAAGGCGGCGCAGATGGGCATTCCGTTCCTGGTGTCGCGCTCGGGCCTGACCCAGATGGGTTATGAGCTGGCGTGTCAGGTCGGCATCACGATGATCGGGCGTGCCCAGGGAAAACATTACCTCCTGTACACGGGTCGGGAGCGCTTCGAACGATGAACGAGGCCATGCGAGGGGTCACCGGGGTCGTCCTCGCGGGGGGGCTCGGTCGCCGCATGGGCGGCGTGGACAAGGGCCTGCAGGCCCTCGACGGGCGCCCGATGGTGGCCTGGGTGATCGAACGGCTGGCCCCCCAGGTCGATCAGTTGATCATCAATGCCAACCAGAACCGGGAAGCCTATGCCGCGTTCGGCTACAGCGTGGTCGGCGACCGGGTACCGGGCTTCGCCGGTCCGCTCGCCGGCCTCCACGCCGGGCTGTCGGAGGCTGCTCATCCGCTGGTGGTCACCGCCCCTTGCGATTCGCCCTTCCTGCCGGCCGACCTCGTCGCCCGCCTGCGGGCGGGCCTCGAAGAAAGCGGCGCCCAGCTGGCGGTGGCGCGCACCTTCGAACAGTCCCATCCGGTGTTCAGCCTGGTGCGGCGGGACGTGATCGGCCACCTGGCGGCCTTTCTCGAAGGCGGCGGCCGCAAGATCGACCGCTGGTATGCCGAGCTGGCTACCGTGGCGGTCGGTTTCGACGACGAAGCCGAGGCCTTCAGCAACATCAACACTCCCGAAGAACTGGCCCTGCACAGCCGTCGATGAGCGGTGACGCCGACAGTCCCTGCCTCACCGCCCGCCAGGCGGCGGCCTATCTGCGGATCAACGAGAAGAAGCTCTACGAGCTGGCCAATGCGCGCGAGGTGCCCGCCGCGCGGGTCGGCGGCAAGTGGCTGTTCCCGCGGATGCTGCTGGAGCGGTGGCTGGCCGAGCAGGCCCACGGCGGCCTGTACGCCGACCGCCTGCTGATCGGCGGCGCCGTCGATCCGCTGCTCGAGGCCGCGGTGCTGGCGCTCGGCGACGCGATCGGCGGCAATGGCCTGGTGGCTTGCGTGCCGACGTCGACCGGCGTTGGCCTGCAGCAACTGTCGGCGTGGCGGATCGACGCGTCGCTGCTGCACTGGGGCTCGGCGGACGAGTGCGAAGCAGGGCACGCGGCGCTGCTGATGCGTCAGCGCAATCGTCGCGACTGGACCCTCGTGCGGCTGGCATGGCGCGATCATGGCGTGATGATGCGGCCGGGGCTGGAGGTGGCCAGCCTCGGCCTGCTGCTCGCCTACGACTACCGCTGGGCGCTGCAGGCGGCCGGCTCGGGGGGACGGTACGGATTGCAGCTGGCGCTGGAATCGGCCGGATTTCGCCTCGAGGACTGCGGTCGCACGCTCACTGTGCCGACTGCCCGGAGAGCAGCCGTTGCCGTCGCGATGGGGCTCGTCGATTGCGCACCCGGCAGTCGCGGGCTGGCCAGCGAGCACGGGCTCGGCTTCCTGCAGCTGGGGGTCGAGGCCCTCGACCTGGCCTTGCCGAAGGGCGTGTTCTTCCGCCACTTCTTCCGGCAACTGGTGGAGGTGCTTGCCGGTCCGGACCTGGTGGACAGGGCGCGCCTGCTCGGCGGCTACGACCTGACGCCCCTCGGCCGCGTACAGGCGCTCGACGACTGATCGTCGACGTGCCTCGATGCCGGACCTGCGCCGCAGTGCGTGCGGGCAATCGACGCACCACCGCGTCCGGCGCCGGCGAATGCGTGCATACGGCGGTGTCTCGGGCGCGGCAATAGGTTTGCCGTTGCATATTTGGAGCGACGCGATCCGGTGCTAGTTTCCGGTGCGCGGCATCGCCCCCGCCTTGACCCATGTGACGACTACGGAGATCGACCCGATGAATTACCGACCGCTCGTGCTGTTTGCGGCAGGCCTGGCGAGCGCTCCCGCGCTTGCCCAATCCAACGTGACCATCTACGGCATCGCCGACGTCGGTATCGGCTATGCGAAGGCCGGCGATACGACCTTCACCGGCATCATCGACGGGGTCCTGTCGGGGCCGCGGTTCGGGTTCAAGGGCAGCGAGGATCTGGGCAACGGCCTGCAGGCGGTGTTCGTGCTCGAGCAGGGCTACAGCGTCGGCAGCGGCGCGCCGGCCAGCACCAGCCGCCAGTTCCATCGCCAGGCGTGGGCCGGTCTGCGCGGCGGCTTCGGCACCATCGCCCTGGGGCGCCAGTACGCACCGGGCTACAAGTATCCGGGCAGGTTCTCGGCGGGCGTGCCGGGTACCGTCTTCAATTCCCAGGCGCTGCTGGTCAACTCGATTCCCGGTGCGTCGATCCATCCCGGCACCGACGCGCGCTGGAACAACTCGATCGCCTACATCCTCGGCAAGGCCGGTGGATTCATGGCCGAGGCGATCTATTCGTTCCAGGACGACCAGAGCGGTGACGATCGCGACGAAGACGATCGTGCCGGCATCGGTGTCGGCTATGCGTCGGGGCCGATCGGCGTCGGCGCCGTCTACCACTACTCGAAACGGGCGGCCGACGACCTGAAGGAAGTGTACGTCGGCGGATCGTACGACTTCGGCGGCGCCGAACTCTTCGCCAGCTATCAGACCGCCGAGGCGGGCGACGTGGTGGATGCCGCCGTCGCCTACCTGGGCGTGGCGATTCCGCTCGGCAATGGCAAGCTGCATACCGACGTCGGCCAGCTGAGCGACGATCGGAACGACGACAACGACACTACCTCGGTGACGATCGGCTACACCCACGGCCTGTCCAAGCGCACCACCCTCTACGCGATGGTCAACCGCATGGACAATGACGATGCCGCCGGCCGCGGCGCCGCCTTCGCGGACACCGAAGACGGCGAGAGCACGACTTCGGTCGGCCTCGGTCTGCGCCACAAGTTCTGAACGCCCGCAACGCCGGGCGAGATCCCGGCGGCGCGCCTCCTCGCGCTCAGCCGTCGTCGCGCTGCCGCCGCCATACCGACAGCAGCGCGGACGCCTTTTCCCGGATCGTGACGCGTTCGTCGGAGAGCGCGTCGAGGAAGTCGGACAGGCCCTTCGACTTCATCACCGTGTAGAACGCGAGCCAGGTCACGCCGGCCACGATGCAGCCGAAATAGAGCAGCTTCTGGGGCGTCGCGAGCTCGTCGACCGACAGCAGGTTCATGCCGAAATAGCCGGTCACGGTCGAGCCGATCAGGCCGAAAGCCGTGACGACGGTCAGCCGAACGACGGTATTGGCCTGGCGGCGCACCGAATCCGATTCGAGATATTCGGACATGTCCTGGATGCGCTCGCGGACCTCCCGGTAGAGTTCCTCGGTGGCGAGGAAGTCGGCGGCCATCTGGTACAGATTCCGGGCCTGGACCTGGTCCGAGACGCGATGGAACCAGTAGCGGTGGGTGAAGCGCAGGAAGATCTCGCGCATCTGCCGGATCTCGCGCTTGAAGCGCTTGACCGTGCCGGCCTGCTGGATGTCGAGCCGCTTCAGCGATTCGAGCAGGCGGTCGGCCATCATCAGCAGCGCCGCCTTGTGCACGTGGGGAATCAGGAACAGCAGGAAGTACTGGTGGCGGAATTCCTCCAGCAGGCTGCCCCCCGGTTCGTAGAAATATCTCTGCCGGGCACTGCCCACCAGCACGAAGGCTTCGCCGCAGCACATGTAGCGCGAACCCGGTGGTCCGCTCGCCGCTGTCCGCCAGAACCTGTCGTAGCAATAGCGCTGTTCGAAATCCGGCACCGACAGCGGCATCCGGCCGGGCGGGCCGGATGCGGTCACCAGGCCGAGACGGACGAAGTCGGACGGGTCGAGGTCGCGAGGGTCGCCGTCCACGGCCACGTAGGCCATCACCGGCATGCGGTGGTATTCGAGCTGGCGATAGCGCAGCGGACCGGTCGCGTCCGAGTGGTGGGCGACCAGCGGATTGAGCAGGAATTCCCAATGGGCGGCGACCCGCGGCGCCCGGTAGCGATTGACATGGCTGCGAAAGGCATCCTGCAGCTCGAAATCGGATGTCGCCAGCAGCTGGCCGTCGGCAGCGAGCCATTCGGTCTTCGTCAGGCAGTGGCCCGGCGCGCCGTTCACTTCCCAGTAGGTGGGATAGGCACGGCCAAGCCGGAACAGGGTTTCCTGGGCGCAATCCAGCGTGATGTCGGATGCGTGGAGCTCGACGTTGAGCACCGCGATGTCGAGGTCGTAGAAGAAGTACAGGTCGATGTGGGCGATCTGAAATTCGGCGACCGCCAGTCTCGGGTCCGGATAGGTGCAACGCACGCGGGCCACGTCATGGCGACGGAAGACGCGGATCGGCGACTCGCCCGGCGCGCGGTCGCGGCTCCGCCCCTCGCCGTAGAGGAAGCGCTGGACGTGGGGCAGGAAGGTCACGAACTCGCTGTAGTGGCGCTGCTGGAAGCCTGTCGGATCTTCGGTGAACTCGTCGTCCACCTCGCGCCACGGATTGTCGGCGCGGTCTTCTTCCAGCCATTCCCAGTGGCGATGGATCTGGCTCGTCGCGCTCAGCGGCATCAGCTGCAGCGGCCACAGCAGGATCTGCCGGAAATGCCCCAGCCTGCGCGAATCACGCTCTTCGGCGTCCGCCATCGCCACCCCTCCCCGTAGATGCCCGCGACGAGATCGCAGTATAGGCGCCGACCGCGGCCGGGGGCCGTCCGGCGGCGCGCCGGCCACGTCCCGCTATCGGCGAAGCGCTTCGCGGACTTCCTCGAGGCGCTCCGCGCCGAGGCCCGACCGCCAGCAAACGGTGCCGTAGAGCTCGGCCGTTCCGTCCGGCGCGACCGAACGGATCGCGAACACCCGTTCGTCGCCTTGCCAGAATTCGGCGACTTCGGGCCGTTGTTCGAAGTACTGGTACTCGAACTGCAGCTCCTCCGCATCGAAGCTGCCCTTCAGACGTTCCAGCACCTGAACGCGAAAGCGATGGGTGCAGCCGAGTTCGATGCATTTGCCCGGCTGCAACTGATCGGCGTTCGACTGCAGGACGCGCCCGAACACCACGTAAGGCACGGATGCCGTCGACGTCCTCAGGTCGAACGGCGTGCAGCGCGCGTTCGCGTGGCCGCCCAGGAGCATCATCGCCAGCAGCAGGGCTGCCGCCGGGCCCGGCGTACGAGTCCCGGCCGTTCGACGGTCGGCTCCCGGTCTCATCCGGCAAGTCCCGGCAAATAGGGCGTGCTCGGGTCGTCGACCCCGGTCGCCATTTCGGATCGCTTGCCCAGTCCGCAATGAATCAGTGCGTCCTCGGCGATGGTGTTGGCACCGCCCGGCGCGCCGTTGCAGTGGGCGAGTTCGTGGATCAGCGTGGCCAGTACGGTCCAGCGGCCCATCCGGAACGCGCTGGCGCCGATCGCGCATTCGGTCGCGAACGAACTGCCGGGCGTCACGCCGTCGACGACCAGGGTGGCATGGTAGTTCACCCAGACGCTGCGGTCTGCGAGCAGTGCGGTGAGCGAACGCGAGCCGGCCGCGATGCCGCGAAAGTAGACGTCGGCGGAAGGCTTGTTGCGTGCGATCCAGATCGCGCGCGTCCTGGCCCATCGCATCGTCTCCCGGTGCTCGGCCGGGAATGCGACGTAGCCGGCATGGGGGCTGGTGTGGTCACCGATATTGATTTGGATCGTCATCGTTGTCTCCGGTCAACGCGAGGCCATCGCGCAGTGAACCGCGCGCGATGGCCACAGCGGTTGTTGGCTCTTTGCGGCCTTCATCGTCGTCGAATGCCGGGTGGACGGAGTGTCCGCCGTGACCGTGGGTCGGCCGCGCCGGTGATCCGGTTCATGGCGATCGTGTCGGTGCGCATCGCGAGGACGTCGTGGCTGAGCACTGGCCTGGTCCTGGCGAGGCCAGTGCTGCGCCGGAGTTCCGCGCGCCATGTCAGGGCGACGACTCCCGCCCAGCGTCGACAAAGGATAATCCCAGAAGCCGCCGACGAGCCCGTGTCGCCGTTCACGGGGCCATGCATGCGTGAGACATGGCGGCTTCGTCGGTGCCCGTCCGACACGGCGGGCGCCGCAGCCTGGACTACGGATTCCCGGACCATCGACCGCCGCCAGCCGTGGCCTTCGGGGTCGCGGATCGACGGTGCCGTGTGGCATCTCGAGGGATGCCGGTCCCGTCGGTGCGCGACCGGCCTCGGCGGTGGGCTGGTGGGGCGCACGCGCGGTCGTTCGGCCGGCGCGGCGACGCGCCGCCGCAGCCGCCACAGCGCCCCCGCGAGGTCATTTCGCGTTGGGGAAGAACAGTTGCTCGCCGCCGATCTTGTATTCCGCGATTGCGGCCTGGCCCCTGTCGGATACCAGCCAGTCGATGAACTGCCGAACCAGCTCTGCCTTGACGTGGGGATGGTGCTCCGGATTGACCATCATCACGCCGTACTGGTTGAACAGCGCCTCGTCGCCTTCGACCAGAATCGCCAGGTTCTGACGGTTCTTGAAGTTGAGCCAGGTGCCGCGGTCGGAAAGCACGTAGGCATCGAGTGACGCAGCGGTATTCAGTGCCGCCCCCATGCCACTGCCGGTGTCCCGGTACCACGGGCCCCCGGCCGCCGCGAGGTCGACGCCGGCCGCCTTCCAGAAGCGCAGCTCCGCGCTGTGAGTGCCCGACTTGTCGCCGCGGGACACGAAGGCTGCCTTGGCCTCGGCGATCTTGCGCAGTGCCAGCTTGATGTCGTCGCCGCCCCTGACGCCGGCCGGATCGCTCGCCGGGCCGATCAGCACGAAGTCGTTGTACATGACGTCGCGACGTGCCACACCGTGGCCGTCCTCGACGAATTTCGCCTCCTTGATCTTGTCGTGTACGAGCAGCGCGTCGGCATCACCACGCTTGCCCATGTCCAGCGCCTGACCGGTACCGACCGCGACGACCCGGACCTCGATGCCGGTGTCGGCGGTGAACCTGGGCAGCAGGTGGTCGAACAGACCGGAGTTCTGGGTCGAGGTGGTCGACGCGACGGTGATGTAGTCGGCGGCCTGCGCGGACACGAACGGCTGCAGCAGCAGCGCTGCGCCTGCCAGCAGGGCAGCGACAAGGCTGCGGCGGGTGAGCGTCATGTATGTCTCCTTGGCTTTCGACAAATCGCTTTGTCTTGCCTATTGGATAGGAAGTGGCGTATATATGGCACGCCGATAAAGCCTACGCCGGGATGGCCGGTGATCAAATATGCAGAGTGGTGCCGATGCGCGCCTGCACATCAGGGCGCATACCAGTCTCGAGCTGGCGGGCGGCGAACTGGATCTCGCCGCCCTCGCGGCCTTGCTCGAAGCCGTCGCCGAGACCGGTTCGCTGCAGGGCGGGGCCGAACGCACGGGCCGTTCGTACCGCGGCGCCTGGGGGCGCATCAAGGAAGCCGAGGACCTGCTCGGCTGTCAGCTGGTGGACAAGACCAAGGGGCATGGCAGCCAACTGACGCCGGCGGGTCACGGCATTGCCTCGCTGGTCGGCAGGATCGAGGCTCACGTGCACGATCTCGTCGAACGCGAGCTGGGCGGGCTCGGCCGCGAATTGCGCGACTGCCTGCGACTCGGCGAACCCCGCCTGCGGCTCGCCTGCAGTCATGACCTGGTTCTTCAGCAATGCATCGGCGAAGGGCGTCTGCCCCATCTCGATGCACGCTTCATGGGTTCTCCCAAGGCGGTCACCGCGCTGCGCGAAGGGCGCGCGGAGATCGCCGGCTTCCACGTGCCGGACGGCCTGCCGATGGATCTGTTCGTCAAGCGCAGCCTCGATGGCGAGCCTGCGCTCTACCTGCGGCCGCTGCTGCGCCGCGAGCAGGGACTGGTGGTGGCGCGCGGCAATCCGCTCGCGATCCGCAGCATCGCCGATCTGGCCCGGCCGTCGGTACGCTTCATCAACCGCCAGCGCGGTTCGGGCACACGGGTCTGGTTCGACTACCTGTTGCGCGAGCATGGCCTCAGCCCGAGCAGCATCCGCGGCTATCCGGTCGAGGAGTTCACCCATTTCGCTGTCGTCGCGGCGGTCGCGGCAGGCGCGGCGGACGCGGCCTTCGCCCTCAAGGCGACCGCCATCGCATTGGGGCTGGACTTCGTCTCGCTGGGCTTCGAGACCTACTACCTGTGCGCGCCGCGGGCGGTCTTCGACGACCAGCGCTGCATCGCGCTGGTCGCCGCCATGCGCGCTGGCATCGGCGGCCAGGTGGGGTATGCGCTGCCCCAGTCCGAATCCCTGATCCGCAGCGTGGCGTGAACGCCGAATCGGCAGCCGAATACCGTTGTGACGGCCAAACTGCTCCAAACCGGATGGAGCAGGTGTTGCGTTATTGTGCAACGCGAAATTGCAACAAAACCCTTTGAAAATTAAGGATATAGGCGGGAATCCCTTGGCTGGGGCGGGATCGGACGTTTTCCCGGTCCCGTGGCCGGGAGATGGCACAGCCTCTGCGATCGAGTCAATCGGCGCGACATTGCGCGATACCCGATTCGCAAAGGAGATGTTCCATGCAATACGCTTTCCCAGGTCAGGACGGTGCCAAGGTCCAGTACAAGACCCAATACGACAACTTCATCGGCGGCAAGTGGGTCGCCCCGGTCAAGGGGCAGTATTTCGACGTCGTCACGCCGATCACCGGCCGCCCCTATACCAAGGCCGCCCGCTCGACCGCCGAGGACATCAACCTGGCGCTCGACGCCGCCCATGCCGCAGCCGACAAGTGGGGCCGCACGTCGCCGGCCGAGCGCGCCGGCCTGCTGCTGAAGATCGCCGACCGCATCGACGCCAACATCGAACTGCTGGCCTATGCCGAGACCGTGGACAACGGCAAGGCGATCCGCGAGACCCTGAACGCCGACGTGCCGTTGTCGGCCGATCATTTCCGTTATTTCGCCGGCTGCCTGCGTGCCCAGGAAGGCGGCATCAGCGAGATCGACGAGAACACCGTCGCCTATCACTTCCACGAGCCGCTGGGCGTGGTCGGCCAGATCATCCCGTGGAACTTCCCGCTGCTGATGGCCGCCTGGAAGCTGGCGCCGGCGATCGGTGCCGGCAACTGCGTGGTGCTGAAGCCGGCGGAATCGACCCCGATCAGCATCCTGGTGCTGGCGGAACTGATCGCCGACCTGCTGCCGCCGGGCGTGCTCAACATCGTGAACGGCTATGGCCGCGAAG
>JAGRGB010000136.1 GCA_020445745.1 Rhodocyclaceae bacterium | reverse complement strand
GGGCGGCGAGACCGGCGTGCGCGGCTTCGTTGCTGCCTTCGATGCCGAGACCGGCGAGGAGGCCTGGCGCACCTACACCACCGCCGCGCCGGGCGAGCCGGGTGGCGACACCTGGCCGGAAGGCGCCTACAAGAATGGCGGCGGCAGCATCTGGATCACCGGCAGCTACGATCCGGAGACCAACCTGGCCTACTGGGGCACCGGCAACCCGGCACCGTGGCCGACCGAGGGGCGCAAGGGCGACAACCTCTACACCGGCTCGACGATCGTGCTCGACGTGGACACCGGTGCACTGAAGGGTTATTTCCAGTACAACCCGAACGACGCCTGGGACTGGGACGAGGTCTCTGCACCGCTCTTGATCGACACCGAGATCAAGGGCAAGAAGGTCAAGACCGCCGTCCATGCTGGTCGCAACGGCTACCTGTGGGTGCTCGAGCGGACCGGCGACAAGCTCCGGTTCGTCGACGCCAAGCCGTTCGTCAACAACAACACGATCAAGTCGATCGACCCGAAGACCGGGCGCCCGACCTATTTCGATGATCGGCGCCCCGGCATGAACAAGGGCGACGTGCATTTCTGCCCGTCGCTGTGGGGTGGCAAGGACTGGACGCCGGAAGCCTACAATCCGAAGACCGGCCTGTTTTACGTGCCGGCCAACAACAACCTGTGCGCCGAACTGCCGGAGCCGGAGCCGACCAAGTACAAGAAGGGCGATCTCTACATCGGTTATCCGATCGAGGCGATCCTGACCGGTCTGCGCTGGGGCAAGGACGCCGCCGATGCGCCGAAGACGATCGGTGAGATCCAGGCCTGGGACCTGAATACCGGCAAGCAGGTGTGGACGCACAAATTCCCGACCTTCAACTGGGGCCCGCTGCTGACCACCGGCGGCAACCTGGTCTTCGCCGGCGGCACCAACGATCGCAAGTTCCGCGCGTTCAACGCGACGACCGGCGACCTGCTGTGGGAGGCCGCAACCCCGTCAGGCGTGACCGGCGTGCCGACCTCGTTCGAGATCGACGGTGAGCAGTACATCGCCGTGCAGTCGGGCTGGGGCGTCGATGCGCAGCGCATGCAGGGGGGCATCGATCGCCTGCTCGGCTATGCCACCAATGTGCCCCAAGGCGGCACGGTGATGGTCTACAAGCTCGCCCACTGAAATCGACCGTACGCGCCGACCATCATTCCGAAGCCGCCGCAAATTTTTTTGCGCGCGCAAAATGAATACAGAGTTCTGAATGGTGGCGGTGCGGCCGGCAAGGAAACCGAGGACATGACAATGGAAAAGACATACAGGAACTTCATCGACAACCGCTTCGTGAATTCCGAGGGCGGAAGCCCGATCGAAGTGCGCAACCCGGCCACCAACGAGCTGCTGGGCATGGTCGCAGCGTCCACCCGGGCCGATGTGGACAGTGCCGTGGCAGCCGCCAAGCGCGCCCAGCCCGCCTGGGAGCGTCTGCCCGCGATCGAGCGCGCCGGCCACCTGCGCCGCATCGCCAGCAAGATCCGCGATCACAAGGAGCGCCTGGCCCGCACGATCACCCTGGAGCAGGGCAAGATCCTGGACCTGGCGCGGGTCGAGGTCGATTTCACCGCCAACTACATCGACTACATGGCCGAGTGGGCTCGCCGCATCGAAGGCGAGATCATCCAGAGCGATCGACCTGGCGAGACGATCTTCCTGCACCGCAAGCCGATCGGCGTCACCGCCGGCGTGTTGCCGTGGAACTTCCCGTTCTTCCTGATCGCTCGCAAGATGGCGCCGGCGCTGGTCACCGGCAACACCATCGTGATCAAGTCGAGCGAGGAGACGCCGCTCAACGCGGTCGAGTTCGCCGAGCTGGTCGCCGAGTGCGAATTGCCCGCCGGGGTGTTCAACCTGGTCAGCGGCGCCGGCGCCACCGGAGCGGCCCTCACCGCCCACAAGGACGTCGGCCTGGTCAGCTTCACCGGCAGTGTCGACACCGGCATCCGCATCATGGAAACCGCGTCGCGCAACCTGACGCGGGTCAATCTCGAACTGGGTGGCAAGGCGCCGGCGATCGTGCTGGCCGATGCCGATCTCGATCTGACCGCCCGTGCCCTGCATGGCTCGCGCGTGCTCAACACCGGCCAGGTCTGCAACGCCGCCGAGCGTGTGTATGTGCAGCGTGGCGTGGCCGAAGCGCTGGCCGAGAAGGTCAGTGCGCTGATGGCCGAGACCCGCTATGGCGACCCGATCGCCGAGCAGGGTCTGCACATGGGCCCGCTGGTGAACAAGGTCGGGCTGGACAAGGTCGCGGCGCTGGTCGACAGCGCCCGTAGCCAGGGCGCCGAGGTGCTGACCGGCGGCAAGGTCTCTGAGCGAAACGGCTTCCATTACGAGCCGACCGTACTGATGGGCTGCCGCGCCGAGATGGACGTGATGACCCAGGAGATCTTCGGTCCGGTGCTGCCGCTGCAGATCGTCGATGACCTCGACGAGGCGCTGGCGCTTGCCAACGACTCCGATTACGGCCTGACCTCGTCGGTGTTCACCCGCGATCTCAACGCCACGATCAAGGCCACCCGCGAACTGCGCTTCGGCGAGACCTACGTCAATCGCGAGCACTTCGAGGCGATGCAGGGCTTCCACGCCGGGCGTCGCAAGTCGGGCATCGGCGGCGCCGACGGCAAGCATGGCCTGTACGAGTACATGGAAACGCACGTGGTCTATCTGCAGACCGCCTGATCACATCGACGCTACACACACTGATTTGAAAGAAACCGGTCGCAAGACCTCACACATCGAAAGGAAGAGTTGAAATGAGTGCCATCAGCAACAAAGGAAGCAGCCTCGGCAAGTTCGCCGCCAAGGCACTGTTGGTCGGATGCGCGCTGGGTGCGACGGCCGCCCACGCCCAGGTCCAGCGTGGATTCATCGGCGCGCACGAATACGCGCTGCCCGACCCGGCGGGCATGAAGCCGTGGAACGTGTTCGTCGAGTACTCGACGTTCCAGAAGACCAAGAAGGTATGGAACGGCAGCGGCGACCGCACCGATGCCGGCGACGTCGAGACCCTGGTCAGCCTGTCGAAGTTCGTGCATTTCTGGGAGATCGCGCCCGACGTCGGCATCGCGATGGAACTGATCGTGCCGAAGGTCAGCGTCAATGACCGGGAAAACGGT
>JAGRGB010000135.1 GCA_020445745.1 Rhodocyclaceae bacterium | reverse complement strand
CTGGTGCGACGCTCCTCGTCCATGATGCCCATCTTGACGGTGTCGGCCGGCATGCCGAGCAGTGCCTCGATGCGGCCGAACAGCTCGCTGGCGAACGCCACCTCGGCCGGACCGTGCATCTTCGGCTTGACGATGTAGGCGCTGCCGGTGCGCGAGTTGCCCTTCAGGGTGAGGTCGCGCTTCGAGATCAGCATCGTCACGACGCCGTCGATGATGCCTTCCGGCACTTCGTTGCCGTTGGCGTCGAGGATCGCCGGATTGGTCATCAGGTGTCCGACGTTGCGCACGAACAGCAGGGCCCGGCCATGCAGCGACAGCGAACCGCCATTCGGCGTGGTGTATTCGCGGTCGGCGCTGAGCCGTCGCTCGACGGCCTTGCCACCCTTCTGGAAGCTGTCGGTCAACTCGCCGGTGATCAGGCCGAGCCAGTTGCGATAGACCAGCGTCTTGTCCTCGGCGTCCACCGCGGCGACCGAATCCTCGCAGTCCATGATCGTCGTCAGCGCCGACTCCAGCACGATGTCGTTGATGCCGGCCGCGTCGGACTTGCCGATCGCGCCGTTGCGGTCGATCGCGATTTCGACGTGGACGTCGTTGTTGCGGATCAGCACCGCACTCGGCGCACCGGCGTCACCACGATAGCCGACAAAGCGGCCTGGGTCGGCAAGGCCGATGGTGCCGCCGTTGGCGAGCGTCACGGCGAGCGCACCGGAGGCCACCGCATAGCCGGTCGCATCGCCGTGGGTGCCGCTGGCGAGCGGTGCCGCCTGGTCGAGGAACTGGCGGCCGTAGGCGATGACCTTCGCGCCGCGGGCCGGATTGTAGCCGGCGCCGCGCTCGGCGCCGCCCTCTTCACTGATCGCGTCGGTGCCGTAGAGCGCGTCGTAGAGCGAACCCCAGCGCGCATTGGCGGCGTTCAGCGCGTAGCGTGCATTCATCACCGGCACGACCAACTGGGGGCCGGCCTGGATCGCGATCTCGGCGTCCACGTTCGCGGTGGTGATCTCGACCTTGCCGGGCACCGGCACCAGATAGCCGATCGACTCGAGGAAGCCGCGGTAGGCCGCCATGTCCTTGATCGGACCCGGATTGGCGCGGTGCCAGCCGTCGATCTCGCTCTGCAGGCGGTCGCGCTCGGCCAGCAGCGCCTTGTTCTTCGGCGCCAGGTCGTGGACCAGCGCGTCGAAGCCGCTCCAGAATGCGGCGGCATCGACGCCGCTGCCCGGCAGCGCTTCGTTTTCGATGAACTGGTGCAACTGGCTGGACACCTGCAGGCGCCCGCACTGGATACGGTCGGTCATGACTTGAACTCTCTCTCGTTTGCAGTTCTGCGGCTGGGAGCGCCGCCGCCCGATCGCATGCATGGCGCGGGCGCAGACTCATCATAGATGCCACGGCTCCCGGTTTCCGGGTCGGCGATGCCCTGGCAGTCTAATTGCCCATTCAGGGTTCAGAAAGGCTCAATTCGTACTTTTTGAATATACCTCAGGTTTAGAATCGGGCGATGGACAAGCTCAAGCAAATGCAGGCATTCGTCGCCGCGGTCGAACTCGGCAGCCTCAGCCGGGCAGCGCAGGCGATCGGCGTGTCGCCGGCAATGCTCGGCCGTCGTGTCGACGCGCTGGAGCGGCGTCTCGGCGTCAAGCTGCTCCACCGCTCGACCCGCATCCAGGCGCTGACCGAGGAGGGGCAACTGTTCCTCGAGCGCTGCCGGCGCATCTTCGCCGAGGTCGAACTCGCCGAGGAGCTGATGAGCAGCTCGCGCGCATCGGCGGTGGGCCACCTGCGGGTGACCGCCCCGGCCGGCTTTGGCCGCCGCCACGTGGCGGTGCACGCCGCCAGCTTCCTCGCCGCAAACCCCCGCGTACAGCTCTCGTTCGACCTCACCGATCAGGTCGTCGACGTGGTGCGCGAGGGCTACGATGTGGGCATCCGTATCGGCGCGGTAGCCGACACCGATCTCGTCGCGATCCGGCTGGCGGCCAACCGCCGGGCGGTATGCGCGACGCCCGAATATCTCGCCCGCCATGGCATGCCGCGCGATCTCGCCGACCTGCAGGCGCACAATTGCCTGGTATTTACGCCCCAGGGCGGTCAGAGCCGCGGATGGAGCTTCCTGCGCGACGGCAAGGCGGTGACCGTGCGTGTACGCGGCAACCCGGACTGCAACGACGGCGAGATGCTGCACCGCTGGTCCCGCGCCGGCCTCGGGCTGGCATGGCGGTCCACCTGGGAGATCCAGCGGGAGCTTAACCGGGGCGAGCTGGTGACCGTGCTCGACGAATTTGCGCTGCCCGACTACGACATCCGCGCAGTCTATCCGCAGCAACGCCACATCCCGGCCAAGGTGCGCTTCTTCGTCGATCACCTGAAGCAGATCTACCGCGCGGCCGCTTACTGGGACGCGTGATTCCAGCGGGACGCGATGCCGCCGCGGCACCCTGGTGGAACGCTCCGCGTCGTTGCCCGCCACGGCGGGCGGCGCGCCCGCGCGTGGCCGGTACGGGCCGCTGAGGCGGGGCGAATCCGACCGAACCGCACCGACGCCGAGATTGTCGCCAGGCCGACTAGAATGGAAGCGCGACGAGTGCTTCCGTACGAGGAGTCCCGCGCGGACCGCTATCCATCCGCACGCTTGTTCCCAAGGTTAGACCGGGGACCGCGTCAGACCGTTTACGAGGGAGATTCCCATGGCTGAACCACTTGCCCTATGGCATGCAGATCACGTCGTTTTCGGTCGGCTTCTCGACCTGCTCGAGATCCAGGTCGCCGCGTTTCATGCCGGTGAACGGCCGAACTACGAACTGATGACCGATATCGTCGATTACCTGCGCCAGTATGGCGATCGTTTTCATCATCCACGCGAGGAGGCGGCTTTCTGCCGCCTGGTCGAACGCGACCCCGAGATGCGACTGCCGGTGAATCGTCTGCTGCAGGAGCATCGTGTCATCGCCCGGGCCGGTGACGACGTTCTCGAGCGCCTCGGCGAAGTCGCCGACGACGTCATGACCGAGCGTGCCGACGTGGAGGCCGCTGCTGCGACCTACCTTGTCTACTATCGACACCATCTGGCGACCGAGGAAGGCAAGATCATGCCCCTCGCCAAGGAACTGCTGACCGGCGACGACTGGGCGGCCGCCGGGGAAGCGGTGCAGGGCGCACCGGATCCGCTGAGTGGCGTCGATTTCGACGAGCGCTATCGTGAACTGCGCAAGCACATCGCGCTCCACCCGGCCAAGCCTCGCGCGCAATGAGGCCCGGGCATCGCACCGCGACGCGTCGATTGCGGTCGGCATCGGGGCTGCGCCGTCCGGTAGCCGATCCTTGCCTGCCGGCAGCGGGTCGGGCGGTGTTCCGCCGGTTCGTTCAGGTCAGGGCGGCGACGCCGGCGCGCGCGATCTGTGCATCCTCGCCGGCCTTGACGCCGGAGACTCCGACCGCGCCGATCACCCGGCTGTCGTAGACGATCGGCTCGCCGCCCTCGAGGGGCGACACCGGCATCGCCAGCGCAGCGAAGCGGCCGTTATTGACCATGTCCTCGAACGCCTTGCTGGGCTTGCCGGTGAGCACCGAGGTGCGCGCTTTTTCGGGCGCGACCTGGGCACTCATCAGCGGTGCGCCGTCCATGCGCTGAAGCCACAGGGCGTGCCCCCCGCCATCGCAGACCGCGATCGAGACCGCCCAGCCGTTCTTCGTGGCCTCGGCCTCGGCGGCCGCGGCGATGCGCCGGGCGTCGTCGAGGGTCAGCAGTTTCGTCTCCTTCATCGTCGGATCCTCCTTTGGCCGGCCATGCCCTGACGCTTCGTCGGCGTGGCGCGGAATTCATCGTCCTACGTTCGTGTCGGACCGGTGCGCGGCGACGCCCCGCTGGGCCGTTCGTAGGCGTCGCAGGTCTCGCCCGAACACGTTGCTCCATCCAATCGATTCGAAGCGCGTCCGGCCGGCTTGGTTCGCCTGGTGGCCTGCGACAGGCCGCGCCGCGAATCGTCGGGGGGCAGAATAGAGGCGCGGCGGTGTTGCTGGAATTGCCGCGGAGATCGCTTCTGTCGATACTCTTGGTATCGACTGCGCCGCGGTGGCGGCGGGGAGGTGGGCGGTGGGACGCTATACCGAGATCCGCAGCTTCGTGCTGACTGCCGAGAAGGGCAGCTTCGCGGCGGCCGCGCTGGTCGATGGTGTGACACCGGTGGTGATGGGGCGTCGTCTCGATGCGCTGGAGGGGCGACTGGGCGTGCGCCTGATGCACCGCTCGACGCGCGGGCTGACGCTGACCGACCTGGGCGAGCAGTTCCTCGAGCCCTGTCGCCAGTTGCTGCGGGATTTCGACGCCGCCGAGAGCAGCATCTCGGAAAAGCGCGCGACGGTACGCGGCCACCTGGTGGTGTCGGCGCCGGCTGCCTTCGGCCGACGTCACGTCGGTCCCCATGCGCCGGCCTTCAAGGCACGCCATCCGGAGCTGAAGCTGTCGTTCAACTTCACCGACTGCGTCGTCGACCTGGTACGCGAGGGCTACGACATGGCCATCCGCATCGGCGAGGTCGCCGACCCGAACTACGTCGCGGTGCGCTTGTTCCCGAACCGGCGCGTGGTGTGCGGCACGCCGGCCTATTTCGAGCGCCACGGCGTGCCACGCACGCCGGCGGAGCTGGCCGGCCACAACTGCCTGGCCTTCAACCTGCAGGGCGGACAGCAGCGCGGCTGGACCTTTCAGCAGGACGGCCGGCGTTTTGCCGTGCGCGTCGACGGCGACCTGGACTGCAACGATGGCGAGCTGCTGTTCAACTGGGTCCGTCAGGGCCTCGGCATCGGTTGGCGCTCGACCTGGGAGATCCAGGCCGAGCTGGGCCGTGGCGAACTGGTCACCGTGCTCGACGAATTCGCCTTGCCCAGCTACGACATCCAGGCGGTGTACCCCCAGCAGCGCTACCTGCCGGCGAAGGTCCGCCACTTCGCCACCTACCTGAAGGAGATCTACAACCAGCCCGGCTACTGGCAGGGGCGGGCGAATCCGCGCCAGGCCGTGGCGCGCGGGAGGGCAGTCATCCGCTCGGACGAGTCTGTTCGAGGAATCGGGCGATCTCACGATTGACCCGCTCGGCGTCGGTGATCGGCGCCATGTGGCCGAGCTCGGGAAACTCGACCACCCGCGCTCGAGGCAGGGCCGGCAGCAGGACGCGCGCGACGGCGTGCGCCGGCTCCGGCGAGCGTCCGCCGAGCAGATAGAGAATCGGCATGTCGAGGGCCGCGAACGCCGCCAGCGGGGTCGCCTCGGTCAACAGCGCGTGGGCCCAGCGCCGGACATTGACCACGGAATCGGCGATCGTCGTGCGGCGGCCGTCGGGCATCGCGTCGAAGCTGCCTGGACCCATCCAGTAGTCGATGAATCGCCGCGCGGCGCCATCCTTGTCGCCCCGATCCAGCGCCGTCGCCGCCGCGGCGACGGTTTCGCGGATGCCGTCGGCGCCGTTCGGCGGCGGCGCGTCGGCGTCGACCAGGGAGAACAGCGTCGGCTCGTACAGCACCAGCGCTCGCACGCGCTCGGGGCAGGCGAGCGCGGCGATCAGCGCGACCGCGGCGCCGTAGGAATGCCCGACCAGGGCAAGTGGCGAACCGGCCAGCGCCAGCAGCGGTTCGACGAGGGCGACCTCGTCCGCCAGTGAGATCTCGCGGCTGGAATGCCAGTCCGGGCTCCTGCCGGCGCCATAGGAGTCGGGCGCCAGCACCCGGTGTCCGCCGGCCAGGGCATCCATCAGCGCACGCCACTGGGCCGAGGTGCTGGCGTTCGAATGAAGGCAGACCACGCCGGCGCCGCTGCCGGCTTCGCGGTGGAAGGGGCGGGGGATCGTCATGTCGCGCCGTCGATGGTCATCGTCGCAGCCTCGCGATTCGGTCTGCCGGGCAGTCTCGTCACCGGAAGCCTTTCAGGCGGGCGGTGCATATCGCGGCGACAGCGTCGCACGCCGATCCCAGCATAGGCGCCGGACCGGGTGCGATGTCAAGCGGGCGGACGGCTCGCGTCGTCAGCGGGACGGAGTCGGCACGGCGTTCCCCGGGGCGCCGATCGCGTTCGCGGCTTCGTCGAGCGCGAGTGCACAGTCGACATCGACCTTCGCGCTCAGCAGCGCGTCCGCGCGGGTCAGGCCGCGATTGATGGCGACCACCGGCTTGCCCTGGCGATGGGCCCGATCGGCAAAGCGGTAGCCCGAATAGACCATCAGCGAGGAACCGACGATCAGCAGGCCGGACGCCCGGTCGACGGCGGCCATCGCACGATCGACACGCTCGCGCGGCACGCCGTCGCCATAGAAGACGACGTCCGGCTTCAGCACGCCGCCGCAGGCCGGGCAGTCCGGCACCGTGAAGTCCTCGTGTCGCCCTTCGTCGAGCTGGGCGTCGCCGTCCGGGCCGCCCGTGACGCCTTCGGCCAACGCGCCGTCGAATGCCGGGTTCGAAGCCCGCAGCCAGTCCTGCACCTCGGCGCGCAGGTGGTCGGCGCCGCACGCCAGGCAGCGGACGCGGGCGATGCTGCCATGCAGCTCGATGACGGCGCGACTGCCGGCCTTCTGGTGCAGGCCGTCCACGTTCTGGGTGATCACCGCGTTGACTGCGCCGCGGTGCTCGAGGCTGGCCAGGGCGAGGTGGCCGACGTTCGGCTCGGCGTGCCCGATCGTGGGCCAGCCGACCAGGCTGCGTGCCCAGTAGCGGCGGCGCACGGCCGCGGAGCGGATGAAATCCTGGTGCAGGATCGGTTTGCGGTGCAGCCACTGGCCGTCCGCACCGCGGTAGGTCGGCAGCCCACTGGCGGCGCTGAGGCCGGCGCCGCTCAACACGGCGATCGGCTCGTCGCGCAGCAGTTCGATCAGGGGGGCGAGTGTGTTGCGGTCCATCGCCTTCGGAAGTGGCGCCAGAAGCCGCCGTCAAGCGACCGCCCTGGGCGGACGGCCGGTTGGGCGACGCTCGCAGTGTCGCACAGCGGCGGGCCGGCTGCCCGCGGTCGGCGGCGAAATCGACCCCGCTACCAGGGCGGTTGCGTTTGGGGGGCGCGGGCGAGGCCGGCCAGAGGTGCGGAGAAGGGGGATGCGGCTGCCCGAGATCGTCTCAGGCGAGGCGCGGGAAAGGCCCTTCGCCCGATCGGAAGCTTGCCGGCCCGAAATCCCCTGCAAACCGTCGGCAAGTTTCGGCGACGGGGCGGGATAGGCGTTATCCTTGTGCCCGGCAAGAGGCACCGCGAGGAACGGTGTCGCACGTCCGCGAAGGACGAACATCAGACAGGGAGCGAACAATGACGCAGCAGCTTTGGGGGTTGGTGGGCATCGTCGCGGTCGTGCTGGCCGCTGCGATCGGTTTTCTGATCGGGCGGCACGGCAAGGCCGACCGTCTGCGCGCCAACGAGCTGCAGGAAGAAGTCGACCGGCAGAAGCAGGAGATCGACGGCTATCGCCGGGAAGTGGAGTCCCATTTCGACCAGACCGCGTCGCTGTTCACGGCGATGGCCGGCAACTACCGCCAGCTGTTCGAGCACTTGTCGACGGGCTATGAAAAGCTCTCGGGAGGCTCGGCTCGCGAGCTGTTCCGGCAACGGATCGATGCGGTCCTGCTGGAAGGATCCCTGGCCGAACGCAGCGAGCGCGAGGCCGCCGAAGCCGCTGGCGCCGCCGAGGCGACGGACGCCGCTGTGGCGACGGCTGCGGAAGGCGACGCCAAGGCCGAGACCCCAGCCCCCGATGACGCGGCTGCAGAGGAAGCGAAGCGCGAGGAAGCCAAGGCCGACGAAGCCAAGGCCGACGAAGCCAAGGCCGACGAAGCCAAGGCCGACGAAGCCAAGGCTGGCGAAGGGAAGGCCGATGAAGCCAAGGCCGATGCTGTGGATCCGGTGGCCGCCGGCATGGCGAGCGCCGCCGACGGGGGGCAGGCCGACGCCGGCGCTACGCCAGCCGTAGCGGCCGGCGATCAGGCTGCCGCGGCCGAAGCCGCGCCGACCGCTGCCGAAACGGCCGGCGACAAGGAAGAGGCCAAGAGCCGCGCGGCGGCTTGAGACCCGGCCACAAAACAGCAAATCCTGGTTCGGCCGGCTTGAGCGTCAGCCGGCCGGCGTGCCGTTGCGGTAATCCGCCAGTGCCTGTGCCGGTTCGGGGCGGGTGTTCATCACGAAGCGACCATACCGGGCGACCGCCGCGTCGGACGGCATGCCTGACGTGTCGGGTCGACGCCCTTGGCGGCGAGGCAAGCTAGCCTGCGGCGACTTCCGGCAGTGCACGCAGGGCTCGAGATTGCCCCCGCCGAACCCTCGTGGCGTCATCGCGCCACCTCCCTCCCGCCAGCCCGGCGCGCCTGCCGAGTGTCTGCCAAAAACTTGTTGAATGAGATTGTGTGCTGCGGCATGCTCAAGGCATGCGCTGGCGCCGCGGGCGGAAACGCGGCCGCGTCCAGCTGTCGACCGTGCTACGAGGGAGGCGTCTGGCATGGCGGAGGATGGGAGGCCGCGATACCCTGTCGAATCCACTTGGCCATACCTGGCCGGACAGATCCATTCGTCGCTGAAAGGGGCGTCCATTGCCCGCCATGGGCGCGAAATTCTCGCGCGCGGGGCAACTCATGGGCGCTTGCTGGCGTTCATCGGTGCCGGCGTGTCGATGGCCTATGGGCGGCAGTCCTGGCATAACCTGGTCAGAGATGTGCTGCGAGAGGTCAGGGATCTGGGCGCGGGTGAAAGGCTGACGCCCGAAATGCGCCGGCGTCGAGAGACACTTTCGAACGAACTCGGCTTGTTGTCGTCCGGCGACGAAGGTGATTTCGAAGGCGACCTGCCCGCCGACAAGCAATTGCTTATCCTGCAACTGTGCGAGGATGTCCTGCAGAGTGCGGCTGGGCAAGACCACGAGACAAGGGTCATCGCGGGTACGTTCAGGAGGGCGCTCGAGAGTCCTCGCGCGCACGATGAAAACCTGATTGCTGCGATCGACGGTCTGAGCAAATGCCAGTGGTTCATCGAGATATTGAACCGTGTGGCGAACAAGAGCGATGCGAAGGGCGCGATCGGGGAGCCTGCACGCCGCCACTACCTCCGGCTGCTACAGATCGGGCCACGGATTCCTCCACGGGAGCAGTCACTCCACACGAATGACGCCACTTCGCCGTTGGCGATTCTGATCAACGATTTCAAGATCCAGCGCTTCGCCACGACCAATTACGACAGCGAAATCCAGAATGCGCTGGTGACTGCGGGACGGAAGCCGTTGGCGCCAGCGTCTGGCGGGAAGATCGACGGGCAGGATCCGGCGCCGACCGATGCCTGTGTCGATTCGATCGTGGTGTCGGCCGATGCGTCGGCGCGGGCCTTCGGCTTCGCGGTCGATGGCCGTCGTCGGCACGCATCGGTGCTGCATCTGCATGGCCGCATCGACGATCGCGATCTGATCGCTTCCGAGCGGGATTACCAGCGACGCTATCTGCGCCAATCGAAGCGCCGCGACCTGCTGGCCGCTGCACTGCGCTCGCTTTTCGCGGCCAATCCGATTCTGTACGTCGGGTCGAGCATTTCCGAGGATGACGTGCTGCGGCCATTGCGCGAGTTCATGAGTCGCACGCCGCGTGTCGGCGACACCTTGGGCGTCGCGCTGTTGCCGGCAGCGAAGCGGGAGAAGGACCTCCGGCTACAGAAGATCGAGGCACTGCTACGTTACGGGATCCACATCGTCCATTACGGCTACAGCGCGTGCCCGGAATGCAATTCACAAGCCTCGGCCGAAGCAGGCGGCATGGACTGGGAGGACGAATCCTGGCTCTGCCAATTCACGAATCGGATTGCGCTCGTCGAGAAGCGATGCAGGGCCCTCGCGATGTGGCCGGAAGAACTCGAGCTGAGGAAGCGGATGCTCGAAGGTACGGATTGGGCGGAGTTGGAAGTAACGCTCGAGACGCCGCCCTGCATCGATGGCCAGGGATGTCCGAACAAGGACTGCATTTATCATGGAACCGACGTCAGCCATTTCGATGTCGGCATCGAGGTCGAACTGCTCAATGAAATCAGCACGGTGCTTGCTCGAGGCATTCTGCCTCAGGATCTGGACTACAAGAGCCTGCGTGTCCTGCTAGACGATTTGCGGACCTCCGTTACCTCCGCCTGTCTATGCGCGCGCTTGAAAACCGAGCAGATGTACCGGGCTGCGCGGGAAAAGTATCTGGCCGAACCTGCCGCGCCCTGCCAGACGGATTTCAAGCTGAAACCGGGCTCCAATGTCTATTGCCATCTGCGCCACGAGCCGGGGGATCTTGTCGAAGGGAAACTTCACGACCGCTTTGCCGCGAATTGCAAGGACGAACCGGATTCCCGCTGGCGGCAACTGTTCGAGCGGCTGAACCAGCACAAGGCGTTCAAGCAGTTCGATGGCCGTCGCCTCGTGTTGCTGCCGGTGCGGCGCGGTGCCGGCAAGGGCTGCATGTTCGAGCAACTGGCGTGCGACGGGTCGAAAACCCTGGCGGCATTGCAATTGGCATTGCAGCCAGCACCGGTCGGCTTTGGCTGGAGACGCCGCGGGGCGGTCCTGGGCTGGCGCTGCGCTCTTGTCAGCCTGAATTTTCTCTCCGATGTCGCGACGATCGCCGAACTATTCGCCCATGTCATTGCCCCGAAGCTGAAGGAAGGACACCAGCTGCCTGCCCGCAACATCTATGGGCGTCTGGAAAAAGCGCTCGAACTTTGCGCGAAGCGGGACTTACCGAAACCGCTGACGCAGCAACGCGTATTGATCGTGCTGACCAATGCCGGAATGCTGTTCGACGGGGATGGGCGCGAAAAGAACGGATTGGTATTGCGCTTGCTGCGCCTGTTGCGGGATCCGCGCTTCGAGGTGGCGCCGATCGATTTCGTCGTGTTCTGCGATGAAGGCCATGTGCCGCGGCGATTCCGCAACGTGGACTCGAGCAGTGCTGTTGCGGGCGGCGACGGCATCGGGGGCGACACCCGAGGCCCGGCGAGCTACGAGTGGCCGAACCGGCTCGCGATGCAGGGGATCCGTTGCACCGACGCGATATCCAGGAGCGAGCACATATTCGCGCCGGGTCACGAACGTGCTAGCGAAGTGGCCGGACCGTTCCTTGGCCGCTTGCTGCCTGACGACGGCCTCGATCAGTGTCTTCAAAGCCTCCACCAGGCGGTTGGTGGCAACCGGATCGCGATCACGATGATTCTCGCACTTTGCTCCGAGGAGTGCGGAATCCCCGATTGGATCACCCCGAACGACCGTGAAAAGGATGGCCGCGAAGAAGGCATCACGAATTTCAACGAAGGAGATCTGTGCGAACTGCGCGAACAGGTCTGTGGCGTCCTGGAGTCGTTGAGCGTCAGGCTTGCGTCACAGATCTTCGAGGATGCGCCGGAAGCCACGATGCAACTGGTGTTCGATCATTGGTCGGCGCTTCATATGAAGCCGGCCAGGAAGCCGACCCAGGACGAGGCGCTGCGGAAGCTGCTCGCGCAAGCACTTTGTTTGCACAAGAGCGGAGGTAACAGAGAGCTCGAGCAGTTGGTCATCGATCCCCTGCTGGATTCAATGGATCTGCGGGGATCCACCTGGCAATTGAGTCAGGAGATCCTCTGGCATCTGTCGGTGATGTCCCATCCGGTCGAACTGGCCGTGCTGAAACGTTGCCCGGAGATCCGCAATGCAGTCGAAGGCTGGCTCGAAATCGCGCGGGACGGACCACTGAGGTTTCTCGACATTGACCGTCGCGAACAAATATGTGGCGGCTTGAAACACGAACTGGTCGGTGTCGTCGCCGACCTCTGCGCGGTTCGCTGCCTGGCCTTGCGTGTGAGCCGGCGGAAGCTGGGGCTGCAGACTCAGCGAGATGTGGATCGCCGCTATACGGTGCATCGCACGGTGCAGCGCTATTTTCTCCGCATGATGGGCGGTCGCAACATCGAATCGATCGAATGGGACCAGTTTGCGACGTCGATGTATGCGTCGCAGCCGGACGAGGTTCCGTCCTTGTCGGCTGGAGGCCATCTTCGCATCAAGTCGCTGATCGATGCGCTCAGTCAATACGTGGGAAATGAAGCAGCCGACGATGCGGGCGACTCCGCCACGGTCGGGATCGAGGCCGCGTCGTCCGAAATCATCGAACAGTACCAGGCGCTGCGTGCCGCTTACTTCGTCGCGCGATCGACCTACTCGGTGGGTGTGCTGTCGCACATCGCAGCGACCGCGCCGCGTGACGCGAGCGATGGTGAGTCCGGTCACATGGAAGCGTATCGGCGCTCGATTCGCTGGATCACCCATCGGGCCAAGATCCTCCAGGCCAAATTCGAAGCCGCGACGATTGCCGAAGGTGCGCAGGGAGTAGAAGAGCGCCGTACCGGCTTCTTCCATGCCGGGGAACTCGTCTGGCTGTACGCCGAATGCGGGGTCATGAGCCTGACCCAGGGCAAGCTCGAGGACGCGGAGAGCCTGCTCAAGCTCGCCTTGTGCGCTGCCCGCCAGGTCGAGTGCGACGCCACCGGGTCCTTGCACGCCAGGATCCTGCTGCATCTGGCGATGACCGCGATCGAGCGGGGAAGGCCGTACGACGCCCGGCGGATGCTGGAGCCGATCGCCGCGCGGCGCTGTGGTCACGAGATGTTGCCGCTGATCGCCGAATTCTACCTGGGCATCATCGAGCACCTGGGCGGCGAATATCACTCCGCCTCCAATCGCTACCAGAAGGCGCTCGAAGGATTTCGCCAACTGGACCGGACGCGGGCGGCCTCGTTCGTGCTCCGCGCCCAGGCCGACCTCGAACTTGCGCGCCATCCCGAACGTGGCAGCGAGGCCGAGCGGCTCGCCGAGGAGGCGGTCGCCGTCGCCCAGCGGGGGCGGCACGAAGACGTGCGGATGCTCGGCTTGCTGACTCTGGTCAGAACGAGGGCCAAGCTGCGCGAGGGCCACGACCATGTCAATTCGTTCGCCTTGGTCGAATCCGTCGAACGTTACGGACGGACGATGGATATGCCGCGGATTCTCGCAGCAGCCCACGAGACGCGGGCCAAGGTGTTGCTGAGCCAGGGCGAGACGCGACAGTCCCTGCACGAGGCGGCATTTGGTGCCGACATCGCCGCGCTCTACGATCTCAAGCTGGTCAAGTGCAAGGCACTGCTGACGATGGCCAGGGTGCTCGATGCTCGGGGCGATTCGCAACAGGCGGCAGCAATCGCCGCTAGCGGCATCGAGATGGCGCAATCGGCCGACTATTTCTCCTGTGTTCGCGGGTTCCGCGCAATGGCCGACGTCGCCGGGCGATGATGAATTGCTTCGATTCAGTCGGCCAGCGTGCCGTCGCGGTAGTCCGCCATCGCCTGTTCGAGTTCGGCCTGGGTGTTCATCACGAAGGGGCCGTACTGGGCGATCGCCTCGTCGAGCGGGCGACCGGCCACCAGCAGCACGCGGGCGTCACTGCGCGCGGTCAGCGCGACGCCGTCGGCGTTCGCGTCGTTGGCGAGGATCGCCATGCGGGCGTCCGGCACCGTCTCGCCTGCGATCGACACTTCGCCACGGTAGACGTAGACGATGGCGTTATGGGTCGGCGGGATCGGTTGGAGGAAGGCGGCACCGGCCGGCAGATGGATGTCGAGCAGCAGCGGCTCGGTATCGGGCCGCTCGACCGCGCCGCCGAGGCCGTGGCTCGCGCCGGCGATCACGCGCACCCGGACGCCGTCCTCCAGGGACAGTTCGGGAATCTCCGACCGCGGGATGTCCCGGTAGGCGGCGGGCTGCATCTTGGTGCGGGCCGGCAGGTTCAGCCATAGCTGGAAGCCCTCCATCAGGCCGTCCTCCTGCTCCGGCATCTCGCTGTGGATGATGCCGCGGGCGGCGGTCATCCACTGCACCGCGCCGCTCTCCAGCAGGCCCTCGCCGCCGGTGCTGTCGCGGTGGCGCATGCGCCCGGCGATCATGTAGGTGATCGTCTCGAAGCCGCGGTGGGGGTGCGGCGGGAAGCCGGCGATGTAGTCCTCCGGGCGATCGCTGCGGAAGGCGTCGAGCATCAGGAACGGATCCAGGCGCCGCTGCAGCGGCTGGGTCAGCACCCGGGTCAGGCGCACGCCGGCGCCGTCGGACGTCGGCATGCCGGCCACCTGGCGCTCGATCGTGCGCGATCGGGCAAGTACGGTGCGGGTCTGGGTGGACATGGTCTCTCCTCCGGTGATCGGGCCGTGTCAGTCGACCAGTTCGGCGAGCTGGCGTTCGGCATCCTGGCGTGCCGCCGCCAGTGCCTCGTCGCCGAGGGCGACGCCTTCGACGAACACGAAGCGGACGTCGGTCATGCCGAGAAAGCCGAGCACGGTCCTGAGATAGGGCACCTGGGTGTCGGCGGCGGTGTCGCGATGCCGGCCACCACGGGCAAGCGCCACGTAGACGGTCTTGCCGGTCAGCAGGCCTTGCGGGCCATCCTCGGTGTAGCGGAAGGTCGCGCCGGCACGGGCGATCGCATCGATCCAGGCCTTCAGCTGGGTGGTGATCGTGAAGTTGTACATCGGCACGGCGAGCACCAGCACGTCCGCGGCCTGCACCTCGGCGATCGCACGGTCGTCGATCGCGACCCGCGCGGCCTGCACCGGCGTCCGCTCGGCGGGCGGTGTGAACAGGGCCTGCAGCGCCGCTTCGTCGAGCACCGGCTGCGGGTCGCTGGCGAGATCGCGCCTCGTCAGGCGGGCATCCGGATTGTTCGTCTGCAGACGCTCGACGATGCGCTCGGCGACGCGGGTGGATTCAGATCCGCGGCTGCGGGCGGAGGAATTGATCTGCAGGATGTTCATGTCGTGGGCTCCTCTTGTCAGGGTTCCTGCAATCTACCTGTTGCCAGAATGGCCCGGAAGCCGTGATTTTGGATATCATCGTTCCGTATGAGCAACAATGATGTGGCCGTCGCGAGCGATCTGATGATCTTCGCCCGGGTTGCCGAGGCGGGCAGCTTCAGTGCCGCGGCGGAACGCCTGGGCCTGCCGAAGTCGTCCGTGTCGCGCCGCATAGCGGCGTTCGAGGCGCGCCTCGGCGAGCGCGTGTTCGAACGCAGCACGCGGCGGCTGGCGCTCACCGATTTCGGTCGCAGTCTGGTGCAGCACGGGCGGCGGGTGGGGGAGGAAGTGGACGCGGTCGACGCGCTCGCCGAACAGCGGCGTGCCCGCCCTTCCGGCTTGCTGCGGGTGTCGATGCCGGGCGACTTTGCGATGTTGACGCTGCCGCGCCTGCTTGCCGGCTTCAGCCGCCGGCACCCGGCGGTGGAGGTCCAACTCGATCTCTCGCCGCGCCGTGTCGATCTGCTCGCCGAAGGCTTCGATCTGGCGATACGGATGGGCCAGCTGCCGGACGATGCGAGCCTGGTGGCGCGCCGGCTGGGCGATTTCGCGACCTGCCTGGTGGCCTCGCCGGGCTATCTGGCGCGCCGCGGCATGCCGGATCGCCCGGCCGCTCTGCCGGACCACGACTGCCTGGCGCTGCTCGGGCGTGACGGGCGGCCGCTGGCGTGGCACCTGGAATGCGGGCCGGAGCGCTGGGAGGGGCGGATCGGTGGCCGCCTGTCGGCCAATTCGATGGGTACCCTGATGCAACTCGCGACGGCTGGCGCCGGCATTGCAGCGGTCAGCCTGCACTATGCGGTGGAGTTGCTCGAGCAGGGATGCCTGCGGCACGTGCTGCCGGCCTGGTCGATGCCGTCGGTGCCGGCTTGGGCGGTGATGCCGAGCAATCGCCTGATACCGCCCAAGACGCGGGCCTTCGTCGACGCATTGCATCGCTTCCTGGTGCGCCGGCTGGCCGCTTCGCGGCGCGCCGCCCCGGGGTGACAGAGTGTCCCGCCGCAAACGGGGCGTCGCGACCGGAGTTTGGGTCAGGTTGTCAATCGGGCGAAGGCCAAGCGCCCCGCTACCCGGCCCGCGTGCCTGGAATGGTGATTGCTTCGGGGTGCCGGCTGACACCTATCCACGTCTATTGCGGCACTGCGGTGCGCGCCATGTCAAATGAGTCAAAGCCTGCGACAGATCGCTGCGGTCCCGGCCCGTGTGGTGGCGCAAGCGCCGGCGCGCATCCACCTCGGATTTCTCGACCCCAGCGCCTCGCTCGGCCGTCATTTCGCGAGCCTGGGCCTGGTCATCGGCGACTTCGGCACCTGCGTCGAAGTGCAGCCGGCCAGCATCAACGAGGTCGTCGTCCACGATTCGCGGGATCCGCGCCTGGCCCAGCGCCTGGGCCAGATGCTGGCGCGGCTCCAGGGCGAGACCGCCGCCGGCCATCCGCTGCGGGTGGTGCTGCACCGCGCGGCACCTGCCCATTGCGGGCTCGGCTCGGGGACGCAGCTGGCGCTGGCGCTGGGCAGCGCGTTTGCCGACGCCCACGGCCTCAAGCTGGATAGCCGCTCGCTGGCGGCGATGCTCGGCCGCGGCGAGCGCTCGGGCATCGGCATTGCCGGGTTCGAGCACGGCGGGCTGCTGCTCGACGGCGGACCGGGCGCGGACGGGCGGCCGGCGCCGTTGCTGGCGCGAGCCGAGTTCCCCGCCGAGTGGCGGGTGATCCTGGTGATGGACGAGAGTCGGCACGGGCTGCACGGCGGCGCCGAACACCGTGCGATGGCCAACCTGCCGCCGTTTGCGACCCAGCGGGCAGCGGCGATGTGCCATCAGGTGCTGATGAAGATCCTGCCGGCGGCGATCGAGGGCGAGTTCGAACCCTTCGCCGAGGGAGTCAGCGAGATCCAGCGCGAGCTCGGCGCGTATTTTGCGCACGCCCAGGGTGGCTCGATGTTCACGAGTCCGGCGGTCGCCCATGCACTCGAGTGGATCGGCGCGCGTTACACAGCCGGAATCGGGCAGAGTTCGTGGGGACCGACCGGTTTCGCGTTCGTCGAGTCGGCAGCGCGGGCGAGCGAGGTTCTCGATGCCGCGCGGGCGGCCGGTGTCGTCGCCGGCGAATTGCGGGCTCTGGTCACCGGCGGCCGCAATCGCGGCGGCGAGCGCGAGTTCGTCCAGCCAACGGCCAGCGCGCGCAACGGTCGGCGCTGATCCGGCGATCGACAGTCATACGGAGGCAGGCAGGTCATGGAGCGTCAGTACATTCTCCACATGTTTTCACCGGGCCGGCAGATGAGCCCGTTCGACATCAACATGGCCGTCGACGCCGGCTACCAGGTGGTGGTGCCGTATTGTGGTGTCGGTGCCGACGAGATCCGCGGCATGACCCAGGACGCGATCTTCTCTCGTGGGCCGAAGGGTGTCCGGGCGACCGGCATCTTCATCGGCGGGCGCGACGTCGTGCTCGCCGCCGACATGCTCGACACCGCCCGCAAGTCGATGGTGCCGCCGTTCGAGGTGTCGGTGATGGCCGACCCCAGCGGCTCCTACACGACGGCAGCGGCGCTGGTGGCCTGCGTCGAACGCCGCTTGCGTTCCGTACACGATGCCACGCTGGTGGGGCGCAAGGTGGTGATCCTGGGCGGCACCGGCACGGTCGGGCGGATCGCCGGCGTGCTGGCGGCGGGCGAGGGCGCGCGGGTGGTGCTGTGCAGCCACCGCGACGCGGCGGCAGCGCGCCAGGCGGCGGACGAGACCGGACGGCGATTCGACTGTCGCCTCGAGGCGGCGTCGGCGGCGAATCCGTCGGATCGTGCCGGATTGATCGCCGACGCCGACGTGGTGCTTGCCGCCGCGGCGGCCGGCGTGCAGGTGCTCGATGCCGACGAGCGGGGCCAGGCCGCGGCGCTGCTGGTCGCGGCCGACGTCAATGCGGTGCCGCCCGAAGGCATCGCCGGCGTCGGCGTGATGGACGATGGCAAGGCGCTGCCCGAGGGGCGGGGCGTGGGCATCGGCGCGCTCGCGGTGGGCAACGTCAAGTACCAGACCGAGCACCGCCTGCTGAAGTCGATGCGCGAGGCCGACAAACCGCGCTACCTGGGCTTTCGCGAGGCCTTCGCGATGGCCCGCGAGGTGGCTGCGGAGGGCGATTGAGCGGGTCGGCGCACGCAAGCGATGACGCGCCGGGCGAATGCCTGCGGCCGCCTGCTGGTGGTCGGCCTGTCGGCGCGGACGATGGCGGAAGGCGCGGTGGCCGCCGGATTCCGCGTCGACGCCGCCGACTGCTTCGGCGATCGCGACACGCTGGCAGTGGTGGATCGCTGGCATCCCTGTGGTGCCGGCGGACAGCTCGCGCTGGCACCGGCACGGCTGCTGGCGCTGCTCGCCGAACTGGCGCGCGGCGGCGAATTCCTCGGGTGGGTCGCAGGCAACGGTTTCGAAGGCCGTGCCGATCTGCTGGCGCAGGGCGAGGCGCTGCTCCCGCTGCTCGGCAATCCGGCGGCGGTGCTGCGGCAGGTGCGCACGCCGGCGACCTTCTTCTCACGCCTGTCGGCGCTTGCCATCGCGCATCCGCCGATCCGCCTGGATCCGCCGCCGGAGAGCGGCTGGCTCGCCAAGGACGCGTGGGGCAGCGGCGGCTGGCACGTGCGGCGACACGATCCGCGGCAGCCGCTGCCGGCCACCGGCGGCGGGCACTACTTTCAGCGCGAGCAGGCCGGTGTGCCGATGTCGGCCCTGTTCGTCGCGGACCGGCAGCGCGCCCGGGTGCTCGGATTCTCGCGGCAGCTGGTGAGGCCCCTGGGCGGCCGGCCGATGGTCTATCGCGGCTGTATCGGACCGGTGACGGTGGACGCCGCCGTCGCCGGGCGCATCGCCGGCATCGCCGACACCCTGACCCGGGCGTTCGAGCTGCGGGGCGTCAACGGCATCGACTTCCTGCTCGACGGCATGGGTGTCGCGATCCTCGAACTGAACCCGCGCCCGGTCGCCAGCATTGCCGTGTTGCACGACAGCGTCGCCGGTGGGCCGATCGCGGCACACCTGTCGGCCCTGCTCGATGGGCGTTTGCCGTCCCGCTCGAAGCCACCGGCCGGGGTCGTGCACGGTTGCGAGACGGTATTCGCGCGTCGCCGCCTGTACCTCGACGGCGACCAGGCGGATCGACTGGCGCAGCTGCCGTGGTGCCACGACCGACCGGCGTCGGCGACCGGGTTTTCGTGGGGCGAGCCGGTGTGCAGCATCACGGCCTCGGGGCCGGACGCCGATGCGGTCGGCGACGAATTGCGTCGTCGGCGGGCGCAGGTGACGAAACTGATGGAGCATTGACATGAGCGGCACGACGCAGGCGATACCCGGCACCGGCCTCAGCGTGAATGGACTGGCGGCGCCGCTGGTGTCGCGCCTGCTCGACCAGGCGGACGAACTCGGTCTGCTGGTCGAGCAGCTGGAAGGCGGGGTCACCCTGGTGGATGCCGGCATCGATGCGGCCGGCAGCGTCGAGGCCGGTCTGCGGATCGGCGAGATCTGCATGGGCGGGCTGGGCAGGGTCGGCCTCGCTGCCGGTGGTCGCGACGGCTGGCCGGATTGGCTCGAAGTCTCCAGTCCCCGCCCGGTGTTGTCGTGCCTGGCCAGCCAGTACGCGGGATGGAGCCTGGCCGCGAGCAAGGAGGAGGCGGGCGGCAAGAAATTCTTCGCCCTCGGTTCCGGGCCGGCTCGGGCGCTGTCGGTGCGCGAGGATCTGTTCCGCGAACTGGGCTACCGCGACCACAGCGACTGCGGCGTACTGGTGCTCGAGGTGGACCGCCGCCCGCCGGCGGTGGTCATCGACAAGGTGCTCGACCAGTGTGGCCTCGCGCCCGGCGGGCTGACCATCGTGCTGACCCCGACCTCCAGCCTGGCGGGCACCACGCAGGTGGTCGCGCGGGTGCTGGAGGTGGCGATGCACAAGGTCCACGAACTCGGCTTCCCGCTCGGCGCCGTGCTCGACGGCAGCGCCTGCGCCCCTCTGCCGGCGCCCAGCCCCGACGGCGTCGAGGCGATGGGCCGCACCAACGACGCGATCCTCTATGGCGGCCAGGTGCGCTTGACCGTCAGCGCCGACGACGCCAGTGCCGAGCAGCTGGCGCGGGCGCTGCCGTCGTCGAATTCGCGGGACTACGGCCGCAGCTTCGCCGACACCTTCCGGGACGTCGAGTTCGACTTCTACCGGATCGATCCGATGCTGTTCGCGCCGGCCGAGGTGTGGGTCAGCAACCTGGCCAGCGGACGAAGCTGGCGCGCCGGCGGCCTCGACATGGGCCTGCTGCGCGCGCTGTGGCTGGGCCAGGCGTGATCGCGGCCGGTCGCTGGCAGCCGCGGGTCGCGATTCTCACCGACGAGACCGGCTGGCATACCCGCAAGCTGCGCGAGGCACTGGCCCGGCGCGGTTTCGACGGACGCTGCGCGGATCTCGCCGACTGTCGCTTCGACAGCCGTTCGCCGACCGGGCTGGTGATTCCCGGCTTCGGCCGGGAGCTGCCGGTGGCGGCGATCGTGCGGGGCATCGCCGGCGGCAGCCTGGAACAGATCACCAAGCGGCTCGGCATCCTGCACGCGCTGCGCGAGTCCGGGGTGCCGGTGTATAACGACGCGCGCGCGATCGAGCGCAGCGTCGACAAGGCGATGACCAGTTTCCTGCTGGCCCGGGCCGCCGTCGATACGCCGCCGGCGTGGGCGCTGGAGTCGGCCGCGCAGGCGCGCAGGATCCTGATCCGCGAGGCCGCGGCCGGTCACTGCCTGGTCCTGAAGCCGCTGTTCGGTTCGCAGGGGCGGGGGCTGGTGCGCGTCGGCCTGGTGGACGGCGAATCGGTGCCGCTGCCGGACCTCGCCGGCTTTGGCGGGCTTGCTTACCTGCAGCGCTACGTGCCGCCGCCATCCGCGGTCGGCTACGACTGGCGCGTGATGGTGGTCGGCGGACGTGCGATCGCCGCGATGCAGCGCCACAGCCGGCACTGGATCCGCAACGTCGCGCGCGGCGCGCGCGGCGTCGCGGCGCCCCTGACCCCGCCGCTGGCCGAGATCGCGGAGGCGGCGGCTGCGGCCCTGGGCATGGACTACGCCGGCGTCGACCTGCTGCCGGATGCCGGTGCCCGGGCCGGGCTGCGGGTGATGGAGGTCAATGGCGTCGCCGCGTGGCGTGCGCTGCAACGGGCCTGCGGCGTGGACATCGCGGCGGCGATCGTGGACGACCTGCTCGGGCGACGGCTCGGCATCGCCCCAGGGGCGTCGCCGCGGCGCGACGGCGCCGGGTGAATCGCCGGCACGACATGCTGCAGGAGGCCTGGCACTGGGCCTGCGGGCTGGACATCGCGGTGGCCAAGCCCGGCAACGTCAGCCTCGCGTCGGCCGGCCACGGCATGCACGCGCGCGACTTCCTGGCCAGCGCCGCGGCCGCCGCCGAGCCGCTGTGCCGGCGCGGTGCCAGCGTCGGGGCGCGCATCGAGGGCGCGGTGGCGGCAACCCGGCAAGCCGCCGGCTGCAACACCAACCTCGGCATCGTGCTGCTGTGCGCGCCGCTGGCCGCGGCCCGGCAGCGGGCGGCAAGCTGCGACCGGCCCCGCTTGCGGCGTGCCGTCGGCGAGGTGCTGGCCGGCCTCGACCGCGACGACGCCCGGGCGGCCTATCGCGCCATCGCGCTGGCGGCCCCCGGCGGGCTCGGGCGGGCCGCGGCCGAGGACGTGCGCGACGAACCGACGGTGGACCTGCGCCAGGCGATGATTCTGGCCGCCGATCGCGACAGCATCGCGCGCCAGTATCGCGACGGTTTCGCCGAGATCCTCGACGACGGCCTCGACGAACTGGCGGCCGCGGCGCCGAGCACCGGCGACGCCGTGCTGCGGGTCTATCTGCGCCACCTGGCGCGCCGCCCAGATTCACACATTGTTCGAAAACTCGGCGATCGCATTGCGCAACCTGTCACCGAGCGCGCCGGCGACTGGCTGGCCCGACTGCGCGCCGCTGCCGCGGCAAGCCACCGCGACGAACTGGCGGCCTGGGACAAATCGCTGAAGGCGCGCGGAATAAACCCCGGCACCAGTGCCGACATGACGGTCGCGACATTGTTCTGTGCGGCAATGCTGCGGCCCGGTTGCGTCGCCGTATCCGCCACCGACAATTGGCACGGATTCTGTATGACCAGCTTCCGCGATGAGCGTCAATCGGCGTTCGGGCGTCCGGACCCAGTGGGGGGCAAATCCGGATAATTCACAGAACGGAGACATAAGAATGGCAAAGATCGATCGCATGTTGGTGGGCGAGTCCCTGGTAGGCGACGGCAACGAGGTTGCCCACATCGACCTGATCCTGGGACCGCGTGGCAGCGCCGCCGAGACTGCCTTCGCCAATGCGCTGACCAACAACAAGGACGGCTTCACGTCCCTGCTCGCGGTCGTCGCACCCAATCTGCTGTGCAAGCCGGCGACCGTGATGTTCAACAAGGTCACGATCAAGGGCGCCAAGCAGGCGGTGCAGATGTTCGGTCCGGCCCAGCGGGCCGTCGCGATGGCGGTCGCCGACAGCGTCGAGGACGGCACCATCCCGGCCGACGAGGCGGACAACGTGTTCGTCAGCGTCGGCGTGTTCATCCACTGGCTGGCCGAGGACGACGCCAAGATCCAGGAATACAACTACAAGGCCACGCGGGAGGCGATCCAGCGCGCCGTCAGCGGCAAGCCGACCGCATCCGAGGTCGTCGCGCAGAAGGGCAGCGCGACACATCCGTTCGCGGCCAACTGAACTCGCACGGGGGGAACCCCGTGCCGTTCCGACTAGACCGGGCATGCCCGGTCTCGTCGCATCCCACGCCCCGGTACCGTCTCAACGCAGCTTGCTGCCCGGTACCAGGCCGCCGCCCAGCACGCTCAGCACCTCGCCGTCGTGGGCGGCATTGCCGGCGCTGCGGAAATCGTCGCGGCGGCGCTCGATGATCACGCCGACGCCGTCGACGTCGTCGAACTTGGCGGGCTTGGCAACCGCAATGCGGACCCAGTGGGCGCCGAAGCGTTGGATCAGCAGGCCGGCGATGGCTTCGGCGAAGGCCTCCAGCAGCCGGTAGCGGTGGTTCGCCAGCATCTCGCGCAGGGCCATGCGCACCTCGCCGTAGTCGATCGTGTCGGCGATGCGATCGGTGTCGCAGGCGCGTGGCCGCGGCACGCCGATCGCCAGATCGATGCGCACCGGCTGGGCATCGTGCAACTCGTCGTGATGGATGCCGATCACGGTGTCGCCGCGGAACCCGTCGATGAAGACGATGTCCAGCGGTGTGTGGTCGGCGCCCGCGGCGCGGGCGTCGGCGGGCGGTCGAATCTGGCTGGCGAATGACAAGCGGACGGCCTCTTCGTCGATCGGGTCCGGCCACGATGGCGCGAACCGTGGCGGTCGGTCAAGCAAAAAACCGGCCATTGCCTTCGTCACATCGGCAAATGTCCGTGGCGGCCCGGCCGACAGTCTCGTCCTTGCGGCGAAACGTGTGGAATGATGGCTTTCGGGCCCATTGCGGGCGCTATAATTTGCAGCGCGGCTGAAGAAAAACAGCGAAGGTTGGATCTGCAAGCAGGATGGGTGGAGACGAAGCGGACGACAGGGCGACACAGACCGCCTGCCGCTTGCCCCGCAGGTTGACCTGATAATGGGGGAGACGATGAACGCACGCCCTGCATGCGAGGCCAGTGGGCACGCACACCGTATCTACGATGTGGTCGATCACGGATCGAGGGGCGAGACCAGCGAGCTGGTCGCCAGTTCCTGGGTCCGCTGCCTGAAGGACTATCGGCTCGATCCGAGCCGTCCGTCCCGGCCGCAGGTGCTGGACAAGGACTTGCTGGCCGAATGCTGCGCGCGCAATGCCGACCTGATCGACTGCGCCAAGCTCGAAATGACCACGCTGTACCAGCAGCTCGGCGACCCCGAGGTCGCGGTCGTGCTGGTCGACACCGGCGGCGTCATCCTGCACATGGTCGCCGCGCCGGATTTCAGCCAGGACGTCAGCCGCATGGGGCTCCGGGTCGGCGCGGTGTGGAGCGAAGCGGAGGTCGGCACCAACGGCATGGGTACCTGCCTGGTCGCCCGCGAACCGGTGGCGGTGCGCCAGCACGAGCATTTCTTCGCCGAATTCACCAACCTGACCTGCTCGGCGGTGCCGATCTTCGATCCCGAAGGGATGCTGGCTGCGGCGCTGGACGTCACCAGCCGCTCGCAGCTGATGCAGCAGCACTCGCTGGTGCTGCTCGGCATGACCGCGCAGATGATCGAGAACCGCCTGCTCGACCGGCGCTACCGCAATGCGTTTCCGGTCCATTTCCACAGCCGTCCGGAGTTCGTCTATACCTTGCACGAAGGGGTGCTCGAAGTGGGCCAGGACGGCGAGATCCAGGCGGCCAACCGCAGCGCCCTGTTCCAGCTCGGGCTGCGCAGCGTCGAGGACGTGCGCGGCAAGCGGCTCGACGAGGTGTTCCAGACGACGCTCGCCGACATCGTCCGACGCAGCGCCAAGAGTTCGTTCCATCCGGTTCCGACCTTCCGAACCCAGTCGGCCAATCGCTTCTTCATGGTGGCCCAGGAACCCCCGTCGCGATCGACGCCGGCGGCCGAGCGCGCCGGCAGCCGGCTCGCGCCGGCCCGTTCCAGGCCGACCGGCGAGTCGCCGCAGGTGCAGCTCGGCGATTGCCGCCTGTCGTCGCAGCTGATGCTGGCCGCCAAGGTCATCGATCGCCGCATTCCGGTGCTGCTGCACGGCGAGACCGGCGCCGGCAAGGAGATCTTCGCCCGCGCGCTTCACCAGGGCAGCCCGTACGGCGGCGGTGCCTTCGTCGCGGTCAACTGCGCGTCACTGCCGGAAGGCCTGATCGAGAGCGAACTGTTCGGCTACCGGGCCGGCGCGTTCACCGGTGCCCAGCGCAACGGTCGCCGCGGCAAGATCGCCCAGGCCGATCGCGGCACCCTGTTTCTCGACGAGATCGGCGACATGCCGCTGACGCTGCAGGCTCGCCTGTTGCGCGTCCTCGACGAACGCCAGATCACGCCGCTCGGTTCCGAGGACTGCATCGCGGTGGATTTCCAGTTGATCAGCGCCAGCCACCGCAATCTGCCGGAACGGGTTGCCGAGGGGCTGTTTCGCGAGGATCTGTACTTCCGCCTGTCCGGGCTGGAAGTGGACCTGCCGCCGCTGCGCGACCGCAGCGACAAGCGCGCGCTGATTCAGGCGATCCTCGACGAGGAAGCCGGTCGCGCCCTCCGTCTCGCCCCCGAGGCGGACGCGCTGCTGATGAGCCACCCGTGGCCGGGCAACCTGCGCCAGTTGCGCCATGTGCTGCGCACCGCGACGGTGTTGTGCGATGGCGACGTGCTGGCACTCGAGCACCTGCCGCCGTCGCTGCGGGCAGGCCTGCAGCCGGCGCCGGAGTCCGACGGCGACGACATTGCGCCGACCGACGTCACCGCCGAGGAGACGCTCGCGCTGAATCCGATCCAGGCCAACGAGCGCAAGGTGCTGCTGCGGCTGCTGGAAGAACACCGCTGGAACGTAAGCAATGTCGCAAAGACCCTCGACGTCAGCCGCAACACCCTCTACCGCAAGCTCCACAAGCTCCACATCCCCCTCTCCCACCAGGGCTGACGCCTGGTCCGAGGCGGCACGCCCGACCGGCGGCACCGCGGGCGATCCGGCCCGGCGCAGCCGCTTCGCGTGGGCGATCACCGGCTCCGGCCACTTCCTCGAGGAATCCCTGGCGCTGGCGCTGCGCCTGCCGGAGGTGGACCTGTTCCTGTCGGCGGCCGCCGAGGAAGTGCTGCCCATCTACGACTACCCGCTGGACAGCCTGAAGCAGCGCTGTCGCGTGTTCCGTGACAAGACTGCCAGCTCGGTTCCGGTCGGTGCGCTCTATGACGACGTCTATCACACGGTGGTGGTGGCGCCGGCCACCAGCAACACCGTCGCCAAGTGCGCGTTCGGCATCTCCGACACCCTGCCCACCAACGTCTTCGCCCAGGCCGGCAAGCTGGCGATTCCCGGCATCGTATTTGCGTGTGACACCGCGCCGGTGGTGGTGACCCGGGCCCCGAAGGAATGGGTCGAGCTGAGGCCCCGCAACATCGAGCTGGAGAACGTCGAACGCCTGCGTCGCATCGACCACTGCCGGGTGGTCGCGACACCTGCCGAACTGGAGCGCATGCTGGATGCGCGACTTGCCGAGCTGTCGCTGAAATGGAACACATCGTCTTTCTGACCGGGCGGCTGGCGCAGCCGAGCCTGGAGAAGGTGCTGGCGGGGATCGACCCGCCGCTTTTTTCCTGGGAGGTGCGCGAGATCGGCCTGCAGGTCGCCGGCCTGATGACCGCCGACCTGATCCGCCGCCGCGTGCCGGCGCCGGTGGTGGCCGACCGCATCATGGTGCCCGGGCGCTGCCGTGGCGATCTCGACGCCTTGTCCGGCCACTACGGGTTGCCGGTGGTGCGCGGCCCCGACGAACTCAAGGACATCCCGCGACATTTCGACCGGGCTGCCCAAGGCGTCGATCTGTCCTGCTTCGATACCCGCATCTTTGCCGAGATCGTGGACGCCTCGACGCTGCCGGTGGCCGGCATCGTCGAGCGGGCGCGCCGGCTTGCCAGCAACGGCGCCGACGTGATCGACCTCGGATGCCTGCCGGCGACGCCGTTCCCCCACCTCGAGGAGAGCATCGCCGCGCTGAAGGCCGAGGGCTACCGGGTCAGCGTCGATTCGCTCGACGCGGACGAACTGTTGCGTGGCGGCCGCGCCGGTGCCGACTACCTGCTGAGCCTGACGCCGGACACCTGCTGGATCGCCGACGAGGTCGCCTCGACACCGGTGCTGATCGCCCGCGAGCCGTCCGACGAAGCCGCCCTCTACGCGCTGATCGACGATTTCGCGGTGCGCGGCCGGCCCTTCCTCGCGGACAGCATCCTCGATCCGATACCGTTCGGCCTGCTCGCCTCGCTGGGCCGATACCAGCGCCTGCGCGGCCGCTATCCCGAAGTGGACATCATGATGGGCATCGGCAACCTGACCGAGCTGACCGAGGCCGACACCAGCGGCATCAACGCGGTGCTGCTCGGCATCGCCGCCGAATTGCGGGCCGCGGCGGTGCTCACCACCGAGGTCAGCCCCCATGCCCGGCGTGCGGTGCGCGAGGCCGACATCGCGCGCCGCGTGATGTTCGCGGCGCGCGAGAACCAGTCGCTGCCGAAGGGCTATTCGGACGCGCTGATGACGATTCACGAACGTCGCCCGTTTCCCGACGATGCCGACGACGTGGCGCGCAATGCCGCCGCGGTCAAGGACCCGAACTTCCGGGTGCAGGTCTCGCCGCAAGGCATCCATGTCTATAACCGTGACGGCCTGCACTGCGATACCGATCCGTTCGAACTCTATCCCCGGCTGGCGCTCGACGACGACGCCGGCCACGCCTTCTACATGGGCGTCGAACTGGCCCGCGCGGAGATCGCCTGGCAGCTCGGCAAGCGCTACGTCCAGGATCGGCCGCTCGACTGGGGATGTGCCTTCGATCACGCCGAGGAGGACTTGCTGCGTCATCGCGCACCGGGGACCACGATGCGCGGGCGCCGGCGCGCGTCCACCACCGAGGACGGCAACGCCAATGCCCAGAATTCATGAAACCATCGTCACCACGCGCTCGCCCGACGGGCGCGGGCATCTGGCGCCGATGGGCGTGCGCCACGAGCGCGGCCACGTCCTGTTGATGCCGTTCAAGCCGTCCGCGACCCTCGACAACATCCTCGCCAGCGGTCGCGCGGTGCTGAACCTGACCGACGACGTGCGGGTGTTCGCCGGCTGCGTCACCGGGCGCCGCGACTGGCCGACCGTGCCGCTGGCCGACGGCAGCGGAGATCGGCTGGCCGACAGCCTCGCCCACGTGCCGCTGCGCCTCGCGCGCCAGCAGGACGACGAACTCAGGCCGGTGCTTTGGATGCTGCCGGGCGAACAGGTCATCCATGGCCCGTTCGCCGGCTTCAACCGTGCGCAGGCGGCGGTGATCGAGGCCGCGGTGCTGGTCAGCCGCCTCGGCATGCTGCCGCACGACAAGGTCGAGCGCGAGATGGCCTACCTGCAGATCGCGATCGACAAGACCGCCGGCGCGGCCGAGGCGGAGGCCTGGCAATGGTTGCGGCAGGCGGTTGCCCGACATCGGGCGGGCGGCGCGCGAGGTGCGGCGTGATGCGCGTGCTGGTCAGCGTGCGCAATGTCGTCGAAGCCCGCCTGGTGGCCGCGGCCGGTGTCGATTTCATCGATCTCAAGGAGCCCTCCCGAGGCGCATTGGGCGATCTCGGGCCGGTGGCGATCCGCGGCATCGTGGATGCGATGTCCACCTCCGGCGCCCACCTCAGCGCGACCATCGGCGACGTACCGGTCGAGGCCGGCGGGCTGATCCTGGAGCGGGTTGCCGCGGTCGCCGGGTGCGGGGTCGATCTGGTCAAGGTCGGCTTGCCGGGCCGCGGTGGCGCGGCGGCGATGCGGCTGCTCGACCGGCTGCAGGCCAGCGGTCATCCGCTGGTGCCGGTGCTGCTGGCCGATCGGGGGCTGGCGCCGGAATTCGTCGATGCGGTGGTGGCGCGACGATTCGCCGGGGTCATGGCCGATACCGTCCGCAAGGCCGGTGGCTCGCTGCTCGACCTCTGTCCCCCGGCCGAACTCGCCCACCTCGTCGCGACCGCACGCCGGGCCGGACTGCTGGTCGGAGTGGCCGGCGCCCTGCGTCGCGACGAACTTCCCCGCTTGCAGGCGCTGGCGCCGGACTTCGCCGGGTTTCGCAGTGCCGTCTGTCGTGGCGGGCGCAGTACCGCGCTCGATCCGGCGCGACTGTCGGCATTGATCCGCGCGCTGCGCACCCCGACGCCCGGCGTCACCGCCTGAGGAGCACCGCGACTCGCGGCCGGCGGCCGTCAGGGCAGCGCGCAGGGGGTGTGCGCGTCGAGCAGCATCGCGCGCATGGTCGGCAGCGCGGTGCGCTCGAGGATGCTGACGACGTTGCCCGAATCGCTGGCGAGCTCCGGGAAACCATGGTCGACGATGCCGCGGTCGGCGAGCTCGCCCCAATCCTCGAACGGCGGGATCTCGCAGGCCTTGACCAGCACCACGCGCTCGGCGTTCAGGCGCCGGGCGAGCCACAGCGCCAGGCTGTCCGAAGTGACGCGCCAACTGGTCAGCTCGTCGGCGTGCTGGCGCAGCAGCCCGAGCGGCATCCACAGGGCGACCTGGCCGCGCCGCATCGTCGCGATCATGTCCTGCTCGCTGGCGCACATCTCCAACTCGCCGTGCAGGCCGTTCAGCATGAACGCGAACTGGGCCATGCCGAGCACCGCCATGTTGTGGCCGGCGACGTCGTCGAACTGCCACAGGGTCTGTGCGCGGCGCGCGCAATCGGCGAAGCTGCCACCGCCCGGCACGATGATGACACGTCCGCCACCGAGGTCGGTGAGCACTTCGAGCCAGTCGACCAGCAGGGGATCCTCGGCCAGGCTGCCGCCCAGCTTGACTACCCACATGCCGGCGCTCCGCGATAGAGACTGGCCACCGCCGTGCTCGGCGCGCAGGTGTCGACCCACGCCGCCAGCGCTTGCGGCGCCGCGACCAGGCGGTGGAAGGGCAGGTGGCGGCGACCCACATGGCGCGCCAGCTCTGCCGTGAGAAAGCTGCCGCAACCGGCACCGACGATCGGCGCGGCGGGCGGCAGCGGATGGTCGCGCAGCACGCGGTCGAGGTTGTCGAGGATCCGTCGCAGCAGACGCTGCCGCCAGGCCCGGGCCAGGCCAAGCCAGTGCTCGGGCGCGGCATCGCGACCGTCGTGGCCGATCATGCGGGCCAGCCGGCGGCAACTGCCGGCGACATCCTTGGCGCCGCCGTCCGCGGCCGCATGCTGATCGTGTTCCGGCGCAAGCTCGGCGGTGATCCGGAACAGGTCCGCGGTGGTGGCGAAGAGCTCGTTCATCACGTTGTACTCGGCGCCGCGCCAGGCGATGCGTTCGGCCAGCGCGCACAACGGCGTGCGCACGACCCCGACATACACCAGCTCGGCGGCGGCCAGGCGCGAGGCGTCGCCGATGCCGCCAGGACACGGGCGGCCGCCGGCGATCGGGACGATGTCGGTGGTGGTGCTGCCGATGTCGAGCAGCACGGCGTCGCCGACGGCGTGGCCGACGCACTCGGCGGTCGCCAGCCAGTTGGCCGACGCCACCCGACGCCACTGCCCGCAGGCCTCGTCGGCGTCCAGCCAGCGCGCCGGGCCGGCGTAGTAGCGGGCCGGTCCGTCGAGGCCCCGGCGGATGCGGTCGACGACGGCCGCGACGCCGCTTTCCCGATCGTCGAACAGGTCGGTCATCTCCGCGGTCATGGTGATCGCGTGGCGGCACGCAGGCAGTTCCGGCCAGCGGCTGCGGGCCGCCTGCAGCGTGCGGTCGAGGTGTTCCATGCCCTGCCACACCGGCGCCGGCCACTGGACGACGTCGTCGATCGTGTTGCCGCGCAGCAGGCTGGCCTTGACGTGGGCGCCGCCGACGTCCCAGCCGATCACCCGGTGTTCAGCCGTCGACAAAACCGGTCTCCGGACGACCGCGGACGACGGTCGACGGCTTGCGCCGCCGGCGGGCGAGCATCTCGGCCGCGAGGTTGCGTCCGAGGCGCGCGGACAGGCCGACGTAGGCGCAGGTCAGCCGCGGGTTCACCTCGATCACCACCGGCGGGCGGTGTTCGCGAAACACCAGGTCGATGCCCCAGTAGCCGGACAGCCCCGGAATAGCCCGCTGCACGTGCCGGGCGAGCTCGCTCAACTCGCTGTCGGCGGCGGAACCGCTGTGCGCGACGCCCCGGTAATGCACCTGCCCGGTGGCGTCCACGTCGATCGCCTGGCGATTGACCGACAGCACCTCGACGGCGCGTCCGTCCGACAGCACGGACAGGCTCATCGGCGTACCTTCGACCCAGGCCTCGAGGGTGGATGTCTGGCCGCGACCGAGTCGCGCCGCGAAATCCCGCCACGCCTCCGTCATCTCGCCGTGGAGCCGGACCTGTTGGGCACCGGCACCGTCGTCGGGCTTGACCACCCAGGCGGTGTGCGGCGAGGTCGGGCTGTCGCCGTCGCACGGTACCGTCACGCCGAAGGCCGCCAGCCGCCGTCGCGTGGCCCGCTTCGACGAGGCCACGCGGATCGCGTCGGAGTCGGCACCGAGCCAGCGCTGCGCGCCCACTGCGGCGTGGAGGCGGCCGAGTACACCGCCACACTCCGGCGCCACCACCCACACCCGGTCGAAGGCCGGCGCGACCCGGCGCAGGAAGTCCTCGGGGGTCTCGCCCGGGGCCGGCTCGTGGCGGGCCACGGCGGCGGCGGAGGCCGGCAGTTCGTCCGCGGCCGTCACCGCACAGCCGACGCGCAGACCGGCGATCGCAACCAGATCCGCGAGCATCGCGTTCCGCATCGCCGCGCCTTGGGCGCGCAGGCCGGCATCGGCGGCATCGGCCGGGCCCTGCATGCCGCCGGCGGTGATAAATTCATAGACGAGTAAGCTGCGACCAGCCGCCATGCTGTTAATTCCCGTGGTCGATCTGATGTCCGGTTGCGCGGTTCGCGCCGTTCGAGGCGAACGCGCCAGTTATCGCCCTGTGGTGTCCGGGCTGTGCGAGGGCAGCGACCCGGTCGTCGTGGCCAGGGCGATGCTGCGCCATTGTAGCGGCCACCTCCTCTACGTTGCCGATCTCGATGCGCTCGGCGGAGGTTCGCCGCAGGCCGCGTCGTTCGCCGCGCTGCTCGCGGCGGAGCCGTCGCTGACGATCTGGCTGGACGCCGGTTTTCGTGACCTCGGCGACTGGCGCAGGCTGCGCGGCAAGCTCGGCGATGCCGCGCGGCGGGTGGCACCGGTGTTCGCGAGCGAGACATTGGCGGGAGCGCGGCAGGCCCGCGAGGCGCTCGCCTGCGGGTCGACGATCCTCTCGCTCGATCAGCGCCGGCTGGCACTGCCCGATCGCGCCGGATGCTGGTCCACCCCGGAACTCTGGCCGGGCACGGTGATCGCGATGAGCCTCGACCGGGTCGGCAGCGGCGACGGCCCGGATCTGGAGACCGTCGAACGCCTCCATCGCCAGCGCCCCGGCCTCCGCTACGTCGGTGCGGGTGGCATTCGTGATGGGGGAGATCTGGCCGCTGCCGCCCGCGGCCCGGCATCGGCCTGGCTGGTGGCGTCGGTGCTTCATGAACTTCGGATTCCTCCCGTGGCGCTCCGACCCTAGGGCGGGCCGCCTCACTCCCGAATCACGATCCATGCCAGTCGCACCGGCGTGCTCGGCGGTCGGCAGCGTCCGCGGGGGCGCCAGCAGAGCCGATTCCGAGGGGGCCCCGGCAAGACCGGGTGGCGGCTGACTTGACGAACGATGCGCTGTGTGCATCGGGGAGCAAAGTGTCACGTCGCAGTGTGTAACCGGTCGTGCCTTGTCGAGCGCGCAGCGCTCGTCGGGCGCTGTCGCACGTCGGTCCCCGGCCGTCGCGACGGCGCGCTTTTCCGGCGCCAACGATGCGACCAGGGCCACGCCGGCGTGATTGAGCCGTTGCATCCGGTCTGCCCGTTCCGCTCAGTGGCACATGACTTGCAGGTGCGATCGTCGGAAAGATTCGCTCGAGTCTTGTCCGAAGTTCCGCCGTCCGAAGGGCAACTGCCCGACCCGGCGGGAACACAGGTTCCGGGCTTTCGACAAGCGTCGGCATCCTGGGGGGTAAAAAAAGGAGACATGAATGATCGCAGGGCTTAAGCACAAGGTGGCGGCCACGGTAGCCTGCATGACGGCGGCGGGAGTCGCGTTTGCGGACGCGGATCTCGATCGGGCCATGAAGGATCCCGGCAACTGGGCATCGCAAGCCGGTGACGAGTACAACCAGCGCTACAGCTCGCTGGACCAGATCAAGGCCGGCAACGTCGACAAGTTGCAGGTGGCATGGACCTTCTCGACCGGGGTGCTGCGCGGTCACGAGGGCTCGCCGCTGGTCATCGGCGACATGATGTACATCCACTCGCCATTCCCGAACAACGTCTATGCCGTCGATCTGAACACCCAGCAGATCGTCTGGAAGCACACGCCCAAGCAGGATGCCGCGGTGATCGCGCAGATGTGCTGCGACACCGTCAACCGCGGCCTCGCCTACGGCGACGGCAAGGTCTTCCTGCAACGGGCCGACTCGGTGCTGGAAGCGCTGGACGCCAAGACCGGCAAGGTGGTGTGGTCTGCGACCAACGGTGATCCGAAGCTCGGCGCGGTGAACACCAACGCACCGCACGTGTTCGGCGACAAGGTCATCACCGGCATCTCCGGTGGCGAATGGGGCGTGCGTGGCTACATCTCCGCCTACGACATCAAGAGCGGCAAGATGGTGTGGCGCGGTTACTCGACCGGCCCGGACAACGAGATGCTGATCGATCCCGCCAAGACCATGACCTGGATGGACGGCAAGATGCAGGCGGTCGGCAAGGATTCGTCGTTGCAGACCTGGCAGGGCGACCAGTGGAAGATCGGCGGCGGCACGACCTGGGGCTGGTACTCCTATGACCGCGCCGAGAACCTGCTCTACTACGGCACCGGCAACCCGAGTACCTGGAACCCGACCCAGCGTCCGGGCGACAACCGCTGGTCGATGAGCATCTGGGCACGAAACCTCGACACCGGCGCCGTGAAATGGGTCTACCAGATGACGCCTCACGACGAGTGGGACTTCGACGGCATCAACGAGATGATCCTCGCGGACATCGACGTCAAGGGCCAGAAGCACAAGGCACTGGTGCATTTCGACCGCAACGGCTTCGGCTACACGCTCGATCGCGTGACCGGCGAACTGCTGGTGGCCGAGAAGTACGACCCGGCAGTGAACTGGGCGACCCACGTGGACATGAAGAGCGGTCGTCCGCAGGTCGTCGCACAGTACAGTACCGAGCAAAACGGCCCGGACGTGAACTCGAAGGGCATCTGCCCGGCCGCGCTGGGAACCAAGGACCAGCAACCTGCCGCGTTCCATCCCAAGACCGGCCTGTTCTACGTGCCGACCAACCACGTCTGCATGGACTACGAGCCGTTCGAGGTCGAATACACGGCCGGTCAGCCGTATGTCGGCGCGACGCTGGCGATGTATCCGGCGCCGAACAGCCATGGCGGGATGGGCAACTTCGTCGCCTGGGACGCTGGCCAGGGCAAGATCGTGTGGTCCAAGCCCGAGCAGTTCTCGGTGTGGAGCGGTGCGCTGACCACGGCCGGTGACGTGATCTTCTATGGCACGCTGGAAGGCTACCTGAAGGCCGTGAGCCTGAAGGACGGCAAGGAGCTGTGGAAGTTCAAGACGCCGTCCGGAATCATCGGCAACGTGTTCACCTACCTGCACAAGGGCAAGCAGTACGTCGGCGTGTATTCGGGCATCGGTGGCTGGGCCGGTATCGGCATGGCCGCGGGCCTCGAGAAGGACAGCGACGGCCTCGGCGCGGTGGGCGGCTACCGCGACCTGCAGAAGTTCACCAACCTTGGTGGTTCCCTGACGGTCTTCGCGATTCCCTGACGGGGGTCGGTTGACGCAGCATCCCGACGAGCCCCCGGCGCCATGCCGGGGGCTCGTTCGAACATCCGGCCGGCACTGCGCGACAGCGCCGGCACGAGGCGCGGCATCGGCCCGCGTACCGACAATCGACAGCATTGGAGGGGTTGTACATGGAGCGAGGATTCTTGGGTCGGATCGCCGGCCTGGCGCTGGCGGTGACCATGCCGCTGGCGGCACTGGCCGGTGGCGACAAGCCGCTCTACACGGTGGAGGATGGCAACAAGGTCGATGCCGCCACCTACAACGGCTTCAAGGTGTGGCGGGCGGCCGCCTGTGACCGCTGCCATGGTCCCAACCAGGAGGGCCTGGTCGGACCTTCACTGATCGACAGCCTGAAGGTATTGACGCGCGACGACTTCTCCAAGGTGCTGACCGAGGGCCGCATGGCCAAGGGCATGCCGGCATGGAACACCAACAAGAAGGTCATGGAGAATCTCGACGATCTCTATGCCTATCTGAAGGGTCGCTCCGACGGCGCCATCACCAGCGCCAAAGTCAAGCTGATGAAGTAGGGCTCGAGATGCGCAGCACATGGATTTCCGGAATCGCCGCCGGGCTGCTGCTGGCGTCGTCAGCGGCAGCGATCGCCGCGGACGGCAGCGCGATGCCGCACAAGAATCTCCGCGTCTGCAAGGATCCCAACAACATGCCCTTCGCGAACATGAAGGGCGAGGGCTTCGAAGACCGCATTGCCGAGTTGTTCGCGCGCAAGCTGGGGGTGGCGGTCGAATACTTCACGTTTCCCCAACGGCTCGGCTTCATCCGCAACACGCTCCGTTTCAAGATCCCGGGCCAGGACTACCCGTGCGACATCGTCATGGGCGTGCCGGCGGGCTGGGGCCAGGTGGCATCCACCAAGCCCTACTACCGGTCCACCTACGTGATGGTGTTCGCGCCGGGCCGTGGCGGTCTCGACGGCGTGAACACCGAGGCGGATTTCCTGGCCCTGCCGGCGCAGCAGCTGGCGCAGCTGAAGATCGGTGTCTTCGACCGCTCACCGGGCTCGGCCTGGGTGGCCCGCCACGGGCTGGTCGATTCCGGCGTGCCCTACAAGACGATGAATCCGAATCCGGACGAATATCCGGGGCAGATCGTCGAGCGCGACCTCGCCGAAGGCAAGATCGACGTCGCCGTGGTGTGGGGGCCGGTCGGCGCCTGGTTCGCCAAGCGCGTCCGCGATCCGCAACTGCGCGTGGTGCCGCTCGAGTCCGAGATCGGCGTCCGGTTCGATTACGCGATGGCGATGGGCGTGCGGCGCGGCGAGGCGGCCTGGCAGGCCGAGGTCGAACGCCTGATCGACGAGAATCGCGACGAGATCGCCGCGATCCTCGACGACTTCGGCGTGCCGCGCCTCGCGCTGGAGGGCGCGGATGGCGCCGCGGAACGCTGACGGCGTCGCCCGGTGCCTGCACGCCCTGTGGCTGCTGGCGCTGACGGTGTGGCTGGAGCCGTCGGCCGCGACCGCCGGCGACTTCTCGGACGCGGAACGTGCGGTGTTCGTCGACGAGCACCTGCGCGGTGTCGACGATCCTCGCCGCCTGCGCTACGACTTCGTGCTGCGGGAGGACGCCGCCGCGGTCATCGAGGATTCGGTCACGCTCGATGTCCGGACGGACGCCGAGCGCGGCCGGGTGGTCAGCGCCGAATTCCTTCACGGCGAGCGCCGCCTGGCGCTGCCGGAGGTCGATCATGCGGCCGCCAATCCGGTGGTGCTGTTCTTCCTCGAACGCGACGTGCGCGAGATGCGGCGCCGCCTCGGCGGCATGGAGAACTACTTCCGCAAGCGCATCCGCCTGGCGCTCGCCGGCGACGCCCGGATCGAGCCGGTCAGTTTCGAATACGGTGGCCGGCGGCTCGAGGGTACGCAGGTCGCGGTGAGCCCCTACCGGGACGACCCCAACCGCCGGCGCTTTCGCGGCATGGAACGCAAGCGCTACGAGTTCACGCTGTCCGAGCTGGTGCCCGGCGGCATCTTCCGGCTGCGGACCAGCGTCGAGCCCGCACCCGGGGAGCGCGGGCCGCGGATCGAAGAGGTGCTGACCCTGTCGGAACCCGTACAGTGAACGAGACGAGGACGAAAGTGGCTAATCGAATGGCATTGATCGCCGGCGCTGTCGCCGCGACCTCGCTGCTCGCCGGCGCGGTGCTGCCGGCCTGGGCGGGCGAGGACTATCCGACCCGCGAACGGGTGGAGTACGTGCTCGGCTGCATGCGCGACCGCGAAGGACCGCAGCAGGAACTGCTCTACAAGTGTTCGTGCGTGATCGACAAGATCGCCGAGCAGATGAGCTACGAGGAGTTCACGAAGGACGCCACGACCTCCAACGCGCTGTCGATCGGCGGTGAGCGCGGCGAGGTGATGCGCGCCTACGTGGATGGCCGACGGCTGGCGCGCGAACTGCGCGCGGTCGAGAAGGAGGCCCGCAAGGCGTGTTTCCTCGACTAGCCGGCGTGACCGTGTGCGGGGTGCTGGCGGTGGTCGCGGCGCGGGTGTCGGGCGCGGATGCGCCCTTTGCTGTAGACGAGGTCGCGGCGGGGGTGTTCGTCCACCAGGGACAGGTCGCCGACCTCGCCGCGGAAAACGGTGGCGACATCGCGAATATCGGCTTCGTCGTCGGCGAGCGCTGCGTCGCGGTGATCGACACCGGCAGTACGCAGCGCATCGGCGAGTCGCTGCGGGCCGCACTGCGGGCACGCACGGAACTGCCGGTGTGCTACGTGATCAATACGCACATGCATCTCGATCATGTCTTCGGCAATGCAGGCTTCGAGGGCGAGGCCGGCGTCGAGTTCGTCGCCGCGGCGCGCATGCCGGCAAGCCTGTCGGCGCGCGCCGAAGGCTATCTGCGGACCCTCGCGCATGAGCTCGGCGAGGCCGCCGCGGGTACGCGCGCGGTCTATCCGACGAGGCTCGTCGAAGACCGCCTGTCGCTCGACCTGGGCGGGCGCACGCTCGCACTCCAGGCATGGCCGACCGCCCATACCGACAACGACCTGACGGTGTTCGACGAGCGCACCGGCAGCCTGTGGACCGGTGACCTGCTGTTCGAGCGCTTCATCCCGATCATCGACGGCAGCATCCGCGGCTGGCTCGCTGCGATCGAGCGGCTCGCGCGGCTGCCGGCGGAGCGCCTGCTGCCCGGGCATGGCGCGATCGTCGCGCACGGCGGCGAAGCGCTGGCCAGGGAGAAGGCCTATCTCGAGCACGTGGCCGCCACCGTCCGGGCGGCGATCGCGCGCGGCGACACCCTGGGCGAGGTGCTCGATGCCGACGACGGCACGGTGGCGGGCGACTGGGCGCTGACGGCGCGCTTCCACGCCCGCAACCTGAGCGCCGCCTACACGGAACTGGAGTGGGAAGACTGAAGAGGATCGGCCGGTCGCAGTTGGCGAAAGGGCGCGGGTGCACGATCCCGAGGAGGCAGACATGAAACGCAGGCAATTCATCGCGGCGGGCCTGGGCCTGACCCTGGGCGCACGGCTGGCGATCGCGGCACCGAGCAGGAAGGGCCCGGGCACCGCCGAGTCGCTCGCGGTCGAAGTGTGGCAGGGGCTGCGCCGGCAACTGTTCGGCGAGCGCGAGATCGCGATCGACGCCGACGGCGTGATCGGCCTGGAAACCCCTTACCGGGCCGCCGACGCGGCTTCGGTGCCGGTCGCGATCCGTGGTCGTCTCGACGGCGCGGACGGACGCTACATCAAGCGCCTGTGGCTGTTGATCGACCAGAACCCGACGCCGGTGGTCGGCGTGTTCGACTTCTTCCCGGAAAGCGCCGGTGCCGACGTCGAGACCCGGGTGCGGGTCAACGACTACACCTTCGTGCGGGCGATCGCCGAGACCAGCGACGACAAGCTCTACATGACCGCGAACTTCGTCAAGGCTTCCGGCGGCTGTTCGGCGCCGGCATCGAAGGATCCCGCCGCCGCCGCCCAGTCCATGGGCCGCATCAAGCTGCGGATCGAGCCGCCCGCACAGCCGGGCGGCGCCGCCCGCGCCCAGGTGCTGATTCGCCACCCCAACGTCACCGGGCTGGCGATGGACCAGCTCACCCGGATGTATCCGCAGCCCCACTACGTGCGCAAGATCGCGGTGAGCTACCGCGACCGGCCGGTGATGAACGCCGAGGTCACCTTCGCGATCGCCGAGAATCCGAGCTTCCGCTTCAACTTCCGCCACGACGGCGCCGGCGTGCTGGTGGTGCATGCCGAGGATACCGAGGACACCCAGTTCGAAGCTCGTGCCCGGGTGGACGAGAACGGCACGTCGTGATCGCTGGTGGCGCGGCCGGTGGCGGCCGCGCCGCGGGGCGGACTAGCGGCCTTCGACCAGTTTCTTGAGGTTTCCGAGGCCGGCCCTGTAGATGCCGGTGATCGCCTCGATCGCCGCCTCGTCGTTGCGCTCGGGCGGCGGGTTGTTGTTCGGGTCGCCGCGATAGAAGGCCCCCTTCCAGGTGACCACGCTGCCGTCGCCCTTGCCGGCGACGCTGATCGTCGAAGTGTAGTTGGTGACCGGCACCGGCCCGGCATCCTCCATCCGGTAGGAATAGCTCATCGCGCCGCCGTCGTACTTCTTCAGGCTCTCGACGATGGTGCCGCCGCCGCCGAGATGCAGGGTGCGCACCGAGCCCGGCGCGTTGCCGGCGGTGGCCTCCGACGATGCCACCGCCGGATGCCAGGCGTCGAGCGCCGAGAATTCCTTGATCGTGTCCCATACCTTGGCCGCCGGCGCGTCGATCTCGATGGTCTCGGTGACCTTCTGGCGGGTCGGGCCGTGGGCGACGGCGATCGGTGCCGCCAGCATCAGGGCGAGCGGCAGGGCGAGGCTGCGGGCAGGCGCGGTGCTACGCATCGGGGGATCTCCTTGATCGAAAAAAGCTACCCCGGCCGCCGCGCGCAGCGCTTCGGCCAGGGACGAAATGCGGCGTCGGAAGAGACGTATCCCGTTGCCGCGGGGAGGGAGGGAAATGGGCCGGCCGGTCGCGTCATTGCGCGGCCGCCGGTGGTGGCGCGGTGTGGCTCAGGAAATTGCCGAAGCCACGCGGGTTGCTGCCCAGCGCGACGCTGCCCAGCGGCCGGCCGCTGGTGTCGTCGAGCACCTGGAGGCGTTCTTCCATCCAGCTCACCACCCACACCCGGTTCGGCGACCAGGCGACGCCTTCCGGATACTCCGCGGTCGGCCAGGTGGCGGCGACCTCGAGGCGCGCCATGTCGATCACCGACAGCGAGTCGGCGTGCTGGTTGGTGACGAAGGCGCGGGCGCCGTCGCCGTCGAAGGCGATGCCGTAGGGCGCGCTGCCGACCGGCACCCGGGCGATCTCCCGTGCTTCGGCGAGATCGATCACGCTGACGTCGTCGCTGAATACGTTGGCCGCCAGCAGCCGATGGCCGTCCGGGGTCAGCGCCAGCGCGAACGGGTGTTCACCGACGCCGATCCGAGCGAGCACCTGCAAGCGGTGCGCGTCGATCACCGCCACGTCGTCGTCGTCGCGATTGGCGACGTAGATCCGATCGCCGGCCGGCGATATCGCGATGCCGGCCGGTGTGCGGCCGACCTCGACATGGCCGACCGGCGCCAGTCCGGCATCGAAGACGCGCAGCCGGTGGGCATACCAGTCGGCGGCATAGACCCGGCTGCCGTCCGGCGCAGTGGCGATGCCGACCGCCGCGCCCGACAGCGCGACTTCGGCGACCACGCGTCCGCTGGCCAGCTCGATCGCCGACAGCGACGGTCCGTCCGGATTGCTGACGTAGGCCCGGCCGGCGACGTCGGAGACGCTGACGCCGGCCGGCGAGCGGCCGACCGGCACCCGTGCGGTCTCGGTCAGGCGATCACCATCGACGATGCTGACGTCGTCGGAGCCCTGGTTGGTCACGTAGGCCCACGGCCCGGCCCACGCCGCGCCGCCCGCCGCTGCCAGGGTCAGCGCGGCGGCCGCCACGCGCGTTGGCAGGCGGATCGGGGAGGTCGGGGTTCGGGGGTGCACACCGGGCGTCGAATCAGCTTTCGTGCCAAGGGCGGCGCCGGCGCCGGTCGCGGCCGCGCATCACGCCCGGGCCGCAGCCTCCGCGCCGCCCGCGCCTTTGCGCCGGCGCGCTACGGGCAGCCGGCGCGGTGACACAGTGTGCCAGTCAGCTTGAGCGCCATTTGACACAGTGGCCGGTAGCCCCGTCCCGCCCGGGTCGCCAATCGACTGCCGGGCGCTTGGCATATGTCTTGCTCAGGCCGGGCCATGACCGACACGACCGATGCGGGAACGGCTGCCGCTTCCGTCACCCCCTGGACCTGCCCGTTCTGTGCCTTGCTGTGCGACGACCTGCAGCCCGACCGGGCGTCTGCATCGCTGCCGGCGGCCGAGTGCCCGCTGGCCAGCGGCCGGCTCGCGGCGCTGGGCGGGCGGGTGGCCGGCAGCGCGCGGGTGGACGGCAGCGAAGTGGCGACGGACCAGGCGATCGCCCGTGCGGCGGCGAGGCTGGCCGCCAGCCGCCAGCCGCTGATCGCCGGCCTGGCGGGCGACGTCGCCGCCAACCGCGCCGTCTTCCGCCTGGCCGCCGCCACCGGGGCGATCTGCGACGCGGCCGGTGGCGAGGCCCTGACCCAGGGCCTGCGGGCGCAGCAGGATCGCGGTGGCTTCACCGCGACGATCGCCGAGGTGCGCGAGCGCGCGGATCTGGTCCTGTTCGTCGGCAGCTGGCCGGCGGCCAGGGCACCGCGCCTGCTCGCGCGCTTCACGCGGGGGCGCGAGCACCGTCCGGCGCTGGTCGCCCTCGGTGTCGAGCCGGGTGAAGCCGGGGTCGAGGTGGTGCTGCCGTCGGTGGCGCTGGCCGACAGCCTGCCGATGCTCGCCGCGCTGGTGGCCGGGCGGCGTCTGCGCCGGCCCAACCCCGAACTGCAGACCCTGGCCGAGCGCCTGCGGGCCGCCCGCTACGCGGTGCTGGTGTGGGAGGCCGGGCAACTCGGCAGCCACGCCGCGCTGCTGGTCGAGCAGATCCAGCGCCTGGTCGTGACGCTCAACCGGACATCCCGCGCGGCCGGCTTTCCGCTCGCCGGCGGGGCCGGCACGGTGACCGCCAACCAGGTATTCATGTGGCTCGGTGGCCTGCCGCTGCGCTCCCGGATCGCTCCCGACGGCCTGCGCCACGAGCCGCTTCGCTACGCCGCAGGGCAGGTGCTGGCGACCCAGGCTGCCGACCTCTTGCTTTGGCTCGACCCGTTCCCCGGTGAACCGCCGCCGGCCACGGATCTGCCGCGCATCGTGATCGGCGACCCGGTGCTCGCTGCCACGCTCGGCGACGAATCCCGCACGGTGTTCGTGCCGGTGGCGATGCCCGGCGTCGATCACCGCGGCCACCTGTTCCGCACCGACGGTGTCGTGCTGATGCCGCTCCATGCCTTGCGCAGCACCGCCCTGCCGACCCTCGCCGCGGTCGTCCAAGGGATCGCGGGTGCGCTGGAGCGCCAATCATGAGCAGCCTGCGACTCGCCGGCGGACGGGTGATCGACCCGGCCAACCCGGACAGCGGCGCGATCCGCGATGTCTGCGTGCGCGACGGCCGCATCGTCGCGATCGCGCCGCAAGCGCCGGTCGAGGAGACGATCGACTGCGGCGGCTGCCTGGTGATGGCCGGCGGCATCGACCTGCATACCCACATTGGCGGCGGCAAGGTCAATCTCGCGCGGCTGCTGCTGCCCGAGCTGCAGCGCGACTGCTGCCACCCGGAGGCAGCGCAGGCCTGGCCGGCCCGCCTCGAGCCGGCCGCCCACGTCACCCCGGGCACGCTGCTGACCGGCTACCGCTACGCCCAGATGGGCTACACCTCGGCCTTCGAGCCGGCGATGGTGCCGGCCAACGCGCGCCACGCCCACATGGAGATGGGCGACGTGCCGATCCTCGACCACGGCGCCTACGTGATGCTCGGCAGCGACGAGCTGCTGCTGCGCTGGATGGCCGAGGGCAAGCCCTTCGAGCAGATCCGCGACTACGTCGGCTGGACCCT
>JAGRGB010000012.1 GCA_020445745.1 Rhodocyclaceae bacterium | reverse complement strand
TCGGCTGGCTTGGATCCCGCAGCCTACGGTACGCATTCGATGCGCCGCACGAAGGCGACACTGATCTACAAACGGACAAAGAATCTGAGAGCGGTCCAGCTCCTGCTTGGCCATTCCAAGCTGGAGTCGACAGTCCGGTACCTCGGCATCGAGGTCGACGACGCCTTGGAGATCTCTGAGCAGATCGAGATCTGACCGTGACGCGGCCCCCCGCCGAAAGCCTTCGACGCGACGGGCGGCTGCTTTCCGGCGCGATGCTGGCAGGGTCGTATCGGCCATCAGCTGTCGGTCCATACATTTCGAGTTCAAGCAGCGGGAGCGGCCCCAATACGCTTGAACGGCCGGTTTACGGCGACGAACTTGGACGCCCAGCGGGCCCGACCCGGCCACTTCCGGACCTTCGCTTCTCCCTGAAGCCGGCGCAACGAAGGGCTGCAGCCACCCACACTGCAGTCGTTCGAGCATTCGCGAACGCCTCTCGCAGGTAAGCGCCCGGTTTGCTCCGACCCAGTTGACGTCCAAGCAGCGCTGGTCGTTTGATCCCATCCGGTTCGCTCAAGAAACGCCATGCCGATAGCCACAGACGGGCCCTTCCTTACAAAGGCGGCGCGATCGCACGACGGCGGGCGAAGCGAGGGAACGCGCCGACTGGCGCGTTTCCCTTGCCGATTACCTACCGGGACCTCGTCCGCTTCCAGAGCCCCGCTCGGAGGGCGGGCTATCGGGGAGAGTGACGCCGCGCTCCTTGGCACGCATCTTCATCTGCTCGTGGTGCTCCGAGCGAAGCTGCTCTCGTTCCTGATTGGAATTCGCATCACGCATGCGCATGCGGTACTCGCCGCGCTCCGGATCCGTCATCAATTGCGAGCCATACATCTCTTCGTCGCGGTCACGATCCCTGTCACGATCCTTCGCATTGTCACGGTCGCGATCCTGCGTGCTCGCCGGATCACGCGATCGATCGCGATCACGGTCGCGATCCTCGTCACTGGCCCATCCGCTCGACGCTACGAGCGCGCCTACAAGTACAAAGGGAAGTATCCGAATCGTCTTCATTTAGGTTGCTCCTATGAGAAAAGTGAGTTCGTTCCGGCTCGAACACGAAAGCCAATCATCATCATCGTTGCCCATACGCATATTAGACATGGCTTATGGAGTGATGATCCGGCCCGAATTGCAACTGAAGGTAAACTGCCCATCCTCAGCCGCGCGTCGTGAGCGGTCGGATTGCACACGCGGCGACTTTCTTGGCGTGTGATTAAGTTAGTGCGCCAACGAAGTGAAAGACCGAACGCCCATGCAGATCGACCGTCTTGATCGATCGGAAGGCACGCTCGACCTGCGACAGACTCTTGTAGGCGGCCGCTGCGGCATTGGCCTCGAGTTGTTCGGAACCAAGGCTGGTGCGGATGACATACAGGCCGTCAAGCGTGGTTTTGGCCGTGATGCTCTCTTCCTTGCGCACCCAGCTCAGACTCGTGGGATCACCTACACGGCGCCTAACCCGAAGGCCAAGCTCATCTGCACCGTCCGCCCAACGCTCGCTCGGGATGAAGCCTTCGCCCTTCTTGGCGATCGTGTTTCCGAGCATACCCAGCGATAAGCACGCTGGCTCAGCGCTGATCAATACCAATCAGCAACCTGCTGAGGCGACTCTGCCAAAGCTCGGCCTAAGCGATGGCACGCCCCTCACCCGCTTCCTCGTAGGTCTTGCCATCGCGAATCTGGTAGATCCGTCGGAAGGTCGGAATGATCTTCTCGTCGTGGGTGACCACGATAATCGCGGTGCGGTACTGCTCTGCCATGCGATTGAGGGTGCGGATCACTGCCAGCGCGCGCTCGCTGTCGAGCGGCGCTGTGGGTTCGTCGGCGAGAATCACGGGAGGCTGATTGGCGAGCGCGCGGGCGATGGCGACGCGCTGCTGCTCCCCGCCCGAGAGCTCCGCGGGCTGTGCGTGAGATCGGTGGCCGACGTCGAGCGCCTCGAGCAGGTCGGTCGCGCGCCTTCGCGCGGCGCCATTACGCTGGCCGGCCAGCATCGGCAGCAGCGCGACGTTGTCGGTTACGTCCAGGAAGGGGATCAGGTAAGGCGCCTGGAAGATGAAGCCGATGCGGTCGCGACGCAGCGCGCGCAGGTCGGGGATCTTCCAGCCGTCATCGAAGATGAGCTCGTCGCCCAAGGTCATGCGTCCAGCGCTGGGCTCAATCACGGCGCCTAGGCACTTGAGCAGGGTGCTCTTGCCCGAACCGGAAGGGCCGATCAGGCCGACCACCTCGCCCGGCGCGACGGTCATGTTCACGTCCTTGAGCGCGTCCACCGCGGTGTCGCCCTCGCCGTAGCGTTTGCGCAGGTTCTCGATGCGGATACCGACATCACCCATCTCAACCCCCGATCGCCGCGGCGGGGTCGACCTTGAGCGCGACACGAATCGCCAGGGTGCTGGCAATGGCGCAGATCAGGACCACCGCGACCAGGCCGCGCAGCGCGTCGCCGGTTTCAAGGAGCACGTATTTGGGGAAGATCGGCGCCCACAGCGTCGCCACCGTCTTGCCGACCACGAAGCCGATCAGGCCAAGGCCCAGCGCCTGCTGCAGGATCATCCCGGCGATCGTGCGGTTGCGCGTGCCGATCAGCTTGAGGACCGCGATCTCGCGGATCTTGCCGAGCGTCATGGTGTAGATGATGAAGGCTACGATGGCGGCGCTGACGACCGCTAGGATGACCAGGAACATGGCGATCTGGCGCGCCGAAGTGGCGATCAGCTTGGCGACGAGGATCTCTTCCATCTGCACACGGGTGAACACTTCGAGGTGCTTCCAGCGGCGGATCGGCGCCGCGACGGACTCGGGCGCGTGGCCCTCACGGAGCTGCACCAGCACCGCGTTAACGCTGCGGTTGCTGGCCTGCGAGGCCTGGATCGCGTCGAGCAGGCCTGGCACGCCGGGGCGGTTGAATGCCGGGTTGGCGGCTGTGCGCGCTCGCTCGCTGATGATCGCGTCGTTGTCCTTGAGAAACTGCGCCTCCTGCGCGTCCTTGAGCGGGATGAAGACCATCGGATCGCCCCCCGACGACACCATCCGGCGGGTCAAGCCAACCACGACGAACTCGTGACGGCGGATGCGGATGCGATCGCCGAGCCGAAAACCGGTCTTGAGGTCGGCCACCGCCTCGTAGTGGCTGCGCGTAATATGACGCCCGTCGACGAGGTAGCCCGGCTCACCCGGCCCACCGGGTTCGATGCCCACCACCATGGCGCGGATGTCCTCGCTGCCTCGGCCCACCTGCATCGTGAAATACGTGACGTTGGCGGCCGCGGCGACGCCGGGCATGCCGCGAATGCTGCGGTAGGCATCGTCACGCAGGCTCGAGGACTCGGCGTAGGGACCCTGGGTGCCCTGTTGCACCACCCACAGCGCGGCATTGCTGTTGTCGATCAGCGCACGCGCGTCATCGACCATGCCGCGGTAGATGCCGGCCATCGACAGCGTGACCCCGATCAGCAGGCCCAGTCCCATGCCGGTGAGCACGAATCGCGGCCAGGAATGCAGGATGTCGCGGCCGGCGAGGCTGATCACCGCGCCACTCCGGCGAGTCGTTCCACCACCTTGGCGCGCGTCTTCTCGCTCAGCTCGCGCTCACTATGGACCACCACCGCGTCGCCCTCGGCCAGACCGCGAAGCACCTGCACTGTCCCGTCGAGGCCCATCGCGCCGGTCTCGATCTCGGCAAAGCGCAGCCCCCCATCGACGCTCAGCCATACCCCGGTGCGGCCCGCGCGCCGCTTGATGGCCGCATTGGGCAGCACCAGGCTGGCCGCGGGTTCGGGAAGGCCCAGCGTGACCTCGGCCAACTCGCCGACCGATAGCCTGGCCGGCAGCGTGTCGAAGGCGACCTGGGCGATGCGCTCCTCGGTCACGCTGTCGCCGAGCAACTCAACCCGTGCGACCCGACCGGCGATCGCCTGGCCCGGCCGCGAGCGCAATACCACCTCAGCCGCCAGCCCCGTGGCAAGTCCGCTCGAGCGCCCCTGGTCAAGGCGCACCTTGACCCACAGGCTCGAGGGGTCCAGAAGGCGCAGCACAGCCTGGCCCGCGACCACCGTCGAGCCGGCCTCGGCGTCGCGGGCGCTGACGATGCCGTCGTGCGGCGCACGCAGGCGCAGGGATTCGCCTTGCTGCAGCAAGGCCTGCCGTTCCGCCTTCAGGCGCATCAGCTCCTGGTTCGCCGCGGCCGCCGAAGCGCGGGCTGCGGCAGTGCTCGCGAGGGCCGAGCTCTGTTCCTGCACACGGGTCTCGACGGCGCTCGCGCTGACGAATTTCTGTTCGCCCAGTGCCACGTAACGACGCGCATTGATCGCCGCCACCTGTCCGCGCGCCTCGGCGTCGCGTTGCTGGGCCTCGGCGCGCGTGACCGCGCTGCGGGCCGCGGCGATGGCTGCCTCCTGGGCGGAGAGCCGCTGTTCGAGGTCGACCGGGTCCATCTCGGCCAGCACCTGCCCGGCGCGAACCTCCTCGCCGACATCTGCGAGCACCCTCAGGACCCGGCCCGGGGTGGTCGGGCCGATCAGGTAGGCACGCCGCGCCTCAACCGTGCCGATACCGAACAGTGCGGGTGAGACCGTGCCTCGCGTCACCTCGACGATAGTGACCTGTACCGCCGCCAGCGGCCCCGAGCGCGCGACCACGAAGGCGAAGGCCGCAAGCAAAAAGCCGCCCAGCGCAAGCAGCCACCAGCGACCCGACACCGCGCGATTCATGGCAGTGCCTCGGACGTTATCCCGGCCAGGTAGATCGGGAAGACGAGCGCCGCAGCCTCGCCCAGGCGGCCGCTAGTCCCGGCCAGCATGCCCTGCATCACGAGGCCCTGGACCATGCCGATGAAGAGCGTCGCGGCCGCCTCGCGGTTCAAGCCAGGCGCCGTTTGTGCGCGTGCTGCAGCGGCCTCGAAGAGCCCCATGAGCAGACCACGATAGCGCGCCAGCATCTGCGCGACGCGCCACTTCAGCGCGGACTCGGCGGGCCGCTGCAATTCATCGAAGATGAGCCGCGGCACGCCGGGATGCTGCACCACGAAGTCCACGTGGGCCATGAACACCGCGCGAAGCTGGGCTAGCGGGTCGGCGTGCTGGCTCGCAGCCGCTTGCAGCGCGCCGATCAGCGTGAGGTCGACCCACTCGATCGTCGCCAGCCAGATCTCGGCCTTGTTCGGGAAGTGCTTGAAGATCGCTCCGTGGCTGAGTCCCAGCGCCGCGGAGATGTCGCCGGTCCTGATTTGGGCCGGGCTGCGATGCGCAGCCAACTCGAGCACGGCGATAACGATTTCGTTCTTGCGGGTCTCGGTTGGCTGTCGCTGGATGCTCTGGGTCGTCATAATGTGTTCAGTAAGTAACTGGTCACTTCTCACATTAGCACATAAATCAGACATATCTAATATACTATGCACGTCCGATTTCAGCGTTTGTGCGCAGGGCTCGGGCAACCAGCCCCGGCTCACCAAGGCGCGGCCCCTCAGAACTCTTAGCGCTGCGACCCGTCGCCGTTGTCGGTGACGATCGCGCGCAGCGTGGCGAGGGCCTCATCCATAGAACAGGAGCGGTTGTCGCGCCGCGCCGGTTCCCAGGTATGCACTAGTTCTCTCGCATGACCGAGAAACATCTGCCCGTTGTCAGTCATTCTGGCGCCGCTGCGGCTCCTCACGAAGAGGCCGCAATCAAGCGGTGAGTCAGGCCTTTGGACGCGAGCGGTTTCGGTACTCTGGGTGACGCTCAAGTGCTCGGCCGCGACAATGACGTCGCCGCCGCGGACGATCTCAAGCAATGTCTTGGCGAGATTGACGTACGCCCAACTGATGGAAGCGTGCGTAGCCGCCCGAACGGCCGCCCCCCACCAGAGAGCAGGCGTTCGCGGTACCGTCGGCCGAACGTCGCTAGCGGGTCGAAACGGTGAGTTCGCAGGATCAAGGACCTGCCGTTCGACCGCACTGAGCGCCGTGCGGCTGGTGTCCACCGGATTGCCGCCCCTCAATTTGACGAAGCTGGCCGGCAGCTCAGGCCGAGTCGCTTCCGTAGGCTGTCCGGCAGCTCCCGCAGTGGAGCTGCCGCTCCAATGACAGTTCTCTCCGATTCCCCACCGGCCTGTGATGGCCGATAGTACCGCTCCAGCATCGTGCCCGGAAGCGGCCGCTCGTCGCCAAAGCGGTTGACGACGGGCGGCCAGCTTGATGTCAGATCTCCGTCTGCTCAGAGATCTCCAAGGCATCATCGACC
>JAGRGB010000134.1 GCA_020445745.1 Rhodocyclaceae bacterium | reverse complement strand
TCGCCGCCAGAAGGCCTATGTCATGCCATGAGATGGGGAGCGTAAGTAGCTCGACTGGCCGGTTCCGGAGCACTCCGGCCGCGCCAGTGTCCCCTATCTGCCGACCGTCACCGGCAGCTAGTGGCCGGTTGTGTGAGATCACGAACGGCCGCTTCGGAGCAGCGAACCTCGCGGAACCCCTGTGCGCCTGGTCGGCAGCTTTGCGGAAGTCGCTATGACCGCTTGGGGTCGGGTTGCGACAGACACCTCCTCGGATTCATCGCCGGAAAGCCGCCGTCGAAGGTTCGCTTTCCGAAAGCAGCCGCTCGCCGATGAGTCGTCTTGACCCCAGTCTGCCTGTCATTCTGCCGCGTTCCGAAAGTCGCCGAAGCGAAGCGGTCCGGCCGCTCGCAAGACAGGCATTGAGGGCTGTCGGCCACTCCGGACATGGTCGCTGTTGGCGTTCGTTGCAGTTCCTGGTGCCGTCCCCTCGATCCCTACACTACCCCGATGAATATTACCGTGCGTATGGGATAGCACCTGATCCCAAGTTGCCTATCGGTGAATCACCACATGTCGTCGGTCGCGAGTGATCGATTGGTTGTTTGAAATGCGCCGCTGACCAATCGCGATTCTTGCCGCTGGACGCCGGTCGGGGGTGAGCTTGCGCGTGACGTATGACGGGGACAATTCCTAATGCAACTTTCAATGGTGAGGTGAGGACCAGGGCCGCTGCAGAAATGCGAGTGCGCCGGCTGCGGCCGCACCGCCGAGCAGACCGACGACCATGTCGGACGCGTAAAGTGCGGGGAGAAGGAGCAGCAAGACCAGCGGGTCCAGTGTCATGTACAGTTCTATCAGAGTTCTCACGGCTCCAACGGTGCCCCAAAGTAGTCCGCCCAAGATAATCAGGAAGCGTTCCGCAAGCCCGAAACGAGGGAGTACTGGCGCCTTCAGGAACAGCCACGCGAGTATCGCTAGCCCAACATATGGGGACGCGAACCAAAGATACGTCGGCATCAGCACCAGAATTGAAGCGGGCTCAATGAACAGAGCCCAGGGCAGGTCATGGTTGCCCTTTGCCCGGAGGAGCAGGTTCAAAACGACCCCAACTAGCCAAGGCAAAGACACCCCCAGTCCGGTGATGGTCCAGAAGACCCGAGTCGGGAAAGTGGGAGTACTCATGTCGCGTTCACCACTTGGTTGCATGCGAAAGCGTTGCTGGCGGGCGCCTCGCTTGTGCAGCGGTGTTCCGTGGCAGTGCCGAATGCGTCAGTCATAGGGTTGTTCCGCATGCGCGTTGCATGGCCTCGCGAAGCTCACGAATATCGCTGCTACCAATGCGAGAGCCGGATCGCTTGGCACTACTAAGCGCTCGCCGAAGTTCAAGACATCGCTCGGCAGCGACGAGTTGCCGGTCAACTTTTTCAGCCGCGTCTACTTCGTTTCCGACAGCAATCCCCCGGCAGGCTTGTTCGACTTCGAGTCTGGCGCGCGAGGTTTCTCGGTCACGCTCGGAATCATCAAGATAGACCCTGTTGCCATGCTTGTCCCGGGTATAGACCGGCCCGCCCCTGATCAACACCCCCAACTGCTGTCGCGCGAGGCCACACCGGGCAACAAGACGCGCCCTCTCGTCTGCACGCTGCTCATCTCGGGCGACATCTGCGGCTTCCTTCTCGCGTCGCTCAGGCAGTGCGCGTTTTGAATCCTCTATGTCGCGCTGTGCTCGACGCTCGGCCGCCTCTTGCATTTCGGGTGTTGGCATCGGCCTTGGTATCAGCTTCACTGAATTCCGCTGCTCGGGCGGCGAAGATGAGTAGTGCGTTACACCGCGTTCGTCTTGCCAGCGGTAGATGTCGCTCGAAATGGAACTGCTCGGAAACGCTCCATACAAGAGAGTAACGAGAATGCCCGCGAGTAGCGAGTTCCCGAACCGGGCACTGCCATTCATGATCAGGTCGCATCTTGTTTATGACATGTGTATTTTCGACGTGAGAGGTTGAGGGTACTCTGATCTGGATCAATCATGGTCGATGTATGGCCCAAGAAATGCCAGATAAGTGCCAAACTCCAGGTTCATCGATTCCACATGCTTGTGCTCTCGCGAGCTATCAGCTTTAAGCGCATCGCTCCAGTAACCGCCGCGCTGGACCGAAGGGCCGCTGTTTGCGTCGCTGCAGACCTTAACTCTCAAGTTCCATAGAGTTGGCCAACGTCTGCACCTTGCCGGGTCAGGCCCGCTGGGCGTCCAAGTTCGTCGCCGTAAACCGGCCACTCGAGCGGATTGGAGCCGGTCCCGCTCCTTGAAATCGAAATGTAACCACGACCGACGGCTTGTGGCCGCTCAGAGCCAGCGGAGGGTCCAAGTTCGTCGCCGTAAACCGGTCGTCCAGGACGATCCGCCGGGGGAAATCCTGGCCGGACCTCCATCGGCAGGTTGTGGCCGTGAGCTGTCCATCGTCTCCCTGGGCTCGCCGGCCAGTCCGGCTTCGAACCCGTCGGTCGCGCTTCTTGAAAGGAAACGCTCGAGGGGGAAGTCCCACAGACGAGCCTTCCATTCAGGCGCTGGCACGGGTCGCGACGTGTGGGGGCGTTGCGCCACGGCGCGATGCCCTGCTAGCACGCAGACACGGCTCTTCGACGGACTTCAAACGAGGGGTGGCTGACGGACCTCACTTCGGCCCGACGGACTTCATTCCACGACAGCACCGGATACCCGACGGGCGGCCGACGGCGAACCCTGGGCGCAATTCTGCGATTGCCCGGGGCATCTTCACGGTCCTTGCCACGACGCTCTGCATTGCGGCTCCACCGGGACACCCCGCGCCATGATCTCGCGGGCCCGGTTTGGCTCATCAGGCATCCGCCGACGAAATCCGCGCTGGTTCGGGGCGCCAACCGTCAGCGCCCGACCAGCGTCAGGTAGGCATCGCGGGTCTGCGCCGATACCGCCGCGAGGACCTGGGCATAGCGGGTCCTGTGCCGCGCCAGCAGCCGTGCCGAGGCCACCGCGCGGGAACGGCAATACCAATGACAGCTGTGCTGCAACAGGTACATCTCCGCGCACAGCATGAAGGCCCGCTCCGGCCTCTCCAGGCCGGCGTCGTTGGCGACCACCCGGCGGATGCCGGCAGCGTGGATCGCGATCAGTCCGCGCAGATCGGCACGACCGACCGGCATCGGTTCGATTCCGGCATCCGCCAGGTCGCGTGCGAGCGCCTGCAGTTGCCCTACCAGCTCGACCTCGCGCTCCTCGAGGTGCACCCAGACCTGCTCGCGGCGACCCGCGTCGTTCTCCCCCAGCGCTCGCAGATAGCCTTCGATGAGTTCCGCCATCAGCGCCTCGATGCGATAGGGCTTCAGACGGGCGGACAGCAGCGCGACTCGCTGCCCCTGGCGGCGCATTGCGAGCAAGTGGATCGCGGCCAGCATCAGAACCAGCAGCATCAAACCGTAGGCATCCATGGGGCCGATTGTCCCGTGGCGGGGCATCGGCTGACAAATGCGCTGCCAGCGGGCTTGCCCGTACGACCCGATCGGCATAATGTCGACGGTGCTTGCCAATCTGGCAGCGACGGAGATTGCCAGTCGTGTCACAATGTCCGCCAGTACGCTGGCGATGAACACGTGAAGAGCAGTTCATCGGCCAGACTGGTTTACGGGCCCGCCCCAAGGCGGAGATCAGGTTTGACCGTTCGTTCCCGCTCCTCTTCCGAGCCGATCGTGCCGGAACAGTCGATACCACCGTTCGTGGTGGCATCGGAGGCCGCCGACGCTCCCTTGCCGGTAGCGGATCTGGCCGACCTGCACCGCGAGGCCGCCAGCCATTTCTGTGCGTACGCGACCCGGCTGACCGAGCTTTGGCAGGAATCGGTCGCGGGGCGCTCGGCAGCTTCCCCGGGTCTGCTGGAATCGTGCCTGCGCCTGCAACTGAGCGATGAACTCGAACAACTCGAGCGCTTCTGCAGGTCACTGGTGGCACGCGAGGAAACCGCCCTGCGCATTGCCGGGATGCGCCGCTTCCGTCGTGCCTGGCGCGACCACAAGCGCAGCCACGCGCGTCTGCTGCGCCGCATCGAGCGCCGCGCCCTGCACTGTTCGACCGAACCGCCGGGCGAGCTTGCGAGAAATGTCGCGATACTGCTGGAAGACTACTGGGCGGCTCATTTCACCGAACACGACCAGCTCGCGCTCAGCCTGATCGCCCTGCTCCGCGAGGAGGACCCGAACAACCGGGCGTCGGGCAGGAGGCCGTCCTTCGGATCGCTGCCGACCAGATCCGACTGAGGTCCTTTGTGCGGCAGGTCCGGCGCGCCCTCAGCGCTGTCCGCTGCCCACCGCTTCACCCGGAAACGCTCGCTGGATCGCCTTCACCGCCTCCGGACTGTCCCATTCGCGAGCGCCATAGACCTTGTGCAGGACACGGCCGTCGGCGTCCACCAGCACGGTCAGGGGGATGCGGTTGGCCCCCAGCATGTTTTCGACGCCGAGTTGGAAATCGATGAAGTGCGGAAAACTCGTCTCGGCACGCTCCAGGAAGCGCAGCGCGCGATCCGGGTAGTCGTCGATCGACACACCGATCACATTGACCTGGCCCTGGAACCTTCGCGACAGGCGTTCGAGGGAGGCCATTTCCGTCAGGCAGGGGGGACAGTAGCTCGCCCAGACGTTGATGATCAGCGGCTTTCCGACGAACGACGACAGCGCCCGCGCGTCGCCGGTCAGGCCGCGCATGGTGATCTCCCGGAGCATGTGCCCTTCGGCAACTTCGTCCGGCGTCGCGGCGGGCGCAACGGTGTTCGCCAGCGCCAGCATCAGGGTGAGGATCAGCTTGTTCATGACCCGGCATTCTCCCACGACCGCAGCCGCCGGCAGAAACATCCGGCGGACGGCCGCAGACCACCCGCTGGGCCCGACGCGACCCGGCCGGTGCCCGGTGCAGCGGCGCCGGCGAGGTCGGCTGACGCGCGTCCGACGGCTTTCCCGAAGCGGGAAAGCTGCCGCGGCTTCACGCGAGGCTGCGGGTCACCACAGCCGTCAGCGCCGAAAGCGTATGAACACCGGCCCGTCGGCCTCGCCGAGCACGATCGAGACCGATCCCGCGTCGGCCGCACTGATCGCCGGCATCCAGCCGTTGCCGAGGTGATCCATCATGCCCAGCAGGCCGGCGACGGGCACCGTCAGCGTCGCACTGTGATCGACCCGGCCGTGCCAGGCCGCGTAGACGATCTCGTCGCCATCCTCGAACGCCATCACGTGCAGGCCCGCCGGAACGTCCGCCAGCAGTCCCGACTGGCTCCACCCGGCCGCGTTCTCGAGCAACGCCCGGATCGCCGTCGCCGCCGGTCTTTCGGCGAGGGCCCAGTCGTGGATCGCGAAGCCGTCTTCCACCGACAGCGGATCGTCGCCGCGGCTGTAGAGCTTGTAGGCGATCGACACTTCGGCGCCGAGCGCCCAATGGACTAGCAGGCTGCGCGAAACCAGCCTGGCCTGGCGGTCGAGGAATTCGGGCTCGGAACCGTCGTCACCGAGCCCGACCATGCCGAGCGAGAAGCCCCACTCGGTCAGCCAGATCGGCAGCGAGGCGCCCAGCTCTTCGCGCAACAGGCGATCGGTGGCGACCCACCTCTCGGCCAGCGACTCGGGGCTGTCGTAGGCGTGGATCGCGACCGCGTCGGCAAGATCGGCGGCACCGGCCTCGAGCATGTCCGTGAGGTAGGCGAAATCGAAGTGCGACAGGCCGCCGGTGCTGATCACCGCATCCGGCACCGCCTCACGCATGGCCGCCATGGCCGCCGCTGCGAGCGTCCCGTACTGTCCGGCGTCCGGCGCACCGGCCCAGAAGCTTTCGTGGTCGGGCTCGTTCCAGACCTCGAAGGCGACGTCGCCGGCTGCGTAGCGCCGGGTAGCCTCCGCAGCGAACCGGGCAAACGCCGCGACGCCTTCGGCGCTGCGGAAATCGTGGTCGGGATGGCCGTAGTCGAGGATCAGCAGCATGCGCAGCCCGCGGGCACGCAGTGTGTCGATTATCGCGTCGTAGTCGGAGAAATCGAATGATCCGTCCTGCTCGACCCGGGCCCAGAAGACGTCGAGGCGCACCGCGGACAGGCCGATCGCGGCCGCCGCGTCGATCGGCGCCTCAGAGGCGCCGGGATGATGAGCGACGCCGAAGCGTTCGCCGACGAAGCGGTCGGCCTGCTCGGGGGCGATCCGCGGCGCAGCATGGTCGAGGACATAGACGGTATCCGCGTCGCGCAACATCTCGAACGCGTCCACCAGGACCTGTCCGCCGGCGGGCCGCGCCAGCGCGTTGCGGGCAACCACTGCGATGCCCTGGATCGGCCCGTCGACGAGGCCGTCGCCGTCGCCCCCCCACCAGTCCTCGGGCTCGTCCAGCACGATGTGCGACCGGTACCAGCGCGACTCGCGCGCGCCCTCGATGGTGCGCGGGACGGGGAACTGGAGGGTCTCGCCGGTGGCGTCGACGACCCGCAGGGCGAGGCTCACGTTGCCCGGGGAGAGTGCACGGAACGCGATCGCGTGCCCCGCTTCGACCGGTTCGGGCAATCCGAGATCGGCCACCACGTGGCTGCCGCAGGAAACCCCGTTGCAGCCCAGTTCGAAGTTCAGCGCCAGCGCACCGCCGCCGTTGTCCGCCACCCAGGCGATCGAGCCGGTCGACAGCTCATCGCCCGGATTGAACCGCCACGGGCCCGGCACCGAGCGGCGATCGAAGTCGTCGATCATGCGAGCGGAGTCGCCGAGTGGCAGGGTCCTGTCGGGCATCGTCTCGAGCAGGCTTACCCGGTCCACCTCGAGCACGCCGCTGACCGCTGCGCCGGCGGTGCTCGCTGCCAGCAGCTGGATCTGGCGGATGCCACCTTCGATCCGGCCGCTGTCGAGCCCTCCCCAATGCTGGTCGGGGCGGCCGAGATCGGCCAATGCCCGGTACCAGGTCCGATCGTCGAATCCGGACAGCGGACGCCGCAAACGGTACTGCAGCGTCTGGCCGCTGTCGTCGACGATGCGGGCGTGGAGCAGCAGGTAGGACGGCGAGCGTGTCATGAACGCCAACGCCGCCAGGGGATCGAGGGGCTGCTGGAATGTCAGCGTGGCGATGGCATGTTCGCCGCAAGTCTTGCCTGCGCTCAGGCATCCGAAGCCGTACGCGAGTTGCATGCCGCGGGTCGATTCGAAGCCCGGCCCGGTGCCCAGGTCGGCCGTCGTACCGGCTCCGGAGGTATGCCACAGGGACCACGGCTGAACCACGCCACGGTCGTCGAAATCATCGATTCGCAGCTCGCCATCGACCACCAGCGGAACATCGGGCACTGGCATCTCGGTGAGCAGGGCGACCTGATCGATGTCGACAGCACCGGTTTCCGGGGCACCACTGCGGGTTTCCACGAGGATCCGGACCGACACGATGCCGAGCTCGATGCGTCCGCTGCCCGCCCCGCCCCAGAAGGCCTGCGGCGCCGTCAGGTCGGCGACGGCGGGATACCAGGCGTCCGGCTCGTAGCCGCTGGGCGGGCGGACCAGGCGATACTGCAATGTCTGGCCGCTGCCGTCGATGATCCGCAGGGACACGCTCGCGGCGAGCGGCGAGCGGGTCGCGAAGGCCAGCGCCGCAAGCGCGGGCAGCGGTGTCGGCAAGCCGAGGACCGCCATCGCGTACTGCCCGCAAGTGCTGCCGCCGACACGGCAGTCGAAGGCATATTCGAGGCGCAGGCTGCGCGACGACTCGAAGCCGGCCTGGCTCGTGAGGGCGGCGCCCGTGCCGACGCCGGCGGTCGCCCAGGCCGACCACGGCTGCACCACCGGGCGATCGTCGAAATCGTCGATCGTCAGCCGTCCGTCCACCACCTGCGGAGGCTCGGCCACCGGCATCGATTGGAGCAGCACGAAGTCGTCGAGTTCGACGGTGCCGCTCTCTGCCGCGCCGCTGCGCGTGCTCACCAGCACGCGCAACGAAGCGATGCCCTGCTCGAGGCGGCCACTGGCGGCACCGCCCCAGTGGCTTTCCGGGGCGGCGAGATCGACCACGGCCTGGTACCAGACTCCGGCATCGAAGCCCGCGGGCGGCCGCTTCACGGCGTACTGCAGGGTCTGGCCGCTGCGATCCACGATTCTCAGCATCAGCGCCGCGGCGGCGGGTGAACGGGTCGCGAAACGCAGCGCCGGAGCGACCGGCAGCGGTTCGGCGAAATTGTGGATCGCCAGCACATACTCGCCACAGTTGCTGCCCGGCACCAGGCAGGCGAACTGGTAGCCCAGCTGCATGCCGCGCTCGGACAGGTAGCCGGCACCCGACGTCAATGCGCCCCCGGTTCCGCCACCGCCGGTGTGCCACAGGGTCCACGGACGGAGCACCGTGCGATTCTCGAAGTCGTCGATCGGCATTTCCCCGTTGACGAAGCTGCGCGGCTGGGGCGCCGGCATCTGATCGAGCAGACGGACTTCGTCGATGTCCACCTGGCCGCTCTCGGGATTGCCGCTGCGGGTCGTCACGAGAAAGCGGATCGAGCGGATGCCGCCTTCGATGCGCCCGCTCCGCGTCCCGCCCCAGAACTCTTCCGGCCGCGTCAGGTCGACCGCGGCGGGAAACCACGCCGCTTCATCGAACGCATCGTCCGGCCGCCGGACGCGGTACTGGAGGGTCTGCCCATTGGCATCGACGACGCGCAGACTGAGCATTGCCGCCAACGGCATGCGTGCCACGAAACTCAAGGCCGCCTGCATGCCGGGCGGATCTGCGAAAGGCTTGATCGCCAGCGCGAACTGTCCGCAATTGCTGCCCGCCACCCGGCAGTCGAATGCGTAGTCGATGCGCAGCGCACCCTTGGACTGGTGGCCGGCGGTGATCGACAGGCCGACGCCGGAGCCCGCGCCGGCGGTCACCCATCCGCTCCATGGCACCGGCTGGTCGCGATCATCGAAGGTGTCCACGATCAGCGACGCCGCCTGCACGGCGGGGACGTTGACCAGAATCGCCAGCAACAGCGCGCGAACCAGGGCATCGACCCGATCGGCGAAACGTGAGACGGTACGAAAGGCTGTCGGGATTGGGCGACAGTGGATAGTCATGACATCGGCTCCTGCGTGACGCTGCGGCCGGCACGGGGCAAATCGGGCAGGAAAGGCCCAGCGGCCCGGTGAGCCGATTTCGCGGCAACCGGCCGGCCATGGCGTCCGAACGCTCCAGGCGGTGGTCACTGCGTCCTTGGGGGTTTCCTGCGGCTTGCGCTGCTCCCGAACCACACGGAATGAGCATGTCATTCCGCTTGAGGAAGATCTTCGGCAATCGGATTGGAGGCTTTACCTGCGTTACAAATTCGGCCCGGCTCGGTTGAGGGATCGGTCCGCGTCTCCAAGCAAGCAGCGAACCACCCATGCAAGTTGCTTACAAAATCGCCGGAGCGGCGGCGTTCACGGGCGAAACCGCGGCGGACATTCCCGATCCGGCATGGCGGCCGGGGCCGGATCGGCCGTCGCGGCGTGGGCCGCGGCGTGCGCGGCAGGCCGCGGTGCATCGATCCACCGGAAGGCGTCCGTGGCGCGCCGATATGGCATGATTGGACGATCACCGACGACGGCCGCGTGCACCGCGAGGCCGAACCCGACCATGTCCCCGATCCATGCCCGGCGTCGCTGGCGCGTAGCACTGACCGGCATCGCCCTCGCCCTGCTGTCGACGGCCGCCCATGTCGCGGGCGAGCCGGTCGCGCAACGGCCGGCACCCGGTATCGCCGCCGGCGCCACCGGTTTCGGCGGCGGAATCGTCTCCGTCTCCCATCCACTGGCCGCAGGCGCGGGGGCGCAGGTGCTGCGCGCCGGCGGCAACGCGATCGATGCCGCGGTCACGATCCAGTTCGTGCTCAACGTGGTCGAGCCCCAGTCGTCCGGAATCGGCGGCGGCGGATTCATGATGATCCATCTCGCCGACGGGCAGCGTACGCTGATCGTCGACAGCCGCGAGGCCGCGCCGGCGGCGGCCAGCGCCGACATGTTTGCCGGCATGGAGTTCGGCCAGGCGTCGACCAGCGGCGTCGCGGTCGGCGTGCCGGGTACCCTGCTCGGCCTCGAGATGGCGCTGCAGCGCTGGGGCAGCCTGACGCTGGCCCGCACCCTGGCACCGGCGATCGCGCTGGCCGGTGACGGCTTCGCGATCAATCGCCATCTCGCCCACAGCAGCGCCGACCGCCGTACCACGCTGTACCCGGCGACGGCGGCGCGGTTTCGCACCGCCGACGGCTCGCCGCTGCCCGAGGGCTACTGGCTGAAGCAGCCGGAACTGGCGCGCACGCTGTCGCTGATCGCGACACAGGGAACCGGCGTGTTCTACCGGGGCGAAATCGCCCGCGCGATCGTCGCCGCCCAGGAACACAGCCTGATCGGCGAGGCCGGCCGCGGCCGGATGACGCTCGAGGACCTGGCCGCGTACCGTCCGATCATCCGCGAGCCGGTCGAGGGCAGCTACCGTGGCTTCACGATCCGGTCGATGCCGCCGCCGTCGTCGGGCGGCCTGACGCTGCTGATGATGCTGCGGCTGCTGGAGCCGTATCCGATCGGCAGCGACGGCGAAGGCTGGGGATTCGGCGGGCGCCACACCTTGCACCTGATGGCGGAGGCGATGCGCCTCGGCTTTGCCGACCGTGCGGTGTGGATGGGCGACGCCGATTACCAGGCGGTACCGGCCGCCGGCCTGCTGTCCGACTGCTTCCTGGCATCGCGTGCGGCGATGATCGCCCTCGACGCGCGGATGCCGACGCCGGCGGCGGCCGACCCCTGGCCATGCCAGCGCACCGGCTCGATGGCCGGCGACACCGCCGGCCTGGCAGCCAGCGACGAGGCGAAAGGCACCGACACGACCCACTTCACGGTCGCCGACCGGTGGGGCAACGTCGTCAGCTTCACGTCGACGATCGAAAGCGCCTGGGGTTCGGGCATCACGGTTGCGGGCTACGGCTTCCTGCTCAACAATGAACTGACCGATTTCAACCTGGTGCCTCGGTTCGACGCCGCGAGCGGCGATCCCGGCGCCAACGACGCCGCTGGCGGCAAGCGTCCGCGCTCTTCGATGGCGCCGACGATGGTGTTCCACGACGACCGGCTGGTGCTCGCCTACGGCTCACCGGGCGGGGCGACGATCATCAATACGGTGCTGAACACCACGCTGAACCTGATCGACCACCATATGAGCCTCGGCGAAGCGATCGCGGCGCCCCGCTTTTCGGTGACTTCGGCGCGCGGCACGATCAGTTGCGAGCCCGGCCTGCCGAGCGCGGCGACCGCGCATCTGGCCCGGCTCGGCCACACATTCCACCAGCAGGAAGCGGCGTCGCGATGCGACGCGCGCATCGGCTCGGTTCAGGCGATCGCCATCGGGCCGGGCGGAGCCCAGTTCGGTGCGGCCGACCAACGCCGCGAGGGCACTGTGATCGGACTGCCGTGACCCGCCGGACGGGACCAGGGACGGGGCCAACGAGATCGGAGGAACAGGAGATGGAACACCATCGCGCAGCAGACAGGCAATGGGCTGCGACGCCCTTCGAGGGCATCGAGCGCAGCCTGTTCCGCAACCACGCCAATGGCGGTCGCAGCTCGCTGGTACGGCTGGCCGCAGGTGCGCGCTTCCCGCGTCACCAGCACCGCGGCAGCGAGGAGGTGCTGGTGATCTCGGGCGAGGTGGTGATCGGCGACGCCAGGATGCTGGCCGGTGACTACCTGTACACCGCGCCCGGTGACGAACACGGCGTCGATGCCGTGACCGACGCGGTGATCTTCGTCTCGTCCCAGGGGCAGACGCCGCTGGTCGAGGACGCCTGAGGCGGCGAAGGCGGTCGCCCGGGCGCGACGGATTGCAGCCGGATGACTTCGCGCAGGCCAGGCTGCGCAGCGGCACCCTCGGTGACCGGCCACCCGCGACGGCCACCGCGCCGGTGCCCGCCAGCGGTCCGGCTGCCGCCTTGAGAATTGCGCAGCCACTCTGCTATCAATGGACGCGGACGACGGGTCCGCAACGATGGAGGTCGATGCATGGCGAAGGGCATGATTCTGGCTGCCGGCCAGGGAACACGGGTGCGTCCGCTGACGTCCCATCTGCCGAAACCGATGGTCCCGATTCTGGGCAAGCCGGTGATGGAGTATCTGGTCGAGCACCTGGCCCGCTACGGGGTCACCGAGATCATGGTCAACGTCGCCTTCAACCACTGGAAGATCGAGGACTACTTCGGCGACGGGCGGCGCTGGGGCGTGGACCTAGGCTATTCCTACGAAGGTGCGCGCGAGCACGGCGAGCTGGTGCCGAAGCCGATAGGTTCGGCCGGCGCGCTGCGCAAGATCCAGGATTTCGGCAGCTTCTTCGACGAGACGACGATCGTCATGTGCGGCGACGCGATCGTCGACCTGGACATCGGCGCGGCGCTGCACGAGCACCGCTCGAAGGAGGCGATCGCCAGCGTCGTGACCCTCGACGTGCCACGCGAGGACGTCAAGAACTACGGCGTCGTGGTCACCGACGACCACGGTCGCGTGCAGTCGTTCCAGGAGAAGCCGGCGCCTGACGAGGCCTTGTCCACGCTCGCCAGCACCGGCATCTACATCATCGAACCCGAGGTCATCTCGCGCGTGCCGCCGGGCGTCGCCTACGACATCGGCTCGCAACTGTTTCCGGAACTGGTGCGCGAGCAGCTGCCGTTCTTTGCCCAGAAGCGCTTCTTCAACTGGATCGACATCGGTCGACTGGCCGACTATTGGGAAGTATCGCAGCGCGTGCTGCGGGGCGAGGTGGCACAGATGGACATGCCCGGCCGCGAGTACAAGCCGGGTGTGTGGGTCGGCCTCAATACCTCGATCGCCTGGGACAGCGTGCAGATTTCCGGCCCGGTCCATGTCGGTTCGGGGGTGCGCATCGAGCCCGGCGTGTCGATCGTCGGACCGAGCTGGATCGGGCATGGCAGCCACATCCGCGCCGGCGCCAAGATCGAGCGCTGCATCCTGCAGGCTTATACCCGCATCGGTGAAAGCCAGCGCTTCAAGGAGATGATCGTCTCACCTCAGTTCTGCGTCGCCCGCGACGGTACCGCCCACTATCTCGGCGAAGATCTTTGCCCCTATCGCTGGGGCGACGCCCGCGGTTGACGGGCGGCAGGCGCGTCGGCGGCGCGCCGGGCTAAAGGCGGGTCATGCCGGACCGTTGACCTCGGAATATTTCCTAGGCGCGGTCACACCGCTGCCACAAACCAGCCACCCGGGGTAAGCACGATGAAGAGTACGCTGTCTGCCGTCCTGGCCACCGCCCTTGCCGGATTCGCATTCGCTCCGATTCCGTCGACGGCGGCCGAGGCCTATATCGAGAACGCCGACGAAATCGTCAAGCAGGCCGACTGGAACGCGATGGAAACGGTTACGGTCGTCTTCGAGGAGCACGGTTACACGCCCGACGTGATCCGCTTCAAGGCCGGCACACCCTACAAGCTGGCGCTGCACAACCGGGCGGACAAGAACCACTACTTCACCGCGCCCGAGTTCTTCCGCTCGATCGCGACGCGCAAGGCGATGGTCGATGGCCAGGCGGAGATCAAGGCGCCCTACTTCAAGGCCATCGAAGTGCTCAAGGAAGGCGGCAAGATCGATCTGTACTTCGTGCCGGTCGAGCGCGGCAGCTTCGAAGTCTATTGCACGATCGACGATCACCGCGAGAACGGCATGGAAGGACAGATCGTCGTCGAATGACGTCGCTGGCGCGCCGTTGCGCGATGGCCGCAATGTTGCTGGCCATCGCCATGCCGCTGCGGGCCGAGCCCCAGCGCATCGCCGTGCTCGAACTGGCATCCGCACCGAAACTCGACGGCGAGTTCGACGACTGGGGCAAGGACGGCTGGCAGCGGATCGACATCGCACCGACCGTGCGCCCCGACGAACGCGCGAAGCTCGGCCTCGGCGCCGACGATCTCAACGCCGTCGGCAAGGCGACCGTCGAACTCAAGGCCGGCGTCCATCTCGGCACCTTTCACCTGGCGGTCCGCTGGGCCGACGACGCCGAAGATTCCAAGGGCGACTTCTGGAGCTGGAACGGCCGGCGCTACCGGCGCGTGCGACGCTACGGCGACATGTTCGCGGTTCGCCTCGAACGCTCCGGAAACTACGACCGCAGCATGCTCTCCGGCAAGAGCTACGAGGTGGATCTGTGGCAATGGAGCGCCCATCGCAGCCAGGCTGCGGGCATCGCCGCCGACTACCGCCACGTGATTACCACCAGCCTGCTCGAAAACGCCGCGGAGTACACCGTCGACGGCGTGGGCACGGTGTTCATCAAGAAATTCGCCGACGAGGGACACAATCCCTTCAAGACCGTCAGACCTCCCCGCACGCGGCAGGCCGACCAGATCGAGGCGACGACGCTGAACGGTGTCGCCGACGGCAGCTTTGCCGATGTTCGGGCGGCCGGCCGCTGGCGCGACGGTCACTGGCAGCTGGAACTCGCCCGGGCACTGGATACCGGGCACGCCGACGACGTCGTGTTGCCTGCGGGGGGCAGCATCGTCGGCCAGATCGCCGTGTTCAATCACGCCGAAGACGAGAACAAGAGCGTATCCGAGCCCCTGCGCTTCGACTTTTCGGCGATCAGGCGCTGACCGCCCTTTCGACGCGATTGCGCCCGGCGGCCTTGGCCTGGTACAGGGCCACGTCGGCCGCTGCCAGCAATTCGGCACCGGACGCAGCCGCCACCAGTTCGGTGCAGGCGATGCCGACGCTGATCGTCACCCGCAGGCCGTCCACGTCCAACTGCTCGACATCGCGGCGCAGGCGATCGGCAACCGGACCCGCATCGCCGCTGTGCAGCCCCGGCAGCACCGCGACGAACTCCTCGCCACCGTAGCGCCCGAGCACGTCGTAGCAGCGCAGCGTCTCGCGGGCACGACGCGCCACGGCTTGCAGAACCCGGTCTCCCACTTCGTGGCCATGTTCGTCGTTGAAGCGCTTGAAGTGATCGATGTCGAAGATCAGTACCGCCAGCGGGCGGCCGCACACCGCCATCCGTTCGAATTCCTCGGCGTATCGCTGGTCCAGGTGGCGCCGGTTCAACAGTCCGGTGAGTTCGTCGGTACGCGCCATCGCCGACAATTGTTCGCGCAGCTTGTCCTCGTCATCGATGTCGCGGATCAGCGCCGCCGAGCCGATCACCTGGCCGGCGTTGTCGCAGATCGTCGCGGCACTGACCGCGAGCATCCGCCCACGGTATCGGATCTGGATGCGGGAGGCGTCCTGCTCGCCGATCAGCAGGCTGTGAATCAGGCCAGGCGCGTCGACGATCCGTTCGAAGCCGTCCTCGCAGATCTGGGCAGCGGACTTGCCGAGAATCTCCTCGGCGGCCGGATTGACCAGTACCACCGAGCCTTCCCGGTCGGTGACGATGACCGCTTCGCGGGAAGTCAGCAGGATCGTCGTCAGCTTGTCCTGCTCCGCGAGCAGGTCCAGATAATTGGCCTTGAGCCGCTCGCGCATCAGGTTGAAGCTGCGCGCCATCTGGCCGATCTCGTCATCCGATTCGACCGGCACGCCATGGTCCCAGTCACCGGCCGCGACCCGCCGCATCGCGCGCGTGACGCCCTCGATCGGCGCGAACAGCATGCGGCCGAGCAGGTAGCCGGTCAGCACCATCGTCACGCCCAGCGCGATCACCAAGCCGACCAGGGCTTCGACGCGCGCCTCGCCCATGTCGCGCTCGACCACGCCAAACGGCGTCTCGAGCACGACGACGCCTCTGACGAGTTCGCCCTCGCCATGGCATTCGCCACAGATCGGGCGTGCGAAGATCGGGTCCAGCAACAGCGTCAGTCGTTCGCCGTCGGATCCCACGTCGGCGATCTTCACGGCTTCGCGCCCGGCAACCACCATCGCGAATTCCTCGCGCGTTGCCTCGGCAATCGGCGAAGGCGCCGAATCGACATTTTCGTGTCTTCTGAACGCCGCATAGCCGAGGCGCGCATTGACCCGGTCGATGGTGGCATTGTCTTGGAACGCAGGCGTGCCGTCGGTGCGGACGATGAGGAAGCGTGTCGCCCCGCCGACGCCGGCGAGGCGCCGGGTGAACTCCGCGGCCACCTCGGCGTGGCCGCCCGCCATGATCGACTCGAGGCTGGTCCCGACGGCGTCGGTGACCTTGTGAAGAGCGCGATCGTGCTCGGAGAGGATTGCCTTCTCCGCCTGGTCGACGTAGATCACCGCGGTACCGAACAGGCCGACCAGCACCGCCGCGCTCATCCCGAGCAGCAGCCGGAAGCGCAGCCGGCGTAGCGCGCCAGTGCCCGACCCGTCAGGCGGTTGTCGTTTCACCGTAGCTCTCTCCGGCCATGCAGACCCGGTCGCGTCCGGAGCGCTTGGCCTGGTAGAGGGCGGCGTCCACCAACTCGACGAGGTGCCCGGGCGAATTCGCGTCGAGTTGCGGAACACTGGCGACGCCGACCGAGATCGTGACCTTCAGGCCATCGACCTCGCTGGCCGCCACCGCCGCCCGCAAGCGCTCCCCGACCGCCATCGCGCCGCTGGCCGGTGTCGCCGGCAGAATCGCGAAGAACTCCTCGCCGCCGTAACGGCACGCGACGTCATGGCCGCGCAGCGCGTCCCGAAAGATCGCCGCGACCTGGCACAGCACGCGGTCGCCCTGGTCGTGGCCGTGCATGTCGTTGAAGATCTTGAAATGATCCACGTCGAACATCAGCACCGACAGCGGCTCCCGCGTGCGCATGGCGCGATGCCATTCGCTGTCGAGTGTCGCGTCCAGGTGACGGCGGTTGAAGAGGCCGGTCAGGCCGTCGGTGGTGGACAGTCGCCGCAACTCTTCCTCGAGCCGCTTCTCCTCGGTGACGTCACGCAGCAGTGCCGCCGAACCGACGACGTGGCCATCGCTGGCGTGGATCGTCGACGCGAACACCTGCAGCGAATGGTCGCCATAGCGCACCGTTACCGGCCCGTCGGCGTGATCGTCGGCAAGCCACGCCCGCATCGCCTCCGGATCGTCGAGCAGATTCTCGAGGCCGTCGGCGACGATTCTTTCGCGCGACTTCGCCAACAGACGTTGGGCCGCCGGATTGACGAGCACCACGCCGCCGTTGCCGTCGGTCAGCACGATGCCTTCGCCGGCGCTGCGAATGATCGTCGTCAACTTGTCCTGCTCGCGGCGCAGGCCATCGTAGGTATCGCGCAATTGAGCGGTCATGACATTGAAGCTTTGCGCCATGCGCCCCAGCTCGTCGCGGCTGCCGACCGGCACCTGGTGGTCGAGATCGCCGGTGCTGGCCCGGGACATCGCCTGGGTCACCCGTTCGATCGGCCCGACCACCGAGCGTCCGAGCATGAATCCGGTGAGCAGCATGGTGCCGGTCAGGGCCACCACCAGGACCAGCAGCGAGTCCTGCCGCGCCCTCAGGATGTCGCGCTGGACCTGCGCCAGGGAGGTCGTCAGCTTGAGCACGCCGCGGATCGGTTTGGCGCTGCCATGGCACTTGTGGCAATCCTTCTGGTTGGCGATCGGCGACAGGAAGGTCAGGATCGGCTCGCCGTTCTGGTCTTCGTCGTAGATCGTCAGGATGGTCCGGCTCTGCAAGGCCTTCTGCAGGTTCGGATCACGCGCATCGAGGACACGGATGCGCTCCACGGTGTCGCGCGGCAGGAACTGCTCTTCGCCCCTGCGCTCGTTCACCTCCTCGATCGTGCTGTTGTCACGGAACGCCTCCAGGCCGTTCACGCGCAGCACCCGGAAATCCTCGATCTCCGGCACGCGCTTGAGCCGGTCGGCAAAGGCCTGGGCGATGTCCGCGGATCCCGCCAGCATGACGCTCTGCAGACCCTCGATCACGCTCTCGGTGAGCTTGCGCATGGTCCGCTCGTTCTGGGCCAGAACCGAGCGTTCCTGGTGGGTCGTGTAGAAGGCGGCGGTGGCAATCAATCCGGCGGCCACGGCAATGCCGACAACTGCGATGATCTTGTAGCGGATCCTTCCGACAAATAGCTTGATGGCCACCCTCCCTGCTGTACTCACGCACGTCGATCGGCGCCGTGCAAGGACAGCAGGTTAACGATCCGGCGACGCCAAGCTTTAGGGCATCCGGAGCGCGGCGGGCGGCGTCAGTCGGGGCGATCGCGGCCGAGCCGCGGGCGGGCCAGGAAATAGGCGGTTATGCTCTTGCTATCGCTGATGCGACCGTCGAACACCGCCTGCTCGAACTCGGCAGGGGTGAGCGCATCCAGTTCGAGGAACTCGCCGGCATCGAGTCGTTGTTCGACCGGCTCGAGGCCGCGGGCGAGAAACACTTCGATCCGCTCGTCCGAGTAGCCGATGCACGGGTGCATTCGCCCGAGATGCAGCCAGTCGCGGGCACGGTGGCCGGTCTCCTCCTCGAGTTCGCGGATCGCGCAGGCCTCGATCGGTTCGCCCGGGTCGATCTTGCCGGCCGGAAACTCGACGAACACCCGCCTCAACGGGTAACGGTACTGGTGCTCGACCAGCAGCCGACCATCGCCCAGCACGGCGACGATCACCACGGCCCCGGGATGGCACACGTATTCACGCCCTACCACGCTGCCATCGGGAGCCCGGGCGCGGTCGCGCTGCACACGCAGGAAGATCCCGGAATACACCTCCTCGCTGCTGAGCGTCCGCTCTTCGAGTTGCTCGTCATATTGTCCGGTGCGAAATCCCATCGCAGGCTCCCTCGGCTGGGCACGAAAAGCAAAAGGCCGGCACAGCGGCCGGCCTTGGCAGAGCGCGAACCCGGCTGTCCGGGTCAACAAGGCTACATGAACGAAGCCGAAAGCGCCCGCGCGCAACCCTCGATCAACTGGGTCGGCATCAGGCCGAGGACGGCGATCAACACGCCATTGACCGACAGCGCCACCTTGAGATCCAGGCTGCTTTCGATCGGCGAGTCGTCGGCGGGCTCGTCGAAGTACATCACCTTGACCACCCGCAGGTAGTAGTAGGCGCCCACCAGCGACATCAGCACGGCGATCACCGCGACCCATACGTATCCGGCCTGAACCACCGCCGCGAGCACCGACAGCTTGGCGAAGAAGCCGATGAAGAAGGGCACCCCCGCCATCGAGAACATGATGAACATCATCATCAGCGCGAACCACGGGCTGCGCTTGTTGAGGCCCTTGAAGTCGTCGATCTCCTCCGCCTCGTAGCCGGCACGGGCCAGCAGCAGGATCATGCCGAATGAGGCGAGGCTCATCAGCACGTAGGTGACGACATAGAACATCGCCGCACCGTAGGCCGTTCCGGCGTAGCGCGGATCACCGTCCACGACGCCGGCCAGCAGGCCGAGCAACATGAAGCCCATGTGCGAGATCGCCGAATAGGCCAGCATCCGCTTCAGGTTGGTCTGCGCCACCGCCACCAGATTGCCGAGGATGATCGAGGCGACCGCCAGGAACACCAGCATCGCCTGCCACTGATCGGCCAGGTCGAACAGGCCATTGACCAGCAGCCGCATCGCCATCGCAAACGCGGCGAGCTTCGGTGCGGAGCCGATCAGCAGCGTCACCGCGGTCGGTGCACCGTGATAGACGTCCGGGATCCACATGTGGAACGGCACGACGCCGAGCTTGAAGGCAAGACCCGCCACCAGGAACACTAGGCCGAACATCAGCACGGTGCGGTTGCCGGCATCATGGAAGATCGCCTGGGCGATGCCGGACAGTTCGAGGCTGCCGGTGGCACCGTAGATCATCGACATGCCGTACAACAGCAGGCCGGAAGCGAGGGCGCCGAGCACGAAGTACTTCATCGCCGCCTCGGTCGATCGCGCCGACTCGCGGTCCATCGCGACCATGCCGTAGAGCGACAGCGACAGCATCTCGAGCCCGATATAGACGGTCAGCAGATGATTCGCCGAGATCATCACCATCATGCCGAGGGTGGCGTAGATCACCAGCACGTAGAACTCTGCCCGGTCCAGGTTGCGGTCCGCCATGTACTGGCGGCTGTAGAGCAGCGCTACCGCCATCGAACCGTACACCAGGAGCTTCAGCAGGTCGGACATCGGATCGTCGATGTACATGTTGCCGAAGGTGTAGACGACCTCTCCGTCCATGCCCGACCAGGTGATCACGGCGGTGATGAGAAGGATGCCCAGCGTCATCAGATAGCCCATGCGGGCGCTGTTCTTGACGAAGACGGTGACCATCAGCACCACCAGCGATGCGGCGGCTACGAACAACTCGGCGGCCGCGGGCGCGAAATCAGGGACAACAAAATTCATCGTCAGACCATTTCCGTGTAGTTGATCCGCCGGCCGCTCACAGTTTGCTCACCGCGACATGCCTTAGAAGGTCGTTCACCGTGGCGTGCATGACTTCGGTGAAGGGCTGCGGATACAGGCCCATCGCCAACACGCAGATCGCCAGCAGTGACAGGAAGAGGAACTCGCGCGAACCGATGTCCTCGAGTTCCGCCACATGCTTGTTGGCAACCGCGCCGAACACCACCCGCTTGTACATCCACAGCGTGTAGGCCGCCCCCAGGATCAGGGTCGTGGCAGCCATGAAGGCGATCCAGAAGTTGTACTGGACGGCGCCGAGGATGACCATGAACTCGCCGACGAAGCCGGAGGTCGCCGGCAGCCCGGAGTTGGCCATTGCGAACAGCATGAACAGGGCCGCGAACTTGGGCATGGTGTTGACGACCCCACCGTAATCGGCGATCTGGCGCGAATGCACCCGGTCGTACATGACGCCGATGCACAGGAACATCGCGCCGGAGACGAAGCCGTGGGAGATCATCTGGATCAGTGCGCCCTCGATGCCCAGCGGATTCATCATGAAGAAGCCGAGGGTGACGAAACCCATGTGGGAAATCGACGAGTAGGCCACCAGCTTCTTCATGTCCGTCTGCACCAGCGCGACGAAGCCGATGTAGACCACCGCGATCAGCGACAGCGTGATGATCAGTGGCGCCATCGCGTGGGACGCATCGGGCACGATCGGCAGCGAGAAGCGCAGGAAGCCGTAGGCGCCGAGTTTCAGCGCGATCGCCGCCAGCACCACCGAGCCACCGGTCGGCGCCTCGACGTGGGCATCGGGCAGCCAGGTATGCACCGGCCACATCGGCACCTTCACGGCAAAGGACAACAACATCGCGATGAAGATCAGGGTCTGGGCCTCGATCGCCAACGGCAGCTTGTGCCAGTCGAGGATGTTGAAGCTGCCGCCCGACTCGCGGAACAGGTAGATGAAGGCGACCAGCATCAGCAGCGAGCCGAGCAGCGTGTAGAGG
>JAGRGB010000133.1 GCA_020445745.1 Rhodocyclaceae bacterium | reverse complement strand
GGTCGGCGATGTCTTCCTTGCCCTGCTCGTCAGTCACTTGCTCGAGCCCGGCACCGCCGACGAACAGCCCGATCTTGATGAACTGTCGGATGAAGTAATTCTTGCCGGCCTCGAACATCAGTTCGAGGCGATTCGGCGTAAACTCGGATTCGGTATCGATGGTGTGGTGCTTGTCGCCCTCGACTTCGGTATGGAAGAACACATCGGGTGCGCTCTCGCCGATGCATTCGCCATCGATCCAGATGTCCTTCTTGAGCGCCTTGCCGGCAAAGCTGTTGCGATAGATATAGACGCCCGCATGGCCCGGGCTCGGCGGATCGAACTGCTTTGCGCTCGAAGACTCGTCCGGCGAGGCCATGTTCACGGAGGCACAGCCGCTGACGAGAAGAGCGGCGAGAAGCGCCGCGACAGGAGCGAATTTCATCGATTGGAAACCTCTGGCGAATTCAAAGGATGGCGGCCAAATGCCGAGGCGCTCTGCCCACCACGGTCCCGTGCAGCCGCGGCACCAGGCACCGCTTGAACGGTGGCGTTCGAGCGCCACCGATGGCATATGTATTTTTCATATGCTGCATCGATGCGAGTGCATGATGAATGCATCACCTGGCGAGCGCAATGGGGGTCGCGCCCTTCGGATTCAACTACCTATGTCGATTGGAGTAGGCGACCCTCGTCAGGCGACGCTGGTCTTTTTGGCGCCCCAGGCAAAGGCGCCCCACGAGCGGTCGATTCGACGGCGTAGATACTGTTTTTGTATTCAGTAGCCGGCGTGATCCAGACAAGCGAAGAAAATGCAAAACACTGTAAATTTAGCCATGATCCCGCGATGGCGCAGCTCGTCAAGGCCCGCTTGACGGGCCAGCGTGCCGTGTTCAGGTCGCTAGGCGTCCCCTAGCAGCCCCCCGGCCCGAATCACCCGCCGCGCCACGCACTGCCGCAGCACGCCGGCGCCACCGGCACAGGCCAGCGTCAGCCGTAGCCGCGCCCGGGTGATGCCGGTGTAAAGCAGCTCGCGAGTCAGGATCGGGCTCGGGCGCTCCGGCAGCACCAGCGCGACGTGGCCGAACTCGGAGCCCTGGGATTTGTGCACGGTCATCGCGAATACCGTGTCCACCGCCTGCAGCCGGCTCGGCGCCAGCCAGCGCACTTGCTCCGGGTCGTCGGCGCCGGGGAAGGCCACCCGTAGCCGAGTGCCGCCGTCGCCGTCGGGCAGCGGCAGGCAGATGCCGATGTCGCCGTTCATCAGGCCCAGGCCGTAGTCGTTGCGGGTCACCAGCACCGGGCGGCCGGCGTACCAGCCGGTGGTCGCCGGTATCAGGCCGGCCCGCTGCAGCGCCTCGGCGATGCGGGCGTTGAGCCCGGCCGCGCCCCACGGGCCGCTGCGCAGCGCGCACAGCACCTGGAAGCCGGCGTGGGCGGCGAGCACCCGGCGGGCGAATTCGTCGGCGTCGGCGTCGGCGTCGGCGTCGGCGCCCGGCCCGGCCTGGATGCTTTCGAGCCAGGGCCTGCAGCCGTCGACGATCGTCTCGGTCAGCGCTTGTCCGGCCTGCTCGCCGGGCAGCCACTGCAACGCGGCATCATCGCTGGCCAGCAGCGCTTCCAGGGCCGGCGCGTCGTCGGCATTCACTGCCGTCGCGAGGCGGCCGATCGGGCTGGCGGCGTCGAAGCGGTGGCTCACCCGCAGCATCGTCACCGCCTGGTCTAGCGCACTGCCGTCCGCGTCGACGAAGGCTTCCGCCGGGCGCTGGCCGGTGGCCTCGGCCAGCCAGCCGGCGGTGGTCGGCCGGTAGCGGGCGGCGGCGGCGCCTTCGCACAACTGGCCGAGCACCGCGCCGGCCTCCACCGAGGCGAGCTGGTCCTTGTCGCCGAGCAGCACCAGCCGCGCGGCCGCCGGCAGCGCCTGCGCGACCGCGGCGATCAGCTCGAGGTCCACCATCGACGCCTCGTCGATCACCAGCAGGTCCAGCGCCAGCCGGTTGCCGGCATCGTGGCGAAAAAGGCGCGAGTCTGGCCGGCTGCCGAGCAGGCGGTGCAGCGTCGTCACCTGCCTCGGGATCGCGGCGCGCACGGTCTCGGCGTCGGGCAGTGCGCGGAGGTCGAGGCCGGCGACCTGGGCGGCGATCGACTGGTTGAGGCGGGCGGCGGCCTTGCCGGTGGGCGCGGCCAGGCGGATGCGCAGC
>JAGRGB010000132.1 GCA_020445745.1 Rhodocyclaceae bacterium | reverse complement strand
CTCGGCGGCCGCTACATCGCCGCCGAGGACTCCGGCACCGGCGTGCCGGACATGAAGCGCATGCGCAAGCTCACGCCCTTCGTCGCCGGCGTCGAGGAAAAGCCCTCCGACGACGGCATGCGCAGCGGCGACCCGTCGCCGTCGACCGCCTACGGCACCTTCGTCGGCATCCAAGCGGCCGTGCGCGAGCGCCTCGGGCGCGATTCGCTGGAGGGCATCAGGGTCGCGGTGCAGGGGATCGGCAACGTCGGCTACGACCTCGCCCGAAGACTCCACCAGGCCGGTGCCAAACTGTGGGTCAGCGACATCGACCAGGCTTCGCTGGACCGCGCCGAAGCCGAACTGGGTGCGACGGTGGTCGCCGCCGACGAGATCTTCTCCGTCGACGTGGACGTCTTCGCGCCGTGCGCGCTCGGGGCGGTGATCAACGATCGGACGCTGCCCCGGCTGAAGGCCAGCATCGTCGCCGGCGCCGCCAACAACCAGCTCGCCGAACCGCGCCACGGCCTGGCGCTGATGAATCGCGGCGTCCTCTATGCGCCGGACTACGTGATCAACGCCGGCGGCATCATCGACGTCTATTACGAGCACGCCGGCCTCGATGCGGGTCGCAGTGAGCTGGTCGCCCACATCGACCGCATCCACGACAATCTGATGGAAATCTTCGCCCGCTCGCGCCGCGAAGAGCGCCCGACCAGCGAAGTGGCCGACGCGATCGCCGAGGAACGCTTCAAGGGCTGACAGCGCCACCCCGACCTCACATCGGGCCCCCGGCGGCAATCCCCGCCGGGGGCCCGCTACCGCGCCCCGTTCGCCACGGGATCTGCGGTCCTTCAGCGGCCGCCACCACGACCCGGGCCCATGCCGGAGCCGCCGCGACCCATGCCGCCTCCACCCATCATCGGCTGATCCGGAAGGGTGACGCCGCGCTGCTGCGCCCGCTCCTGCATCAGACGGTGATGCTCCTCTCGAATCTGCTCGCGCTCCTCGTCGCTCTTCGCCGCGCGCATGCGGGCCATCTGCGCGGCCTGCTCCTGCTCGGTCATCAGTTGACGACCATAGAGCGGCGGGGCCTGCGCGGCGGCTTCGTCCGCCACTGCGATCGGCGGCGACAGCGCGGCCAGCAGTGCCAGCGCGCCGACGAGCAGGGCTCGGCTATGCTTCCGTGTCATTTCGTTCTCCTTCGCGACCCTTGGCCGCATGCAATCTCCACGGCGACCGCCACCGCAGCCTTGCCCGCGGCGCCCGGCCGGCATTCGATATGCCTTTCGATTACATTCTAGGTAGTGCGAGCGCGGTCACCGTGCCTATCGGGCGCATCCTTGACCGGGCGCAAATGTTCTTGCGGCGCAGCATCCGACCGGCGTGCCGGCACCGCGCCGATGGCATCGCGGCGCCACCGCCTGGAGCCGTCACGTCGCTTCAGCCGGCGCCTACTCCCACTCGACATCCACGGCCAACAGGTAGCCCGCGCCGTACACCGTCTTGATCATCTTGGCGTGCACGGGGTTCTCCTCCAGCCGCCGGCGCAGGCGCGAGACCCGCAGGTCGATGCTGCGATCGAGGGCGGAGACTTCGCGCCCGGCCAGCAGTTGTTCGCGCGACAGGATCTGGTTCGGGCGTTCGAGGAACGCGGTCAGCAACTGGGCCTCGGCCAGGGACAGGGATTCCTCGCGGCCGTCTGCGGACACCAGCAGGTGGGTGCCGAGTTCGAAGCGCCAACCGCCGAAGCGGGCTGCACGCACCGCCATCGTCGCGGCATCCGGCGCGGGCGGCATGTAGCGGCGCAGGATGCTGCGCACCCGGGCGATCAGCTCGCGCGGCTCGAAGGGCTTCAGCATGTAGTCGTCGGCACCCAGTTCGAGACCCATCACCCGGTCGTGGGTGTCGCTGCGGCCGGTGAGGATCAACAGGCCGAAGCGGTGGCGGGCGCGCACCTGGTGCACCACCTCCATGCCGTCCATGTCCGGTAGCCCCAAGTCGAGGATGGCGAGCTGCGGAACCTGCAGCTTGAGGCCGCGCAGGAAATCGCCGCCGGAACCGAACAGCTCGAAGCGGTAGCCGAAACCGTCCAGCGTGCTGCCGATCAACCGGGCTACCGCCGATTCGTCCTCGACCACGTGAATCAGTTCTTTGCGCTTGCCGACCATTTCCTTCCTCGCACCGGCGATCGATCCGCCGGATCGCCGCCGGCGCGTGCCCCTCAGCCCACCAGCGCCCGCAGAGCCTCCGCGAGCTGCTCGCGGCTGAAGGGCTTGTCGAGCAAGGGCGTGCCGACTCCGTCGAGCGCGCTCTTCGCACCTTGTTCCGCATAGCCGCTCATCAGCAGTACCGGCAGCTCGGGCCTGAAGCGCCGCACGAAGCGGGCGAGCGCGCGGCCGTCCATGCTGCCCGGCATCACCACGTCCGACAATACCAGCGAAATCGCCGTGATGGTCTCGACCATGTCGGCCGCTTCGCTGCCGCTCTCGGCCTCCAGGACCGAACAGCCGAGGGCGGAGAGCTGGTGGCGCACGACCTTGCGCACCTCCGGATCATCCTCGACCAGCAGCACGACGCGACCGTCCAGGCTCACGGTAGCGGCATCGCTGCGGTCGCTGCGAAGATCCACGCCGGCTGCTGCGTGGCCGCAGCGCGGCAGCAGCAACGCGACCGTAGTGCCGGCCGCGGGCCGGCTGTCGATCCGGACACCGCCGCCGGATTGCTTGATGAAGCCGTACACCATCGCCATGCCGAGACCACTGCCGCTGCCGAACTTCTTGGTCGTAAAGAAGGGCTCGAAGACCCGCGCCAGTGTCTTGGCGTCCATCCCGGTGCCGCTGTCGGTGACGGCGATCCGGACGTATTCGCCGGGTTCCAGCTCTAGGTCGGCAGCGCCGGCGCCGTCGATCCGGGCGACCGAGTTGTCCACGCACAGGGAACCGCCGTCCGGCATCGCGTCCTTTGCATTGAGGACCAGGTTCAGCAGCGCGCTTTCGAACTGGTGGGGGTCGGCTTCGACGATCAGGTCGCCGTGCGACGACGAGGTCAGCAGCGAGATGCTGCCGGGCAGCGAGCGTCGAATCAGCTTGGCCATGCCCAGCACCAGCTCGTTGACGTCGACCGGACGCGGATCCATCGGCTGCTGGCGGGAGAACGCGAGCAGTCGCTTGATCAGCTCGGCGCCCCGGCCGGCGGCCTCGAGGGCGGGATCGACGTACTCCTCGACCAGCGCACTGCCGGGCAGCCCGTCGCGCAGGCCCGACAGGCTGCCCATCACGACCGTCAGCATATTGTTGAAGTCGTGGGCTAGGCCACCGGTGAGTTGGCCGATCGCCTCGAGCTTCTGCGCCTGGGCGAGGGCGAAATGGGTGCGCCGCTGCTCCGTCACGTCCACCGCATGGACGTAGCAACCCTGCACCTTGCCGTCCGGTCCGAAGTCCGGCAGCAGCGTGCTGCGGGCATATACCGTGGCGCCGCTGGGAGCGACCAGGGGGTACTCGTAGGTCACCTTCTCGCCGCCCAGCGAACGACGCACGTGTTCCTCGACCAGCGCGAACACGGCGGACCCGACCACTTCGAGAATCGGTTTGCCGACGAGGCTCTCGGCGGACCAGCCGAACCAGCGCGCATAGCGCCTGTTGGCATAGCGATAGGTCCAGGTGTGGTCGAAGTAGGCGATGTGGGCGGGAATCGCATCGGTGATCTGGCGCAATCGACCTTCCGAGTGCTGCAGCGCCGCGTTGATCTTGCGGTTGGCTTCGATCGCTGCGGTCAGCTCGGCATTGGCCGACGTCAGCTCGGCGGTGCGCCGCTGAATGTGCTGTTCGAGCTCTGCCTGGTGGCAGGCCAGTTCCTCGCGCTGGCGCTCCTGCTCGGTGACATCGGAGTACAGCGCAATGAAGCCGCGGTGGGGCAGAGGGAATCCGTGGATCGACAGCAGCCGGCCGTTGGGGCGCCGGCGCAGCGTCTCGTGCACCTTGAAGGCCCGCGCCGCCGCGACCCGCTCCGCAACCTGCCCCTCCGGGTCGCCCGGTCCATATTCCCCGCGCTCGGCGTTATAGCGGATGAACTGCTCGAAGCAGGTCCCCGGACGGGAAAACCTTGCGGGGAAATCGAGCAGTTTCAAGAAGGTGCGGTTGCAGGCGACCAGTCTCAACTCCTGGTCGAAGACGGTCACGCCCTGGGCCAGCAGATCGAGACCGGCGGTCAGCATCTCGCGGTAGAAGCGGTCGCTGACCGCCATGTCGTTCGGCTGCGGGACCTCGGCGCATCGGGCCTCGTCGGTCGGTTCCTGCTTCATCGCGCTCCCGTTGCATGGCGACTATCCGTCCCTGGGACCGATCGGCTGCGGGCATGGGCGGGATCCCGTGGCCCCGACAAGCCTTCCGGACCTGCCCGTGCGAACCGGGTTCGGCGACGGACCTTTCTCGGATGAATTCTAGCGGGCCGTTCGGCGGGCCACCGCCGCTGGACAAAATTCAGTACATTTCGGCGCAAGTTGCGACAAAATTGTTTGCCAATCTCGCAGGGCGCCAAATTCCTCCGGGGATCGACGTCCGGCAGGTGGAGAAGACAGATCAGCGGCCGGGCCCAGGTGCCAAGGCCGCCAACCACGAAAAGGAAGGAGTAGAGGGTGACTGGCAATCCGTACGAGCAAGGCCTGGACCGCAATCCGGCCAACTATGTCGCGCTTTCCCCGCTGAGTTATCTGGAGCGCTCGGCCCAGGTCTATCCGACCCGTCCCAGCGTGATCCACGGCGAGCGTCGTTTCACCTGGGCCG
>JAGRGB010000131.1 GCA_020445745.1 Rhodocyclaceae bacterium | reverse complement strand
CGGCCCAGGTGAAACGACGCTCGCCGTGGATCACGCTGGGACGGGTCGGATAGACCTGGGCCGAGCGCTCCAGATAACTCAGCGGGGAAAGCGCGACATAGTTGGCCGGATTGCGGTCCAGGCCTTGGTCGTAGATTTCGCTAGGCATCCATTCCTCCATTTCGGGGACCGACAGCGGTCGCCACGGGTCGACTCGAGTTGGCCGCTGCAAAGGCGGGAGCCCTTGACGAAACAGGACGGACCAACGGTTCCAAAAAAAACGGTCGCGAAGGAAGGAGCGCACCGGCCCTGACGATGCCGGGACCGACATCGTTGTGCGGCGCAATGCAAAGACGGCTTGCCTGTCCCCTCCCGTCTACGATTTGTTTCTTTTTTTTCAGCATACTGTCGACGGGTGGGCAGGCCAGCCCCCCAAACGGGTTGACCACAGGCAACGGTCCGAACCGTGGGAAGCGCGGCGCCACGCCCACTCGGCGAATCCGCCTTCGAGCTCGTCAGCGGGCGATGAGCGCTAAACTGCGAGGCCATGTGGCGCGCCCTCTATACCTTCCTGTGGCTCCTCGTCCTGCCTCTGGCCGTGTCGCGCCTGCTCTGGCGTGGCCGCAGCGAACCGGGCTACCGTGCCGATATCGGCGAGCGCCTTGGCCGCTACCGCGACGTCGCGCATTTCCAGGGTGCGTGGTGGATCCATGCCGTGTCGGTCGGCGAGATACGCGCGTCCGAACCGATCGTGCGCGCGCTCCTTGCCCGCGACGAACATGCGCTCGTCCTGCTCACCCAGATGACTCCGACAGGTCGCCGGACCGCCCTGGAGCTGTTCGCAGCCGTGCCCTCGCGGGTCCGGGTCGCCTATCTGCCCTACGACCTGCCCTGGCTGGTGGGGGCGTTCATGCGTCGCTTCCGGCCGCGCGCGGCAATCCTGATGGAAACCGAGATCTGGCCCAACCTGCTGCAGCAGGCGAAGAAGGAAGGCATCCCGACGATCCTGGCCAATGCGCGCCTGTCGCGGAAATCGGCAGACCGCTACGCCCTGCTGGGGCCCTTCGCGCGCGACACCTTCGGCTGCCTCGGCGCGGTCGCCGCCCAGTCGGAAGCCGACGCGCGCCGCCTCGAGCACCTGGGCGCACCACCGGCGACGGTGACCGGCAGCGTCAAGTTCGATGTCCAGGTGCCGGACTCGGCCGCGACGCTGGCGGCGCATTTCCAGCGCCTGATCGGATCGCGTCGCGTGATTCTCGCTGCCAGCACCCGGGATGGCGAGGAGTCGGGCATCCTCGACGCATTCCTCGCGCGCGCAACCGAGGACGATCTGCTGGTGGTGGTGCCGCGCCACCCACAACGCTTCGATGCCGTTGCCGCGCTGATCGAGGCACGAGGCGCCCGGCTCCAGCGGCGTAGCAGCGACCAGGCGGTGGCGATGGAGACCCGGGCCTGGCTCGGCGATTCGATGGGCGAGATGTTCGCGTACTTCTGCGCCGCCCAGGTGACTCTGATCGGTGGCAGCTGGAAGCCCCTCGGCGGCCAGAACCTGATCGAGGCCTGTGCGGTCGGCACGCCGGTGATCGTCGGGCCGCACACCTTCAATTTCGACGAGATCACTCGCCTCGCGATCACGTCGGGCGCGGCGATCAGGGCGCCGGACGTGGCCGCCGGATTCGAAGCCGCGATCGAGCTGCTCGGCGATGCCGGACGTCGCGAGGCGATGTCGGCGGCCGGGCGGCAGTTTGCGGCACAGCACCGGGGCGCGACCCTCCGTACCCTGGCAGTGCTCGATGCCACCCTGGCCGGCAACGGCTGATCAGGCGGAGAGGCTGGCGAATTCGCGCTCCAGCTGGGCGCTGTCGCCGCAGTTCAGTTCCACCAGGCGACGCAGATGGGTGATGCTGTCGAGGTCGATGTGCTCGCACCGCAGGCCGACCCGCTTGCCCTCGACATGGACCACCCGCATCTGCATCGCGATGCGGGCATCGTCGGCGAGCGGCAGGCTCAATTCGGCCGACTGGCCCCGGCTCGCGACGCCAGCCACCGGGAACTCGACAAGCGCCCCCTTCAGGGACAGGTCGATCACATCGACCCGGTGTCGCCGCCCTTCGCTGGCAATGCTTGCCGGAGCATGAAATACCGCTCTCCAGAATTTCCTGCGCTCGTTCTCCACCGGCACACCTCACGTTCAAGTCCGCATCCCGGTCCGGTCGAAGCGCGACCGGACCCCGCGAGTATCGGCAGACGCCGGCCGGGCGGCAAGGGTTCGACCCACTACATGGCGGTACCGCCGGTTCAGTGGGCCAACAAGCCGTTGACCCGCCGGATGTCCTCCTCGTCGAGGGCACCGGCAGCCGCCTCGAGCTGCAACTGGGCGACCAGGGTGTCATAACGCGCAGCGGCCAGTCGCTGCTCGGCATCCGACAGCTGGGATTGGGCGTTGAGCACGTCGATGTTGATGCGCACCCCCACTTCGTAGCCCAGCCGGTTGGCCTCCAGCGCGGAACGCGACGACGTCCGGGCAGCCTCGAGGGCGCCGATCTGGGCCATGCCGCTGGTGACGCCGAGATAGGACTGGCGGGCAGCCAGCGCGGCGGCACGCCGGGCCGCCTCCAGGTCCGAATCGGCTCGCAATTTCAGCGCTGCCGCTTCCCGGTCACGCGACCACAAGGCGCCACCCGCATAGAGCGGCATTGCCAGTTCCAGTCCGATGCTGCGGCTCGTCGAATCGGCGGCACCCCCGGTAGTGGTCGAGAATCCGGTGTTCGCCTTGCTGTAACGAGCCACCACGTCGACGGTCGGCAGATGGGCAGCGCGATTGCGTTCCACCTCCCGGCCGGCGATCTCGGCGGCCAGCCGCTGTATCTGTACGCCGTAGGCATTGTCTTCGGCAGCGCCGACCCAGCTCGCGATGTCGTCGGGCCGCGGCGCCGCAATTTCGGCGCCTTCGCGCAGCGGCGAGAGTTCTCCTGCCGGACGTCCGATCAACTGGGTCAGGGCCTGGCGGCGAACCTCCAGATCGTTGGCGGCGGCCAGTTGCTGAGCATTGGCGAGGTCGAAGCGCGACTGCGCCTCGTGCACGTCGGTGATCGTCACGGTACCGACCTCGAAGCTCTTCTTCGACAGTGCCAGTTGCTCGCTGGCAGCCTGCTTGAGCGTTTCGACGGCAAGCAGCACGTCCTGCGCCTTGAGCACGTCGAAGTAGGCCTGCGACACGCGCAGGGCGAGGTCCTGACGGGCGTTCAGCAACTGCGCCTCGGTAATGCCGACCTGGAGCCTCCCCTGCTGGTACTGCACCCAGTTCTGCCAGCGGAACAGCGGCTGAGTGAGCTGCGCGCCGTAGCCATTGCTGTTGAAGTCCTTGTCCACACCGGAGAAGGAATTCTCGTTCCAGGTGGTATTGGCCGAAACGCCGATTTCCGGCAGCAAACCCGCCCGAGCCTGCACCACGCTCTCGCGCCCGGCCTCGGCCTCGGCACGTGCGGCCGCATAGACGGCATCGTTGGCAAGCGCCTCCTGGTACACCTCAAGCAGATCCATCGCGCCCACGCTGGAAACCAGCAGGCTCGCGATGGCCCCGGCCAGTAATCTCCTCATCCTTGTCTCCGCATCAGCCTGGCGACGCGGGACCGTCGCCCTGAACGAAAACGGGCCGGTGACCGGCCCGACCCATCGCACGGCCTCCGCCCCTCAGTAGGTCGGCATTGCCGGATCGATCTCTCCCGCCCAGGCCGCCACGCCGCCGGCGAGATTGATCACCTCCGAGAACCCCTGGCGCTCGAGAAACATCGCCACCTGCATGCTTCTGCCGCCATGGTGGCAAATGACCACCGTCGGCGCCGACGCGTCGAGCTCCGTCATCCTGGCGGGCACGCTGCCCATCGGCATCAGCACCGACCCGTCGATCCGGCAGTACTCGAACTCGTTCGCCTCACGCACGTCGAGCAGCACAGGGGCCTTGCGCTGCTCGTCGTCGAGCCATGCCTTCAGTTCGCCGGGCCTCAGCTGACGCACGATTCCACCTCAGAATTCGAAGCTGTCGCGCTGCGGCGCGTTCTTCAGTTGGGGCACCAGCGTCTCGAACAGGTCCTCCGTGCGGAACTCGCCCTTGCCGGTACAAGTCACCAGGCGAGCACTCATCAACGGGGCTTCGCCGACGAACGCGAACAACCGGCCTCCGACCTTGAGTTGCTCGAGCATCGCGTGCGGCAGCACCGGCAGGCCACCCGATACGACGATCAGGTCGTAAGGCGCCTTGTTGGGCCAACCGCGCGAGCCGTCGCCTTCCTCGACGACCACGTTCTCGACACCGTTTCTCTTCAGGTTCTCGGTCGCGAAGCGGGCCAGTTCCGGCTCGATCTCAATGCTTCGCACCCACTCCACCCGCGCCGCCATCAGCGCCGCGAAATAGCCCGAGCCGGCGCCGATCTCGAGCACCTGATCCTTGCGTCCGAGTTTCAAGGCCTGCAGCACCTTGCCTTCGATCACCGGCTTCAACATGGTGGCGCCGTGACCGAGGGGAATTTCGGCCTCCGACAGCGCCAGCGCCTTGTAGGCAGGCGGCACGTACTCCTCGCGGCGAGAGTCCATCATCAGGTCCAGCACGTCGAAGTCGAGGACATCCCACGGCCGTACCTGCTGTTCCACCATGTTGAATCGCGCACGTTCGAAATTCATTTGAGCCCCCCGACGTTGATCTATATTAGCATAACCTGATTGGCCTGTCGGCCCGATTGACCGATTCTATCCCAAATTCCGCGTGTTCCCGGCGGATTGCAGTGGCCTGCCCGCAGCACGCACGGCGCCATCAGCGCTCCCCACCCGGCTCGCCGCGAGGCAGGGATGCAAGATAGTCGCGAAGTGCACGGTCGGCCTCGACGCGCAGCGCCGCCGAGGTACCGAGCCACGCCGGGTGACCGGTCGACAGGCCCAGCGCGAGGGCCTCCAGCGACGAGCGCTCCAGTTGCGCGTAGGCCAGCAGGCGTGCCGCGTGCCGGTCACCGAGCGCCGCCTGCCGCTGCAGCCCAGCGATCAGGTTGTCCCAGTTGGGCTTCAGTTCGCCATTGATGATCGCCAGCGCCTCGTCGTGCCCGAGCCGGCCGGCGGCCAGCGCGGTCGTGACCTCCTGTCGGCGCTGGGCGAGCAGCGGCTGCAGCGCTGCGAACTGGCGGAGTGCGCGATCCGGTGGTCGCGCCGGCCCGGCGGTCGACCACAGCGACACCACGACCGCCAGCACCGCCGCCAGCCCACCGGCCACGATCACCCGGCGTCCCGGCCACTGGCATGCCAGCCAGCCGAGTGCCAGCCCGGCCACGAGCCCGCCCACATGGGCGGCGTTGTCCACTCCGGGAATCGCGAAGCCGAGCAGCAGCGAGTAGCCGACGAAGCTCAGGGTCATCGCGCGCATGCGCCGATACACCGACGCCTCGAGTCGGCGACGGTGCACCGCCAGGAAAGAGAGCAGCGCACCGAACACACCGAAGATCGCCCCGGAAGCGCCGACGCTGACGACATCCTGGCGCCACCACACGCTGCTCAGACTGGCGATCACACCCGCCCCCAGGTAGATCGCCAGGAAGCGCGGCGTACGGTAGATTCGTTCCACCAGGGCGCCGGCCTGATAGAGCGCGAGCATGTTCAGGCCCACGTGCAGCAGTCCGCCGTGCAGGAACACCGAGGTCAGGAGGCGCCAGGGCTCGCCGGTCAAGGTCCGACTGCCGTCGTTGCCCCCCCATTCGATCAGCGCAGCGGACGGAATCTGCAGCAGGCTGCCGACGCCGGCCGCCAGCGCGGCGAACACCAGCAGGTTGATCGCCACCAACCAGCGGGTTGCCCACGGTTCGGAATCGCGGCCTGCCGCGAGGCTCAGCAATTGCAGCATTCGATTGATCTTGTGCACCCGCAATAGCAAGGGTGCCAGTTTAAACGGGGGCGATCGACAGCGGGCGCGAGCCGCCGCCACCTCGCGCCATGGCAAATGATGTCAGGAGAATCGAATTGGCGCGACGAAGCGCTGCAGAGCCGCTAAACTCTCGACTCGTAGCCTGCCGCCTTGTCCGATTCCGATGATCCATGTCCTGCAAAGCGGGGATGCAGCGCCCCACTACAGCGACCGCTCCATGCTCGAGATCGCGCTCGTCTCGGCGCTGTCGATGACACTCGGAACGAAGGAGGTCAGCATCTTCCAGTTGCAGCCTGCCGGCACACGACTGCTGCTCGAGCGCAGCACGCGCCTGAGCCAGGATGGCATTTCCTGCCGCGACACCGATTTCGAGTCGCCGGAGGTGGCGTTGCCGCTCGAGGTCCGGGAGGAGATGGAGGCCTGCGTCTGCGACGAGCAGGCCGTCGCGATCGAACGCGAGGGCCAGTTCGTACACTGCGTTCCGGTGGCCTTCGACGGCAAGATTGCTGCGGTCGTCGAGATCGTCGCCCCGCGCTTGCTGACCACTGCCGAACTGGAGCAGGCCGAGGGCTTCGTCGGCCTCTACCGCAACTACCTCAGTCTGCTGGAGTACAGCGAGCGCGACACGCTGACCGGCCTGCTCAACCGCCGCACCTTCGACTTCCAGGTAGGAAGGCTGTTGATGCACCTGGGCGCCAACGTCGACCCGTCGGTGCCGGCACGCGACGAGCGACGCGAAAGTACCCAGGCTGCGGCTCCCCACTGGATTGCGGTGATCGATGTCGACCGGATAAAGCGCATCAACGAGCGTCACGGCCACCTGTATGGCGACGAGGTGCTTACCCTGGTGGCCAACCTGATGCGAGAGTCGTTCCGCCACCGAGACAAGCTGTTCCGCTTCGACGGCGTCGAGTTCGTCGCGGTGTTGCGCCGCGCCGGCAACGACGACGTGTCTCGCGTGCTCGACCGTTTTCGCGAGCGGGTGGCGGCCCACCCGTTCCCGCAGGTCGGGCGGGTCACGGTCAGCATCGGCTTCGCGCCGATCCGCCCCGGCGATACCGTGGCGACCGTCCTCGAAAACGCCGACTCGGCCGTGAAGCAGGCCAAGCGCGGCGGCCGGAACCGAATCTGCGAATTCCACGCACCGACCTGATCCGGGAAGCCCTCGGCCGGACAATGCGGCCTCGGCGACCGGACGCTGTCGTCGGGCCCGGAATGACGGCCGGGCAGTCCTCCGTTCAGGGCAGAAGAATGGTCGAACCGGTCGTCCTGCGGCCTTCCAGATCGCGGTGCGCCTGGGCCGCGTCTTCCAGGGCGTAGCGCTGGTTGACCTCGATGCGGACCCTGCCACTGGCGACGACCGAGAACAGCTCCTCGCCCATGAGGACCAGATCCTTGCGCGCGGCCGTGTAGGTAAACAGCGTCGGACGGGTGATGTAGAGCGAACCCATCTTGGCCAGCAATCCGAGGTCGAACGGCGGCACCGGTCCCGATGCGGCACCGAACAACACCATCGTACCGAGAGGACGCAGGCACGACAGGGAGTCCATGAAGGTGTCCTTGCCGATCGAATCATAGACCACCGGCACGCCCTGGCCGCCGGTTATCTCGCGAACGCGATCGGCGAAATTCTCACGGCTGTAGTCGATCGCGTGGTCGCAGCCGTGGGCTCGCGCCAGTTCCGCCTTTTGCGGCGAACCGACGGTGCCGATCACGGTGGCGCCGAGCGCCTTGGCCCATTGACAGACGATCAGGCCGACGCCTCCCGCGGCGGCATGGATCAGGATCGCGTCCCCGGCCTCGACCCGGTAGGTCCGGCGCAACAGGTACTGGGCAGTCAGTCCCTGCAGCATCATCGCCGCCGCCGTTTCGAACGGAATCCCGTCGGGCAAGCGCAGCAACCGATCCGCAGGCATGTTGCGCACGTCTGCGTAGGCGCCGATCGGCCCACCGGCATAGGCGACACGATCACCGGCGGCGAGCCCGTCGACACCCTCGCCCACGGCTTCGACGATTCCGGCCCCTTCGAGGCCGATGCCGGACGGCAGCGGTACCGGATAAAGGCCGCATCGGTGGTAGGTGTCGATGTAGTTCAGGCCGATGGCCTGCTGCCTGACTTGCGCCTCGCCGGGCCCTGGCCGGCCGACATCGGCGTGTTCGAGGCGCAACACCTCCGGGCCGCCGGTTTCGTGGAATCGGATCACTTTGGCCATCGACTTGCCTCCCTCGTGGTGTCACGACCCGCCGGGCGACGGGCCCCACTGGCATTTTAGACGGCGCCGGCCAGCTCGCCGTCGTGGCGGGCCGAAGCGATGGTCGGCGCACCACGACGGTTCGATTCGCGGGTGGCCGGCACCGCGGACTGCTGCCGGCCGGACCCGTCAGCCTCCCTTGGCGCGGCGCTCCTCGAACGCGTCCACGACCGCCAGCGCGGTGATATTGACCAGCCGTCGAACGGTCGCGGACGGGGTCAGCACATGCACCGGCTTGCCCGCGCCCAGCAGGATCGGTCCGACCGTGACGCCGTCGCTGTTGGCGGCCTTGCACAGGTTGAACGCGATGTTCGCGGCGTCGATGTTCGGCATCACGAGCAAATTCGCCTCGCCGCTCAGCCGCGAATCCGGCGTGACCGAGTTCCTGCGGTCGGGCATCAGCGCGTAGTCGGCATGCATCTCGCCGTCGCACTCGAGATCGGGACGGGCGGTGTTGATGCGATTGCAGGCCTCCTGCATCTTGCGCGCGGAGGGCGACTTGGAACTGCCGAAGTGCGAATGGGACAGCAGCGCGACGCGCGGCTCGATGCCGAACCGCTTGAGCTCGTCCGCCGCCATGATGGCGATGTCGGCAATCTCCTCGGCGTCCGGGTTCTCGTTGACGTAGGTGTCGGTGATGGCGAGCACGCGCTGCGGCAGCAGCAGGATGCTCATCGTCGCAAAGCGCTTGGCGCCCGGCGCCAGCCCGATCACGTGCTCGACTTGGCGCAGGTGGTAGTCGTGGGTGCCGAAGGTGCCGCACACCAGGGCGTCGGCGTCGCCGCGCTTGAGCAGCATGCAGGCGATCAGGGTGGTATCGCGACGCAGCTTGGCGCGGGCGATCTCGGGCGTCACGCCGTCACGCCACATCAACCGGTGGTACTCGGTCCACAGCTCCCGGTAGCGGGGATCGTCTTCGACGTTGACGACGTCGAAATCCCGCCCAGGCACGAGATCGAGGCCGATCTTCTCGATCCTGCGCTCGATCACCGTCGGCCTGCCTACCAGGATCGGCCGCGCCAGATCCTCGTCGACCACGACCCGTACCGCGTGCAGTACGCGGTCGTCCTCGCCTTCGGCGTAAATGACTCGCTTCTGCTCAGTCGGCACCTTCTGGGCACGAGAGAAGACAGGCTTCATAATGATGCCTGAGGCATAGACGAAGTCGGTCAGGCTGTCGACGTAGGCCTTGAAGTCCTCGATCGGGTGTGTCGCGACACCGGAGTCCATCGCCGCCTTGGCCACCGCCGGCGCTATCTTGACGATCAGCCGCGGATCGAACGGCTTCGGGATCAGGTATTCCGGACCGAACCGAAGGTCGGCGCCGGCATAGGCACTGGCCACGACATCCGACTGCTCGGCCTCCGCCAGCCCGGCGATGGCCTTGACGCAGGCGAGTTTCATTTCCTCGTTGATCTTGGTGGCGCCGACGTCTAGCGCCCCGCGGAAGATGAACGGGAAGCAAAGCACGTTGTTGACCTGATTCGGGTAATCCGAGCGGCCGGTACCGATCAACGCGTCCGGCCGCACCTCCTTGGCGAGTTCCGGCATGATCTCGGGCGTCGGATTGGCCAACGCGAAGATCAGCGGCTTTGCCCCCATCTTCGCGACCATTTCGGGCTTCAGCACGCCGGCCGTCGACAGCCCGAGGAATACGTCGGCGCCCTCGATGCAATCGGACAGGCTGCGGGATTCGGTACGCTGCGCATAGCGTGCCTTGTTGGCCTCCATTCGCTCGTCGCGGCCGACGTAGATCACGCCCCGCGAATCGCAGACGTAGATGTTCTCCCGGTCCATCCCGAGACTGACCATCAGGTCGAGGCACGCGATCGCCGCCGCGCCGGCACCCGAGCACACCAGCTTGACCTTCGCGATGTCCTTGCCGACGACCTTGAGACCGTTGAGCAGGCCCGCCGCGGCGATGATCGCGGTGCCGTGCTGGTCGTCGTGGAACACCGGAATATGCATGCGCTCGCGCAGCTTCTGCTCGATGTAGAAGCATTCCGGCGCCTTGATGTCCTCGAGATTGACGCCGCCCAGCGTCGGTTCGAGGGCGGCGATGATGTCGATCAGCTTGTCCGGGTCGTTTTCCGCCAGTTCGATGTCGAACACGTCGATGTTCGCGAACTTCTTGAACAGACAGCCCTTGCCTTCCATCACCGGCTTCGATGCGAGCGGCCCGATGTTGCCCAGTCCGAGCACCGCGGTGCCGTTGGTGACGACGCCCACCAGATTTCCGCGGGAAGTGTATTCGCGGGCATCACCCGGGTCGCCGACGATCGCCTCGCAGGCAGCCGCGACGCCGGGCGAATAGGCCAGCGCCAGGTCGCGCTGGTTGGTCAGTCCCTTGGTGGGCACCACCGCGATCTTGCCGCGCGTCGGCGAACGGTGGTAGTCGAGTGCTGCGGCAATGAAATCTTGATCCATTCTCTCCCTCTTATCGGCATGAACTGCTTCGCAATCAGCGGTGTACAGCATGGCGCCCACGCTGAACCATTGCCATCGTGGTCATCCACAGCCATTTATGGAATTGTAGATACCGGTCCGAAGTCGACCGGTTCGCTGCAGACCGGCACCGAGTCGTATCGCTGAAGCGGCGCCGCATCGCCCACGGCCCAGGGAGATTGCGCCGGGGAGACGGATGATCGGCACGGATTCTATCCCACTCCTGCCGCGGACGGGAATCCAGCCCGCAGCCCGCGGCCTCGCATTTTTGGCACAATCGGAAAAACAGCGCGGGAGGCAGGGATGAGACGGGTGGTGTTCAATCAGAAAGGCGGTGTCGGCAAGTCCACGATCACATGCAACCTGGCGGCCATCGGCGCCAATGGCGGCGGCCGGACCCTGGTCGTGGATCTCGATCCGCAGGGCAACTCGACCCAGTACCTGCTCGGCGACGACATCGCGGCGGTCGAAGCGACGCTGGCAGACTTCTTCGACCAGACGCTGAACTTCAAGCTCAACCCGATCCCGCTGGAAGACTTCGTCCATCCGACACGCTTTGCCAATCTGCATGTTATGGCGTCGAGCCCGCAGCTGGAAGAGTTGAGCGGCAAGCTGGAGTCGCGCTACAAGATCTTCAAGCTGCGCGACGCGCTCGCGGAGCTGGAAGAGGAGTTCGACGCGATCTGGATCGACACACCGCCGGCGCTGAATTTCTACACGCGCTCGGCGCTGATCGCCGCCGACCGCTGTCTGATCCCGTTCGACTGCGACGACTTCTCGCGCCGCGCGCTGTATGCGCTGATGGAGAATGTCGACGAAATCCGCGCCGACCACAACCGCGACCTCGAAGTCGAAGGCATCATAGTCAACCAGTTTCAGGCGCGAGCCAGCCTGCCGCGCAAGGTGGTCGGCGAACTGATCGAAGAAGGCCTGCCGGTGGTCGAGCCGTTCCTGTCCTCGTCGATCAAGATCAAGGAATCCCACGAACGGGCAATGCCGATGATCCATCTCGATGCACGCCACAAGCTCAGCCAGGAATTCGTCGCGCTTCACCAGCGGCTCGATGGCAGTTCGCGAGCATCGTCCCGGAGCAAGGGCTAGACTGGATCTGCGACATCCCACTGCCACTGGATGCCCCTATGCATGATTCGCTGGAAGCGCAGGTGAATGCGCTGTCGGAACTGATCGGCGCCGAACTGGCGTCGGGCAAGGTCAACTTCCCGACCTTCCTGCAGGCGTCAATCAGGATCAAGGAGTGCGCCGACGATCCGGACACGTCGCTGCAGGACATCGCCAACCTGATCCGCGCCGAGCCGCTGCTGTCGGCGCGCGTCATCGGCATGGCCAACTCCGCGCTGCTCAACCCGGGTGGCAAACCGATCACGGCCATCGGGCCGGCGGTGGTGCGCATCGGAATGCTCCCGATCCGCACGTTGGCGTTCGTCGTCGCCGCTCAGCAGTTGGCCAACGACCTGCGCTCGGACGAGCTCAAGTCCGCATCCTCGGCCTTGTGGATGCATTCCGTGGACGTGGCCACGCGCGCGTACGTGATGGCAAGACACTTCAACATCTGCCCGCCCGACATGGCCATGCTGATCGGCATGTTGCGCAACGTCGGCGAGTTCTACCTGATTGCCCGCATCTCCGAATTTCCGGGGCTGGCTTCCGACCAGGCCCGGATCGCGGATTTCGTGTCGACCTGGCGCGAGCCGGTGGGGGGTGCATTGCTCGAAGCGCTGGAGTTGCCGGTCGAGATTCTCGAGTCTGTAGAGGACGGCAGCCTCTACGGCGGACTGTGGCCGCCGACCGACATCGGCGACCTGCTGTTCGTCGCGACCCTGTCTGCCGAGTCGGCAAATCCGTTCGACCCGACCACGCCCGAGGAACGTGCCGCGATTCTGGACAGTGCGCTGCACGGCTCCGGCCGGGACGAACTGGCATCGCTGCTCGACGACGCATCCCCCCGTCGCGGCGAGATGGTCGCGATGATCTGCGGCTGATCCCGCCGGCGGCGCGGCTGACGGGTCCAACGCCAAGCCCGCGCCCGCCGATGGCGCGTCGCCGCGGTGCGTCGCGCCCGTCGGCCGGAGTGGGGTCCCGTACCTGTAAGAGCATCGCCGTCCGACACGCGTACCGCGGTCACGATTCGCGACGACCGCGCACCCGGATCCACTGCGGCACCGCTCGCTGTCAGGTTCCTTGGCTGATGTCGGTCTATTGACACGAATCCACCTACCCAGGCCAGTCGTGAACAAATCAAAACTGACGCTTCTGATCGCAATAGCTGGCGCGATCGGTGCCTATTTCGCGCTGGACCTCGGACAGTACCTGAGTCTCGACAGCCTCAAGGCGCGCCAGGCCGAGCTGGAGGCGTTCACCAGCACCGATCCGCTGCGTGCCGGCATGCTGTTCTTCGTCACCTATGTCGTCGTCACCGGGTTTTCGATCCCGGGTGCGGCGGTACTGACCCTCGTGGCCGGGGCCGTGTTCGGCCTGATGTGGGGGACTCTGCTGGTGTCCTTCGCATCGACCATCGGCGCCAGCCTGGCCTTTCTCGCCGCCCGCTTCCTGCTCCGGGATGCCGTGCAGTCCCGCTTCGGCAACCGACTGGCGACGATCAATCGCGGCATCGAGAAGGATGGCTCGTTCTACCTGTTCACCCTGCGTCTGGTGCCCGCCTTCCCATTCTTCATGATCAATCTGGTAATGGGCCTGACGCCGATCCCGCTGCGCACCTTCTTCTGGGTGAGCCAGCTCGGCATGCTGGCCGGAACCATCGTGTACGTCAATGCCGGCACCCAGCTCGCAGAGATCGACAGCGCGACCGGAATCCTGTCGCCATCCTTGCTGGCGTCGTTCGCCGTGCTCGGCGTGTTTCCTCTGGCGGCGCGCAAGCTGATCGAACTCTTGAGCGCGCGGAAAGTGTACAAGGGCTGGCAGCGACCGGCGGCATTCGACTGCAACCTGGTCGTCATCGGGGCCGGCAGTGCGGGCCTGGTGAGCGCCTACCTTGCCGCAGCCGTCAAGGCCCGGGTGACTCTGATCGAGCGCCATCGCATGGGTGGCGACTGCCTCAACACTGGATGCGTACCGTCCAAGGCACTGATCCGGGCAGCCCGACTCGCAAGCCAGTGCCGCCACGCCGAAGAATTCGGAGTGATGGTGCGTGAGCCGATCGTAGACTTCGAGGCCGTCATGGCGCGGGTTCAGCGTGTCGTGAAGGCGATCGAGCCGCACGACTCCGTCGAGCGCTACCGTTCGCTCGGTGTGGACGTGGTCGAGGGCTCGGCGAGGCTCCTTTCCCCGTGGGAAGTGGAGATCACCCGCAGCGACGGCAGCGTCGGGCGCATCAGCAGCCGCGCGCTCGTCATCGCCACCGGCGCAAGCCCTTTCGTGCCACCGATTCCCGGCCTCGCCGACATCGATTATCTGACCTCGGACAATCTGTGGGCGCTGCGCAGCTTGCCGCGAAGACTTCTCGTGCTCGGCGGCGGCCCGATCGGTTGCGAGTTGGCACAGGCGTTCTCCCGTCTCGGCAGCCAGGTGACCCTGGTCGAAATGGCGCCCCAGCTGATGGGACGGGAGGATGCGGACGTCGCAGAGTTGGCCGCCCGACGCTTCATCGAAGAGGGTATCGACGTCCGCGTCGGCCACCAGGCCGTGCGCTTCGAGGCCGATGGTGATGAGCGCGTTCTCGTCGCAAGCCGCGAAGACGCCGAAGTCAGGTTCGCCTTCGACCGGGTGCTGGTAGCGGTGGGACGGGCGGCCCGGCTCGACGGTTTCGGACTCGACACGCTCGGCATCGAATCCGGTACCACGATCCTGACCAATGAATTTCTGCAGACACGCTATCCGAACATCTACGCGGCAGGCGACGTCGCGGGCCCCTACCAGTTCACCCACGTCGCGGCTCATCAGGCCTGGTACGCCGCCGTCAACGCCCTGTTCGATCCGCTGCGCAAGTTCCGGGCCGACTATTCGGTGGTGCCGTGGGCCACCTTCATCGACCCGGAGATCGCCCGCGTCGGGCTCAACGAGACGGAGGCGCGGAATCGCGGCATCGCCCACGAAGTCACCCGTTACGACATTGGCGATCTGGACCGCGCGATCGCCGATGGTGCCGCCGATGGCTTCGTCAAGGTACTGACCGTACCCGGCAAGGATCGCATCCTCGGGGTGACGATCGTCGGACGGAACGCCGGCGAGCTGATCGCCGAGTACGTGCTGGCGATGAAGCATCACCTTGGACTCAACCAGATCCTCGGAACGATTCACGTCTATCCGACGATGGCCGAGGCCAACAAGTATGCGGCCGGTAGCTGGAAGCGTGCCCACGCCCCCGAGACCCTGCTGCGCTGGGTCGCGCGCTTCCATCAATGGCGACGCGGCAAGGTGGCGGCGTGAAATCACTTGTCGCGATCATGTTGCTCGCGCTGGCCGCCCCCGCGTTGCCATTCGACCATCAGCACGCGACCTGGAGCCAGCTTCTGGCCACGCACGTGCGGGTATCCAGCGACGGACACGCGTCATCTATCGACTATGCCGGGTTGAAGGGGCAGCGCGCTGTCCTCTCCGCCTACCTCGCGGACCTGTCGGCGATCCGGCCCGACGAATATCGGGCCTGGAGCCGGGACGAGCAGCTCGCGTTCCTGATCAACGCCTACAACGCATGGACCGTGGATCTCGTCCTCGGGCACTACCCCGGACTCCACTCGATCAAGGATCTCGGCGGCTTGTTCAGTTCGCCGTGGCGAAGAAAGTTCTTCGATTTGCTGGGTGAGCGCCGGAGTCTCGACGATGTCGAGCACGGGCTGATTCGGGAACGGGGCCGGTTCGACGAACCGCGGATCCATTTCGCCATCGTCTGCGCATCGGTCGGTTGCCCGATGCTCCGAGCAGAGGCCTACGTCGCCTCGCAGCTCGACGCCCAACTCGAGGACGGCATGCGGCGATTCCTCGGAGACCGCACGCGCAACCGCTTTGACGCGTCAACGAAGGTGCTCGAAGTGTCGAAGATCTTCGACTGGTACGAAGAGGATTTCGAGGGCGGCAGTGGCCGCTTCTCGTCACTCGGCGCAACATTCTCCGCCTTCGCGGAGGTGCTCGGAGGTTCCCTTGCGGGCGCGTCGGGGATCCGTAGCGGCGACTACCGCCTCGAATTCCTATCCTATGACTGGACGCTCAACGACACGCAGAGGTGACGCGATGGGCACACGAATCCCGTTCGCAGTTCTGATCGCACTGACGGCCCAAGCGGCTCTGGCCGCTGATTGCACGAACAGCAGCGCTGATCACACGATCCCCGTCGTCGAATTGTTCACCTCGGAAGGATGCAATTCCTGCCCGCCCGCGGATCGCTGGCTTTCAAGCCTCGGCAGCCGACAGGACACCGCACCCCTCAGCGTTCTTGCCTACCATGTCGATTATTGGGACTACATCGGCTGGCGGGATCGCTTTGCAGACCCTTCCCACGGCCAGCGTCACCAGCAACTCGTCGCCGCCTCAGGCGGACGCATCCGATACACGCCCCAGGTATTCGTGGATGGCCGCGAGTACACGGAATGGCGCAGTGGCGCAATGCCCGCGGCCACCGCTCGGGCGACGATTCGACTGCAGGCGACATTGGCGCCGGTCGCGGCCGATGGCTCGATCGTGTTGCGGCTCGCAGCCCGAGGGGATGGTCCGCGTCCCGTCCACGTGACGGTCGCTGCGGTCGAGAATGGCCTGACTTCTGCGGTCACAGCCGGTGAAAACGAGGGGCGGCGCTTGCGCCATGATTTTGTCGTCCGCGACGTCTCCGAGTTCTCACTGGCCGATGCCAGCTTTCGCCTCGACACGAAGTTGCGGTTGCCCGTGGACTCACGACCAGAAAATGGCTCTGTCGTGGTGGTGGTGCGCGACCGGCAACTACGCACCCTTCAAAGCATGGTCGTGCCCCTGTGCGATGGATGAACCGGCCCTTTCCATCGTCTTGCCCTGCCTCGACGAGGCCCCGACCATCGCTCGGGCCTTGGCCGCCCTGCAGCCGCTGCGCAAACTCGGCGCCGAAGTCATCGTGGTCGACGGCGGCAGCGAGGACGGCACCCCGGAACGATGTCATGCCGGATGCGACCACCTGCTGCATGCCCCCCGCGGCCGCGCCCGGCAGATGAACGCGGGCGCAGCGCGTGCGTCGGCCGCGAGCCTGCTGTTTCTGCACGCCGACACGCAGCTTCCGGCGAGCGCCCTGGACCTGATCGTTGGCGGCCTGGTGGATCATTGCTGGGGCCGATTCGACGTAGACATCGTCGGCAACTCACGCTGGCTACCCGTAGTCGCCGCGACGATGAACCTGCGCTCGCGAATCACTGGAGTCGCCACCGGCGATCAGGCCATTTTCGTTCGCCGTCGGGAGTTCGAGAAAATCGGGGGATTTCCGGAGCAAGCACTGATGGAGGACGTCGAATTCAGCATACGCATGCGCCGCATCCAGCGACCATGCTGCCTGCGCGACAAGGTGCGCACGTCGGGACGTCGCTGGGACAGCCATGGCAGCATTCGTACCATCCTGCTGATGTGGCGCCTGCGCCTCGCCTACGCGCTCGGCGCCGATCCAGAGGCACTGTCACGCCACTATCGGAATATCCGGCAGCCGCGATGATGGCCTGATGCACCTGATTCCGTTTCGCGCAGCGGTCCACGCACAAAGGCCCACGCGTTGCGTGGGCCTTTGAGCATGAATTTAGTCTGACGATGACCTACTTTCACACCCGCATTGGGCACTATCATCGGCGCGTACCTGTTTCACGGTCCTGTTCGGGATGGGAAGGGGTGGTACCAGGCAGCTATGGTCGTCAGACT
>JAGRGB010000130.1 GCA_020445745.1 Rhodocyclaceae bacterium | reverse complement strand
ATGGCAAAAAGGCAACGCGTCTATGCCCCTGCGGCCACCTCGGCGACACCCGGCGCAACTGCCGGTGCACCCCGGATCAGGTCGCCCGCTACCGCGCCAGGCTGTCCGGACCGCTGCTGGATCGCATCGACCTCGTGGTCGAGGTGCCGGCCCTGGCCGACGACGAACTGCTGACCGCAGCGGCGGTCGAGTCGAGCGCCGAGGTCGCTGCCCGTGTCGAGCGCGCCTGGGCGCACCAGCAGCGGCGCCAGGGGACGACCAATGCGCGGCTTGCGGCGGGCGACGTGGGCCACTACTGCGTCCCCGACGAGGCCGCTCGCGAGCTGCTGCGTACCGCCGGCGAGCGCCTCGGGCTGTCGGCGCGGGCCCATCATCGGCTGCTGCGGGTGGCCCGCAGCATCGCCGATCTGGCCGGCAGCGACGGCATCGGTGCGGCCCAGGTGGCCGAAGCGATCCAGTACCGGCGCCCGCTGCCCGGCGATCGGGCGTGAATCGGGCAGAAGGCCGCGCCGGTGATCGGCGCGGCGGCCGGCACCGGAGCCGCGCGTCGGTGGATAATGGCGCGCGAGCAAGCGACGGGAGGCACGCGGATGAGATCGCCGAGTTTCGGACACGAGGCATGCGGGCAAGGCGGCGGGCACCTTGCGTCGGCGGCCGAAGGCCGGGCGACGTCGCGCCCCATCCCCGGCGCCCGCGGCCCGGCGCCGATCGCCCAGCTGGCGGGCCGACTCGCCGGGCCAGCGCCAGCATAGCCTCCCGTTGCACTGAATCCATGCCCCTGCCCATCCCCTATCCGCTGCTCACTGGTCTGCTGGCCGCACTGGCTGCGGTCGGGCCGTTCTCGATCGACACCTATTTGCCGGTCTTTCCGATGATCGCCGCGGAACTCGGCGCCTCCCGGCTCGAAGTGCAGCAGTCCCTGACCGCCTACATGGCGCCGTTCGCGGCGATGGTGTTGTGGCATGGCACCGTGTCCGACGCCCTCGGCCGGCGCCGGGTGCTGATCGTCGCGATGCTGCTGTACGCGGCTTCGTCGCTGGCCTGCGCGTTCGCCACCGACATTCGCTGGCTGTGGCTCGGGCGTGCCCTCCAGGGCGTGTGTGCCGGCGCCGGCATGGTGGTCGGGCGGGCCGTGGTGCGCGACCTGCTCGAGGGCGCGCGCGCCCAGCGGCTGATGTCGCACGTGATGATGGTCTTCGGCATCGCGCCGGCGGTGGCACCGATCGTCGGCGGATTGCTGGTCGGCATCGGCGGCTGGCGCTCGATCTTCGCGATGCTGGCCGGCCTCGGCCTGGTGCTGGCGTTGACCTGCTGGCGCTGGCTGCCCGAGTCGCTGCCCCCGGAGCGGCGCCAGCGGATCCATCCGCTGGAGCTGGCCCATGCCTACCGCAGCGTCCTCGTGCAACCGGTCTTCATGACCCTGAGCGGTGCGATGGCGCTGAACTTCGCGGGTTTCTTCATCTACGTGCTGTCTGCGCCGATGTTCCTGATGCACCACCTGGGCCTCGAGGCGGATGCCTTCGGCTGGTTCTTCGTGCCCACCGTGTCGGGCATGGTGATCGGCTCGATGGTGTCGGGCAGGATGGCGGGTCGCTGGTCCCAGCGCCGCGCGATCGCCTCGGGCTACCTGGTGATGGGGGGCGCCGTGGCGATCAATCTGACGGTGTCGTCGGCCTTGCCGCCGGTGCTGCCGTGGTCGCTGGTGTTCGCGCCTATCTATACCTTCGGCATGGCACTGGCGATGCCGGCGCTGACCCTGATGGCGCTCGACTGCTTTCCCCTGCGCCGCGGGCTGGCCGCGAGTTGCCAGGGTTTCCTGCAGATGGGGCTCAACGCGCTGGTGGCCGGCGCCCTGGCGCCGATGGTGTGGGCGTCGACGCTAGGCCTCGCGATCGGTGCCGCCACGCTGACCCTGGCCGGCGGCCTGCTGTTCGTGCTGTGGTGGCGGCGCCTCGCCGGATCGGCTCAGTCACTCTCGCCGAGGTAGGCGGCGCGCACGGCCGGGTCGTCGAGCAGCTCGCGGCCGCTGCCCGACAGGGTGATGCGGCCCGATTCCATGACGTAGCCGCGCTGCGCGAATTCCAGCGCGAGGTTGGCGTTCTGCTCGACCAGCAGGATTGAGACACCCTCCTCTCGCACCGACTGCACGACCTCGAAGATCTTCTCGACGACCAGCGGCGCGAGCCCCATCGACGGCTCGTCGAGCAACAGCAGGCGCGGGCGCGACAGCAGTGCGCGGCCGATCGCCAGCATCTGCTGCTCGCCGCCGGACAGCGTGCCGGCGACCTGACGCAGGCGCTCACGGATGCGCGGCAGCATGTCGAACACCCGGGCCATGTCTGCCGCGATGCCGTCGGCATCGTTGCGGATATAGGCGCCCATGCGCAGGTTTTCCTCGACCGTCAGCCGGGTGAAGATGCCACGCCCCTCGGGTACCAGCGCGATGCCGGTCCTCAGCCGCTTGTGGGCCGGCAGGCGCGCGACGTCTTCGCCGCGATAGCGGATCGTGCCGCCGGCCAGCGGCAGGGTGCCGGCGATCGCATTCAGCGTCGTCGTCTTGCCGGCGCCGTTGGCACCGATCAGGCACACCATCTCGCCGCCGAACAGTTCCAGGTCCACGCCCTTGACCGCCTCGATCGCACCATAGGCGACCTTCACGCCGTCGAGCGCGAGCAGCGTGGAGGCGCCTTCACTGGGCACGATGGCCGCCTCCCAGGTAGGCTTCGATGACCGCCGGATTGCGCTGTACTTCGGCCGGCACGTCCTCGGCGATCTTGCGGCCGAAGTCGAGTACCGCGATGCGGTCGCACAGTCCCATCACCAGCTTGACGTCGTGTTCGATCAGCAGCACCGTCGTGCCGTCGGTGCGAATGCGTTCGATCAGTTCGCGCAGGTGCCCGGTCTCGGTCGCGTTCATGCCGGCCGCCGGCTCGTCGAGCGCCAGCAGCCGAGGTTCGGTGGCGAGCGCGCGGGCAATTTCGAGGCGGCGCTGGTCGCCGTAGCTGAGGTTCTTCGACACGGTCCGGGCGAAGCGCTCGATGCCGACATAGCGCAGCAGCTCGAACGCCCGCTCGGTGGTCAGGCGCTCCTCCTCCCGGGTGTGGCGGTTCTGGGTCAGGATGCCCCAGATCGTCGCCCGCGTGCGGATGTGGTGGCCGGCCATGACATTCTCGAGCGCGGTCATTTCGCGGAACAGGCGGATGTTCTGGAAGGTACGGGCGATCCCCTGCTCGACGACCCGGTGGGGCTTGCCGCTGGGCAGTTCGGTGCCGTCGAACACGAACTCGCCCTCGTCCGCCACGTAGGAGCCGGTGAGCACGTTGAACAGCGTGGTCTTGCCGGCGCCATTGGGGCCGATCAGGCCATACACCTCGCCCTTGCCGATCGTCAGCGACACCTCCGCGAGGGCCGTCAGGCCGCCGAAGAACTTGCTGACGCCGCGGGCCTCGAGCAGCCGGATCATGCCCCCGTGCCCCCGGCGGTGACGTACTCCGGGCGACTGTAACGGGCGTGGGCCGGAATCAGGCCGCCCGGGCGCAGCAACATCATCAGGATCATCGCCAGCGCGTAGAGCAGCATCCGCAACACTTCCGGATCGAGCAGCACCTGGCCGAACAGCGCCTGCTGCACGGGCTGCGCGATGTGACGCAGGATCTCCGGCAGCGCGGTCAGGATCAACGCGCCGACGACCGCGCCGGCGATGTTGCCCATGCCGCCGAAGACCACCATCACCAGCACCGCGATCGACTCCATCAGCGAAAAGGATTCCGGCGAGACGAAGCCCTGGAAGGCGCCGAACAGGCCCCCCGCGACGCCGCCGAAGGTGGCGCCCAGCGAGAAGGCCAGCAGCTTCATGTTGCGGATGTTGATGCCGATCGCCCGGGCCGCCAGCTCGTCGTCGCGCATCGCCGCCCAGGCGCGCCCGACCCGCGAGATCTGCAGGCGCTGGATGAACAGGATCGAGCCGGCGACGCACAGCAGGAAGAAGTAATAGTAGAAGAACAGCGAATCGATCTTGAAACCCCACAGCTTGATGCTGCGCGCCAGGTCCCAGCCGAAAAGGTTCATCGAGTCGAGCAGGTTGATGCCCTGGGGGCCGTTGGTGATGTTGATCGGGTAGTTCAGGTTGTTCATGAAGATGCGCACGATCTCGCCGAAACCCAGGGTCACGATCGCGAGATAGTCGCCGCGCAGCCGCAGCACCGGGAAGCCGAGGACGATGCCGGCCATCGCGGCCAGCGCGGCGCCGACCGGCAGCACCAGCCAGAACGGCAGGTGGATGCCGTCGGCAGCACCGATGCCGGCGGCGACCGCCGGAAATGCGTCGGCGAAATGGGGTGACGCGAGAAACGCCCAGGTGTAGGCGCCGACCGCGTAGAACGCGATGTAGCCGAGGTCGAGCAGGCCGGCGAAGCCGACCACCAGGTTCAGGCCCAGCGCCAGCATCATGTAAAGCAGCGCGAAGTCGAGCACCCGCACCCAGGTGCGGCCGAACATGATCGCGATCATCGGCGCCACCAGTATGACCAGCAGCACCACCGCGCGTGCGGCGCGGGGCTTGTGCTTGCCCAGCCAGGGGACGAGTTCGGCGAGTTCGTTCATGACGGTCCCTGTTCAGGCGCGGTCGGAGACCCGCTCGCCGAGCAGACCGGTGGGTCGGAAGATCAGCACCGCGCCGAGGATCACGAAGGCGAAGATGTCCTGGTACGAGGAATTCAGGAAGCCGAACGTCAAGTCCTCGATGTAGCCGGCGCCGACCGCCTCGACCAGCCCCAGCACGATGCCGCCGAGCATGGCGCCGGCGAGGTTGCCGATGCCGCCGAGCACCGCCGCGGTGAATGCCTTGAGCCCCGGCATGAATCCCATCGCGTAGTGGGCGATGCCGTAGTTGCTCGCGAACATCACGCCTGCCACGGCGGCGAGCGCGGCGCCGAGCACGAAGGTCAGCGCGATGATGCGGTTGACGTCCACCCCCATCAGCGACGCGACGCGATGGTTCTCGGCGGTGGCCCGCATCGCCCGTCCCAGGCGGGTGCGGTTCACCAGGGTCACCAGCGCGAACATCAGCAGCGCCGAGACGACGACGATGGAGATCTGCACCGGCGAGATGAACACGCCCTCGATCGGCTGGATCGGCGTCGTCGAGATGAGCTGCGGGAAGGTGTGGTAGTTGCGGCCCCAGACGATCATCGCCAAGGTCTGCAGCAGGAACGACACGCCGATCGCGGTAATCAGCGGGGCCAGCCTGGGGGCGCCGCGCAAGCGCCGATAGGCCAGCCGCTCCATCAGGAAGGCCACCGTCATGCAGGTCGGGATCGCCACCAGCAATCCGGCCATCAGCAGCAGCGGCGCCGGTAGTTCAGGCGCGACGCCCATCAGCGCGGTGATCGTCGTCAGCGCCGACAGCGCGCCGATCATCAGCACCTCGCCATGGGCGAAATTGATCAGCCCGAGGATGCCATAGACCATCGTGTAACCCAGCGCCACCAGTGCATAGACGCTGCCGACCACCAGGCCGTTGAGGATCTGCTGCAACAAGGTTTCCATCTGCGGTCCTCGTGTTGCGGCGAGGCGCGGGCCGGTCGCCACCGGCCCGCGCAGTAGCGGAGCCTAGGCCGGCTCGAAGCCGGGGCGAAGCCCGGCCACGGCCGTCACGCAGCGGTGGTGCATGCTCACATCGCCTGCCACTTGCCGTCCTTGTACTGGTAGACGGTGACGGCGCCTTCCTTGATGTCGCCGTGCTCGTCGAACGAGATGTTGCCGGTGACGCCCTCGAAGCTGACCTTCTTGAGTTCCGGCAGATAGTCCTCGGGCTCGACCGAGTCGGCGGCCACCATCGCGTTGATGATCGCCATCGTCGCGTCGTAGGCATAGGGCGCGTAGATCTGCACGCCGGTGCCGAAGCGCTTCTCGAAGCGGGCGTTGAAATCCTTGCCGCCCGGCATCTTGTCGAGGGGAATGCCGGCCATCGTGCAGTAGGCGCTGCCGCTCATCGCGTCGCCGGCCAGCTTGATGAATTCCGGCGAGCAGCCGCCGTCACCGGTGACGAACTTGGCGCCGATGCCCAGCTGCTTGATCTGCTTGAGCATCGGGCCACCCTGGGCGTCCATGCCACCGAACATGATCACGTCCGGGCCGTTTGCCTTGATCTTGGTCAGGATCGCCATGAAGTCGGTGGATTTGTCGGTGGTGAACTCGCGCGCGACGATCTCGCCCCCGGCGGCCTTCACCGCCTTCTCGGTTTCGTCGGCGAGGCCCTGGCCGTAGGCGGTGCGGTCGTCGATGATCGCGACCTTGCCGCCGCTCAGCCCCTTGACCGCGAAGTTGCCGACCACGGAGCCCTGCTGGACGTCGTTGGCGATCGTCCGGAACACCCCTTCGTAGCCCTGCAGGGTGAGCTTCGGGTTGGTCGCCGACGGCGACACCATCGGCACGCCGGCCTGATCGTAGATCCGTGACGCCGGGATCGTCGTGCCCGAGTTGAGGTGCCCGACCACGCCCTTGACCTCGGCATCCATCAGCCGCTGCGCCACCGTTGTGCCGGTGCGCGGATCGGCCTGGTCGTCCTCGCCCATCAGTTCGAACTTGACGGTCTTGCCGCCGATCTTGATGCCCTTGGCGTTGGCATCCTCGATCGCCAACAAGGCACCGTTCTCGTTGTCCTTGCCCAGATGCGAGATCGAACCGGTCAGCGGGGCGACGCTGCCGATCTTGACCACCATGTCCTCGGCGTAGGCGAACGAAATGCCGAGACCCAGGGTGGCCAGGGCAAGCAGGGATTTCTTCATGAACCAATCCTCCAGCGAACACGAGATTATGAAGGAACCACCCGCGGTCCGACGGTGCGAGCCGACGGCGAGGGACTCACAGGCGCCGTGCCGGGGCGATTCGTTGCCTGTCCGAGCGGCATCGACGGCGCGGTGCCAGGCGGGCAGTCGTCATTGTGCAGAAAAAACCCCCAGCCGTGCCATTCGTGCAGGAGGCGCAGAATTTTTCAGCGGTTTGCCTTGTCCGCCGGCGGTGCGTGCCAGAATCCGGGTCTGCCACCAGGTCGGCCGGCGCGGGCCGGGAGGGAAGCGATGAAATCGGTACTCAAGCTGCTGTGCGGGCTGTTGTCGATGATCGGCCTCGGCGCCTGCGACGTGTTCGACATCGACGCGATCAAGCCCGGGGTGAGCACCGCCTACGAGGTGCGCGACCGGCTCGGCGCCCCCAACACCGAATGGCGCAATGCCGACGGCACGGTCACCTGGGAGTACAGCCGCCAGCCCGCGGGAGTGAGCTGCTACATGATCACGATCGGTAGCGACCGCATCGTCACCGCGGTCGAGCAGGTCCTCACCGAGGCCAACATGGCCCGCATCCGGCCGGGCTGGACCCGCGACCAGGTGCGGCGCCTGCTGGGCCGTCAGCGCTCGGAGGAGCGCTACCGGGCCGGCGCCGAGGTGGTGTGGGACTGGCAGATCCCGGCGGAGCATGTCGAGCAGACCTTCTTCAACGTCCATTTCGACCGCGCCGGCGTGGTCGTCAAGACCAGCCGGTCGGTCAAGCCGCCGCCCTGAAGCGGTCGTGGATCCGCCGCCGGCCGATTAGTTGACCAGGTTGGTCGGATATAATCGGCGCATGAACGCTGCCGAACCGATCCATCTGCGCCCGACCGCCGCCGCGGCCCCGTTTCTGCCGATGTCACGGACCGAGATGGAAGCCCTCGGCTGGGATTGCTGCGACGTCGTGCTGGTCACCGGTGACGCCTACATCGACCACCCGAGCTTCGGCATGGCGCTGGTCGGGCGCCTGCTCGAGGCCCGCGGCTACCGGGTCGGCATCGTCAGCCAGCCCGACTGGCGTTCGGCCGAGCCGTTCCGCGCCCTCGGCAGGCCGCGCCTGTATTTCGGCATCACCGCCGGCAACATGGATTCGATGGTCAATCGCTACACCTCGGATCGCCGGATCCGCAGCGACGATGCATATACACCCGGCGGCGAGGCCGGCCGTCGCCCCGACCGGGCGGTGGTGGTCTATGCGCAGCGGGCGCGCGAGGCCTTCGCCGGCGTGCCGGTGGTGATCGGCAGCATCGAGGCCAGCCTGCGGCGGATCGCCCACTACGACTACTGGTCGGACAAGGTGCGGCGTTCGGTGCTGGCCGACGCCAAGGCGGAGCTGTTGATCTTCGGCAACGCCGAGCGCGCGCTGGTGGCGCTGACCGACCGGCTGGCGGCCGGCGAGCCGATCGGCGCGATCCGCGACCTGCGCGGCACCGCCTTCATGACCCGGCGCGGCTGGCGTCCGGCCGACGACTGGATCGAGATCGACTCCAGCGACGTGGACCGGCCGGGGCCGGTGGACCCGCATCCCGATCCCTACGCGGCCGAGCCGTCGCGACCGGCCGTCGCCGACGGCGCAAGGCCGGTACGCCTGGTGCCCGCGGCCGAGCGCATCGCCAGCCGACGGGCCGAGCGGGCCCGGAGCGTCGTCCGCCTGCCGTCCTTCGAGGCGGTCAGCGCCGATCCGGTGCGCTACGCCCACGCGTCGCGCACGCTGCACCTCGAGTCGAACCCGGGCAACGCCCGCGCGTTGGTGCAGGCCCACGGCGAGCGCGACCTGTGGCTCAATCCGCCGCCGCTGCCACTCGCCACCGACGAGATGGACTTCGTCTATGGCCTGGCCTATGCCCGGCGTCCCCACCCGGCCTATGGCGACGCCCACATCCCGGCCTGGGAGATGATCAAGTTCTCGGTGAACATCATGCGGGGCTGTTTCGGCGGCTGTACCTTCTGCTCGATCACCGAACACGAGGGGCGCATCATCCAGAGCCGCTCCGAGGCCTCGATCCTGCGCGAGATCGAGGACATCCGCGACCGCACGCCGGGCTTTGCCGGCACCATCACCGACCTCGGCGGGCCGACCGCCAACATGTACCGGCTGGCCTGCAAGGACCCGGCCATCGAACGCGCCTGCCGGCGCCTGTCCTGCGTCTATCCGGGTATCTGCGAGAACCTCGGCACCGACCACGGGCCGCTCACCGCCCTCTACCGCAAGGCGCGCCAGGTGCCGGGCGTCAAGCGCGTGACGATCGGCTCCGGCCTGCGCTACGACCTCGCGGTGCGCGACCCGGAGTACGTGCGCGAGCTCGTCACCCACCACGTCAGCGGCTTGCTCAAGATCGCGCCGGAGCACACCGAGGACGGCCCGCTGTCGAAGATGATGAAGCCGGGCATCGGCAGCTTCGAGGCCTTTCGCGAGATGTTCGAGCGCTTCTCGAAGGCCGCCGGCAAGAAGCAGCACCTGGTGCCCTACTTCATCGCTGCCCATCCGGGCACCAGCGACGAGGACATGCTCAACCTGGCGCTGTGGCTGAAGGCCAACGGCTTCCGCGTCGACCAGGTGCAGAACTTCCTGCCGACGCCGATGGCGCTTGCCACTGCGATGTGGGCCAGCGGGCGCAACCCACTGAGGTCGCTTCGCCGCGGCGGCGAGCCGGTCACGATCGTGCGCGGTGGACGTCAGCGGCGCCTTCACAAGGCCTTCCTGCGCTACCACGATGCCGACAACTGGCCGCTGCTGCGCGAGGCGCTGAAGCGCATGGGGCGGGCCGACCTGATCGGCAACGGTCCCCGCCATCTGGTGCCGCGGCCACGCGTCGCCGAAAGCAGGCCGGCGGCTGCCCGGCACAGCGGCAGTGGCCTCCGCCACGGCGGCCAGCGGCGCCCTCGATGAACCCGGTCCTGCTGCTGGCGGCGGGCCTCGGCTTCGGCTCCCTGGCCATCGCGATCATTGCCCGTCAGCGCCGCGCGGCCTACTGCCGCAGGCACGATCCGCGGGTCGGCGCGCTGGCGATGGTGATCGCTGCCGGCAGCCTGATTGCCGCTGCGGTGCTGCTGTGGAGCGCGATGGTCGAGCTGTCGACCTAGTCACGGGGCGGTGCCGGCGGTCGTGCTAGGCTCTGCCGCTGCGGATTGGATGACTGAGGAGGATGGCGATGGCCAGCGTGCTCGAACTCGCGAAGCTTTCGGCGGCGGTCTACAACGATGCCCAGGCGTGCGAGGGCTGGTTGCGCTTCGGCCTGCCCTACAAGGAGGAAGGCAGCGGCTTCCGCAGTGCGATCTACCACAAGGCCAGCGTCGGCGAGTACGCGCTGGTGATCGCCGGGACCGACCCGACCGAGGCCGACGATCTGCATTCCGACGCCCAGCTCGCACTCGGACGGATGCCCAACCAGTATCGCGTCGCCCGCACCGCCTACGGCCTCGCCGCGCAATTCGTCGATCCGGACGCGACCTATCTGACGGGCCATTCCCTCGGCGGCGGCCTGGCGTCGATGCTCGGCAAGGAGCACGGCGATCCGGTGGTCACCTTCAACGCGCCGGGCATGGCGCGTGCGTTCGGCGACCTGCAGCGCAAGGAGGGTGGTCTGGCGGCAACGGCCGACGAGCGTCGCAAGGTTCTGCACGTGTGTGCCTATTTCGACGTGGTCAGCCGCGGCACCGGCGCGCACATGGGGGCGGCAGGCAGCGTCCAGCGGATACGCGTGCTGGGCGCCAAGGACGGTCTCGTGGCTGCCGGCGTCGGCGTGCTCGCCGGGGCGCTGGCCGGACCGGTGGCGGCCGGCATCGGTGTCGGTGCCACGGTCGCGCTGCGCGCCCACGGCATCGATCGCCTGGTGTCCGCGCTGACCGGCCATGCCGAGTACTGTCGCGACCTGGAGTGGGTCTAGGTGGGCCGCATCGCCCCTGTGCGGGCGTTGCTGGCGTGCCTGTCGCTGCCGGTGCTGCTGGCGACGGCAGCCTGCGCCGGTGAACCAGGCCGTGACCCGAGGGTCGTGCGCAACACTGTTTCGGGAGACGTGATGGAGACCGGTTTCATCTATGGCGGGCGGCTGGCCGAACTGTTCGGATTGCCGGTCGAGCGCGCCGTCGACACCCGCGAGCCGCTGCTCGGGGCCGCGATCGAGCTGAAGACCGGAGTCAAGGGCCGGCACTTGTGCGTGTTGCATGCCTTCGTCGACGACGCGGCGCCGATCCGCCTCGGCGACGCGCCGGCGATGTCCAACGCGCTGTCGAGGCGGGACGTGGCGCCCTACGCGTTCATCGTCAAACCGGCTCGTACGCTGCGCGGTGCGATCGGTCAGCGCACCATGGCGCTGTCCAATCGCGCGCTGCTGCGCATGGCGGCGGCACCGCTGGCGTCCGCCACCACGGTCAACCAGGACGCTGCCGGTGCCTACAGTTCGCTGCCGCTCGACGGCTACGAGCGTTCCTTCGTTCCCGGGGTCAGCTGGCTGGCGATGTCGTTCAACTGTGCCGCGGTGGCGGCGAAGGACTATGCCAGCTTCACGCTCTGGCTGGAACGCAGCGACGGACCCGAGCAACTGATCGCCAATCTCCGGGTGGACCCGGCGACGATGGTCGCGCTCGACATTCCGGCCAGTCTGTTCGACGCGATGAAGCCGGCCGTCGACCGGGCGATGGCCTTCGACGACGCGCATCCACCGGCCGAGGCGCCGTTGCCGTTCCGCATCGTCCCGGCGCGCTGAGGCGCGCGGCGCGCTACAGATCGGCGAGCCGGGTCGATATGAGCCGTCGACCCGCCTGATCCGGCAGCGGGCCGGCGCCGGCGGCAAGATTGTCGAGCAGATGCTCCGGGTTGCCGGTGGCCGGTATCGCGCAGGTCACCGCCGGGTGGCCGAGGATGAATTTCAGGAACAGCTGCGCCCAGCTCGCGGCGCCGTAGTCCGCCGCCCACGGCGGCACGGCGCGTCCGCGCACCCATCGAAACAGCGCACCCTTGGCGAACGGCCGGTTGACGATGACGGCGATGCCGCGATCGCGCGCCAGCGGCAGCAGGTGACGTTCGGCTTCGGGTTCGCCGATCGAGAAGTTGAGCTGCACGAAGTCGATGTTGCCGCGCTCGAGCACCGAGGCGAGTTCGCCGTAGGCGCCGGCGTGGTAGTGGGTGACGCCGAGGTAGCGGATCCGGCCCTCGCGCCTCCAGGCGCGCAGGGTCTCCAGGTGGGTGTCGACGTCCAGCAGGTTGTGCACCTCCATCAGGTCCATCCGTTCGACGCCCATGCGGGCGAAGCTGCGCGCCATCTGATCGATGCCGTCGTCGCGACCACGGGTCCACACCTTGGTCGCATGAAACAGCCGGTCGCCGACCCCGAGCTCGCCGGCCAGCCGGCCGATCGTGGCCTCCGAGCGCCCGTACATCGGCGAGCTGTCGATCAGCCGGCCGCCGCCGGCGACGAAGCGGCGCAGCACCTCGCGCAGCGGCGCGCTTTCAGCCTCGGAATCACCGATGTCGAAACTGCGGTAGGTGCCGAGGCCGATCACCGGCAGGGGTTCGCCGGTGGACGGGATCGGCCGGCTCGCCAACGGTCGTCGTACCGGGTCGGCAGCCTGGGGCAGACGGACGGTGCCACCGAGGGCGGCCGCGACGAGGATGCCGAGGCTGCGGCGGCGCGATGCGGAGATTTTCCGGTCGTTCATGACGTGTTCTCCGATTGTCGACTGCGTCGTCGATGGCCGCGACCTAGAGCGGCCGACAGGGCCAGCCACGCGGCCGCCAGCGGCAGGGCGAGGCCGGCGATGCCGGCGACCGCCAGGCCGAGAGCCTGCAGCGCGCTGTGCAGCCAGCCGCTCAGGGCGTCACCGCCACGGTAGACCACGGTGTCGATCAGGTTCTTGGCCTTGAAGCGCTCGTCACGACCGACCACCGTGAAGAGCGTCTCGCGCGCCGGCCGGGCGAACGCGAAGTTGGTGGCGCGGCGCATCACCTGGACGCCGACGATCACCGCCAGCGTCGGCGACAGCGTCAGCAGCGCGAAGCCGATGATGCTGACCACTGGCAGCACGCCGAGGCCGCTGCCGCTGCCGAAGCGGCTGAGCACGCGACCGGTGAGAAGGACTTGTCCGAGCAGGGACAGGGTGTTGACCGTCAGGTCCATCGCCGCGAACAGCTGGGTGCGCGCGCTGCGGTCGGCGATCGCTTGCCCCACGATCTCGGTCTGGCTGAAATAGAGCAGGGTCGAGGTGCCGCTGTAGAGCAGCAGCCAGCCGCAGATGCCGAGCAGGTAGGGCTGCCGCAGCACCGCCTGCACGCCCTGCAGCGGATGGCCGCCGAGGGGCTTTCGCGCGCCCTGCGGATCGCCGTGGTGGCGCAGCGCCACCAGCAGGATCGCCGCGACGGTGAGCAGCGCAGCCGCGGCCGGCAGCAGGACGCCGCGCCCCTGGTGTTCGATCAGCGCGATCGCCAGCAGCGGCCCGGTGACCGCGCCGATGCTGCCGCCGGCGGCGATCAGGCCGAACAGGCGGGCCGCGGCCTGGGGCGCGTGCAGATCGGCCATCAGCGACCAGAACACCGATACCACACACAGGTTGTACACGCTGACCCAGACGAAGAAGGCCGGTCCGGCCAGCGCCGAAGTACCCGGCAGCGCCAGCGACGCGGCGAAGGCGAGCAGACTGGCGGCGAAGAACAGGTAGATCCCCGGCAGCACCCGCGCCAGCGGGAAGCGGCTGAGCAGCCATCCGAACAGCGGCACCGCGAGCAGCATCACCGCGAAGGTGGCGGTAAAGGTCCATGCCAACTGGCCCGTGCCGCCATGGACCGCGAGTTCGTCGCGCAGCGGGCGCAGCAGGTAGTAGCTGGCCAGCAGCACGCAGAACAGCAGCGCCGACAGCAGCGTCGTGTAGAACTCGCCGGCGGCGACGCCGAGCCAGGCCGTCCGCCGCCGCTGCGATCCGCCCGCCGACTTGCGCCGGGTGGTCGGCCCGCCCCCGTCCGCATCGCTGGATCCTGCCATCTGCCGCGCCCTCCTTCGGCTGCCCCGACGGTGACGGCAGGGCCTCGGGAATGCAATCCCGAGCGGCGCTGTCTACCGGGTGAGCGAGGAATCCGACCATCAGCATCGCACGCGGTTCTGCACACCGCGGCGACATCGAGGAGCCGCCGATGAACTGGAAACTGCCTGCACTGTGCCTGAGTCTCGTGCTCGTCGCCTGTGCCTACCGTCCGCCGCTGCTCGGCCTTCCGATCGGGCGGGCGACCGAGACCGAGGTGCTGGCCACCGTCGGTGCGCCGACACGGCGCTGGCAGGATGCCGACGGCGGCACCACCCTGGAATACGCGACCCAGCCCTGGGGCACCGTGTGCTGGATGGTCAAGCTCGGCGCCGATGGCCGCCTGCTCGGGGTCAGCGATGCGCTGTCGCTCGGCAACCGGTTGACGATCGAGCCGGGCATGAACCGGGCCGAGGTCAGCCGGCGCCTCGGCGTGCACCGATCGGTCGAGTACTTCGTGCTGTCCGACGAGGAAGTGTGGGACTGGAACATCGAGAATACCGGCCCCGGTATCGAAACCCGCTTCAACGTCCATTTCCGCGACGGCATCGTGCGGCGCACCAGTCAGACCTACATCTATCCGTACGACGGCGGCTTCGACTAGCGAATCGGCACGCGGCATTCGATCGGCTCGCCAGCTCGCGGGCCCGGCAACGGATGCGCAGGGGCGGCGACGAATCCCGGCGCTGGGAAGGGAGGCGGCCCGGGCGACGTGCGTTGGGCAGCTGTCAGGCGGTCCGCATGCCTTTATACTGCACCGCACAAGCTGCAGACAGAGGTAGCCCCCGATGGACTCCTTCATCGCCGACGACGGCGAGATCATCCGTTTTCGTGACGACGGCGAGGGCCTGCCCCTGATCCTGCTGCACGGCTGGACCTCGACCCACCGCGACTGGAACCCGTTCATCGATACCCTCGCCGGGCGCTACCGGGTGCTGCGCTGGGATGCGCGCGCCCACGGCGGCCACCCGTTGCGGACCGGGACGGTCGCCACGGTGGAGCGGATGGCGCGGGATCTGGACAACCTGATGTCGCAGCTGGGCCTGCGCGAGGTGACGCTGATCGGTCATTCGATGGGGGCGCTGACCCTCTGGCAGTACCTGCGCGACTTCGGCAGCGCACGCGCCGCTGCCGCGGTGATCATCGATCAGTCACCCAAGCTGGTGACCGACGACGGCTGGGACAAGGGCATCTATGGCGACTTCGACTGGCAGCGCAACGCCGTCTTCATGCGCGCATTGGAGAGGGACTTCGCCGAGGCGGTGCTGCGTCTGGTGGCCGACGGCCTCGATCCGCGCGCACGGCGGCGCTATCTCGACAACGGTGACGGCATCGCGACCGTCCGCCAGCGCATCCGCCGGCTGGCGCCGAAGCCGCTGATCGACTGCTGGGCGAGCCTGACGGCAGCCGATTACCGCGACGTCCTGCCGGCGATCGACGTGCCGGTGCTGCTGGTCCATGGCGGGCGGAGCAATTTCTACACGGTCGACACCGCCGCCTACGTGCGCGACGCGATCAGGGACGCGCGGCTCGAGGTCTACGAGGACGTCGACCATTCGCCCCACCTGTGGCGCGCCGACCGCTTCATCGACGACTTGCTGGCCTTCCTCGCGTCGCGCCTGCCGGCGACGAGTGCGGAGACGGGATGATCCGGGCTGGGGCATGATGTGCTGCAATGCAGCACAATATCGGGGCGCATGCACCAAAATGGTGCTGGTCTCGCCGGACCCCGGCGTCGGGCTGCGCCCCGCCAGCGGCCAGGGCTCTGGCGCAATGTGCTGATCCCTGGGACTGTTGCGCGGATTCCCGGATGAGGTCGGCGACGGCTGGCCGGGATATTGCATTGCGTCAGCAAGGGCAAGATCCCGCCGATCGCGGCGGGCGTGCCACATTGTAATCCTGCTGAGGAATCGATCATGGATGCCTTGTATGCCGCACTGTTCTCATGGGCCGTGAGCCTGTCCGGTCTGCCCCTGCCCGCCGAGTCGCCCACCGTCGTCCGGGTACCCCACCAATTCTTCGTCGACAACGCCTGCAATGGTCGCGAGTGCAAGGTCTATGGCTGGTACGCGGGTGGTCGCGAGGTCTATGTGGACCAGGACATGGATCCCGAACAGAGCGTGCTGGCGGCGTCGGTGGTGGTCCATGAAATGGTGCATTACCTGCAAGGCACGCAACGCAACGGCGGCTTTCCGGCCAGGGGCGCCGCCTTCGGCGAGATCCTCGATTGCTCCGCGGCGATCGACATGGAACTCGAGGCCTATCGCGTGCAGCGCGAGTTCATCACCCGCCACGGCATGTACCAGCCGGTCGGCGTATCCATGTTGCGGGTCGGCTGCACCAAGTAGGGTCGCCGGCGGCCTGCTAGGTCAGCAGCGCGACGCAGGCCGAGAAGCTCAGGAACGACACCGCCGTCGACACCAGGATGATGCGGGCGATCCGGCCGCTGTCGGCACCGTAGCGCTCGGCCAGCAGTGTCACGGTGCTCGCGCTGGGCAGCGCCGCCACCAGCACCAGCGCGACGATGGTGGGCGTCTCGAGTGCCAGACCGGCGTGGTGCGCGGCGGCAGACATCAACAGCACCAGCAGCGGATGCAGGAACAACTTGATGATCGCCACCGGCACGTAGTCCCGCCACGGCGTGCGCTTGCGGGCGGCCATCCGGGAACGGGCGAGCACCGCACCGATCGAGAACAGTGCCACCGGCGACGCGGCATTGGCGAGCAGGCCGATGGTCTTGTCGAGGGGCCCGTAGAGCTGAAAATGCATCGCCGAGAACAGGCCGCCGAAGAGTATCGCCCACGGCATCGGGTTGCCTAGCACGCCCCGTAGCGCCCGAAGCACCCCGGTCCGCGCGCCGGCGGCGTCGTCGCCCAGGCGCGACAGCGCAATGCACAGCGAGGTGGTGAAGATCAGGTCGACGACGATCGTGACGATCACCGGCGCCGCCGCGCGCTCGCCCAGCAGCGTCACCAGCAGCGGTACTCCCATGAAGCCCGAATTCGGAAACGCGGCAGTCAGCGCGCCGAAGGACGCGTCGTTCCAGCCGATCCGGCCGCCCAGGGTGAACACCAGCGTCAGCGCGACGACAACCAGCGCGCTCGCCAGATAGATGCCGAAAGCGACCGGGTCGAGCAGATTCGCGATCGGCGTCTCGGAACCGAAGCGGAACAGCAGGCAAGGCAGGGCGAAGAACAGCACGAAGCTGTTCAGGCCCGGGATCGCCGTCTGCGGCAGCATCGCGCGCCGCACGGCGAGATAGCCGCATAGGACGAGGGCGAAGAACGGGAACGTGACCTTCAGGACTTCGAGCAACGGAGCGTCCGGCGTTTGCAAACCGGAGCATGGTCACACCCGGTGCGCGTGTCTGATATTGGGATCAACCCTATTCGCCGCGGCCGGGCGGTCGTCCCGTGTCGCGGCATTCATCGTCCCGCGCTGGCGAGCGCGGCCGACAGGCTGGCGTGCCAGATGCGGCACTTGGCTGCTGTGCTCATGCCGGCATGGGCCGGACTGGTGGATGGCAGTCGTAGCCTGGGCAGCGCCGCGCCGCGTGCATCGAGCGCCGCCGCGACATGGCGCCGGAAGCTTTGTTCGGCCTTGGCACCATTGAAGAATATCGCGGTGATCGCCGGGTGGCCGCGCAGCAGGGCGGGAATGTCGTTGGCGATGATGCTGGCCTCGTCGATGTCGGCGTCGAGACTGCCTCGGCGCCGGCAACTGGCCATCACGTCCCACAGCGCGACGCCACCGGCGAGCAGCGCGCGGCAGCGCAGCGGGTACGGGGCGTCGTCGGCGAAGCCGAGCAGCGACGCCATGATCGGCCAGAAAGCATTGCGCGGATGGGCGTAGTAGCGCACCCGCGCGAGCGACAGCCGCCCGGGCATGCTGCCGAGAATCAGGATGCGCGATGCGTCGTCGACCAGCGCCGGGAAGCTTTGGACGTGATCCGTCATCAGGCCATGGTCATCAGGCCGGACGCATCGTGCGGGCAGCATGCTTCGTCGCGCGATCGGCTATGCTCAAGGCAAAAGCGGCCGAACGGCCAGGAGGACGACGTGACCGAGCATGCCCAGTTGCTGCGCGAGGTGCCGATCTTCGGCGCGATTCGCGAGGACATCATCGATTTCCTGTTGTCGAAGGGCCGCACGATGACACTGCGTGCCGGCGACTGGTTGATGCACGAGGGAGACCCGATCGGTTCGATGTACGTCATCGAGCGTGGCGAGATCGCGGTGCTGAAGGCCCACGGTGATCGCCAGTACCTGATCAACACCTTGCGCGAGGGCGACTGCATCGGCGAGATGGCGCTGTTCGACCTGATGCCGCGCAGTGCATCGGCGCTCGCGCTGAGCCACGTCAGCCTGATCGAGATCGATTCGGCCTCGCTCCACGAACTCTACCAGCGCGACCTGGAGCAGTTCGCCCTGATCCAGATGAACATGGGTCGCGAAGTCACCCGCCGGCTGCGCGAATGCGAAGAGCACATCTTCCGCCAACTCGACTATCCGGAGTTCGATCCGGGTCCCGATCCGGGGCAGCCGTGGCCCGGCCGCAGCACCCGCGCCGGCGGGTGACGCGGTGGCCGGCGGCGCTATTCGACGACGACGGTGATCGTGCTGCTCATCGCCGGGCCGTAGGAGCGGTGCTGGCCGTCGGCGAACTGCAGGGTCAGCGTGTGGCTGCCGGGGGACAGCTTGAGCGTGGTTTCGGTCTGACCCTTGCCGAAATGGCGATGGTGGTCGTCGGCAGGAACCGGCGAGCCTTCGGCGATCGGCTCGCCGTCGATGATCAGATGGTGATGCCCGGTGCCTGCCATCGGTTCACCGGCTGGATGCACCGTCATGCCGTCCACGGCCATCTCCACCTTGAATTCGGTCGGCACCCGGGCGCCGTCGGCCGGGCTGACGAAGCTGACGCCGGCGGCCAGGGCCGGCAGCGAGGCCAGCATTGCCGCCGTGGCGACGCCGGCGATACGAATCATTGTCATGGGATCTCTCCTGTCGAGCGGGGTTGATTGGGTGAGCCTGATGCGGGCGAAGGGGGCGCCGGCTGCCCATTATTGCAACAAGTCGTGGAAAACGTGCGCTTCGGGTGGCCCCTTCCGCCTGACCCCGGTGCGCCGTGACCGGGCGAGGAATCCGGGCTAGAATTCCGGCTTCTGCTGAGGAGCGCTGCGACCCGTGGCGGGTGGTGAATCCCGGGGCCAGGCTCAGCAACCGAACAACGGCGCTCGCAAACCCCAGCCGGTTTGCCGCGCCGTTTTTCGTGTCCGCGGCTGCGGCGCCGAACAACGGAATTTCGAGGACCGAACATGCAAGCCGACCGAAGCGAGGAACTGCGGCGCCTGCTCGCCGAGCGCATCCTGGTACTGGACGGCGCGATGGGCACGATGATCCAACAACTCGGGTTGAGCGAAACGGATTATCGTGGCGAGCGCCTCCGTGACCACCCGCGCGACCTGAAGGGCAACAACGACCTGCTGGTTCTGACCAGCCCCGCCGCGGTCGCCGGCATCCACCGCGCCTATCTGGAGGCAGGCGCCGACATCATCGAGACCTGTACCTTCAACGCCACCCGGGTGTCCCAGGCCGAGTACGGACTTGGTGAACTGGCCCACGAGATCAACGTCGCCGGTGCGCGCATCGTGCGCGAACTGTGCGACGAATTCACTGCCGTCGATCCGCACAGGCCGCGCTACTGTGCCGGCGTGCTGGGGCCCACGTCCCGCACCTTGTCGATCTCGCCGGACGTCAATGACCCCGGTTTCCGCAACATCCGCTTCGACGAACTGGTGGAGGACTACGCGAATTCGGCCGGTGGCCTGATCGAGGGTGGCGCCGACCTGCTGCTGATCGAGACGATCTTCGACACCCTGAACGCCAAGGCTGCGGTATTCGCGGTCGAACAGGTCTTCGCGGCGCTGGGTCGCAGGCTGCCGGTGATGATCTCCGGCACCATCACCGACGCGTCCGGCCGCACCCTCTCCGGCCAGACCACCGAGGCCTTCTGGAACTCGCTGGCCCACATGCAGCCGATCTCGTTCGGCCTCAACTGCGCGCTCGGCGCGCGGGAGCTGCGCCAGTACGTGGAGGAACTGGCCAAGGTCTGCGACTGCTTCGTCTCAGCCCACCCCAACGCCGGCCTGCCCAATCCGCTGTCGCCGACCGGTTACGACGAGACGCCCGACGCACTGGCCGGCGAAATCGGCGACTGGGCCCGCGCCGGCCTGCTCAACATCGTCGGCGGCTGCTGCGGCACCACGCCGGCCCACATCGCGGCGATCGCCGGGGCGGTGGCCGATCTCCGCCCGCGTTCGCTTCCCAGGATCGAGCCCCGGTTGCGGTTATCGGGCCTGGAGCCTTTCAACGTCGGGCCGCAGTCGCTGTTCGTCAACGTCGGCGAACGCACCAACGTGACCGGCTCGAAGGTGTTCGCCAGGATGGTCCTCGAGGGTCGCTTCGACGACGCGCTGTCGGTGGCGCGCCAGCAGGTCGACAACGGCGCCCAGGTGATCGACATCAACATGGACGAGGCGATGCTCGACAGCCTCGCCGCGATGGAGAAGTTCCTCAAGCTGATCGCTTCCGAGCCGGACATCTCGCGCGTGCCGATCATGCTCGACTCCTCCAAGTGGAGCGTCATCGAGGCGGGGCTGAAGTGCGTCCAGGGCAAGGGCATCGTCAACTCGATCTCGATGAAGGAGGGCGAGGGCGAGTT